>JAUVZY010000049.1 GCA_030602315.1 Pseudomonadaceae bacterium | reverse complement strand
CGGAGCCCGCCAGGCACCGAGGCCGGCGAGCAGGCCGCCGGCAGCCAGGCTGGTGATGAAGGTTCGCCGTGTGGTCATGGTGCGGTCCGATCCCTGTGTAATGCCTTGATGCTTGCGAGCTTAAGCCGACGAGCTGTCAGGTGCCTGAACCGATGATTACAAAACCGTCAGCTTCGGCGACAAGACCAGCCAACCACACACCGGCGACCAGGCTGATGGCGAGCTGACGCCTGCATTACATTTTTGTCAGCCCGCTGGAGCCAACCCGGCCGAGCGGCCAGACTGGGCACCTGAAACCGGCAGGAGCACGCAATGAAACTACTGGTGGCCGAAGACGATCCGCGCACCGGCGCCTACCTGCAGCAGGGCCTGTCCGAGGCGGGCTTTGTCGTCGACCGGGTGACCGACGGGATCGACGCGCTGCAGCAGGCGCTGGCCGAGCCCTATGACCTTTTGATTCTCGACGTGATGCTGCCGGGCCTCGAAGGCTGGGAGGTGCTGCGCCGCGTGCGCCAGGCCGGGCGCGAGGTGCCGGTGCTGTTTCTTACCGCGCGGGACCGGGTCGAGGATCGGGTGCACGGCCTGGAACTGGGCGCCGATGACTACCTGGTCAAGCCATTCGCCTTCGCCGAACTGCTGGCGCGGGTGCGCACGCTGCTGCGCCGCGGTCAGGCCAGCGGCGTGCCGACCCGGCTGGCGGTGGCCGACCTGGAGGTGGACCTGCTCAAACGCCGCGCCACCCGCGGTGGCAAGCGCATCGACCTGACCGCCAAGGAGTTCGCCCTGCTCGAGCTGCTGCTGCGCCGCCAGGGCGAAATCCTGCCCAAGTCGCTGATCGCCTCGCAGGTCTGGGACATGAATTTCGACAGCGACACCAACGTCATCGAAGTGGCCGTGCGCCGCCTGCGGGCCAAGATCGACGACGACTTCGAGGTGAAACTGATTCATACCGTACGCGGCATGGGCTATCTGCTGGAGGCGCCGGAGCGAGCATGAAGTCCCTCACCGCACGCCTGAGCCTGCTGTTCATGCTGGCGAGCATGGCGGTGCTGTCGATCGCCGCCCTGCTCTTTCACCAGCTGAGCGAGCATCACTTTCGCGTCCTCGACGGCCAGACCCTGCACGAGAAGGCCCACGCCGCCCAGGCCATCGTCGCCCAGCGCGATGCCGCAGGCTTCGAGCAGCTGCGCCCGCAACTCTCGGCGTTGCTCAGCGGCCACCATGACCTGACCGCGCTGATCCAGCAGGCGGAGGGCACGCTGCTGTTCGCCGTGCCCGCGCCGCAGCCCATACCAGCGCCGCTGCAGGGCGCGGCAGAGGAAAATCTGCGCGAATGGGACGACGGCGGGCGGCGCTATCGCGGCCTCGCCGCGCCGCTTGTGCTCGCCGACGGCACGCCGCTGCGCCTGACCCTGCTTCTGGATGTGACCACCCACTCCTCGTTCTTCGAGACCCTGCGCTGGTGGTTCTGGGGCGTGCTGGGCGCCTGCGCGGCGCTCAGTGCCGCGCTCGGCTGGGCCATGGCGCGCAGCGGCCTGCGCCCGGTGCGCCAGCTCACCGAGGCGGCCACCAGCGTGTCGGCGCGCTCGCTCAAGGCGCGCCTGCCGCTGGAGCCGGTGCCCCTGGAGCTGCAGCAGCTGGTCACCGCCTTCAACGCCATGCTCGAACGGCTCGACGAGGCCTTCGTGCGGCTGTCGAACTTCTCCGCCGACATCGCCCACGAGCTGCGCACCCCGGTGGCCAGCCTGATGACCCATACCGAAGTGACGCTGAGCCGCCCGCGCAGCCCCGCCGACTATCAGGAGACGCTCTACTCGAACCTCGAAGATCTGACGCGCATGGCGCGGATGATCGACGACATGCTGTTTCTGGCCAAGGCCGACAACGGCCTGATCGTGCCGGCGCGCCAGCCGGTGGGGCTGCGCCGGCTGGTCGACAAGCTGTTGGACTACTACCAGCTGCTGGCCGAGGAGCGCGGGGTGAAACTGGAAGTAGCAGGCGACGGCCAGGTGATGGGCGACCAGCTGATGCTCGACCGGGCGATCTCCAACCTGCTGTCCAACGCCCTGCGCTACACCCCGGATGGCGCCAGCATCCGCGTCACCATCAGCCAGGAGGCCGACGCGCTCGTGCTGCGCCTGAGCAACCCCGGGCCGACCATTCCCGCCGACCAGCTCGAGCGCATCTTCGACCGTTTCTACCGCGCCGACCCGGCGCGCCGCGAAGGCGATCCGGGCAACGCCGGGCTCGGACTGGCGCTGACCCGTTCGATCGTCGAGGCCCACCAGGGCCGGGTCAGCTGCGAGTCGCAGCGCGGCGTGACCACCTTCGAGCTGCGCTTTCCGCGAGCGGCCTGAGCCCCCGGCTCAGATGCCGCTCGCCTCGTTCAGCTGGCGGTAATGCGCCGCCTCGTACTTCGGATACAGGTGGCTGACGCTGCGGATCAGTTCGAAGCGGGTCAGGCTGATGGCGGCGAAGCGCTCAGGAATCGGCGCATTCATCACCTCGGTCATCACCAGCCCCTGGGCGGCGGAGTCGCGCAGCAGCCCATCCAGCCAGCCGAGGTAGTCGCGCATCTGCTCGAAGGGACGCGCATCGGCGGCCACCGGGCCGTGGCCGGGCACCACCTGCTTCCATGGCAGCGCCTGGAGGGTATCGAGATCCGCCAGCCAGATGTCCAGCCCGGGGCTGTGCGGGGTAGTCAGCGCCCGCTCGTAGAAGATCAGGTCGCTGGCCAGGAGCACCCCGTTGCGGCGATCGAAGATCGCCAGGTCCGCGCCGGTATGCCCGCGCAGCGCCAGCAGTTCGAGTTCGCGGTTGCCGATCGTGAGCACGCCCGGCGCCAGCGCCTCGCTCGGCAGCACCACCTCGGTGCCGCGCATCCAGTCGCCGACCAGCCGGTACATGTTCTCGGCCATGGCATTGCCCTCGGCCTTGAGCAGCGCGGTGGTCTGCGGCAAGGCGGCGATCGGCACGTCACTGAACGCCTGGTTGCCCAGCACATGGTCGGGGTGATGGTGGGTCAGCAGCACCTTGACCACCGGCTGGTCGG
>JAUVZY010000041.1 GCA_030602315.1 Pseudomonadaceae bacterium | reverse complement strand
ACCTGATCCCATCCCGAACTCAGTAGTGAAACGATGCATCGCCGATGGTAGTGTGGGGCTTCCCCATGTGAGAGTAGGTCATCGTCAAGCACCTATTACCAAACCCCCGTCCCGCGAAAGCAGGACGGGGGTTTTGGCTTTTGCCGCGTAAGCCTGCCCTTTCTGGCGAATATCGCGGCTCGCCTACGGTTAGCTACCACCTGCCCGAATCTTTCCTCCTGGCGTTTGCGTCGATCTACAATGCTGCGATTTGATGTCGTGGTTCACTTGAATGACAGATCGATCGCAAGAAGCCCAGGCGCTTGATCATCTTATTGCCTGTCCCGAGTGCGACCTGCTGATGCAGCGGCCTACTATAGACGTAGGCGAAAGCGTGGAGTGCTTGCGCTGTGGTTACCAATTGGCAGTGCTGCATCGGAGTGTTCCGCAGCGAAGTCTGGCGTTGGTAATTGCCGCGCTAGTGCTGTTCGTGCCAGCCAATTTCCTGCCGATCATGCAGCTGACGCTGCTGGGCAGAACTACCCAGGACACGATCTGGTCCGGCGTGATCGGTCTCTACGATAGCGGGATGGTCGCTGTCGCGGTGATTGTGTTCCTCTGCAGCTTGCTGATCCCGTTTCTCAAGCTGCTTTGTCAACTGGCGGTGCTGCTTTCCATACTTTCCGGGCTGTACCGAAGGACAGGCCTGTTCCTTTATCGTATCTATCACCATTTGCGCGACTGGGGGATGCTCGAGGTTTACCTGCTCGGGATTCTCGTGGCGATGATCAAGCTCAAGGACATGGCGCAGCTGCAGCTTGGTGTCGGCTTGCTGTGTTTCGTCGCGCTGCTGCTCGTGCAGCTCTGGCTAGAGGTAATCATGTCGCCCTACCAGGTATGGGAGGAGCTTTCGGTGGAGAAGCGTAGTGCGCGCGATTGATCGAGGGTTGATCCTTTGCCACGAATGCCATCAGCTCAACGCCGCGCAGCCGGATACCGTCCGGCATACTTGTCTGCGTTGCGGCGCGCATATTCATCCGAGACGACCGCATAGCATCGCTAAGTCCTGGGCGCTGTTGCTGACGGCGGCCCTGCTCTACCTCCCGGCGAATCTTCTGCCGATCATGACCGTGCGTTCGCTCGGGCAAGGGCAGCCTGACACCATCATGTCGGGTGTCATTACCCTGATGCAGCACGGCATGTATCCGATTGCCCTGGTGGTGTTTGTGGCGAGCATCGCCGTGCCCAGCTTGAAGCTGATTGGCATCGGCCTTTTGCTGCTTTCCGTGCAGCGCCATCAGACGCTGTCCGCAAGGCAGCGCATCCTGATGTTTCGCTTTATCGAGTGGATTGGCCGCTGGTCGATGCTCGATATCTTCGTGATCGCCATTCTGGTGGCAATCGTGAACTTTGGTGCGCTGGCGAGCGTTGAGGCAGGATTCGGTGCGCTTGCATTCGCCGGGGTCGTGGTATTGACGATGCTTGCGGCCCTCACCTTCGATCCCCGCCTAATTTGGGACAATACGGACCTTCCGACTCAGCATGACTGATCTTCCTACCGCGCGAGTGCGCCCTTCTTCCAGTTGGTCAGCGATCTGGGTGTTGCCCCTGATCGCCCTGGCTATCGCTTTGTGGCTTGCCTGGGAGGCCTACGATGAGCGAGGCATTCCGATCAAGGTACTGTTCGACAGTGGTGAGGGGATCGAAGTCGGCAAGACCCAGGTGGTCTACAAGGGCATGGCGATCGGGGTTGTGAAGGGGCTGACCCTGGACGATGAGGGGCCGCTGCGCGGTGTGGTGGCGACGCTGGAGATGGACAAGAGCGCGACGAACTACCTGCGAGAAAACACGCGCTTCTGGCTGGTCAAGCCGAACATTTCGCTCGCCGGCATTACCGGGCTCGAGACTTTGGTTTCTGGCAAGTACATCGCTGTCAGCCCGGGATCCGGTGAGCCGACACGTCACTTCACCGCGCTCGCTCAGGAACCGCCCTTGCCTGACAGTAGCCCTGGTCTGCATCTGACCCTCCGGGCAGAGCGACTGGGGTCGCTCAAGCGGGGAAGCCCGGTGTTCTACCGGCAGATTCAGGTCGGCCAGGTAAAGGACTATCTGCTGGCCGAAGACCAGCGCACCATTGAGCTCAAGGTCTTCATCCGGCCCGAGTACGCGGACATGGTGCGTCGGCACACGCGCTTCTGGAATGCCAGTGGCATTACCGTGGACGCCAGTCTGTCCGGCGTGAAGGTGCGCACCGAGTCGCTCGCCAGCGTGATCTCGGGTGGCATCGCCTTTTCCACGCCGGCCCATCGCAAGGACAGTCCGGCGGCTGATCCGTCCATTCCGTTTCGTTTGTTCGATGACTTTGCCGCCGCTCAGGCCGGTATCCGCATCACCGTACGCCTGGAGGATTTCGAAGGGTTGCAGGCTGGGCGCACGCCGGTGATGTACAAGGGGCTGCAGGTGGGCACGCTGCAGACACTCAATATCGATCCGGATCTCACCGGTGCGACCGCCGAGCTCACCATGGATCCACTCATGGAAGACTCGCTGGTGGCGGGTACCGATTTCTGGGTGGTCAAGCCCTCGGTCTCGCTCGCTGGCATCAACGGTTTGGAAGCCTTGCTCAAGGGGAACTACATCGCCGTGCGGCCAGGCGAGGCGGGTGGAGAGCCCATTCGCAAGTTCACCGCGCGAACCAAGGCGCCGCCGCTGGATGTGCGCGCGCCTGGCAGGCATCTGGTGCTCACCAGCGATAGCCTAGGCTCGCTCGATGTCGGTAGCCCGGTGCTCTATCGGCAGGTCAGAGTAGGTTCGGTGCAGAGCTACCAGTTGGCAGAGGATGGCCAGCGCGTCGAGTTCGGTGTGCACATCGAGCCGGCCTACGCCGGGCTGGTGAACAGCTCGAGTCGTTTCTGGAATGCCAGCGGCATCTCGATGTCGGGAGGCCTGTCAGGCATCGAGGTACGCAGCGAGTCGCTGCAAACGCTTCTGGCGGGTGGCATAGCCTTCGAAACGCCTGACCCGCGGGCGCCACAAGGACAGCGGCTGCAACGGTTCGCCCTGCATAAGGATCGGGAGGTGGCACTGCGTCGGGGCGAGCGCATCACCATTGTTACCTCGCGTGGAGACGGCCTCGGACCGGGTACGCCGATCCGTTATCGGGGAATTCAGCTCGGTCAGATCGACTCGGTAGCCTTGTCCGAGGACCTGCAGCAGGTGGTGCTCGAGGCGAGCATTTTCCAGGCCGAGACATCCGTGGCCCGCGAAGGCACTCGGTTCTGGGTGGTCAGACCGGCGCTGGGGCTGATGCGCACCGCCAACCTGGAGACGCTGGTCACCGGGCCCTATCTCGAGCTCGAGCCGGGCCGGTCCAGCGCAAAGCGGCAGAGCCGCTTCGTGGCACTGGCTCAGGCGCCCGAGCCGCCGCTGGGTGAAGGCTTGCGTCTGACGCTCAGTGCGCCGCGGCTTGGCTCGATCAAACAGGGCAACCCGGTCACCTACCGCGAGATCGCGGTGGGTCGCGTGGTCGGCTACGAGCTTGGGCCGAGCAGCGATCGTGTGCTGATCTCCGTGTTGATCGATCCGCGCTATGTGCCGCTCGTGCATACCGGCAGCCGGTTCTGGGAAACCAGCGGCATCGGTGTCAACTTCGGGTTGCTCAAAGGTCTGGAGGTGCGCACCGAGTCGCTCGCGACCCTGATGGAAGGCGGCATCGCCTTTGCCACGCCCGAAGGCGCCGCCATGGGCAACCGTGCGGTTCCCGGCCAGACCTTCGCCCTGTTCAAGGAGCCACAGCCGGAGTGGCTGCAATGGGCTCCGCGGATTGCGTTGCCCAAGGCCGAGTGACGTGAGCGCTAACCGGGCTGCAGCAGCCCGGTAGCAGTGTGGATCAGGCTGGCGTCAGCTCTCGCTGCGCCTGATCCGTGGGCGTGCTTGGTGCGGCTGATTCCCGGCGTCTGATGAACTTCCAGTCATCTTCGTCGATGTAGATGCCGTTCGGCCCGCTGCCGCCTTCCAGGTCGATGGCCACTTCCGCCGACACCTGCGGTTTCACCGAGGCGAGGATCGGCACGAAGCCGAGCTGCAAGCTCGTTTCGATCAGCGCCTGCTGGTTGCGCTCGTCGATGTCCGCCGCCTCGTCGAGGTAGTAGGGCAGGCGGATGCGCCCGGCCTGCTCGCGGTCCATCAGGTGCAACAGCAGGTACATGTTGGTCAGCGCCTTGATGGTCATGGTGGTGCCGTTGGACGCTGCGCCATCGATGTCGGTGTGGATCACCGGCTGGCCGCCGACCTTGGTGATCTCGAAGGCCAGCTCGAACAGGTCCTTCAGGCCCAGCTGGTTGTTGTTCGCCGCCACCAGCCGCGCCAGGTACTCCTTGGCTTCCTCGTTTTTCGCGTCCTGATCGGCCGACTGCGACAGGTCGAACACCGAGAGCGTCTCGCCCTCTTCGTACTGCCCGGCGCTGTGGATGATCTGATCGATGTGCCTGAGCGCCTCGCGGTTGGGCGCCAGCACGATGCGGAAACTCTCCAGGTTGGAGACCTGACGCTTGTTGATCTCGCGGTTGAACAGCGCCAGCTGGTGTTCGAGGTTGTCGTAGTCGTTGCGGATGTTGCGCAGCGTCCGGGCGATGTCGGTGACCGCCGCGCGGCGGGCCTTGGCCAGCGTCAGCGCCTCGTCCTGGCGGTGCGCGTAGGCGTTGACCAGCAGCTGCAGGCGCCGCTCCGGGTCTTCCTCGCTGTCGAACTTGGCCACGCCCTTCAGCCGCACCTGGGCGTAGAGCGCCTCGATCTGCCCGTCGACGCGCTGCAGCGCCTGCCAGGTGTCCTGGTAGTCGTTCAAAAGCGGCAGCAGGTTTTCCAGCGAGTCGTCCACCGGGTCGGTGAACGGCGTGCCGAACGGCAGGTCGGCCGGCAGCAGCTGGCGACGACGCAGGGCGTCTTCCAGGGTGCGTTCCCTGGCTTCCAGATCGGCGAGCTGGCGGCCCACCAGCTGCAGCTTGGCGGAAATCTGCTGCACGCGCTCGGTGAAGGCATCGCTGGCGCGCTTCAATTCGTCCTGCGCGGCCTCGGCCTCGGCCAGTTGCTCGAGCTTGGCGCCTTCCTCGGCGGCCAGGGTCTGGCTGCGGCGGAAGTCTTCCAGCGCCTTCTGCGCATCCAGCACCTGCTGGTACAGCGTCTCGGCCTGGGCCTTGCTGGCGGCGCGGTCGGCGGCCACCGACTGCTGGGTCTTGAGCTGCTTGAGCTCGCGCTCCAGACGGTCCTTCTGGTCGCGCAGGGCGGCGCGGTCGGCCAGCGCCTGCAACGCCGGCGGCTCGATGCTGGAGAGGTCAATGGACAGCCCCGGCACCTCGAAGCGGTCGCCGGTGAAGCGATCGAGCACCGATTCGACCGCCTTGATCCAGTCGTCGCCCTCGGCGGCGATGCCTTTCTCACCCAGCGGCAGGCTGAACAGCTGGCCGTTGAACAGGCGCATCAGGCGGTCCACGTCCTGCTGGGAGAATTCCTCGCGCAGCCGGGAATAGCTGTTGTTGTCGGCGTGATCGAGCTGCTGGCGCACCGATTTCAGCCGCTGCTCCAGGTCGCGCACCCGCTCGTCCAGATCGCCGCTGGAGAACTGCCGGGACTGGGCCAGCGCGCCGGCCAGCTCGTCGTGGGCGTCCTTGGCGGCCAGCAGCTGCTGCTCAAGCACCTTGACGTCCTCGACCAGCGCGAAGCGGTTCTTCAGCACCGTCAGCTCGCCCAGCCAGCGCTGGATCTCGCTGATCTCGCGCTCCAGGCGCATCAGTTCGGCGGTGGAGCCGCGCTGTTCGTTCTGCAGGCCGTCCTGCTCGCGGCGGTAGTGCTCGGCCTGGATGACCAATTCTTCCTTGCGCGCGCCGGAGTAGTCCTGCCAGGCGCCGAGCAGCGAATCGAGCAGCGGCGAAAGGCGATGCAGCTTGCCGCGCAGCAGCTCGCGCTGGGCGACGCCGCCGGCCAGTGCCTCGACCAGGGGGCCGGCGGCTACCAGCGCCTGGTAGTCCTGCTCCATGCGGCGTACGTCGCGGAAGGCTTCCTCGGTGGCGGCGATGTAGTCGACGCTGCCCGAACGCAGGCTGTGCTCGAAGGCATCGAGGAACAGCTGCTTGAGCTTGGCGGCGGTGATCTCGCGCATGTGCAGGAGGTTGATGAAGAGGGCACGGAAGGTCTTCAGGCTCTGCTCGCTGGTCGAGCGCAGCGGGATCAGCGTCAGGTCCAGCGGGATCGCGGTATGCCCGCCGACCAAGAGGCGCCGCAGTTCCTCGGGTTTGACCTCCCAGGCCTTGATGCCCTCGCGCTCGAGGTTGGCGAACAGCTCGCGCTGGCGCAGGCAGGTGCCGTTCTTCTGGTAGTGCTCGAGGTTCAGCTCGCCGGCGTAGACGAAGAACTGGTGGCCGAAGCCGCCGCCCGGGCCGCGCCCGGCCACGCCGACCACGTGCGGGCCGTGGGGCAGGGCGATCTCCACCAGGATGTAGCTGGTGTCGGTGGCGAAGTAGAACTTGCGCGACTGCTCCAGGCTGTACTTGCCGAAGCTCATGTCGGACATGCGCGCGAGGATCGGGAACTGCAGCGCGTTGATCGACGCCGACTTGCCGAGGTTGTTGGCGCCGTAGACCGACAGCGGCGTCTCCAGCGGGAACAGGCCGAGGCTGTAGCCGGCGGTGTTGAGCAGCGCGAAGCGGCGGATGCCGTAGCGTTCCTGGGTCATGCGTTGAGCTCCTGTTCTTCGGCAATGGCGCGGGCCAGGGCTTCTTCCTCGGATTCGTCCTCGATGGCGAGCGGCAGGATCTCGTCTTCGACCTCGTCATCGGCCAGCACCGGCGCCGGCAGCGGCAGGTCGCTGTGCAGCGCGGCGGCCAGATCGCGGTCCTGCTGCACGGAGAGGCACACATCGAGGAAGCGGTGCATCGGCGGCAGGAAGCGGTAGATGCCGGCGTCCTCGGCGGCAAAACCGAGCTGGGTCAGGCGGCGTAGGATCTTCTCTTCCAGCTCCTCCTGGCTTTCCACCTCGGCCTGCAGGAACAGGTCGCGGTACTTGTCCAGGAGCGCCGGCAGCTCGTCACGGCCGAGGCTGCCGCCGTCGAGCACCGCCAGCGGGTCGCGGCCCTGGTCGGCCAGGTGCTCGACCAGGATGAAGGTGAACAGCGCCAGGCGCTGGGCGGTCTTGTTCACCTGCGCGCCCATCTGCTCGGGAACGAAGTAGTAGAAGCCGCGGCTGTCGCAGACCAGCTCGAAGCCCAGCGCCTTGAACAGCGCCCGGTAGGCGTCCTGCAGGTTGGACAGCTGGGTGTATAGCTCGGGGTCGCGGCGGCTGACGTGATAGCCCTTGAACAGCTCGCGGAAGATCGGTGCGAGCTGGGTCATTTCCTTGAGGTCGATGTTCATGCACGTAGCTCACAGGCAGTCGTAGGGTGGGCAACGGCAGAGCCTTGCCCACCGTGAAGTTCGGTGTGGCGCTTGGTGGACAAGCGGAGCGTTGTCCACCCTACGGTGCGCAGGTTCATTCCGGGCGGCCCACCAGCGCGAAGGACGCCAGGCTGACCCGGTGTTCGCGGGTCAGGTAGTCGCGCCGTTCCAGGCGTTCGCGCTGGAAGCGGCCGTCGCGCGAAAGGCGTGAGAACCAGTAGAGCAGCTCGTCGGTGGCGCCTTCGGGCTCCTGCTCCAGCAGCCAGGTCATCAGGTCCGGCAGCGGCAGGGCCTGCTCGCAGCGCTCCAGCATCTCGCGGGCGGTGCGCGGCGCCTTCGGCGGTTGGCCGGGGCGCTTGCCGCCGGCCTTGGGAAACTGCGCCGGCTTGGGCTCGAAGCGGGCGAGGGCGTAGACGTAGGCCTCGACCTGGCTGGCCGAGCCGAGGAAGGTGCTCTGCGGACGGGTGAACAGCGGCAGCGAGGCCTGCGGCACCGCGTCCAGCCCGCGCTTGCGGATGGCCGACAGGGCCAGCGCGGCGCCGCGGGTCACCGCGTTGTGCCGGCGCGCTTCCTCGCGCAGCGGCAGCAGCAGTTCGCGGGCGCGGCGCAGGGTCAGCTGGGCGGTGGTCTGCATTTCCAGGATGCGTGCGTGGGTGCGCAGCAGCAGGTCGTCGTCCACCAGTTGGCCGAGTCGCGCCTGTTCGCCCAACAGTTTCAGCAGCACCTGCTCGACCCGCCGCACGCCCAGCTCGAAGGCGCCGTCGGCGGCCACCAGCTGGATCATCGGCTCGACGTATTCGTCCCAGGTGGCCAGCACCTCGGCGTAGCGCTGGCGCAGCGGAATCTGCCGGTCCGAAGTCTTGGCCCGCTCGGCGACGCGCAGCAGCGCCTGCTCGTCGTTGTCGAGCTTCTTCAGCACATCGCGCACGCGCATGTCCAAGAGGCGCAGCTGGCGGGCCAGGTCGTGGCCGTCGCGGATCTCGAAGGCGTCCTGGATATGCCCGGCCAGGCGTTCCAGGTGGCGCAAATAGGCCTCGATCTCCAGGCACAGGCCGAGGCGGTGCTCGCGGCGCAGGTAGGCGAGAAAGTCGTGGATCTGCGCGTTCAGCTCGAAGCGATTGGGGCTTTTCGCCACTGGCACCAGGATATCCAGGCGAATCCATTGATCGAGCAGGGCGGTGACATCCGTGGGCGTGCCTTCGGGGAGCTGGGCGGCCAGTTGGCTGCGTAGCTCCGCGAGGCTCAGGGTACCGGCATCGAAGCGCTCGCAGAGCGGCTCGAGCAACGTCCAGTGTTCGGCAAGGGCGCGCAGCACGCGCTTGGGATCGATCATCGGTAAGGCCGCGGTGCAAAAAGCGCCGATTGTACTGCAAGCCCGGTGGCGCCCTGCAGTCGTAGTCGATCACCGGAGCGGCGTGGCGCTTTGCGCACGCCGGGTTTCCGGCGACAATCTGACTATTACGCCCTGTAGAAGCTGGAGCCGAGAGCATGAGCAGCAACGACCGCGTCATCATCTTCGATACCACCCTGCGCGACGGCGAGCAGAGCCCCGGCGCCTCCATGACCGGCGAGGAGAAGCTGCGCATCGCCAAGGCGCTGGAGCGCCTGAAGGTGGACGTGATCGAAGCCGGCTTCGCCATCGCCAGCCCGGGCGACTTCGAGGCGGTGAAAACCATCGCCGAGAACATCAAGGACAGCACCGTGTGCAGCCTGTCGCGCGCGCTGGACGCCGACATCGAGCGCGCCGCCGAGGCGCTGAAGAACGCCAACTCGGGGCGCATCCACACCTTCATCGCCACCAGCCCGATCCACATGCAGCACAAGCTGCGCATGCAGCCGGACCAGGTGGTCGAGCAGGCGGTGCGCGCGGTGAAGAAGGCGCGCAGCCTGTGTGGCGACGTGGAATTCTCCTGCGAGGACGCCGGCCGTTCGGAAATCGACTTCCTCTGCCGGATCATCGAAGCGGCCATTGACGCCGGGGCACGCACCATCAATATTCCGGACACCGTCGGCTACGCCATTCCGCACCAGTACGCCGACACCATCCGCCAGCTGCTCGAGCGCATCCCCAACGCCGACAAGGCAGTGTTCTCGGTGCACTGCCACAACGACCTGGGTCTGGCCGTGGCCAACTCGCTGGCCGCGGTGGTCGCCGGCGCGCGCCAGGTGGAATGCACCATCAACGGCCTGGGCGAGCGCGCCGGCAACGCCGCGCTGGAAGAGATCGTCATGGCGATCAAGACCCGCCAGGACCTGCTCAAGGTGCATACCCGCATCGAGACCGAGCACATCCTCGCCGCCTCGCGCCTGGTCTCGGGCATCACCGGCTTCCCGGTGCAGCCGAACAAGGCCATCGTCGGCGCCAACGCCTTCGCCCACGAGTCGGGCATCCACCAGGACGGCGTGCTCAAGCACCGCGAGACCTACGAGATCATGCGCGCCCAGGACGTGGGCTGGAACGCCAACAAGATGGTGATGGGCAAGCATTCGGGCCGCGCCGCGTTCCGCTCGCGTCTGGAAGAGCTGGGCATCGCCCTGGAAGGCGACGAGCTGAACGCCGCGTTCGCCCGTTTCAAGGTGCTGGCCGACAAGAAGCACGAGATCTTCGACGAAGACCTGCAGGCCCTGGTGACCGACACCCTGGCCGAGGAAACCCCCGAGCACTTCAAGCTGGCCGCGCTGGAAGTCACCAGCCGCACCGGCGTCGCCCCCGAGGCGAAGCTGAGCCTGAGCGTCGACGGTCAGCCGCAGCAGGCCACCGCCCAGGGTTCCGGCCCGGTGGATGCCACCTTCAAGGCCATCGAGAGCGTGGTCGATTCCGGCGCGACGCTGCTGCTGTACTCGGTCAACGCCATCACCGAGGGCACCGACTCCCAGGGCGAGGTGACCGTGCGCCTGGAGAAGGGCGGGCGCATCGTCAACGGCAACGGCGCCGACACCGACATCCTGGTGGCCTCGGCCAAGGCCTATATCAACGCCCTGAACCTGATGCAGGTGAGCGCCAAGGCCAACCCGCAGGTCGACGGCGTCTGATGGACGAGGCCCGCCGGCGCGCCTACTTGGGCGCCATGCAAGTGGACAGCTGGCTGCCGCGCACGGTACTGCCGTTCGCCGCGCCGTCGCGGGCCGAGCTGCTGGCGTTCCTGCCCGAGCCGGAGCTGGAGGCGCCAGTCCCGGCCGTGGGGGCCAAACCGGCCGCGCCAGCGGTCACGCCAGGCCCGGTGCCGGCGACCAAGCCGTCGATGCCCCGGCCGGCGCTGAAGGCCGTCGAGGCCAAGCCCGCTGCCCCGGCGCCGGTCGAGCCTGCGCCAGCGGTGGAGGCGCCGGTCGCCGCGCCGGTGCCGCGTTTTGCCCTGCAGCTGCTGCGTGCCGGCAGCTGCCTGCTGGTGGTCGAGCTGCCCACTGGCGAGCCGTTCCAGAGCCGCGACCCAGCCTACATCCTGCTCAAGGACATCCTGCGCGCGGCGCGCCTGCCGGACCGCCCGCAACTGGTGGGCGACGGCGAGCCGATCCGCTGGCCGCTGGTCAATCCCGGCAGCCTCGACCAGGGCGCGGCGGCCGCGCGCGACTACGTGCAGGGAGTGATCCATGCCGAGCGCGAGCACGCCGGGTTCTCCTGCCTGTGGCTGATCGGCAGTCCGGCGCTGCGCTTTGCCGGCGAGCTGGACGCCGAGCAGTTCAATCGGGAAGTACAGGTGGAGGGGCTCGGGACCGCCGTGGCGATGCCGGGTCTCGAACAGTTGATGGAGCAGCCCTCGCTCAAGCCGGAGTTGTGGCGGGCGCTGTGCCGGAGCATGACGCGGTGGGTGAGCGAGCATGAGTGATGCGTTGAGCTTTCGTCCGATGACGGCGGCGGATCTGGATGCGGTGCTGAAGATCGAGTTCGCCGCCTTCAGCCACCCATGGACCCGCGGCATCTTCGAGGACAGCCTGAAAAGCTACGAATGCTGGCTGATGTTTCAGGGTAGCCAGCAGGTCGGCCATGGGGTGATCCAGGTGATCGCCGGCGAGGCCCACCTCTTGAACATCACCGTCAAGCCCGAGAGCCAGGGGCAGGGCCTCGGCCTGGCCCTGCTCGAATACCTGATGGATCGCGCGCGCGACCGGCAGGCGGCAGAGTGTTTCCTTGAGGTGCGCGAAAGCAACACCAGCGCCTACCGGCTCTACGAGCGTTACGGCTTCAACGAGATCGGCCGCCGCCGCGGATACTACCCCGCGGTCGGCGGTCGGGAGGACGCCCTGGTCATGGCCTGCTCGCTGGTCGAATGACTCAGGGACGTGGCGGCTTGTCGCGCTGGGAATCCAGCGGCGCCTCGCCCTCCAGTTCCTCGTCCGACAATACGTCCTCGTCCTCGGCCAGCGCGTCGTCCTCGGCGAGCGTCGCATCGCCGCCGCCCAGTCCGGTGTCGTCATCATCGTCCGCCGGTCCGTCCCACGGGCGACCATCCAGTGGGCGAACGCGGCCTTCTTCGGCTTCGTCCAGGCCGCCGCCCATGCCCACGTCGCGCTCGTCCACCTCGCTGAGCTCCTTGTCGGCGGGGCCACCGTGGCCGCGCTCGTCCGGCGAGCGCGCTCCGTCATCGGGGATCAGGGTTTCCGGCGCCAGGTCGTCCTGGGTCACATGGCCATCCGGCATTTCGCCGGTGGTCATCCCGGCTTCGCGTACGCGCTCGGGGGGAAACGCGTCGGCGTACTCCTCTTCCGACATTTCATCGCCCACCCGG
>JAUVZY010000004.1 GCA_030602315.1 Pseudomonadaceae bacterium | reverse complement strand
AATGCCACACGCTCAAGACCAGTTCATCATCAAGATCACCTGCCCGGCGACCTCCGGCATCGTTGCCGCCGTGACGGCCTACCTCGCCGAACACGGTTGCTACATCAGCGAAATGGCGCAGTTCGATGACGAGGTGAGCGGCAAGTTCTTCATGCGCGCAGTGTTTCGCTTCAACGCCGGGTTCGATGGCGACATCGATATCCTGAAACAGGGCTTCACCGACGTAGCCGCCAAGTTCGCCATGCAGTGGGAGCTGTTCGACGCCTCCCGGCCGATGAAGGTGATCCTGATGGTCAGTCAGTACGACCACTGCTTCTCGGACCTGCTGTACCGCTACCACAAGGGCGACCTGCAGATGCAGATCGTCGCGGTGGTGTCCAACCACCTCACCCTGCGGCCGATGGCCGAGCGCGAGGGCATCCGTTTCGTCTACCTGCCGGTGACCAAGGAGACCAAGGCCCAGCAGGAAGCCGAACTGATGAAGATCGTCGAGGAAACCGGCGCCGAACTGGTGGTGCTGGCCCGCTACATGCAGATCCTCTCCGACGACCTCTGCAAGAAGCTCGCCGGCCGTGCCATCAACATCCACCACTCGTTCCTGCCCGGCTTCAAGGGCGCCAAGCCCTACCACCAGGCCTGGGAGCGCGGCGTGAAGCTGATCGGTGCCACCGCCCACTACGTGACCAGCGACCTCGACGAAGGCCCCATCATCGAGCAGGAAGTGCAGCGCGTGGACCACAGCTACCAGCCGGAGAAGCTGGTTTCCATCGGCCGGGATACCGAAACGGTGGCGCTCTCCAAGGCGGTGAAATACCACCTCGAGCACCGCGTATTCCTCAATGACGACCGCACGGTGATCTTCAAATGAGCGCCAAGGTGATCGATGGCAAGGCCGCCGCCGCGGCGGTGCTGGCCGAAGTACGCGACGAGGTCGGGGTGATGAAGGCCGCCGGCATCGAGCCGACCCTGGCCGTGGTGCTGGTGGGCGACGACCCGGCCAGCCACGTCTATGTGCGCAACAAGGTGCGCAGCGCGGGCGAGGTGGGCATCCGCTCGCTGGAGTTCCGCCTGGACGCCACTGTCAGCGCCGGCGAGGTGCTGGCGGTGATCGACCGGCTCAACAGCGACGCCAGCGTGCACGGCATCTTGGTGCAGCTGCCGCTGCCCAAGCACATCGACGAGGGCGTGGTGCTCGAGGCGATCGACCCGAAGAAGGACGTCGACGGTTTTCACCGCGAGAACGTCGGCGGCCTGAGCCAGGGCCGCGAGGTGCTCACGCCCTGCACGCCCAGCGGCTGCATGCGCCTTCTGACCGACACCCTGGGCGATCTGTCCGGCAAGCACGCCGTGGTGGTCGGCCGCTCGAACATCGTCGGCAAGCCGATGGCCGCGCTGCTGCTGGCCGCCAACTGCTCGGTGACCGTGCTGCATTCGCGCAGCCAGAACCCGCAGGCGCTGTGCAAGCAGGCCGACATCGTGGTCGCCGCGGTCGGTCGGCCGCGGATGATCGACGCCAGCTGGATCAAGCCCGGCGCGGTGGTCATCGATGTGGGCATCAACCGCATCGAGGAAGACGGCAAGAGCCGGCTGGTCGGCGACGTCGATTACGACAGCGCGCGGGAAGTGGCCTCGGCCATCACCCCGGTACCCGGCGGCGTCGGCCCGATGACCATCGCCTTTCTGATGAAAAACACCCTGGTCGCCGCGCGTCAGCAGCAGTCCGCCTGACGCGCCCGGCCCAGCCCTAGGAGGCGGTAATGCCCTTCAATCTCCTCAAATACGGCTTCTCGTCCGAGTATCCGGCGGAGGTGGACCTGCCGCCGCCGACGGAACTGAAACCGGCCTACGACGTGGTGATCATCGGCGGTGGCGGCCACGGCCTGGCCACCGCCTACTACCTGGCCCGCTACCACGGCGTGACCAACGTGGCAGTGCTGGAAAAGTCCTACCTGGGTGGCGGCAACACCGCGCGCAACACCGCGGTGATCCGCTCCAACTACCTCACCAGCGAGGGCGTGAAGTTCTACGCCGAGTCGGTGCGGCTGTTCCAGGGCCTGTCCAACGAATTCGACTTCAACATCATGTACTCCGAGCGCGGCCAGCTGACCCTGGCGCACACGGATGCGACGGTGCGTGCGTTTCGCCAGCGCGCCGAGGTGAACAAGCACTTCGGCGGGCGCACCGAGATGATCGACCGCCAGCAGATCCGCGAGCTGGTGCCGACCCTGAACCTCGACCCCGGCCACCTGCCGGTGCTCGCCGGCCTCTGGCACATCGACGGCGCCACCGCCCGGCACGACGCGGTGGCCTGGGGCTACGCCAAGCAAGCGGCCAAGCGCGGCGTCGAGATCCATGAGCTGACCGAGGCGCAGGATTTCGTCGTCGAGAACAACCGCGTCACCGCGGTGAAGACCAACCGCGGCACGATCAAATGCGGCTGCGTGGTGCAGGCCATCGCCGGCTACAGCTCGCTGTTGCTGAACAAGCTCGGCATTCGCGCGCCGATCCACAGCTATCCGCTGCAGGCGATGGTGACCCAGCCGTTCAAGCCGTTCCTCGACCCGCTGGTGAGTTCCTCGGCCCTGCACTGCTACGTGCAGCAGACCGGCCGCGGCGAGGTGGTGATCGGCGGCGGCTCCGACCCCTACCCGCTGTACAACACCCGCTCGACGCTGGATCTGAAAGAGGGCCTTCTGGCCCACGCCATCGAGATGTTCCCGTTCCTGGCCAACGCCAAGCTGATGCGCCAGTGGGCGGGGATCACCGACATGACCCCCGACTACAGCCCGATCATGGGCCTCTCGCCGATCGACAACTACTACCTCGACGCCGGCTGGGGCACCTGGGGCTTCAAGTCCACGCCGATCTGCGGCAAGACCATGGCCGAGCTGGTGGCCAGCGGCGGCAAGGTGCCCGAGCTGATCGCCCCGTTCAGCCTGGCCCGCTTCTCGCGCTTCCACCAGGTCAACGAAATGGGCGCCACCGCCGCCAGCCATTGAGGACAGCCCCATGAAGATCATGCCCTGCCCGCTCAACGGGCCCCGCAACATCAGCGAATTCACCTACGGCGGCGAACTCAAGGCCATGCCGGACCCGGCCACCTGCTCGGACGAGACCTGGGCCGACTACGTGTTCAACAGCGACAACCGCGCCGGCGTGGTCATCGAGTGGTGGATGCACAACGCCTCCAGCTACTGGTTTCTCGCCGAGCGCCACACGGTGACCGACGAGATCATCCGCACCTTCGATCCGAAGGAACTCTTCACCCGCCGGGTGGACTTCGCCGCCCCGGCCCCGGCCCAGGAGGTCAACGCATGACCGCCTTCAATCGCCTGCCCGCTCCGCTGGGCCTTCTGATCGACCGCGAACAGCCGGTCAGCTTCAGCTTCGACGGCCAGACCTACCAGGGCCTCAAGGGCGACAGCATCGCCAGCGCCCTGCTCGCCAACGGCCGCTGGCTGCTCTCGCGCTCGTTCAAGTACCACCGCCCGCGCGGCCCCCTGACCCTCGCCGGCCAGGACGCCAACACCCTGGTGCAGCTGCCGGACGAGCCCAACGTGCTGGCCGACCTGCAGCCGCTGGCCGAAGGCGCGGCCGTCACCGCGCAGAACGTCTCCGGCAGCCTGGACAACGACCGCGACGCCTACCTCGGCAAGTTCTCCAAGTTCATGCCGGTGGGCTTCTACTACCGCGCCTTCTACAAGCCCAAGGGCGTGTGGAAGCACTGGGAACCCTTCATCCGCAAGAAGGCCGGCCTCGGCGTGCTGGACCTCGACTTCCAGCCCGAGTACTACGACAAGGCCTTCCTGTTCCCGGACCTGGCGGTGGTCGGCGCCGGCCCGGCCGGCCTGGAAGCGGCGCTGACCGCGGCCAATGCCGGGGCCAAGGTGCTGCTGATCGAACAGCAGGCGTATCTGGGCGGCTCGCTGGCCTGGGCGCGCTTTGACGTGTCCGGCCAGCGCGCCGAGAGCCTGCGCCGCGAGCTGGTCGCTGCCGTGTCGCAGCATCCGAACATCGAGGTACTGCTCGAAGCCACCTGCAACGCCTGGTTCACCGACCACTTCCTGCCGGTGATCCAGGGCAAGCGCCTGTACAAGGTGCGCGCCAGGCAGTGCATCGTCGCCGCCGGCGCCTTCGACCAGCCGGTGATCTTTCGCAACAACGACCTGCCGGGGGTGATGCTGACCAGCGCCGCGCAGCGTCTGATCAAGCTCTACGCGGTCAAGCCCGGCCAGCGCGCCGTGGTGCTGACCGGCAACGACGACGGCTATCTCGCCGCGCTCGACCTGCTCGAGGCCGGCGTGGAGGTGGCCGCACTGGTGGATATGCGCACCCAGCCGATCGACGGCAGCCTGCTCACCACGCTCAAGACCCGCGGCATCGACTGCCAGCTCGGCAGCACGGTGTACGAGGCGCTGCACACCAAGGGCATGCGCCATGTCAGCGGCGTGGACATTCGCCGCATCACCGCCAAGGGCCAGGTGGCCGACAAGGGCCTGCAGCTCGACTGCGACCTCCTGTGCATGTCGGCCGGCTACATGCCGGTCTACCAGCTGCTTTGCCAGGCCGGCGGCAAGCTCGCCTACGACGACAGCCGGGCCAGCTTCACCCTGAGCGGCCTGCCCGGCGGGCTGCAGGTGGCCGGCTCGGTCAATGGCCGGCATCAGCTCGACAACGCGCTGCTCGACGCGCGCGAGACCGCCGCCAACGCCTGCGCCGCCCTGGGCCTCGAGGCGCCGACCGTGTGCGGCAGCCCGGCGGTGGAAGTGTCGCCGAACTTCCCCTGGCCGATCTTCGCCCATCCCAAGGGCAAGGAATTCGTCGATTTCGACGAAGACCTGCAGATCCGCGACATCGTCAACGCCACCCGCCATGGCTACCGCGACGTACAGCTGGTCAAGCGCTTCTCCACCGTCGGCATGGGCCCGTCCCAGGGCCGTCATTCGGCGCTGCCCACCGCGCGCCTGGTGGCCGAGGCCACCGGCCGCAGCGTCAGCGAAACCGGCGTGACCACCGCGCGTCCGCCGTTCGTCGCCGAGAAGCTCGCCCACGTCGCCGGCCGCGGCTTCGATCCCTACCGGCAGACGCCGATGCACCGCCGCCACCTGGAGCTGGGCGCCAAGATGATGCCCGCCGGCGTCTGGCAGCGCCCGGCCTACTACGGCAAGCCCGAGGAGCGCGAGGCCTGCATGCAGGCCGAGGCCCGGCACGTGCGCGAGAAGGTCGGCATCATCGACGTGTCCACCCTCGGTGGGCTGGACGTGCGCGGCCCGGACGCCGCCGAGTTTCTCAACCGCCTGTACACCTTCGCCTTCGTCAAGCAGCCGGTCGGCCGCTCGCGCTACGCGCTGATGACCAACGAACAGGGCGTGGTGATCGACGATGGCGTCTGCGCGCGCTTTGCCGACAACCACTTCTACGTCACCGCCACCACCAGCGGCGTCGACCGCATCTACCAGCAGATGCTCAAGTGGAACGCCCAGTGGCGGCTGAACGTGGACATCACCAACGTCACCGCGGCGCTGGCGGCGGTCAACCTCGCCGGCCCGCTGTCGCGCCAGGTGCTGCGCAAGGTCTGCCAGGACGTCGATCTGTCCGCCGAAGCCTTCCCCTACCTCGGCGTGCGCCTGGGCACGGTGCTCGGCATCCCGGCGCGGCTGATGCGCGTCGGCTTCGTCGGCGAACTGGGCTACGAGATCCACGTGCCCGCCCGTTACGGCGAGTACCTGTGGGATGCGCTGATGCAGGCCGGCGAGAAGGACGGCATCCGCCCGTTCGGCGTGGAAACCCAGCGCCTGCTGCGCCTGGAAAAGGGCCACGTGATCATCAGCCAGGACACCGACGGCATGACCACCCCGGCCGAGATCGACATGACCTGGGCCATCGCCCGCAGCAAGCCGTTCTTCGTCGGCAAGCGCTCGGTGGAAATCCTGGAAAAGCAGCCGCTGCGCCGCAAGCTGGTCGGCTTCACCCTGCCCAAGGGTTCGCGCCAGCCGCTCGAAGGCCATCTGGTGCTGAACGGGCCGGACATCTCCGGCAACGTCACCTCCTGCGAATACAGCCAGACCCTCGGCCAGATCATCGGCCTGGCCTATGCCGCAGCGGAGCAGGCCGAGCCCGGCAGCCGCATTCCGATCCGCGTCGAAGGCGGCGAGGTGGTCCAGGCCACCGTCGTCAAGCTGCCCTTCTTCGACCCGGACAACCAACGTCAGGAGCTGTGAGCATGAGCGCCTTGAATCCTCAGATGTGCAAGGAACGTAGCCCGATCTACCACCTGCAGAGCAACGCCGTGCACGCGCGGCTCGGCGATACCGTGCTCGTCTCGCGCTACGCCGGCGAGCGCGACCCGGCGCGGCACCAGCGCTGCGGCCTGGCGGACCTGTGCAACCTGCCCCGGGTGGGCTTTCGCGGCAGCGACGCCGCCGCCTACCTGCAGGCGCGCGGCTACCAGCTGCCGGCCGTGCCCAACCAGGCGCTGGCCCAGGCCGACGGCGGGCTGGTCGCCCGGCTGTCGCAGACCGAGTACCTGCTGCTTGGCAGCCTCGGCGACAGCGGCCACCGCACCCAGAGCGAGGAGCGCGACTGGTCGCTCGGCCCACAGGCGGTCTACCTGCTGCCGCGCCAGGACAGCCACGCCTGGCTGCTGCTCACCGGCAGCCACGCGCCGCAGGTAATGGCCAAGCTGTGCGGCGTCGACCTGCGCCCAGAGGCGTTTGCCGAAGGCGCGGTGGCGCAGACCTCGGTGGCGCGCATCAACGCAATGGTGATCAACGCCCCGGTCGACGGCCTGCCGGCCTTCCACCTGCTGTGCGACCGCGCCTCCTGCGCCTACCTGTGGGACGTGCTGCTCGATGCGATGGCCGAGTTCGACGGCGGCCCGGTGGGCATCGACGCGCTGCTGGAACGCTGACCCGTGCGGGGCGCGCCGCCGCCCCGCCCCTTTCGGAGGAGCTTTCATGACCGCTTCGCAAACGCCCGATCTGCAGGAGCACGACTACTGGGTTCCGGCGCTGCAGCGCGGCCTGCGCATCCTCGAGATGTTCGGCAGCCAGCAGCGCACCTTGAGCTCCAACGACATCGCCGCCGCACTGGGGGTGAGCCTGTCGTCGATCTACCGCATCCTCTTCACGCTGTCGGAGATGGGCTACCTGCGCAAGCTCGACCGCAACACCTACGAGCTCGGCCCGCAGGTCATCAGCAACGGCTTCAGCTACCTGGCCAGCCGCGACATCGTCGATGTCACCATGCCCTTTCTCAACACCCTGCGGGACAAGACCTCGCTGTCCTGCCACCTGAGCGTGCGCGAGCACACCGAATCGGTGTACCTCTACCGCGCCTTCGCCGCGCAACGGCTGTCGGTGAACATCCCGGTCGGCACCCGCATCCCCTGCCACTGCACCGCCATGGGCCGCGTGCTGCTGAGCGAACTGCCGAGCCAGACGCTGGACCAGCTCTACCAGAGCGTGCGCCTGGACGACTACCCGCCGCCGGCCCCCAAATCCCTGCCGGAACTGGCGCAACTGCTCGCCGAAGACCGCGAGCGCGGCTGGGTGCTGCACCGCTCCGACTACTCCACCGCCATCGCCACCGCCGTGCGCGACCACACCGGCCAGATCGTCGCCGCCATCAACCTCTCCGGCCCCGAAGCAGTGCTCGACCGCGACGCCGTACGCAGCCAGTGCCTGCAGTTGCTGCTGGACACCGCCGCCGCCATCTCGGCGCAGCTGGGTTGTTCGCCGGGCTGCGCGGCCAAAGCGCTGCACCCGCGGCGGTGAGCTAGGAAAACGCCCGTCCCTTGCCTGCGCGCTTGGCCTGATACATGCGCTCGTCCGCTTCACGCAACAGCAGAGCGGCGTCCTTGCCGCTACCGGGCGCGTACAGCGAAATGCCGATACTGGCGTTCACGTTCACCACGCCATGCGACGTCGAAATCGGCTGGCCGATGGCCGCAAGCACCTTGTCGGCCACCCCCCGCGCATCGGCCTCGCCGTTGGTCAGCCCTTCGAGCAGCAGGGTGAACTCATCGCCCGCCAGGCGCACCACGCTGTCGGTTTCCCGCACGCTCTGGCGCAATAGCAGGGCGACAGCACGCAGCAGCTCGTCGCCGGCCTCATGGCCGTAGGTATCGTTCACCGCCTTGAAACCATCGAGGTCGATGAACAGCAGCCCCAGTGGTGAACCCGAGCGGTCGGCCCTGGCCAGGGCAATCGGCAGTATTTCGCTGAGCGCGCGGCGGTTCAGCAGGCCGGTGAGTGCATCGTGACGCGCCTCGTTATCCCGCTGTGCCTCGTCACGCTTGCGCTCGGAAATGTCATGCAGAAACGCGCTGAAGAGCATCTTGCCGCCCACCTGCAGCGCGCGGATACGCACCTCGACGGTCAACATCGCGCCGTCCTTGCGCAGCGCCGGCAGCTCCAGCCGACGGCCCAGCATCGAAGACTCGCCGCTGGCCAAAAAACGCGCCATCCCCGCCCGATGGGCCTGGCCCATCTCCGCCGGCATGATCAGCTGATCCAGCGTACGCCCGATCGCCTCGGCCGCCATCCAGCCGAAGGTTTCCTCGGCCACCCGGTTCCATGCCCGCACGATGCCGTTCTGGTCCAGGCTGATATAGGCATCGTTGGCGTTCTCGATCACCGCCGCCAGCTCGGCCTCGCGGCTGCGGACCTCCTGCTCGGCGCGCTGCTGGCTCTCGATGACCGTCAACAACGCCTGGTTTGACTGCGACAGCTGCTCGGTACGCTCGTGCACTCGCGCCTCGAGCTCCTGGCGCAGCAGGGCCAGCGCCTCCTCCACTTCCTTGCGCGCCTGGATATTGCGGATCACCGCAATGAAATATTCCACCTCACCCTCGGCAGAGGCCTTCTTGCTGACGCTCAGGCTGCTCCAGATCGCATGCCCGTCCTTGTGCAGGTAGCGCTTCTCCAGGTGGTAGGAGTTCAGTTCACCGGAAACGAGCTTGCGCTTGAGGTCGAGGTCACCGTGCAGGTCTTCGGGGTGGGTGATGTCCTGAAAGGTCATCTGCAGCAACTCGCCGGCCGAGTAGCCCACGATCTGGCAAAGCGGCTCGTTCACGCTCAGCCAGGAGCCATCGGGCGCGACGATGGCGATACCGACCGACGCGAGCTCAAAGATCGACCGGTAGCGCGCTTCGCTTTCCACCAGTGCCTCGTCCGCCCGACTCAATTGCGAGCGGGTGAGCAACAGCGTCTCGCGCAGATGCATTTCATGGGCGACCACCTCGGCCATGTCCTGCAGAATCTGCAGCTCGGTGGAACTGAATGTGCGCGGCTGCGTATCGATCGCGCACAGCGTGCCCAGCGCCAGCCCACCCTGACTGCGAATCGGCACACCGGCATAGGCGCGAATATGCGGCGCCCCGACTACCAGCGGGTTCTGCGCAAAGCGCTCGTCCTCGCACGCATTGGGGACTACCAGCGGCTCGCTCTGCACGATCGTGTGCACACAGAACGCCTGATCGCGCGGCGTCTCACTCACCGCAAGCCCAACGCGGGACTTGAACCACTGTCGATGCTCGTCGATCAGCGAAATCAGCGTGATTGGCAGTCCGAGCGCGCGGGCCAGCAGGCGGGTCGGACGATCGAATACCGGCTCCGGATCGGTATCGAGAATCTGCAGCGCCCGAAGCAGCTCCAGGCGCTCCGCTTCGTTGGCGGGAGAAGGCACAACCATAAAAGCTCCAATAGCTGCAGTGGGCAGGCAGCGCATGTTCTAAAAAGCGATTTTGGCCAAGCATAGAAGCCATAGTTGGCGTTTTGCCAGCTCGCGGCGAGCCACGTGCATCGAGTCCGCCCACCGAAATGGCCGCACAGGGGGCCTGCAGCAATGGCGATGGCCGGCCTGAGACCTCCGGAAACCCCTTGGTCCGTCCCGGGCTGCGCCGCTGGCTCAGACTGGCGGTTTGATGCCCAGGACACGCATGCGCCGGTACACCGTCGGCCGTGACACGCCGAGCTCCCTGGCAACAGCGCTGACATTCCAGCGCTGGCGACGCAGCAGGCTGCGCAGTGCCTCGGCCGGAGCTTGCTCCAGCGCAGACGATTCACCACGCGCCAGGGTGCCGGGCAGGCATTCCTCGGGCAGATCGTGCACCGTGATCTCGCTTCCCTCGCAGGTGGCCAGCGCGTACTGCAACACATTGCGCAACTCGCGGATGTTACCCGGCCAGGCATAGGCCAGTAGCGCGCTCATCGCGTCGCCGCGCAGATGCGGCGGGTTGCAGCGCCCCTCGGCCAGCTCAGCGAACACCCGTTCGATCAGATAGCCCTTGTCGGCCCGCTCGCGCAGCGGCGGCAGCTTGAGCAACGCGCCGTTGAGGCGGTAGAACAGGTCCTCGCGGAACGCGCCGGCTTCAACCATCTGGCGCAGATCACGGTGGCTGGCGGCGATCACCCGGATGTCGACCTTGATCGGCTTTTCGGCCCCCAACGGCGTGACCTCCTGCTCCGCCAGCACGCGCAACAGGCGGGTCTGCAGGTGCAGCGGCATGTCACCGATTTCATCGAGGAACAAGGTGCCGCCGTCGGCCTGCTGGATCAGGCCGCGCATGCCCTTGCTACGTGCGCCGGTGAAGGTGCCGGGGGCGTAGCCGAACAACTCGCTCTCGATCAGCGATTCGGGCACCGCGCCACAATTGATCGCCACGAACGGGCCTTGGCGGCGGCTGCCGCTATCGTGCAGTGCCCGCGCCAGGCGCTCCTTGCCAGTGCCCGTCTCGCCGTTGAGCAATACGTTCAGGGGCTCGCTGCACAACCGACGCGCACGGGCGAGCATCTTGCGCATGGCCGGGTCGTCGTCTGCCAGATCTTCGAGTGGCGAGCGAAGGGCCGCATTGTGTGCTGGCACCGGCAACGGGGCCGCCCGCCGCGGCTCCATGAGCGCGGCGAAGAACAACTGGTGTTGCCGATGGGTACGGAAGGCGCGCACCTGGTCGTGACTGACATAGGGAATGCTGAGGATGTCCGCCAGCTCGCAGTCGAACAGCTCGCCGATGCGGGTATGTGCCACGGAGCCAAATGGCCCCTGGGTCATCAGCCCATGCTCGGCCAGCAGGCGGCGGGCGGCTGTGTTGCCAGCCAAAAGCTCGCCGTCATCACCGAGGGCCAGCAGGTAGTGCCGGTTGATCAGCACGAACTCGCGGGAGGCGTCGAAGCAGAGAATCGGCCGGTCGCGGTACAGACGCAGGAAGTAGGCATCCTCGATCATTCGCGCATATTGCTTGACCAGCTGCAGGGCAAAAGTCTGCGAGTCCTTGGACGGTGGCGAATACAGCGCCGAGATGTCGAGCACCGCCAGCAGCTGGCCCTGGGGGTTGAACATCGGCACGGCCGTACAGGTGAGGTTGGTGTGCCAGGCGCTGAAATGGTCATGCTGGTGGCAGGTCAGCGCCTGCTGCTCCTTGATGCAGGTGCCCACGGCGCAGGTGCCGGCATGGTCCTCGCCCCAGTCTGAGCCGAGATACAAGCCGGTCTTGCGATGGGCCTTCTCGTCCGCCGGGTCGCCGAGAAACTGCACGGCGATGCCGCGGTTGTCGGTCAGCAGAATGATGTAGCCGAGCTCGGCGACGTGCCGGTAGAGCTGCTCCACCCCCGCGCGGGCCACATTAATCAGTTCGTCCGCCTGGTCCTGGTGCTCGCGAAGCACTTGGCGCGGCACGAAACGGGCCTCGGCCGGGCGCGCCGGGTCCAGTCCGTAGTCGTGCACACAGCGTCGCCAGGAGCGGGCGATGATCGGATCACGGTCTCCAGCGAGCTGAGGCGCGTTGGCCAGGGATAGCACGGCCTCGATGTGACTGGCCGGCGTGGCGAGCAACGTCATGCTTCCTCCTCGCCCCTTGCGCTGGAAGTTTCGAGGGGCATGGGTGACTTCTTCTTGTCGGTGACCAACAACCAGGTAGAAACATTAACCCATCACTCACAACTTATAACTTCAACTTTAGACCTGTTTAATTGGCGGCCGTGAAAGTTGTAAAGCACGTTACAGCCGCTTTACAGGTGTAAAGCGAGACACCGTTACACCCAGACTTAACACCGACAACCCAAATAGCACTAATCGTTATTTTTCAGTAGGTTATGTAAACAAAACAAACAACGTAAAAGTTGGCACAGCCCCTGCTCCTGTCTTCTTGCGGACCAAGCCCTCCGCATAACAAGAACGCCGACTGCCTGTTCTCCCCTTCAGGCCGGTCGGCAATAAAAAAGGAGCTGTGCCATGCAAGACCCAGCCTGCCGCAAAGGCGCATTAAGTCGCCGGCGCTTTCTTTCGCTGTCCGGTCAGTCTGCCCTCGCCGTCGGACTGGCCCAGTTGATCCCCATCCGCCTGCTCGCCGACGAGACGCTGCCAGACCTGCCGCCCGGCCTGCTACGCATGGCGCGCGACATCTTTCCCCACGACTTCCTCGATGACGCCCACTACATCCGCCCGCTTGCCGACCTTGTGAAAGCGCAGCCCAAGCAGGTCACCCAGGGTCTGGCCGACCTGCAGCAGCAGGCGCGCAAGCGTCATGGCGAGCCCTTCGAGACGCTGAACGAAAAGGCCCGGGTGGGCTTGCTGACCGAGATCGAAGAAACCCCGTTCTTCAAGGCGGTGCGCAGCAACCTGATGTTCGGCATTTACAACAACAAGGCGCTGTTCCCGCTGTTCGGCTACGAGGGCTCGTCGTGGCAATACGGCGGCTACGTCAACCGCGGCTTCAACGACCTGGACTGGCTCTGAGCCGTCCCCTGCCCGCCTGGCGGGCCCACAACAAGAACAAGACGAGGAAGACCCATGGCAACTTTTGCCCAGGACGACGATGGCGTCGTAGTGATCATCGGCTCCGGTGCCGGCGGCGGCACCCTGGCCAACGCGCTGGCCAAGCAGAAGATCCGCAGCGTGGTGCTGGAGGCCGGCAAGCGGCACACGCTGGCCGATATCGAAAACGACGAGTGGGAGATGTTCAAGAAGATCTCCTGGCTCGACAAGCGCATCGCCGCCGGCGACTGGCACCTCTCGAAGAACAACCCCAACCTGCCGGCCTGGATCGTCAAGGGCGTCGGCGGCAGCACGGTGCACTGGGCCGGCATCGCCCTGCGCTTCCGTGATTTCGAATTCAAGATGCGCAGCATCAACGGCGACATCGCCGGGGCCAACCTGCTGGATTGGCCGGTGACCATGGCAGAAATGGCCCCCTGGTACGAGAAGGCCGAAAAGCACATGGGCGTGACCGGCCCCAGCACCGGCATGGCCTATCACCCCTGGCACAACTCCTTCAAGGTGCTGGCCACTGGCGCCCAGCGGGTCGGCTACAAGGAAATCGTCTCCGGGCCGATGGCGATCAACACCGAGCCCTACGACGACCGCGCCGCCTGCCAGCAGATCGGCTTCTGCATGCAGGGCTGCAAGATGGGCGCGAAGTGGTCGACGCTCTACACCGACATTCCCCGCGCCGAAGCCAGTGGCTATTGCGAGGTGCGGCCGCAGTCGATGGTGCTGCGCATCGAACACGACGCCAAGGGCAAGGTGAACGGCGTGGTCTACGCCGACGCCCAGGGCACCATCCAGCGGCAGAAGGCCCGGGTGGTCTGTGTGGCGGGCAACTCCATCGAGTCGCCGCGCCTGCTGCTCAACTCCGCTTCCTCGATGTTCCCCGACGGGCTGGCCAACTCCTCCGGCCAGGTCGGCAGGAACTACATGACCCACACCACCGCCGGCATCTTCGCGGTGATGCCCAAGCCGGTGAACATGCACCGCGGCACCACCTGCGCCGGGGTGATCTCGGACGAGTCTTACAACGATCCGTCGCGCGGTTTCGTCGGTGGTTACCGCCTGGAAATCCTCGCCCTCGGCCTGCCGTTCCTCTCCGCCTTCCTCGACCCGACGCCCAAGGGCTGGGGCCGCCAGTTCGCCTCGCGGATGGAAAAGTACAACCACATGTCCGGCGTCTGGCTGTGCGGCGAAGACCTGCCGGTCGAGAGCAACCGTATCACCCTGCATGCCACCGAGAAGGACCAGTACGGGCTGCCGATCCCGGTGGTGACCAAGAGCGATCACCCGATGGACGCCGCCATGCGCAAGCACGGTGTCGCCGCCACCGCCAGGTGCTACGAGGCCGCCGGCGCCACCGACGTAATCGAGCTGCCGCCCTACCCGGCCAGCCACAACATGGGCACCAACCGCATGAGCGCCAAGGCCCGTGACGGCGTGGTGAACAAGTGGGGCCAGAGCCACGACATCCCCAACCTGTTCGTTTCCGACGGCAGCCAGTTCACCACCAGCGGCGGCCAGAACCCCACCCTCACCATCGTCGCGCTGGCCCTGCGCCAGGCCGAGCAGATCGGCCGGCTGCTC
This sequence comes from Pseudomonadaceae bacterium, assembly GCA_030602315.1. Lineage (GTDB taxonomy): Bacteria > Pseudomonadota > Gammaproteobacteria > Pseudomonadales > Pseudomonadaceae > Azomonas. The sequence continues at coordinate 113,694 of JAUVZY010000004.1, read as the reverse complement.
AACGAACGCGCGATCTGACCACCACTACAAGGGAGTCGACCATGACCCAGCCCAACAACTCGCAGCGCCTGTGGATGTACGAGCAGATGCTGACCAGCCGCTACATGGAGGAATCCATCGAGCGCATCTACATGGAAGGCAAGACGCCGGTGTTCAACATGGCCAAGGGGCCGATTCCCGGCGAGATGCACCTCTCCAACGGCCAGGAGCCCTGCGCGGTGGGCGTCTGTGCGCACCTCGAGGCCGGTGACATCGTCACCGCCACCCATCGCCCGCACCACATCGCCGTGGCCAAGGGCGTCGACCTCAACGAGATGATGGCCGAGATCTTCGGCAAGGCCACCGGGCTTTCCGGCGGGCGCGGCGGGCACATGCACCTGTTCGATGGCCGGGTGAATTTCTCCTGCTCGGGGATCATCGCCGAGGGCATGGGCCCGGCCGTCGGCGCCGCATTGTCGCGGCAGATGCAGGGCAAGCCCGGGGTGGCCGTGTCCTTCATCGGCGAGGGTGCGGCCAACCAGGGCGCCTTCCACGAAACGCTGAACCTCGCCGCGCTGTGGAAGCTGCCGGTGGTGTTCGTCATCGAGGACAACGCCTGGGGCATCTCAGTGGCCAAGGCCAGCGCCACCTGCATCGCGCAGCACCATGTGCGCGCCGCGGCCTACGGCATGCCCGGTGTGTTCGTCGAGAACAACGACCCGGACGGCGTGTTCCGCGCGGCCGGCGAAGCCATCGAGCGCGCCCGCGAAGGTGGCGGCCCGACCCTCATCGAGATCGAGACCTACCGCCTGGCCGGCCACTTCATGGGCGATGGCGAAACCTACCGCCCCGAGGGCGAGAAGGACGGCCTGATGAAAAAGGACCCCATTCCCGGCTACCGCCAGCGCCTGATCGACGAAGGCGTGATGAGCGAGGCACAGGCCCACGACATCGAAGCCCGCGCCCGTGGCCGCATCGATGAAGCGGTGCAGTTCGCCCGCGAAAGCCCCTATCCACGCCCCGAAGAGGCGCTCGAGCACGTGTTCGTGTGAGCCGATCCGAACAACACGAGGAACACCCCATGAACAGCCAAGCCACCATGACCGCCGCCGTCTGGCACGGTCGCAAGGACATCCGCCTGGAACAGGTGCCGCTGCCCGGCGCGCCGCAACCAGGCTGGGTGCAGATCCGCGTGCACTGGTGCGGCATCTGCGGTTCCGACCTGCACGAATACCTCGCCGGCCCGGTGTTCATCCCGGTGGACGCGCCCCACCCGCTCACCGGCATCAAGGGCCAGTGCATCCTCGGCCACGAGTTCTGCGGCGAGATCGTCGCCACGGGTGACGGCGTCGAAGGTTACGCACCGGGCGACAAGGTCGCCGCCGATGCCTGCCAGCACTGCGGCCAGTGCCGTTTCTGCAAGACCGGACAGTACAACCTCTGCGAGCAGCTGGCCTTCACCGGGCTGATGAACAACGGCGCTTTCGCCGAGTTCGTCAACGTACCCGCCGAGCTGCTCTACCGCCTGCCCGAAGGCTTTCCGCTGGAGGCCGGCGCGCTGATCGAACCGTTGGCGGTCGGCATGCACGCGGTGAAGAAGGCCGGCAGCCTGCTCGGCGAAACGGTGGTGGTGGTCGGCGCCGGCACCATCGGCCTGTGCACCATCATGTGCGCCAAGGCCGCCGGCGCCGGCCAGGTGATCGCCCTGGAAATGTCCGCTGCGCGCAAGGCCAAGGCGCTGGAAGTCGGCGCCACGCGGGTCATCGACCCCAGCGAGTGCGACGCCATCGCCGAGATCAAGGCGCTCACCGGCGGCTACGGCGCCGACACCTCCTTCGAGTGCATCGGCCACAAGGCCACCGCCAAGCTCGCCCTCGACGTGATCCGCAAGGCCGGTCGCTGCGTGATGGTGGGCATCTTCGAGGAGCCCTCGGAATTCAACTTCTTCGAGATCGTCGCCACCGAGAAACAGGTGATCGGCTCGCTCGCCTATGCAGGGGAGTTCGCCGACGTCATCGCCCTGATCAGTGACGGGCGCATGGACGTGACCCCGCTGATCACCGGCCGCATCGGCCTGGACAACATCCTCGAGCAGGGCTTCGAGGAGCTGGCCAACCACAAGGACCGCAACGTCAAGATCATCGTCAGCCCCAGCGCGCTGGCCGGCTGAGCAGGAGACCGCCATGACCACAGCAGTAAAGGAAAGAAAACTCACCGTCGCCCGCGCCATGGCCGAAGCCGTGGCGCAGGAGATGCGTCTGGACCCGCGCGTATTCGTGATGGGCGAGGACATCGGCCAGCTTGGCGGTGTGTTCGGCAACACCCGTGGCCTTTATGAAGAGTTCGGCAAGACGCGCATCCGCGACACGCCGATCTCCGAAACGGCCTTCATCGGTGCCGCGGTGGGCGCCGCCTCGGACGGCATGCGGCCGATCGTCGAGCTGATGTTCGTCGACTTCTTCGGCGTCTGCATGGACGCCATCTACAACCTGATGGCCAAGAACACCTACTTCTCCGGCGGCAAGGTGCCGGTGCCCATGGTGCTGATGGCCTCCACCGGCGCCGGCTACTCGGACGCCGCCCAGCATTCGCAGTGCCTCTACGGCACCTTCGCCCACCTGCCGGGCATGAAGGTGGTGGTGCCGAGCAATGCCTACGACGCCAAGGGCCTGATGACCGCGGCCATCCGCGATGACAACCCGGTGGTCTACCTCTTCCACAAGGCGCTGCAGGGCATGGGCTGGCTGGGCACCGAGAAAGGCGCCACGGTGCCGGTGCCGGAGGAGCCCTACATCGTCGAGATCGGCAAGGCCAAAACCGTGCGCGAGGGCCGCGACGTCAGCCTGGTCAGCCTCGGCGCCGGGGTGCATCACGCCCTGCGCGCCGCCGCGCAGCTGGAAAAGGATGGCGTCAGCGCCGAGGTCATCGACCTGCGCAGCCTGGTGCCCCTGGACCGCGAACACGTCATCGCCTCGGTCAGAAAAACGGGCCGACTGATCGTGATCGACGAGGACTACCACAGCTTCGGCGTCAGCGGCGAAATCATCGCCAGCGTGGTCGAGCACGACATCGGCATGCTCAAGGCACGCCCGCAACGGGTGGCCTTCCCCGACATCCCCATCCCCTTCACCCCGGTCATGGAGCAATGGGCCCTGCCCAACGCGGACAAGATCGTGGCCGCCTATCACGCCATGCATAAGGAATGACGTTTATGAGTACGCCCATCGTGATTGCAGACGACCTCTGGGAAGGTGACGGCGAGGCCGTCATCACCGCCTGGCTGGTGAGCGACGGCGCCGAAGTCGCCGCCGGCGACCTGGTCGCCGAGGTCATGTCGGAAAAGGCCCAGTTCGAGATCGAGGCGCCGGTGTCCGGCCTCTTGAAGATCATCGAGCCCGAAGACGCGGTGATCGCCAAGGGCGCGACCATCGCGCAGGTGCAATAGCCATGACACAACTGCAAACCCTGCCCGAGCGCGCGCCCGACCGGGTGCCGCTCAAGGGCATGCGCAAGATGATCGCGGCGAAGATGCTCGAAAGCCTGCAGACCACTGCGCAGCTGACCCACCACGCCGACTGCCGGCTGGACGCGCTCAAGGCCCGCCGCGCCGAACTCAAGGCGGCCGGCAGCGCGGTGTCGGTGCAGGACCTGGTGCTGCTCAAGGTGATCGAGACGCTCAAGGCCCATCCGAGCCTCAACGCCACCCTGCAGGACGAGGTGATCCACTGCCACCTGCCTGTACACCTGGGCCTGGCGATTCCGCTGCCTGGCGACCTGCTGGTGGCACCGGCGCTGTTCGATGCCGATCGGCTCGACGGCGAAGGCCTGTACCAGGCGCGCAAGGCGCTGGCGGACAAGGCTCTGGCCGGCAAGCTGTCGGTCAGGGAGCTGACCGGCGCCACCTTCACCGTCTCCAACCTCGGGCTGTCACGGGTGCATCACTTCACTCCGGTGCTCAACCCGCCGCAGGTGGCCATCCTCGGTATCGGCGGCGTGCAACGCCGGCTGGAACTGAGCGCGAGCGGTGCGCTGGTGGAGGCCGAATGGCTGGGCCTGTCGCTGACCTTCGACCACCGCGCGGTGAACGGCGCGCCGGCGGCGGACTTCCTCGACGACCTGTGCCGGCGCATCGAGGCCGGATCATGAACGGCGTCGCCCTGTTCAGCGTCGCCGCCGGCCTGGACGCCGAGCGCGCGCTGTTGCAGCGGGTCTGCGACGGGCTGTTCGACGGCGAGCTGCTGCTCTGGCGGCCGACTCGCCAGGCGCTGGTGATGCCGAAAAGCTTCGAGCGCCGACCCGGCTTCGCGCTGGCCAGCGGGCGCTGCGCTGCGCAGGGCTGGCCGGTGCTGCTGCGCGACACCGGCGGCGAGCCGGTGCCGCAATCGCCGGCGGTGCTTAACGTCGCGCTGGCCTATGCGCTGCCGAAGGGCGATGACAGCGCCCGCCGGATCGACGCCGCTTACGAGCGACTGCTCGAACCGCTGGCTCTGTGGCTCGCCGAGCGTGGGCTGAAGGCCGGCTTCGGGCCGGTGCCAGGCGCCTTCTGCGACGGCCGCTTCAACCTGACCCTGGAGGACCGCAAGCTGGCCGGCACCGCGCAGCGCTGGCGGCGCCGCGCCGACGGCCGCCCAGTGGTGCTGGCGCATGCCGCGCTGCTGATCGAGGACTGGCGCGAGCCCATGGCCGAAGTCGTCAACCGCTTCTACCACGCCTGCGCCAGTGACCTGCGCTGCCAGGCCGACCGCCACCTGGCCCTGGCCGAGCGCCTGGCCGATGCCTGGGCGCAGGCCGAGGCGCTGCCCGACTGCTACCGCCGCGTGCTCGGCTGGCAGGGCCTCGAACTCGGCAGCCGCCGGCCGCCATCCAGGCCCCACGCCCGGCCCTGACCCCGTTCCCGTACTTCCTTTGCGCAACACAACAACAAAACGGCAGCCCGCCTGCTCTGCACTGGAGGAAACACCCATGACCCGACCCACCCCGCCCAACGGCAGCCTGCCCGGCCAGCGGCGCACCCAGCACGTCGGCATCCCCATGCCGAACCCCGAGGAACGAGACGAATTCCAGCACCGCTGCCTGAAGCGCGCGGCAACTCTGCACAAGGAAACAATAAGAATGAAACTTGGACGGTTAAACCTGGGCGCACGAGTGATCATGGCGGCTTCGTGTCTGGCCATTATGCCATTGCACGCCTCGGACAGAATCATCACGGACAAAGAATTGTCGGACGAATCAAACACTGCTGATTGGCTGGCTTACGGGCGCACACACTCCGAACAACGGTTCAGCCCGCTCAAGGACATCAATGTTGAGAATGTCAGCCAACTTAAACCTGAATGGTATGCGCCGCTACCTGACCGCTCAGATATGGTCGGAACGCCCTTGGTGGTCGATGGCGTCATGTACTATGTGGGCGAAATGAACAGAACGCGTGCGTTCGATGCACGCACGGGGAAAAAGCTTTGGGAATACGATCCGCAAGTTTCCAAAGAAATCCTCGACAACAATATGAAGAAGGTCTTCTGGAAGCATAACCGCGGCCTTTCAACCTACGGCGACAAGTTGTTCATTGCCACCTGGGACGGCCGCCTGATTGCAATCAACCGAAAAGACGGCAAGGAAGTCTGGCAGACTCGTACATTCGATCACGACCAGCCGTTGAATATCACCGGCCATCCCAAGGCCTTCGACGGCAAAGTCTTTGTCGGCAATGGCGGAACCGAACTTGGTCCGATGCGCGGTTATGTGACCGCTTATGATGCCGAAACCGGAAAACAGGTCTGGCGTTTCTATATCGTTCCCGGCAATCCTGCCGATGGATTCGAGGACGCCGCTCAGGAGATGGCCGCTAAAACCTGGACGGGCCGCTGGTGGGAAAACGGCGGCGGCGGCAATGCCTGGCACGGCTGGACGTACGACGCCAAGTACAATCAGCTCATCTTTGGTACAGGCAACGGCGGCCCCTGGAACATCAAGGTGCGTAGCCCGGAGGGTGGCGACAACCTGTTCCTGTGTTCGGTCGTGGCGGTAGATGCGGATACAGGCGAATACAAGTGGCATGTCCAGACTGCACCGGGTGACACCTGGGACTACAACTCGAACATGGACATCGTGCTGGCCGATCTGAAAATCGATGGCAAGGATGTTGACGCCGTATTACACGCACCCAAAAACGGCTTCTTCTATACGATCGACCGTTCGAACGGCAAGGTACTGTCCGCGGAGAAATTCGCCGATGCCAACTGGTCAACCAGGTATGACCTGAAAGAACAGCGCCACATCGTCGCTGAAGACGCCAGATATCCCGATGGCGAGAAAAATATCTACCCATCGGCATTCGGCGCTCACTCATGGCACGCGATGTCCTATAACCCCGAGTTGAATCTTGCCTTTATTCCCACCAACCATCTAGGCAACACTTTCAAGGACAACGGTAAAAATACGAAGCCTGGCCATAAGATGGCGAGCCACAAACTCTATCTGGGGCTGACCGGTTGGGAACTGACCAAGGACCCGCACGAGTCCCGAGGCTCTTTGCAGGCCTGGGACCCGGTCAAGAACAAGCGCGTGTGGCAGGTAAACCAGAAGAGTCCGTGGGGCGGCGGTACCTTGACCACGGCCGGCAACCTGGTGTTCCAAGGCGAGCCTAATGGCCTGTTCAAAGCTTATGACGCACGCACCGGCGAAGAACTCTGGTCCTATGACGTCGGCCTCGGTATCTCTGCGCCACCGATCACTTACAAGCTGGATGGCAAGCAGATGGTTTCGCTGCTGGTGGGCCCTGGTGGTGCATTGGCCTCCAACTTCGGCGGTTCCGGCGAGCTGGGCTTTGAAAGCCATGGCTGGAAATATGGTGCGCATGAGCGCCGCATCATGACCTTCTCGCTTGATGGAAAAGCGGTCGTTCCAAAACAGCCTGCGCCGCAGCTCGCCAAACCGATCATCGATGAGAAGTTTGAAGTCGATGCCGAAAAAGCCGAGATGGGCGCGGGTGTCTATGCGGAAAATCTCTGCGTTGGTTGCCACGGCGCTGGGGCTGTTGCGGGTATGAAGGCACCCGATCTGCGGGAGTCGCCGATCTTGCTCACAGGCAGCGAAAAAGCGTTTGAGAGCGTGGTGCGCGGTGGTGCATTGCTCGTCAACGGCATGCCCAAGTTCCCGGACTTGACCGATGCAGAGCTGGAAAGCATTCGCCATTTTGTGCGCAGGCAAGCACACGACGGGGTGAAGTCTGGCGGCGGCCATTAGGTCGGCAACCTTCGATCGCCAACCAAACAGTTGAACCGGTAACGCCTGAATAGCCAGGCGTTACCACTGAGCAGAAACGCACGCGAATACCGTGAATGCCCCACTCGCATGGCGGCTAACGGTATTCGCGGCACCCGCACCGTTACATCCCAAAGGATCAGAACAATGACAGCAAGCCTGCGCTGCGGCAGCGGCCTTCTCGTCGCCTGCCTGCTCACTTCTGCCCAAGCGGCCGAGTATTCACCCGACCAGTTTCTCTTCGGCGACTGGAACGGCGCCCGCACCCGCCTGCACGAAGCCGGGGTCGACCTGCAAATCACCTACGTCAACGAACTGGCCCGCAACACCCAGGGCGGCGGCGACCATACCAGCACTTACGCCGACCAGCTGATGTTCGATGCGGCGCTGGACCTGGACAAATTGCTCGGCTGGTCCGGCGCTGGCCTGCACTTCACGCTGACCAACCGCAACGGCGAGAACCTCAATGCCGAAGCGGACCTCGGCGTGCTCCTGCAACCGCAGGAAATCTATGGCTACGGCAGCGCGACCCGGCTGGTGCAGCTCTACTACCAGCAGGCGCTGCTGGACGACCGCCTGCTGGTCAAGCTCGGCCGCCTGCCCATGAGCGGGGACATCTACCCCTTCGCCTGTCCGTTCCAGAACCTCGGCTTCTGCGGCACGGTGCCCGGCTACATCACGCCGAACTGGTTCACCTGGCCGATCAGCCAATGGGGCGCTACCGCACGCTACCAGCTGAACGAAGCCTGGTCGGTGCAAACCGCGCTCTATCAGGTCAATCCGCGCTTCACCGAGCGTAGCCAGCGCCTGAATTTCGGCAGTCCGTCGGGCACCACCGGTTACCACGCGGTCGCCGAGCTGGGCTGGACGCCGACCTTCACCGGCCAGCCCGGCGCCTATCGCCTGGGCCTGTGGCGCAACACCGGCGACTTCGAGGATCTGTATCGCGACAGCTCCGGCCTGCCCCTATCGCTTTCCGGCGCATCAGCCGCCGAGCACGACCACGCCACGGGCGGCTACCTGATGGCCAAGCAGCAGGTCTGGCAGAGCGCCGCGGTGCCGGCGCGACGGTTGAAGCTGTTCGCCAACTTCATCCAGTCCGACCCGGACGTAACCTATATCGAGCGGGTCTGGCAGGTTGGCGGCATGCTCTCCGCGCCATTCGCCTCGCGCCCGAACGACGAGCTAGGCCTGGGCCTCGGGCGCCTGGAAATCAACGACGATGCCCGCCGTCGCCTGCGCGAACAGGGCGACCCGGTGCCCGACGTGGAATACCCGGCCGAGCTCTATTACCGGCTGGTGCTGACCCCGGCGATCAGCCTCACACCGAACGTGCAGTATTTTCATCAGCCGGGAGGCTTGGGCGAGGCGAAAGACGTCGTGGTGCTTGGGCTGAGGACGACGGTGAGTTTCTAAGCCACGCCGGGCTGCAGGCCTCTCAGGCCCGCAGCCCGGCGCCGCCTCTCCCCTATCAGGTTACCGGACGGGTCAGGACTGACTCGCCTGATCCGCTCCCTTGACGACCTCCTACAGCCGCAACAGGAGCGCCGGCTGCTTCTCAAATGGTCCGCATGGGCGCGAGCAGTTTCGGGGATGGTAATTTACCGCCGCGATCCTGGTATGTCCTGGCAAAGGGCGCCGATCGCTATGCGGGTCGGAAGCTATCCCGCCAGATTTGTCGCACGGACGGCGATGAAAAACCGAGCATGTCTTCATCAAGCGCCTGCTGGTCTGCAGGCAACGCCAGCAAAAACGATTGGCGAGCAGGCCGCTGGCGGCCGGCGCGCTGATCTCACTGCGCAGCAGCAGCCAGCCGAACAGCAGCAACACGCCGAGGATCGGCCCCGGCAGCATCAGCAGCGTCAGCCCCTTGAGCAGCTCGGGCATTTCAACCTCGGCGGCGGAACAGCGGGCGCGGTTCGATGGCCGAGCGGCCGTAGAGCACGCTCATGCCGGCGAGCCCCTTGAGCGCATCATCGACGGACTTGTCCTCGCGCACGGCGAAGGCATCGAAGCCGCACTGGCGCATGTGCGCCAGCTGGTCGCGCAGCACGTCGCCCACCGCGCGCAGCTCGCCGTGCCAGCCCAGGCGCACGCGCAGCAGGTACGCCTGGCTGTAGCCGCGGCCGTCGCGGAAGGTGGGAAAGTCGATGGCAATCAGCGGCAGCACGCCCAGCCGGGGCTGCAACGCTTCCGGATCATCGTCCGGTTGCAGCAGCACGCCGTGCGGACTCGACTGGCGGCCGGCGAGCACTTCGGGCGTCTGCTGCGCCGGCCATTCGACGAGCGGCAGGATCAGCGGTGCGGTGGGCTCGACCGCGCCCTCGCGGACCAGCCGCCAGGGGTCGTCGTGGACGATCTGCGCCTGGTCGCCGACAAGCCGGATCAGGTTTCTCATGGCGCGACCTCCGCGGCGGCGTAGACCCGCTCCTTGAAGGGCTCCAGGCCGATGCGCTGGAAGGTGTCGACGAAGCGCTCGTCGGCTTCGCGGTAGTCCACGAAGGTCTGCACGATGCGCTCGATCACCTCCGGCACTTCCTCGGCGGCGAACGACGGGCCGATCACCTTGCCCAGTGCGCTGGCCTTGCCCTGCGCGCCGCCGAGGGTGATCTGGTACCACTCGCTGCCGTTCTTATCCACGCCGAGGATGCCGATGTTGCCGATGTGGCGATGGCCGCAGGCGTTCATGCAGCCGGAGATGTTCAGGCTGATGTCGCCCAGGTCGTGCAGGTAGTCGAGGTCGAGAAAGCGCTGCTGGATCGACTGGGCGATGGGGATCGACTTGGCGTTGGCCAGCGCGCAGTAGTCGCCGCCCGGGCAGGCGATGATGTCGGTGAGCAGGCCGACGTTCGGCGTGGCCAGCCCCTGGGCGGCGGCTTCGCGCCACAGCGCGTGCAGGTCGCGCTTGCGCACGTCCGGCAGTACCACGTTCTGTTCGTGGGCGATGCGCAGCTCGCCGAAGCCGAAACGTTCGGACCAGTCGGCCAGCGCCTCCATCTGCTCGGCGGTCACGTCCCCCGGCGGCGCGTCGGGCCCGGGCTTGGTCGAGAGCGTCACCGCGGCGTAGCCGGGCACCTTGTGGGCCAGCACGTTGCGCTCGACCCAGCGGGCGAACGCCGGCTCCTCGGCCAGCTGCGTGCCGAACCCCAGGTCGACGTCCGCCAGCGCCTCGTAGCGCGGCGGCTGAAAGGCACTGGCGACGCGCTGGTACTCGGCCTCGGTCAGCTCGGCCGGCCCTTCCTTGATGTGCTGCCACTCGCGCTCGACTTCCTCGGCGAAAGCCTCGATGCCCAGCGCCTTGACCAGGATCTTGATGCGCGCCTTGTACTTGTTGTCGCGCCGGCCCCAGCGGTTGTAGACCCGCAGGATCGCCTCGACGTACGACAGCAGGTGCCGCCAGGGCAGTGCCTCGCGGATCTGCTGGCCGAGAATCGGCGTGCGCCCGAGCCCGCCACCGACCATCACCCGCAGGAGCATCTCGCCCTGCGCGTCCCGGTAAAGGTAGAGGCCGATGTCGTGCATCATGATTGCCGCGCGGTCTTCTTCGGCCGAGCACAGCGCGATCTTGAACTTGCGCGGCAGGAACAGGAACTCGGGGTTCACCGTGGACCACTGGCGCAGGATCTCGGCCAGCGGGCGCGGGTCGAGCAGCTCGTCGGCGGCTACCCCGGCGAAGGCTTCGGTGGTGATGTTGCGCACGCAGTTGCCGGACGTCTGGATCGCGTGCATGTCCACCTCGGCGAGCAGCGCGAGGATGTCCGGCACCTGCTCCAGTTCGATCCAGTTGAACTGGATGTTCTGCCGGGTGGTGAAGTGGCCATAGCCGCGGTCATGCTCGCGGGCGATGCGCGCCAGGGTGCGCATCTGCGCGGCGGAGAGCGTGCCGTAAGGGATGGCCACGCGCAGCATGTAGGCGTGCTTTTGCAGGTACAGGCCGTTCTGCAGGCGCAGCGGCAGGAGCTCTTCCTCGCTCAGCTCGCCGCTCATGCGCCGCTGCACCTGGTCGCGAAACTGCGCGACCCGCTCGTGCACCAGCGCGCGGTCGTATTCATCGTAGTGATACATGCAAGGCTCCCCCCTGATTCGCCGGCCACGGCGTGGCGGCAGCGGCGCTGCCGATTTGCAGGGGGCGACTATGCCGGCATCGCCCGGGCACAAACAGATTCAGTTATGCGCAAAAAAAACGTATCAGTGGCCGTCTTCCTCGCCCGTTTGATTGACGTCAATGCCGCGTGGTGGGCGCTTGCGGCAAGCGTGCGCGAGGCGCATCTGATCCGCTTTTTTCTCGTCCATCTGGCGCTGTTTTCAGCGCAGGCGGCAGCCGATGATTCGGCCTGCCCGAAGCCGCCTGACGAGAGCCAGTCATGACCGAACGCATTCCCACGCAGATCATCGAGACCGCCGACCCCACCCGGCCGGTGCGCCTGACGCCCGCCCAGGCCGGCGGCGCGATCCACACCCGCAGTTTCGCTGGGCGCTTTCGCAACCTGCGCCTGCTGTTCGGCGGACTGTTGTTCGCGCTGTTCTTCGGCACCGCGTGGATGGAGTGGGAAGGCCGGCAGGCGGTGCTCTGGGATCTGGGCGCGCGCCAGTTTCACGTGTTCGGCAGCACCTTCTGGCCGCAGGACTTCATCCTGCTCTCGGCGCTGCTGATCATCGCGGCGTTCGGCCTGTTCTTCATCACCGTGCTGGCCGGGCGCGTCTGGTGTGGTTACGCCTGCCCGCAGAGCAGCTGGACGTGGATCTTCATGTGGGCCGAGAAGATCACCGAGGGCGACCGCCACCAGCGCATCAAGCTCGATGCCGCGCCCTGGTCGGCGAACAAGCTGCTGCGTCGCACCGCCAAGCACGCGCTGTGGCTGGCGATCAGCCTGGCCACGGCGATCGCCCTCGTCGGCTACTTCACACCCGTCCGCGAGCTGGCCGCCGGCCTGCTGACCTTCGACGCCGAGGCCGGCCCGGTGATCTGGGTCGCTCTGTTCACCGCCGCCACCTACCTGAACGCCGGCTGGCTGCGCGAGCAGGTCTGCCTGCACATGTGCCCCTACTCGCGCTTTCAGAGCGTGATGTTCGACGCCGACACGTTGAATGTGGCCTACGACGCGGCGCGCGGCGAATCCCGCGGCCCGCGCAAGAAGGACAGCAATCCGCGCGCCCAGGGGCTGGGCGATTGCACCGACTGCACGCTGTGCATCCAGATCTGCCCCACCGGCATCGACATCCGCGACGGCCTGCAACTGGACTGCATCAGCTGCGGCGCGTGCATCGACGCCTGCAACGAGGTGATGGACAAGATAGGGTATGCCCGCGGCCTGATCCGCTACACCTCCGAGCACGCCCTGCAGGGCCGCGCCACCCGGCTGCTGCGGCCACGGCTGGTGGGCTACGGCGTGGCGCTGCTGGCGATGATCGGCGCCTTCGTCTGGGCGCTGGACGCACGCTCGCTGGTGTCGCTCGACGTGACCCGCGACCGCACGCTGTACCGCGAGAACAGCGACGGCCAGATCGAGAACATGTACACGCTCAAGGTCATCAACAAGAGCCGGCAGGTGCAGCATTACGACGTCGCGCTGATCGGCAGCGGCTTTGCGCTGCAAGGCCCAACAGTGCTGCGCATCGGCCCGGGCGAGATCGCCAACGTGCCCTACAGCGTGAAACAGCTGGCGGAGAGCGAGCAGACCACCCACGCGATCGGCTTCGCGATCACCGCCCCGGACGACGCGACCGCGCAGGACCGCGTTTCCAGCACCTTCATCGCCCCGCGCCGCTGACGCGCGCCCTTCCCGACCCGGCCATCGCCGCCCGCTTGCCTGCGCAAGCGCCGCGGCAGGAGCGCGCGATGAACGAAGCGACCACGCTAGACTGGCAAGCCTCCGCCCCTGCCAGCCCGGACAAGATGAAGCGCTACGAGAAATTCGCCGACGAGATCGCCGAACTCATTCGCACCGGCGTGCTCTCGCCCGGCGAAAAGGTCCCCTCCGTGCGTCATGCCAGCCGCACCTATGGCGTCAGCCCGGCCACCGTGTTCCAGGCCTATTACCTGCTGGAAAACCGCGGGCTGATCCAGGCCCGCGCGCGGTCGGGATACTTCGTGCGCGAGCATGCCAAGCAGCCGCTGCATGAGCCGGGCACCAGCCGCCACGCGATCGACGTCACCGATGTCGCGGTCAGCGAACTGGTGTTCTCGGTACTGGGCTCGCTGAAGAATGCCGAGATGGTGCCGTTCGGCTCGGCCTTCCCCAGCCCCGAGCTGTTCCCGCTGGCCCGCCTCGCCCGCTCCATGGCGCACGGCCTCAAGGACATGCCGGCCCACGAAGTCATCGCCGACATGACCGCCGGCAACCCCAACCTGCGCCGGCAGATCGCCCTGCGCTACATGGTCAGCGGCGTGATGCTGCCGGTGGAGGAACTGGTGATCACCAACGGCGCCATGGAGGCGCTGAACCTGTGCCTGCAGACGGTCACCCGCCCGGGCGATCTGGTGGCCATCGAGGCACCGGCCTTCTATGCCACGCTGCAGGTGCTCGAGCGCCTGCAGCTCAAGGCCGTGGAAATCCCCGTGCACCCGCGCGAAGGCATCGAGCTGGAAGTGCTCGCCGAGCGCCTGGCGCAGCTGCCGATCAAGGCCTGCTGGTTCATGAGCAGCCTGCAGAACCCGCTCGGCGCCTCGATGAGCGAGCCGCGCAAGCAGCAGCTCTACCGCCTGCTCGCCCAACACCAGGTGCCGCTGATCGAGGACGATGTGTACGCCGAACTGTATTTCGGCAAGGAGCCGCCGCGCCCGGTCAAGAGCCACGACCAGGAAGGCCTGGTGATGCACTGCGGCTCGTTTTCCAAGAGCCTGGCGCCGGGCTATCGGGTCGGCTGGGTGGCTGGCGGGCGCTTTGCCGAACAGATCAGCCGGCTCAAGCTGATGACCACCATCTCCCCCTCGGTGCCGGCCCAGGCGGCGATCGCCGATTACCTGCAACACGGCGGCTATGACCGCCACCTGCGCAAGCTGCGGCACCTGCTGGAGATGCAGCAGGGCGCCATGCTCGCCTCCGCCGCCCGGCACTTCCCGGCCAGCACCCGGGTGACGCGCCCGTCCGGCGGCTATTTTTTGTGGTTCGAATTCCCCGAGCAGGTCGACTCGCTCAAGTTGCTGCAACTGGCGCTGGCCCAGGGCATCAGTCTCGCGCCGGGGCCGATCTTCTCGGCGACCCAGCGCTTTAGAAACTGTGCCCGCCTCAACCACGGCCACCCCTGGGACGCCCGTAGCGAACAGGCGATGGAAGTACTCGGGCGCATTCTCCGGTCATTTTGAACCCTAGCCCGCCCTGATTGCCCCGCACGCCAGCTGAAGCGGTGAATCACCCCTGGTTCCGTAGACACCTCCAAGCCTCATAATGACGCCCATCGGGAGGTGCCATGGGCAACCCGCGTTACCCCGAGAATGCAAGATCGAAGCGGTCAAGCGCGCGGTTTGCGCGTTGCCGATGTGACGGAGCGTCTGGGCGTGCCCGCACACAGCCTGTACGCCTGGGTAAAGCGCGCCACAGCAACCCCCAAGCAAGCACAGCGGCAGCGGGTAGATGAAGACCGGTAGATGAAGCCACGGCTGTGCAGCGACCTGGCCATCGATGCCTGGCTGATGGCGGTCTGGCGGGCTTTTAGTGGGAAATGTCGCCGTAAAGAACCATTCCGGCAGACTGCCCCGATCGCACCGCTCGTGTGCAGTATTTGGCAGAAAGCCGCTTATCTCAACAAAACGAGCACCATGTAAGTGACTGATTTGAAAGCGTTAAACATGAGGCGATTTTCCATTGCCCCGATGATGGAGTGGACCGACCGCCACTTCCGCTACCTGGCCCGCCAGTTGTCGCGGCATACCCTGCTCTACACCGAAATGGTCACCACCGGCGCCTTGCTGCATGGCGATGCCGCGCGGTTCCTGCGCTATGACCAGAGCGAGCATCCGCTGGCCTTGCAGCTGGGCGGCAGTGCGCCGGCCGAGCTGGCGGCGTGCGCGCGGCTGGCCGAGCAGGCTGGCTATGACGAGGTGAACCTGAACGTCGGCTGCCCCAGCGACCGGGTGCAGAACAACATGATCGGCGCCTGCCTGATGGGCCATCCGGCGCTGGTGGCCGATTGCGTCAAGGCGATGCGCGATGCGGTGAGCATCGATGTCACGGTCAAGCACCGCATCGGCATCAATGGCCGTGACAGCTATGCCGAGCTTTGCGATTTCGTCGGCCAGGTGGCCGAAGCCGGCTGTCGCAGTTTCACCGTGCATGCGCGCATCGCCATTCTCGAGGGTCTGTCACCCAAGCAGAACCGCGAGGTTCCACCGCTTCGCTATGAGGTGGCGGCGCAGCTCAAGCGCGACTTTCCGGCGCTGGAGATCATTCTCAACGGCGGCATCAAGACCCTCGAGGAATGCGCCGCGCACCTGGCCACCTTCGATGGGGTGATGGTCGGGCGTGAGGCCTACCAGAACACCTATCTGCTGGCGGAAGTCGATCAGCGCCTGTTCGGCAGCGCAGCGCCTGTACGAACGCGCAGCCAGGCGCTGCAGGCCATGCGCCCTTACGTCGAGGCGCATCTGGCCGAAGGCGGTTCACTGCATCACATCACCCGCCATGTGCTCGGCCTCGCCCAGGGCTTTCCCGGTGCCCGGCGCTTTCGCCAGCTGCTGTCTGTAGACGTGCATCGCACCGACCAGCCACTGGCGCTGTTCGATCAGGCAATCGAACTGCTGGACGGCCGCTGATCGCTGCACCGCGGGAACAGGACGCGCTTTGCGGCATCCAACAGCGGCTGACCCGAGCCCGCCGATTGAGTGCGGCCTGAGGCTCGGGTAAGGTCGAGCCAACTCACAGGACAGAGCCTTGCCATGACTTCCAAGCTGGAACAACTCAAGCAGTACACCACCGTGGTGGCCGATACCGGCGACCTGGAGGCAATCGCACGCCTGAAGCCGGTGGACGCCACCACCAACCCGTCGCTGCTGCTCAAGGCGGCCGCCCTGCCCGGCTACGCCGAACACCTCAAGGCCTCGATGGCCAACGGCAAGGGCGATATCGGGCTGGCCTGCGACCTGTTCGCCGTGGCCGTGGGCCAGGAAGTGCTCAAGCTGATTCCGGGGCGGGTTTCCACCGAGGTGGATGCGCGCCTGTCCTTCGACACCGCCGCTACCCTGCAGCGCGCCGAGCGCCTGGTCGGGCTCTACGAGCAGGCTGGGGTATCCCGCGAGCGCGTGCTGATCAAGATCGCGGCGACCTGGGAAGGCATTCGCGCCGCCGAACAGCTGGAGAAAGCCGGCATCCAGACCAACCTGACGCTTCTGTTCTCCTTCGCCCAGGCCGCCGCCTGCGCCGAAGCCGGCGTGTTCCTGATCTCGCCGTTCGTGGGCCGGATCTACGACTGGTACAAGAAGAACGAGGGGCGCGACTATGTCGGCGCCGAAGACCCCGGCGTCCAGTCGGTCAGCCGCATCTACGACTACTACAAGGCCAATCGCTACGCGACGGTGGTGATGGGGGCGAGCTTCCGCAATACCGGGCAGATCGAGGCATTGGCCGGCTGTGACCGCCTGACCATCAGCCCCGAGCTGCTGGGCAAGCTGGCCGAAGACCAGGGCCCGCTGACGCGCCGACTCCAGCCGGGCAACGCCGGGGAAGCGAAAATCGACCTCGACGAGGCCGCCTTCCGCTGGCAGCTGAACGAAGATGCGATGGCCACGGAAAAACTTGCCGAAGGCATTCGGCTGTTCGCCCGGGATCAGGAAAAGCTCGAGGCGCAGCTCAAGGCACTGGCCTGAGTCAGGAGCGTTCGAGGGCCGTCACCAGGTCCTTGAACGCCTCGCGGTTGCTTTCGTTGAGGTCCATGAGGATGCGGTGGGCCTCGATCACCTTGGCCTTGACCACTTCCTCGGACTGATCCTGCGCCGGCAGGTCCCGCAGGCCGTGGTTGATCGGCAGCGGGCTGTCGATGATGTTGAACACCTGATCAAAGCCCATCGAATGCAACAGGCGGGTGATGTCGGGGTTGGTGGTGACCAGCGTCGGCAGCAGGCCGATCTTTCTGCGCGAAAGGATCGAAAGCTTGGCCAAAAGGCCCAGCGTGGTGCTGTCGATGCTTTGGGTTTCGGTCAGATCGATGGCGATGGACGAGAAGTTCGCCGCCGAAAAGATCATGTCGATGGTGGCATCCAGCGCCGAACACAGCGTAAGGCGGATCTCGCCGATGAATTTCAGGACGAAGGTGCCGTCCTGTTCGGCGTACTGGATCTTACCTGCACTCATTCAAGATTCCTGCTCAGCACAAGCAAGGCGATATCATCGGGCATGTCAGCCAGCTCGGCCAGACCGAACACGCGTCGCAATCCATCCAGCGTGCCCCCCGCCTCGGCGATTAGCCCCGGCAACGCAGATTCCTTGTCTTTGAGCGTCAGACCCGGCAAAAGGTCCAGAATGCCATCTGAGAGCAGCGTAAGGCTGAAGCGCGGCGGCAATTGGAGCTCGTGGTCCTGATATTCGGCCTCTTGAAACAGCCCAACCGGCAATCCGCGCCCTTCCAGGTAACGAACCTGGCCGGGCTCGAACAGCACCGGCAACGGCAGATGCCCGCCGATGCTGTAATGCAGGCGATTCTGCTCCAGATCGATCACTCCACCGAGCATGGTCACGTGCTTGCCGAGATTGCAGTTGATCAGCCCGCGATTGATGTGCCCAAGCACCTCGGAGGGACGGAACTCCGGCAGCGGCCCGTGGCGGCGCGACTCGTACAAGAGCCGCGTGGTCATGAACTTGAGCAGTACCGTGACGAACGCCGAGGATGCGCCGTGGCCGGAAACATCGGCCAGGTAGAAGGCAATGCGCCGATCATCCACGCGGAAATAATCGACGAAATCGCCGGACAGATAGAGCGACGGGATGATCTGGTGGGCGAAGGTGAAACCGTCGGCTTCCCAGGGCGTCACCGGCAGCATGTTGCGCTGCACCTGGCGCCCGGCATCCTGGTCTTCCTGCAGCAGATGAAGGCTGGCCTGCAGATCCCGATTGGTCGCCTCGAGCTGTTCCCGGTAGCGGCGGTTTTCCAACCGCAAGCGGTAGCGATCCAGCGCGCGGCGAACCGAATGCTCCAGTACAGCGAGGTCTTCGATGGGTTTGATCAGGTAATCGGCAGCGCCCAGGCGCAATGCTTCGACCGCATCGGCCATTACCCCGGCACCGGATACCACAATCACCGGCAGCTCGGCCTGGCGCTCACTGAGCAGGCGGATCAGTTCGAGCCCGTCCATCTGTGGCATGCGCAGATCGCAGATCACCAGATCCGGCTGCTCACGATCGAACAGATCAAGCCCGGTCTGCCCACTGCCGGCCTGCAGGACGCGGAACCCACTGTCCTCCAGATAGGCCGCCAGGCTGGCACGAACCACATCATCGTCGTCTATGATCAGCAACGTAGCGTGAGGGTTGGGCATGTTCCTACCAGGCGAAATGCGCCAGGATGGCGTTATGCTACCGGAGCGACCCGGTGGCTGATTACAAGGCGCAGACGGTACTCCCATACGTGCACCGTTTCAAGCGTGCCCGCCGGCGCCAAACGGCTACCCCTGAGCTCAATCAGACCCCCAAGCCTTACCTTGAGAGAACGCGTCATGAACTCTATAGACCGTAACTACGACGAAAAGCGCAATCACTTTCGCATGCGCACGCAGATCGAGGGTCTGCTGGTGCATGAAGGCCGCGAGCTGGCGATCATCTGTTGCGATCTGTCGGCCAAAGGCATGCAGGTTGAGGCCGAGGAAGCGGTGGCCATCGGCGCACGGGTCAAGGTACTGATTCCCTCGGCCCACGAGACCCTGCCAGGGCTCGATGCCGACGGCGAAGTGGTGCGCTGTACCTCCTTGCAGGATGGCCGACACCTGCTCGGCCTGGCCATCCATGTCATGCGCTGAACGGCGACTTTAGAAGTCGTCGAACACCTCGCCATCCCGGGTCCGGAATTCGCGGTTCTGCAGGTAGGCATTGCGAATGAACACATAGCGATCGCCGGTGATCATTCGCTCTGCTGCCAACAGCTGGGCCCGGGTATCCACCAGTTCGGCGGCAAACAGCGTGTTACGCGCTGACACCGGGCTGATATAGGGATACGGCTGCAGGTAGGCGTCCGGCACGCGCCCGACCGCGTCGCGCACGCTGCTCGGCCCCAGCAGCGGCAGCACGATGTACGGGCCGCTGCCAAAGCCCCACACGCCCAGCGTCTGGCCGAAATCCTCGTCATTGCGCGCCAGCCCCATCTCGGTGGCGACGTCGAACAGCCCGAGCACGCCGAAGGTGGTGTTGAACAACAAGCGGCTGGTATCGACCCCGGCGTCGCGCACCTTGCCCTGCAGCAGGTTGTTGGAAAGGTTGATGACATCGCCAAGATTGGCGAAGACATTGGTCACGCGCTGCTCGACAAAATCCGGCGTGACCTTCTGGTAGCCCTTGGCAAGCGGCTTTAAGGTGTAGGTATCAAGCGTATCGTTGAAGCGGAAAACCGCGCGGTTGACCGACTCGAACGGATCTTCCTCTGCCGCCTGCACACTACTGAACGCCAGCACCCCAGCCAGCAACACGCCAACGCCGCGTCCTAGCGCCCACTTCTTCCCCACGCTGAACATCTGAGAGCTCCCCCGGGTGCACCGCCGTGGCGGGCACTGCAGTGAAAAGCGGCCATTATAGTGCGCCGAACGAGCGCCACCAGCACTGGCGCAGAAACGACGAACCCGCCAGCAGGCGGGTTCGCGAACTCATGGCTGACGGCTCAACCTTCCAGCACCGGGCGCGGCGCGCCGATCGGGATGCGCTTGGGCTTGGCCTCTTCGGGCACGATGCGCTCCAGCTCGATATTCAGCAGGCCATTGACCAGCCCTGCCCCGCGCACTTCGATATGGTCGGCCAGGCGGAACGACAGCTTGAAGGCTCGCTGCGCGATGCCCTGATGCAGGTAGGTGACGTTGTCGGGCGCACTTTCACGCCGCCCGCCAGTGACGGTCAGCACACCGCGCTCGACCTCCAGCTCGAGGTCCGACTCCTGGAAGCCGGCCGCCGCGACCACGATGCGGTAATGGTCCTCGCCGTGCTTCTCGATGTTGTAGGGCGGGTAGGAGCTGCCATTGTCGTTGCGCAGCGCCGACTCGAACAAATCATTGAAGCGATCGAAACCAACGGACTGGCGAAACAGCGGAGCCATGGAAAATGCACTCATCTCTCTATCTCCTGACAATCAGCGAGTGGATCGACGCGGGACCCGGCTGCGGCATCCCGCATGGCCACAGATAGGGATCGCTCGCCTCATTTCAAGGGCAACCTGCGCCCGCCACGCACGCCGACAGCGCAGGACAAGCGAACGACGACTGGTTTAATCTGAAGACCTGAACGCCGAGGGCGCCACAATCATGGGGAGGGAGCGATATGTCGACACGTGAACTGGAACTGCAGCTGCGCGAACTGCGCGACCAGCTCGAGCAGAGCGGCCCGCTGGGCGAAGAAGAGCGCGCCACCCTGCATGCGCTCGCCCAGGAGATCGAAATCCGCCTGGCGAGCGAAGCGACCGAAGAAAGTCACGACAGCCTGGTCGATGGTGTCAACCTGGCGGTCGAGCGTTTCGAAGTGAGCCATCCAAACATGGCGATGACCCTGCGCAACATCATGCAGAGTCTCGTCAGCATGGGCATCTGAGCCGTTGGGTTACTGCCGCACCAGGCGGCGGTTATCCACCTCCAGCGCGTGGGTGCTGCGGTATGGGTTGATGTCCAGCCCGCCGCGGCGCACATAGCGCGCATACACCGTCAGGCGCTGCGGCTGCAACAGACGCAGCAGATCGAGAAAGATGCGCTCCACGCACTGCTCGTGGAAATCGGCATGCTGCCGGAAGCTGATCAGGTACGCCAGCAGGCTGCCCGGATCCAGCGCCGCCCCCTCGTACTCCACCACCACGCTACCCCAGTCCGGCTGGCCGGTGACCGGGCAGTTCGACTTGAGCAGGCGACTGTGCAGACAGCCCTTCTCCACCCGCGCAGGATCGCAACGCAGCAACTCGGGGCGCGGATGATCGTAGGCGCCGATCGCCACCTCCAGCCCATCGATGCACTGCCCTGGCAGCGCTGCCACGCCATCGGCCTCCACTGATTCCAGCGAACGCAAGCGCACCTTCACTGGCTTGCCGGCCACTGCCGACAGGTCGCGCACCAAGGTTGTCTCGACCGCATCCCAACTAGGAAAGACCGTCTGATTCAGCGAGTTGAGATAGAGCTTGAACGACTTCGACTCGATGATCGCCGGCGAATCGGCCGGGATGGCAAACTCGGCGATCGCCACTTCCGGCTTGCCTGATGGCAGCAGCCAGGACAGCTCATAGCAGTTCCAGACATCCACGCCCTGATAAGGCAGAGTCTCGGCCGTCAGCCCCAGCTCGGCCCACTTGGCGGCGCGCGGGATGGGGAACAGCAACTGCGGGCTGTACTGGTCGATGTAGGCGCTGGATTTGCCCAGCGGCGACAGTTCGGCGGGATGCTGCATCAAGAAAACCCTGAACCTGAACGAAAAAATGCCCGGCAGTTTAGCGGCTGCCGAGCGACTTTTCAGCGCGTCGTCACCCGGCGGTCACTGACGCATGCCACGCCCACTGACCAGCAGGCGGATGCTGACCGCGTAAAGCACGGCCACCGCCAGCAACATCAGGCCGATGGCGACACCGATGCGGATGTCGGACACGCCGAGAATGCCGAAGCGAAACGCATTGACCATGTGCAGGATCGGATTAGCCAGCGACACGGTCTGCCAGAACGAAGGCAGCATGTGGATCGAGTAGAACACCCCGCCCAAGTAGGTCAACGGCGTGAGAATGAAGGTCGGCACGATGGAGATATCATCGAAGTTGCGCGCGAACACTGCGTTGATGAACCCGCCGAGCGAGAAGATCGTCGCGGTGACCGCCACCACCAGGACGGTCAGCCCCAGGTGATGCACCTGCAGCCGGGTAAAGAACATCGACAGCAGGGTAACGATGGCTCCCACCGCCAGCCCGCGACACACCCCACCGATGACGAACCCGGTGAGGATCACGTGCGGCGACACCGGCGAGACCAGCAGCTCCTCGATGTTGCGCTGGAACTTGGTGCTGAAAAAGCTCGACACCACGTTGCTGTAGGAGTTGGTGATCACCGAGACCATGATCAGGCCTGGCACGATGTACTCGATATAGCTGAAGCCATCCATGTCGCCGATGCGCGAACCGATCAGCTCACCGAAGATAACGAAGTAAAGCGCCATGGTGATCGCCGGCGGCAGCAGCGTCTGCGGCCAGATGCGGGTAAAGCGGCGGATTTCCCGGCGGACGATGGTCTGCAGGGCAATCCAGTTCGGATACAGCTCGGTGCTCATGCCTGCCCCTTGTTCAGATTCGATTTCACCAGCGAGACGAACAGCTCTTCGAGCCGGTTGCTGCGGTTGCGCAGGCTCAGCACCTCCACCCCCTGCGCCCGCAGCTGCTCGAACAGCGCATTGACGCCCTGGCTCTTCTCCACCTGCACCTCCAGCGTGTGGTCATCGACCAGCCGCGCGGGGTAGCCAATCAGCTCCGGTACACTCTGGCGCGAGGTCTTCAGGTCCAGCAGGAAGGTCTCGACGTGCAACTGCGCGAGCAGCTCGCGCATGCTGGTGTTCTGCACGATGCGCCCCTGATCGATGATCCCGATATGCCGGCAGAGCTGCTCGGCTTCCTCCAGGTAGTGCGTGGTGAGAATGATGGTGATGCCCTCGCGATTGAGCTCGGTGAGGAAATTCCACATCGAGCGACGCAGTTCGATATCCACCCCGGCGGTGGGCTCGTCGAGAATCAACAGGCGCGGCTGATGCACCAGCGCGCGGGCGATCATCAGCCGGCGCTTCATGCCGCCGGACAGCATGCGCGAGGCCACGTCCCGCTTGTCCCACAGCCCCAGCTGGTTCAAATAGCGCTCGGCACGCTCCTTGGCGATCTTCGGCGGGATACCGTAATAGCCGGCCTGGGTCACGACGATGTCGAAGACCTTCTCGAACTGATTGAAGTTGAACTCCTGCGGCACCACGCCCAGGCAGCGCTTGAGCCCCGCCGGGTCGCGATCGAGGTCGTGGCCGAAGACCTCGACGCGTCCACCGCTCTTGTTCACCAGCGTGGAAAGAATGCCGATGGTGGTGGACTTGCCGGCACCGTTGGGCCCGAGCAGGGCGAAAAAATCCCCTTCGGCGACATCCAGATCGATGCCCTTGAGCGCCTGGAAGCCGTTGCGATAGGTCTTGGTGAGCTCGCGAATGGAAAGTGCGGTGGTCATGAGTGAACTGCCAGGAAACGAATCGACATAGATTTGGGCGCCGCCTGCCAATTGCAAGCGGCCACCGGGCGCAAAGACCGACGAACTCTCTCAGGAAAGCCCCGGTCAACCGGTTTAGCCACTCAACGGGTGCGCGTGCCTATAATCGCGCCCCCTCAACGGACAAGGTGCATGACATGGCCAATGCTTACTTCGACTACAACCTGGCCCTGCTGGCCCATCTGCGCGGGATCCTGATCGCCATGGGTGAAGCCGAGCAGGTGTCCGAGGATGACCACCGGTTGTTCATGGAGCGCTTCGACGAACTGCTTTCACGTCTGCCGGATGTGCCCGAGGAACGTCATCTGGGCCAGGATCTGATTTGCCAGGTGTTCCATCGCTACCCGCAGGTCGCCCACCTGGTGCCGCGCGATCTCTTGTGGTTCTTCGGCGGCGAGTGTCTGCATTTCATGCCGGACGACGAAATCGCCCAGTTCCAGGCGCTCGAAGACCGCCGCTACGAGGCAGAACAACAAGGCACCCATTTCGATTGGGCGCAGGAAAAACAGCTGCTCGGCACGCCGGGATCCGGCGCCGCCCACTGAACGCCCGGAAGCCGCCGCCTTGGCGGCGACTTCTCCAGCAAGAAACGACGCAAACGAAAACGCCGCTCGAATGAGCGGCGTTTTCGTGAATTTGGAGCGGGAAACGAGACTCGAACTCGCGACCCCGACCTTGGCAAGGTCGTGCTCTACCAACTGAGCTATTCCCGCAATGGCGTCCCCTAGGGGACTCGAACCCCTGTTACCGCCGTGAAAGGGCGGTGTCCTAGGCCACTAGACGAAGGGGACGCGGCCTTGGAACTTACAACAGTGCTTTACAACTTTTGCAGTTTCCTGCTTCCTTCGCTTCGGCTTTCGCGTTCACGCTGGAAGTGGCGCGCATTCTATGGAGCCCCCAAAAGGTCGTCAACCCCCAATCAAATTTTTTTTTGAATCAAGGACTTCAAGCCAGCAGGGATGCTATCGGCACTCGCGGCTTGTCACTACACTCGAGCAAAACTCAGGAGAGGCAGACCGTGTCGCCAATAGTCATCGCAGGCCTGGTTCTGGCAGGTCTTCTGTTATTGCTGGTGCTTGCCTACATCAACAACCTCGTAGAAAACCGCAAGCTCGCAGCGGCCCGCAAACGCGCCGAGCTGACCGATCGCATCCAGCGCTGCGCCGTGCTCGCCAGCACCCTGCCCGGGCAAATGCTCAGTCCAGGGTTGCGCCTGATCCTCGCCCGTATCGAATTGCAGTGGCTCGAGCGCCTGCTGAGCCTGGACAAGCGTAACGACAAGCTGCAGCAGCGCGCCAAGGACCTGCAGGCGCTCACCGCCCAGGGCGACGCGCTGAAGGTGAACGCCCCCATGCAGCAAATCGCCACCGAAGCCAAGGCCAAGGAAGTGCGCCACAAACTCGAGGACCTGCACGGCGTGTTCCTGGTGGCGGCGCAGGAGGGCATCCTGGCAGGCAGCGAGTCGCGCCACTGGCAAAAGGAGGTCCAGCGCCTTCTGGTGCTGATGCATGCCGACTACTTCGCCAATGCCGGCAAGATCGCCCTGCAGCAGAACCAGCCGCGCCAGGCGCGCCTGGCATTCGAGCGCGCCATCCAGTACCTCAACAAGCAGCCCGACAGCACCCACTACGCCACCCTGCTTCGCCAGCTGCAGGCGCAACTGGAACGCACCAACGCCCTGGTACTCGAAACCAGCAAACCCGATGCGCTACCGCCCAGCGAGCTGACCGAAGGCCTGAAGGCGCTCGATGACGAGACGGAGTGGAAGAAGAAGAACCTCTACGAGTGATCGGCCGACCACCCTCCAAGGAGACACCCCGATGAGCCGGATTCTCTACGGCGCGCCCCTCTCGCCCTTCGTGCGCAAGGTTCGCCTGTGCCTGGCGAAAAAGGCACTCGATCACGAGCTCGAAGTGGTCCTGCCCTTCACCCCGCCGGCCTGGTTTTTCGACATCAGCCCGCTCGGCCGGATACCGGCTTTTCGCGATGGCGAGTTCACCCTCGCCGACTCCGCGGTGATCTGCCAGTACCTGGAGGATGCCTACCCGGCCACCCTGCGCCTGTATGGGCAGGATGCACGCCAGGCGGCCAGGATCCGCTGGCTGGAAAAGTACGCCGACTACGAGATCGCCCCGCTGGCGACCTTCACCGTATTCGGCCAGCGCCTGCTCAAACCGGCGATGGGCCAGGCGAGCGATGAGGTCGCGGTGCGCCACGCCCTGGATGACCAGTTGCCGCGTCACCTCGATTACCTCGAGCGCGAGCTTGGAACAGAAGCTTTCTTCGTGGGCGATAGCCTGAGCCTGGCCGACCTTGCCCTCGCCTGCCAGTGGGTCAACCTGCAATACGGCGGCGAACAGCTAGATGCGTCGCGCTGGCCGGGCCTCTGGCAGCATCACCAACGCATCTGCGCCCTGCCTGCGGTCCAGGCGGTGCTGCAAAGTGAGCAGTGGGTGCTGCAGAAGCTGCGCGATAAACTGGCCAAAGCCGAATAGGCCGCCCTCATCAGGCGCGCGGCAACAGCTGCGCGCCGACCCATTGGCGGGCGAACTGATAGGCGCAGCGGCCATTGCGATTGCCGCGCCCGGTCGCCCAGCGCACCGCCTCGACCGCCAGCGCCTCATCCCACTCCCAGGCCAGCTCGGCCTGCCGCGCCAGCACCTCGATCCAGTGGCGGACCACGTTCAGGTAGTGCGGCTGGCTGAACGGGTAGAACGACAACCAAAGACCGAAACGATCGGACAGCGCGATCTTGTCTTCCACCGCCTCGTTGGGGTGCAGCTCGCCATCGACCATCTGCCAGTGCTCGTTGTCGCTTTGCCGCTCCGGCACCAGGTGCCGGCGGTTGGAGGTGGCGTACAGCAGCAGGTTGTCCGGCGCGCGCTCGAGCGAGCCATCGAGCACGCTTTTCAGCACCCGGTAATCGCCCTCGCCCGCCTCGAACGACAGATCGTCACAGAACACCACGAAACGCTCGGGGCGACCGGCCAGCTGCTCCACCAGACGCGGCAGATCGGCCAGATGGTCGCGCTCGATCTCGATCAACCGCAGCCCCTCGCCGGCAAACGCCGCCAGCAACGCGCGGATCAGCGACGACTTGCCGGTCCCGCGCGCCCCCCAGAGCAACGCGTGATTGGCCGGGTAGCCGCGCACGAACTGCCGCGTGTTGGCGCTCAAAAGCTCGCGCTGGCGGTCCACGCCGATCAAATCGTCCAGGCTGATATCCAGGTTCACCGCCAGCGGCAGCAGGTAGCCGCCACGCGGCTCATGCTGCCAGCGCGCGGCCAGGCAGGCCGACCAGTCCAGCGCCACCCGCGGCGGCGGCAACCACGGCTCGACCCGCGCCATCAGTTGCTCGGCGCGGGCAAGAAACAGCTTCAGTTCAGCATCCATTTGATCCAGTTCCATCCAGGCCCGACTAACGCGGCCGCAGCTCAAGCGAGGCCGAATTGATGCAGTAGCGCAACCCGGTGGGGCGCGGCCCGTCGGGAAAGACGTGCCCCAGATGCGCGTCACATTGGGCGCAGCGCACTTCGATACGCTGCATGCCATGGCTTGAATCCGGATGCTCGCTGATCGCCGTGTCGCTCACCGGCTGGAAGTAGCTCGGCCAGCCACTGCCCGAATCGTACTTGGCATCGGAGTCGAACAGCGGCGCCTCGCAACAGGCGCAGTGGTACACACCGGGGGTCTTGGTCGCGTAGTACTTGCCGGTGAACGCGCGCTCGGTGCCGCCCAGCCGACAGATCTGAAACTGCTCCTCGGAGAGCTCCTCGCGCCAGCTTTCCAGTGTTTTTTCGAGCTTGTTCATCGTTACACCTCAGGTAGGGAAAAAAGGCCTTCACTCACCTTTTCCATGGCTTAAAGCCAAGCGTATGATGCGGTCCTTCTCAAGGCCAAGCCCGGCAATGGAGCCCTCCATTGCCAGGATTTGCCATCGCCGCCGCCGCCGTATTCGACTCCGGCGCCTCTCACTTTCGGGACAGTCAGGATCATGCAGTTCAACAAGTCGAACAAGCTCGCCAACGTCTGTTATGACATTCGCGGGCCTGTGCTCAAGCACGCCAAGCGCCTGGAAGAGGAAGGCCATCGCATCCTCAAGCTGAACATCGGCAACCCGGCGCCGTTCGGCTTCGAAGCGCCCGAGGAAATCCTCGTCGACGTGATCCGCAACCTGCCGACCGCCCAGGGCTACAGCGACTCCAAGGGTCTGTTCAGCGCTCGCAAGGCGGTGATGCAGTACTACCAGCAGAAGAAGGTCGAAGGCGTCACCATCGAGGACATCTACCTCGGCAATGGCGTTTCCGAACTGATCGTGATGGCGCTGCAGGCGCTCCTGAACAACGGCGACGAGGTGCTGATCCCGGCGCCCGACTACCCGCTGTGGACTGCCTCGGTGAGCCTCTCCGGCGGCAAGCCGGTGCATTATCTGTGTGACGAGCAGGCCGACTGGTTCCCCGACATCGAGGACATGCGCCGCAAGATCACCAGCAACACCAAGGCCGTGGTGCTGATCAACCCGAACAACCCGACCGGCGCGGTGTACCCCAAGGAAGTGCTGGAGCAGATCGTCGAACTGGCGCGCCAGCACAATCTGGTGATCTTCTCCGACGAGATCTACGACAAGATCCTCTACGACGACGCCGAGCACATCTCCACCGCCTCGCTGGCGCCGGACGTGCTGTGCCTGACCTTCAACGGCCTGTCCAAGTCCTACCGCGTGGCCGGCTTCCGCTCCGGCTGGGTGGCGATCTCCGGGCCCAAGCACAAGGCCAAGAGCTACATCGAGGGCCTGGACATCCTCGCCTCGATGCGCCTGTGCGCCAACGTGCCGGCGCAGCACGCGATCCAGACCGCGCTGGGCGGCTACCAGAGCATCAACGATCTGGTGCTGCCCGGCGGCCGCCTGCTGGAGCAGCGCAACCGCGCCTGGGAACTGCTCAACGACATCCCCGGGGTGAGCTGCGTCAAGCCGATGGGCGCGCTGTATGCCTTCCCCAAGATCGACCCGAAGGTCTGCCCGATCCACAACGACGAGAAGTTCGCCCTCGACCTGCTGCTCTCCGAGAAGCTCCTGATCGTCCAGGGCACTGCCTTCAACTGGCCGTGGCCGGACCACTTCCGCGTGGTCACCCTGCCGCGCGTCGATGACCTGGAGTCGGCGATCGGCCGCATCGGCAACTTCCTCAAGACGTACCAGCAGTAAGCGATCATGGATCTGCAGATCGACGACTTCTACAAGGATGTGGCCGCCGGTCTGCTGATCCTGTTCCAGTCCTTTCCGCGCAAGGTTTCGCTGTATGTCGAGGACCTGATCGGCTTCGAGGAGCCCGACGAGTTCGGCCTACCCAGCAAACGCCATCAGAGCTGCCTGAGCGCACTGATCTGGCTGGCCGAGGAAGGCTTCATCCGCTACGAGTCGACCATCCGGTTCCAGGCACTGGACCAGGCGGTGCTCACCGAGAAGGCCTTCCTGCGCCTGACCCGCTGCGTCGTCCGGCAAGATCCTGGCCTGCCGCCGAGCGTGCAACGCGTGCAGGGCACCCTCGCCCACCAGCTGCGCGAAGCGCTGCACCTGCATGACAGCGAGCGCCTCTCGCACTTTGCCCGCTACCTGTTCGAGCCGGCGCCGATGGCGGCGCAGTCGCTCTGAAACGCCCTGCACGGGACATAGCTTGAAATAGTCGGCCGGTTGAATAGCCCCTATGGCTACCTAATATACGCCGGCAAACATGCCTTTTTTCCGCGTGGAGACGCCCGATTCATGATGCGCATAATGTTGTTCCTCGCCACCAACCTGGCGGTACTGGTGATCGCCAGCATCACCCTCAAGGTACTTGGCGTGGATCGCTTCACCGGTCAGAACTACGGCAGTCTGCTGGTGTTCTGCGCGGTGTTCGGCTTCGCCGGCTCGTTCGTCTCGCTGTTCCTCTCCAAGTGGATGGCGAAGATGAGCACCCGCACCGAAATCATCAGCCAGCCGCGCACCCGTCATGAACAGTGGCTGCTGCAGACGGTGGAGCAGCTGTCGCGCGAGGCCGGCATCAAGATGCCGGAAGTGGGCATCTTCCCCGCCTACGAGGCCAACGCCTTCGCCACCGGCTGGAACAGGAACGACGCGCTGGTCGCGGTCAGCCAGGGTTTGCTGGAGCGCTTTTCGCCGGACGAGGTGCGTGCGGTACTGGCCCACGAGATCGGCCACGTCGCCAACGGCGACATGGTGACCCTCAGCCTGATCCAGGGCGTGGTGAACACCTTCGTCATGTTCTTTGCGCGGATCTTCGGCACCTTCGTCGACAAGGCCATCTTCAAGAACGAGGACGGCCATGGTCTGGGCTACTGGATCGCGACCATCTTCGCCGAGATCGTGCTGGGCATCCTGGCGACCATGATCGTCATGTGGTTCTCCCGCAAGCGCGAGTTCCGCGCCGACGACGCCGGCGCCCGCCTGGCCGGCACGGGGGCCATGATCGCCGCCTTGCAGCGCCTGCGCGCCGAGCAGGAAGTACCGGCGCAGATGCCCGACAGCCTCACCGCCTTCGGCATCAACTCGGCCAAGAAGCACGGTATCGCCGGTCTGTTCTACAGCCACCCGCCGCTGGAAGAACGCATCGAAGCCCTGCGCAGCCGCGGGCTCTGACGAAAAAGGGGCGACTTCGGTCGCCCCTTTCGTTTGCACCCCTAGGCGCGGCGAATCAGATAGACCGACTGCACCAGCGAATCCAGCCCACGCGCCACGAACGAGGGGTTGTCGCCGATCACCTCCTGCCGCTCCAGGCACTCGATCTGCCAGGCGCCGCCGAACAACCGCCCCACCTCCTCCGCGCTCACGGCGAACGGCGGCCCGGCCATGCGGGCCTGGTCGTAATCCAGCGTCACCAGCAGCAAACGGCAGGACGCCGGCAGGATGGCCGACAAATGCGTTACATAACGCTCGCGCAGCTCCGCCGGCAGCGCGATCAACGCCGCGCGGTCATACCAGCCCAGGCAATCGGCCACCTGCGACGCCTCGAGCGCGAACACGTCGCCGCACCATAGCTCCACCCCACCTGCGGCATGGCGCACGAAGGCACCCTCGTCAGCGACCCGCGCACTCAGCCCCTGCTCGGCAAAGAACTCTTCCACCGCCTTGGGCGCCAGCTCGACCCCCAGCACCCTCAGCCCCTGCGCGGCCAGCCA
Organism: Pseudomonadaceae bacterium; assembly: GCA_030602315.1. GTDB lineage: Bacteria > Pseudomonadota > Gammaproteobacteria > Pseudomonadales > Pseudomonadaceae > Azomonas. The sequence goes on along the minus strand of JAUVZY010000004.1, from coordinate 82,889 downwards.
GGCCATGTCGAGGGACTTGCCGCACAGCGGCACCAGCACCCGCTCGCCCGCCGCCAGCTCCAGCCGCCCGAAGTGCCGCTGCAGATGCGGATTGACGCAGTTAAGGTGAAAGCCGATTTCGTTTTGCGCCCAGCGCGCCAACCAGAAGTCTTTGTCCATTCCGTTCTCCTCTGCGATTGCCCGTCATCCTGCCATGAACGCATGGCAACCTGCGCCCCACAACGGCACCGGTGGCTCTGCGCTGCCCAACAACGGCGCTCTCCCGACGCGCGATCGCCCTGTCATGGTCAACCTGGATGCCTCGACAGGCCTGCCCTAGACAGGTTCCGCGCTTGCCGCCGCTAGCTGGCAAGCATCTTGCTGATTGCCAGCTACCACAGATTGCCGGCGACCATACGGTCGACCGGCCCCTTTGACAAAGGCGTCAGGGGCCCCTGCTCATCGAGCGGGCGCCCCCGACGCCTTTTTTTGTTTCTGGCCTGGAGATCGCCTCATGTGCCAACGCTGCTGTCTGCTGCGCGACTCAATTCACCCGCCAATGCCGGTCGGCACTGCGAGCACCCTTCATCCCCCGACCGGGGAGCACGCCGCATGAATCAGAGCCTTTCGTTCGATGCGCCGCTGCGCCAGCGCCGTCTGGCCTGGCCCGGCACCAAGCGCGCGTTGCTCTGGCTGTCTCCCGCCAGTGGCGCCCTTGCCCTCGGCCTGGCATTGGCCGGCGAGCAGGCCGGCGCCATTGTCGCCGGCTGTGCCACGCTCGGGCTCTATCTGGCCGTCCTGCACAACCAGCACCGCCGCAACCGGCACCTTGGCGCACTGCTGGCCGAACTGGGCAAACCGCTGGGCTTGAGCGATGCCGAAGAAGCCCTGGCCGCGCATTACCACGCCCGCCTGCAGGACAACGAGCGTCTGCGCAGCGAGGTACGTTTTTCCAGCACCGCGCTCGATCAAATGGCCGACGGCGCCGAGCGCAGCAGCCAGTCGCAGAGCGAGCGAGTACTGACCATCAGTGCCGCCGCCGACCAGCAGAGTGCGAGCCTCGAGCAGATTCACCAGCTCGGCCAGCGCGCCATGCAGGCATTCGCCCGCGCCCACCGGGAAAGCGAGACCGGCCGCGACAATGCCCTGCTGGTGGCCGGCAACATGGCCGACGTGCGCGCCAGCATGAGCCGCACCGCCCAGGCGGTGCACCGGCTGCAGGAAGACGCCAGCGCCGTGGCGGTCGCCGCGACCGGCATCCAGTCGGTGGCCAAACAGACCCAGTTGCTCGCCTTGAACGCTTCGATCGAAGCCGCCCGTGCCGGCGAGCATGGGCGCGGATTCGCCGTGGTGGCCGAGGAGGTGCGCAAACTGGCCGAGAGCAGCGACCAGGCCGCCCAGGACATCGCCGCGGTAGTCGCCACCATTGGCCAAGCCATTGCCCGGGTGGAAGCGGAGGTCGCCCAGCACCACGTGCTCTTGGAGCAGGCGGGCGAACGCAGCTCCGCGCTGAGCCAGGAGCTCGATCAGCTGGCGCGCCACAGCCAGGGCAGCCTCGCCGAACTCGACCATTTGCAGCACGCCCTGGAAGAACATCACCAGAGCAACCTGCTGCTGCGCGAGCAGCTCGAACGCATCGCCGAAGGCGTCCAGGCGCAGCGTCGCCAGGCCGGCGATCTGCACACGCTGACCCGTTACCTGACCACCCTGACCGAGAAGGACTGACCCATGGAATTGCTCATCGCCCTCAGCATCGGCGCCGCCCTGCTGCTGCTCGGCCAGCAGCTCAATCGACTGGCCATGCTGCAGCACCACCAGCACATGGATGCACACCAGATCGGCCTGCTGCACCGCGCCCTGGAAATGCTCCAGCTGGTGCAAAAACACCGAGCCCTCGGCGGGCAGCGCGACAGCGGCGCCGAGCAGCAGCGGCAGGCCATCGCCCAGCAGCTCGACGACCTCTGGCGGGACTGGGATGCCAGCTCCAGTGCCGCACCGCATCAGCAACAGTGGCACGCCCTGCGCCTGGCTCCGCAGGATTTCGCCGGTCACTGCCGGCTGATCGAGCACCTGCTCACCGCCATTCACCAGCTGGAGCTGGAGCTGAGCCTGCGCCAGGGACGCAAGGTCGCCGGGATCAGCGAAGCCTGCCGTGGGCTGGAAGATCTGGGACGCCTGCGCGGCCTGTCGGTGCGCGCCGCCCAGCACGAACGCTGCCCGTTGGACCTGCAGGTGCAACTGCGCTACCTGTGCCAGCGCCTGACCGGCCCAACAGCCAGCGGCAGCGTGGTTTCGGTGGTGGAGCGGCTGCGCCGCGAGCTGATCGAAGCGACCCGCGTCTCACTGGCGCCGGCCGAGTGCTTCGGCCTGATCACCCCGATCATCGACGGCCGCCTGCAGACCATCCGCCAATCGCTCGGCTAGCACCAAGACTCAGCCTTTTATAACTTCCGACCAAACTACCGGCCAATTAAAGCCCGCCCGACCCGGCGGGCTTTTTTATTGAGCCCGTACAACGAAATGAAACTTCCGAATATTTGCACCCGCTTAAACCAAACTGCTCAGAATCATTACCAAGTTTGGTGCAAAAAGCCGGCATAACATTGAAGTTGCGCCACTAAAAGCGCGTAATTCCTAAAAAAAACACACACTGGCACGACGCCTGCTTGTATATCGCGTCGCACCCATACCACAGGCGACAACTAGACGACGACGTCATGCTCCAGCCGCTCTGGCTCCGGACATGGCGTCTTTTTTTTGCCCAAAAAACGAGACAAGGACTTTTCATGAAACCACGTTCCTGCACGTTTCTCGCTGTCGCCATGGCAAGCGCTTCCAGTATCGCTACAGCCACGGCGGAAGAATCCATCGGCAACCTGGTCAGTCAGGGAAAGCCTATTCTCGACCTGCGCTACCGCTATGAGCATGTTGACCAGAACAACGCCTTAAATAATGCCAACGCGCAAACTTTGCGCACCCGCGTTGGTTTTCAAAGTGGCAAGTTCCACGGTTTCAGCGGCCTACTGGAAGTGGATAACGTCAGCCGCCTCGGCGACGCCGCTTACAACAGCACGCGCAACGGCCAGACCGACTACAGCGTGGTCGCCGACCCCGACGGTAGCGAGATCAACCAGGCCCTGCTGCGCTACGACCAGGCGCTGGGCAGCGCGGTGGTCGGGCGCCAGCGCATCAACCTGGACAACCAGCGCTTCGTCGGCGGGGTGGGCTGGCGGCAGAACGAGCAGACCTACGACGGCGCCCTGCTGCAGCTCAAGCCGCTCGCCGGGCTGACCCTGACCTACGCCTACCTCGACCAGGTCAACAGCATCTTTGGCCCGGGCAACGGCCGCTTCGACAACGCCACCAACCCGGCGAACATCGACGGCCACAGCCACCTCGTCAACGGCCAGTACGTGATTGCCCCGGCACTGACGGTGACCGCCTACCAGTACAGCCTGGGCCTGGACAACCTGGCCGGCGGCAATCAGTCCAGCCAGACCCGCGGCGTGCGCGCCAACGGCAGCCTGGCCGGGGTGAGCTACGTGCTCGAATATGCCCGCCAGACCGACTACGCGGACAATCCGCTGGATCTGGACAGCGAGTACTACCTCGCCGAGCTCGGCTACACCCTGCAGGGCGTGCAGCTCAAGGGCGGCTACGAAGTACTGGGCGGTGACCGCGGACCGGGCAACCGCGCGTTCCAGACGCCGCTGGCCACCAAGCACGCCTTCCAGGGCTGGGCCGACACCTTCCTGCTCACCCCGGCCGACGGCATCAAGGACGCCTACATCGGCGCCACGGCACCGTTGCTGGGCGGCAACCTGCAGGTCTGGTACCACGATTTCCGTACCGAACAGGGCAGCGACCGCTATGGCTCGGAAGTGGATGTCGCCTATGCGCGCGCCATTCCCGCCATCAAGGGCCTGAGCGCGCTGCTCAAGTACGCCGCCTACGATTCGGCCGATCGCACCCGCAGCGTCGACACCGACAAGTTCTGGGTGCAACTGCAATACGCCTACTGAGGCCTGCGCACGCCCCGTTTCGGCACATCGCGCACCAGCAGCGGGCAGCGCAACGCACCAGCACGCACCCGATCCCGGCCGCAAGCCCCGCGTACAGGGATCGGCACGCTCTGGCATGACTCGTGCTAAGCAAGCCGTGTGGCCGCTGTGAGGTGGCCGCATCCACGACAAAGGCGTCGCGTCACCACCGGATGGTATTTCGGCAGGTGCGTGGCGCCTTTTTCGTTCCGGCCTGCCGGAATCGGCCGCTCATAAGGCGCCGCTGGAACCGTTGAAACCCAAGGCGGCGCTGCCGCCGGGCCGCGTGTGACCCACCGGCCCACGAACAAGCCGGCGGCCCCTTCTCCATGCCGGAGGTGCCGCCGGCCTGTATCCCCCGATCGCGAAGGTGCGTGCAATGAACGACAAAAGTTTCTGGAAAGCCGGCCACACGCCGACCCTGTTTTCGGCCTTCCTGTATTTCGACCTGAGTTTCATGGTCTGGTACCTGCTCGGCCCGATGGGCGTGCAGATCGCCGCCGACCTGGGCCTGACCACCCAACAACGCGCCTTCATGGTTGCCGTGCCGATTCTCTCCGGCGCGGTGCTGCGCCTGGTGATGGGCGCGCTGGCCGACCGTACCTCGCCCAAGACCGCCGGCCTGCTCGGCCAGGTGATAGTGATCGTCGCCCTGGCCGTCGCCTGGGTGTTCGGCGTGCGCAGCTACGAGCAGGCACTGCTGCTCGGTCTGTTCCTCGGCTTTGCCGGCGCCTCCTTCGCCGTAGCCCTGCCGCTGGCCTCGCAGTGGTATCCGCCGCAACACCAGGGCAAGGCGCTGGGCATCGCTGGCGCCGGCAACTCCGGCACCGTGTTCGCCGCCCTGTTCGCGCCTGGCCTGGCCACACTGTTTGGCTGGAACAACGTGTTCGGCCTGGCCCTCGTGCCGCTGGTGCTGACCCTGGCGATCTTCGCCTTCGCCGCCAAGAACGCCCCCGACCGACCGGCGCCCAAGTCGCTGACCGACTACGCCAAGGCCCTCGGCGACCGTGACAGCTGGTGGTTCATGTTCTTCTACAGCGTGACCTTCGGCGGCTTCCTCGGCCTGGCCAGCACCCTGCCCGGCTACTTCCACGACCAGTACGGACTGGACCCGGTGATGGCCGGCTACTACACCGCCGCCTGCGTGTTCGCCGGCAGCCTGATGCGCCCGCTGGGCGGTGCCCTGGCCGACCGCATCGGCGGCATCCGCGCCCTCCTGGTGGTGTACACCGCGGCGGCCGTGTGCATCGCCATCGTCGGCATCAACCTGCCGAGCGCGGCGCTGGCGCTGACCTTCTTCGTCTGCGCCATGCTCAGCCTGGGCGCCGGCAACGGCGCGGTGTTCCAGCTGGTGCCGCAGCGCTTTCGCAAGGAAATCGGCGTGATGACCGGCCTGATCGGCATGGCCGGCGGCATCGGCGGCTTCTTCCTGACCGCCGGGCTTGGCAGCATCAAGCAGGCCACCGGCGACTACCAGCTCGGCCTGTGGCTGTTCGCCTCCCTCGGCCTGTTCGCCTGGGTCGGTCTGCTCGGCGTGAAAAAGCGCTGGCGCACCACCTGGGGCTCGGCGGCGGTCACCGCGGCGCGCGTGTGATTCTCCTGCGATCCGGCGTAGGGTGGGCTCAGGCCCACCCTTTGCGTTTATGCCCGCCCCTCTCTTGGGAACCTGCATGACCCTGCAACTGACCATCGGCCAGGCCACCGCCACCGGCCCGCGCGAGGAAAACCAGGACGCGCTGCGCGTCGTCACCCCGACCGCGGCACTGGCCACCAGCAAGGGCTATCTGGCCGGGCTGGCCGACGGCGTCAGCCAGTGCGCCGATGGCGGAATGGCCGCGCGTTCGACCCTGCAGGCGCTGGCCTTCGACTACTACGCCACCCCGGAAACCTGGACCGTCAGCCAGTCGCTGGACCGCCTGCTCGGCGCGCACAACCGCTGGCTGCAGGCCAACGGCGGCGGCCAGCCGCTGCTGACCACCCTCACCGCGCTGGTGCTGCGTGGCCGGCGCTTCACCCTTGCGCATGTCGGCGATTGCCGCGCCTACCGCTGGCGCGGCGGCGTGCTGCAGCGGCTGACCGAGGATCACGTCTGGCAGCAGGCCGGGATGCAGCATGTGCTGACCCGCGCCCTCGGCCTCGATCAGCACCTGGTGGTGGATTACCGGGAAGACGAGCTGCAACCGGGCGACCTGTTTCTGATAGTCAGCGACGGCGTGTGGAGCGCGCTGGACGAGCGCGATCTGGTCAACATCCTACGCGATGCCGGCGATCTGGACTTCGCCGCGCAGCTGCTGGTCAGCCAGGCCCATCGCAACGGCAGCCAGGACAACGCCAGCGCCCTGCTGCTGCGGGTGGAGACGCTGCCCGATGCGGCGCTGGCCGATCAGCTGGCGCGCCTGCAGGACTGGCCGCTGCCGCCCAGGCTCAAGCCCGGGCAGCACTTCGAAGGCTGGCAGGTGCAGGGCGTACGGGCCGAGTCACGCCAGTCGCTTCTCTACCGCGTGCTCGATGCGCAGCAGCGCCCCTGGCTGCTCAAGACCCTGCCCACCCAGCGTGCCGACGAAGCGGACGCCGGGCCGGCGCTGTTGCAGGAGGAGTGGTTCCTGCGGCGGGTCGCCGGGCGCCACGTGCCGGAGCTGCACCCGCTGCCGCAGCGTCAGCACCTGTACTACGTGCAGCGCGAATATGCCGGCCAGACGCTGGCCGAGCGCTTCGCCCTGGACGGCGCGCTGCCGCTGGCCGAGTGGCAGGCCCTGGCCCCGCGGCTGATCCGCACGCTGGGCCTGCTGCACCGGCGCAACATCCTGCACCGCGACATCAAGCCGGAAAACCTGCACCTTGGCGAGGACGGTGAGCTGCGTCTGCTGGACTTCGGCCTGGCCTACTGCCCGGGCCTCTCGCGCGACGGCGCCCATTCCCTGCCCGGCACGCCGAGCTTCATTGCCCCCGAGGCGTTCGCCGGCGCCGCCCCGGCCGCCGCCCAGGACCTCTACGCCGCCGGCGTCACCCTCTACTTCCTGCTCACCGGCCACTACCCCTACGGCGAGATCGAACCGTTCCAGCATCCGCATTTCGGCCAGCCGACCCCGGCCAGCCGCTATCGACCGGACCTGCCGGCCTGGCTCGACGAGGTGCTGGGCCGCGCGGTCGCCGCCGAGCCGGCACAGCGCTTCGAAACCGCCGAGGAGTGGCTGCTGGCGCTGGAACAGAGCGAACTGCAGGCGCCGCTCGCCCGCAGCCGGCCGTTGCTCGAGCGCGAACCGCTGAAGGTTTGGCGCGGCCTGGCCCTGCTGTCGCTGCTCGGCAACCTGGTGCTGCTGGTCCTGCTGCTGTCGCGCTGAAGCGCACCGCCGCAGGGCGGCTTGCCCCAGCGTTGTGCAGCCCAAGGCTCGTCGGGGCGTTCGCTACCCAGACACAGGCCGCGCCAAGCGGGCGTTGGCGCCACCTGGCACGGCTCCTGCTAAAGAACCCGCATACAAGGCCGCAGACACGCGGCTCCGCATACGGGCATGGGACAAAGGCGTCCACCGGGAAACCGGTGCGACGCCTTTTTTGTTCCCGCGCAATCGAGGGAAACGGCATGAACAAGCTGAAACTGGTGATGATCGGCAACGGCATGGCGGGCGTGCGCACGCTGGAAGAGCTGCTCAAGCTGGCGCCGGAGCGTTTCGACATCACCGTGTTCAGTGCCGAGCCGCACCCCAACTACAACCGCATCCTGCTCTCGCCGGTGCTGGCTGGCGAGCAGGGCTTCAACGACATCGTGCTCAACGATCTGTCCTGGTACGCGCGCCACGGCATCACCCTCAAGCTCGGCAGCAAGGTGGTGGCGATCGACCGTGAGCGTCGTACCGTCACCGCCGCCGACGGCGAGCAGCTCGCCTACGACCGCCTGCTGATCGCCACCGGCTCCACCCCGTTCATCCTGCCGGTGCCGGGCAACGAGCTGGCCGGGGTGCTCGGCTACCGGGACATCGAAGACACCCAGGCGATGATCGACGCCACCCGCGCCCAGCGCCACGCCGTGGTCATCGGCGGCGGCCTGCTCGGGCTGGAGGCCGCCAATGGCCTGAAACTGCGCGGCATGGACGTCACCGTGGTACACCGCGGCGCCTGGCTGCTGGAGCGTCAGCTCGACGAAGCCGCCGGGCGCCTGTTGCAGCAGGCCCTCGAAGCGCGCGGGCTGAAGTTTCTGCTCGACACCCAGACCGTCGCCCTGCACGAAGGCGCGCCCGGCCGCGTCGGCTGCGTGGAATTTGCCGATGGCCAGACGATCCCCGCCGAGCTGGTGGTGATGGCCGCTGGCATCCGTCCGGCCACCCGCCTGGCCGAGCAGGCCGGGCTGGCCTGCAGCAACGGCATCCAGGTCGACGACCGCCTGTGCACCAGCGACCCGCAGATCTTCGCCGTGGGCGAATGCGTCAATCATCGCGGGGTCGCCTACGGCCTGGTCGCCCCGCTCTACGAACAGGCCAAGGTCTGCGCCGCGCAGCTGGCCGACCTCGGCGGCCCGTTGTACCAGGGTTCGGTGGTGTCCACCAAGCTCAAGGTCACCGGCATCGCGCTGTTTTCCGCCGGCGACTTCCTCGGCGCGCCGGGCACCGAAAGCATCATTTTGAGTGACCCGGACGAGGCCACCTACAAGAAGCTGGTCATCCAGGACGGTCGCCTGGTGGGCGTCTGCCTGTATGGCGACACCGCCGACGGCGCCTGGTATTTCCAGCAGATCCGCGAACAGCGCGACCTCAGCAGCCAGCGCGATGCGCTGATGTTCGGCGAAGGTGCGCTGCTTGCCATGACCAGTGCAGCCACCCCGCCCGGCCGTCTGCGAGCGAGCGCCTGCGAGGTGCCTGCCTGACCGTTTCGAGCGGCCTGCCGTGCTCTCCCCCCCTGGCTTGTCGGCAGGCCGCTCACTTTGATTCACCCAGCAACGAGTAGCGACCATGTCCCAGTCCCATCACATCACCCGCTCCACCTGCTGCTACTGCGGCGTGGGCTGCGGCGTGCTCATCGAGCATGATGGCGAGCGCGTGCTCGACGTGGCCGGCGACCCGCAGCACCCGGCCAACCTCGGCCGGCTGTGCAGCAAGGGCTCGACCCTGCACCTGACCGGCGACCTGGCCGCCCGCGCGCGGTATCCCGAGCTGCGCCTGGGCAAATCGTTCGCCCGCGCCCGCACCGATTGGGACACCGCACTGGATCACGCCGCCCGCGCCTTCGACAGCACGATCGCCGCGCACGGGCCGGACTCGGTGGCGTTCTACATCTCCGGCCAGTTGCTGACCGAGGACTACTACAGCTTCAACAAGCTGGCGCGCGCGCTGATCGGCACCAACAACCTCGATTCCAACTCGCGGCTGTGCATGTCGTCTGCGGTGGTCGGCTACAAGCGCAGCCTGGGTGCCGACGCGCCGCCCTGCTCCTACGAGGACATCGAACAGAGCGATTGCCTGCTGATCGCCGGCAGCAACATGGCCTATGCCCACCCAGTGCTGTTCCGCCGCCTGGAGGCGGCCAAGGCACGCCGGCCCGAGATGAAGGTGATCGTGGTCGATCCGCGGCGCACCGACACCTGCGAGCTGGCCGACCTGCACCTGCCGATCCAGCCCGGCACCGACGTGGCGCTGTTTCACGGCATCCTGCACCTGCTGCTGGCCGAGGGCCGGGTCGACCACGCCTTCATCGCCGCCCACACCACAGGCTTCGATGCGCTGCAGGCGCTGGTGCAGGACTACACCCCCGCCTACGTCAGCACCCTCTGCGGCATTTCCAGCGAGGCGCTGCGCCGCTGCGCCGAGCTGATCGGCCGCGCGCCGAGCTTCCTTTCGCTGTGGTGCATGGGCCTGAACCAATCCTCCAGCGGCAGCGCCAAGAACGCCGCGCTGATCAACCTGCACCTGGCCACCGGACAGATCGGCCGGGTCGGCGCCGGGCCGTTCTCGCTGACCGGCCAGCCCAACGCCATGGGCGGGCGCGAAACCGGCAGCCTGGCCAACCTCCTGCCCGGCCACCGCGACGCCGCCAATCCCGAACACCGCGCCGAGGTCGCCCGTTACTGGGGCGTGGACAGCCTGCCCGAGCGCCCGGGGCTGACCGCCATCGAGCTGTTCGAAGCGGTCAAGGCTGGCAAGGTCAAGGCACTGTGGATCGCCTGCACCAACCCGGCCCAATCGGTGCCGGACCAGGCTCTGGTGCATGAGGCCCTGGCCGCCTGCCCGTTCGTCATCGTCCAGGAAGCCTTCGCCACCACCGAAACCTGCCGCTATGCCGATCTCCTGCTGCCGGCGGCCAGCTGGGGCGAGAAGGAAGGCTCGGTGACCAACTCCGAGCGTCGCGTCAGCCATGTGCGCCGCGCGGTGCCGGCCCCCGGCGAGGCGCGCCCGGACTGGGCGATCGCCTGCGACTTCGCCCGGCGCCTGGAGCGCCATCTGCGCCCGGGCCAGCCAAGCCTGTTTGCCTTCGACAACCCCGCCGAGATCTTCGAGCAGTACAAGTGGCTCACCGAAGGACGCGACCTGGATCTGACCGGCCTGTCCCACGCGCTGATCGACGCTTGCGGCCCGCAGCAGTGGCCGTTCCCCGCCGGTGCCCGCGAAGGCACCGCGCGGCTGTACACCGACGGGGTTTTCCCCACGCCGGACGGCCGCGCTCGCTTCATCGCCGAGGCCTATCGCCTGCCGGCCGAGGTCAGCGATGCCGCCTACCCGCTGAGCCTGACCACCGGCCGGCTGCGCGACCAGTGGCACGGCATGAGCCGCACCGGCACCGCCGCGCGCCTGTTCGGCCACGTCGAGCATGCGCAACTGGGCCTGCACCCGGATGACCTGGCGCGCCGCGCGCTGGTCGACGGCGAGCTGGTGCGCGTGCGCAGCCGCCGCGGCGCATTGATCCTGCCGGTGCAGGCAGACAGCAGCCTGCGCCCCGGCCAGGCCTACCTGCCAATGCACTGGGGCGACCGCTTCCTGCGCGGGCTGGGCGTCAACGTGCTGACCCAGCCGGCTTTCGACCCGCTGTCCAAGCAGCCCGAAATCAAGCACGCCAGCGTCGAGGTGGAGCGTGCCACGCTGGCCTGGCCGTTCTTCGCCCTGGTCGAGGGCGAGGTACAGCGCCGCTTCGAGGCGCTGCGCCCGCTGTTTGAACAGCTCCCCTACGCCAGCTTCGCCCTTGCCGGGCGCGAGCGGCCGGCGCTGGTGATCCGCGCCGCCTGCGCCGATGCCCCGTCGCCGGAGTGGCTGGCACGCATCGATGCCCTGCTCGGCCTCGAGGACGGCACCCTGCTGCGCTATGACGACCCGGCCGGCGCGGTGAGCAAGCGCATCCGCCTGTCCGACGGACGCATCCAGGCCCTGCGCCTGGCCGGCGAAAGCGCCGCACGCGACTGGCTCAAGGGGCTCTGGGAAGACGGCGCCCTGCCCGAGGCAACCCGGCGCTGGCTGCTCGCGCCGCTGAGCGCGCCGCCCGGTGGTGGCCTGGCACGGGGCAAGACCCTGTGCAGCTGCCTGAACGTCAGCGAGGCGGCGGTGTGCGACGGCATCGCCGCCGGTCTCGACCTGCAGGGCCTGAAGGACACCATAGGCTGCGGCACCGGCTGCGGCTCCTGCGTGCCGGAAATCAAGCGCCTGCTGGCCAGGGCTGCAGGCTGAACCAAGAGCAACTGGGGTCGGCCGGCCGCCAGGTCGGCAATGACCGATCAATACCGCCGGCCACGGCCGGCGATACGAGCGAGGTGGCAAACATGAGCGCAAAGGTATGGCTGGTCGGCGCCGGCCCCGGTGACCCGGATCTTTTGACCCTCAAAGCGGTGAAGGCGCTGCGGGAGGCCGACGTGGTGCTGCTGGACGATCTGGTCAACCCGGCGGTACTCGATCACTGCCCGCAGGCGCGGGTCATCCCGGTGGGCAAGCGCGGCGGCTGCCGCTCCACCCCGCAGGCGTTCATCCACCGGCTGATGCTGCGTTACGCCCGCCAGGGCAAGTGCGTGGTGCGCCTCAAGGGCGGCGATCCGTGCATTTTCGGCCGCGGCGGTGAGGAGGCCGACTGGCTGGAGGCGCGCGGCGTGACCGCCGAGGTGGTCAACGGCATCACCGCGGGGCTTGCCGGTGCGACCCGCTGCGGCATCTCGCTGACCCACCGCGGCGTGGCCCGCGGCGTGACGCTGGTGACCGCGCACACCCAGGACGACTCGGCGCTGAACTGGAGCGCGCTGGCGCAAGGTGGCACCACGCTGGTGGTCTACATGGGCGTGAGCAAGCTGGAACAGGTGCAGGCCGGCCTGCTGAACGGCGGCCTGCCGGCCAGCACGCCGGTGGCGATGATCGAGAACGCCTCGCTGGCCTGGCAGCGCGATTGCCGCGCGAGCCTCGGGACGATGGTCGAGTCGGCCCGCGCCTTCGCCCTGAAAAGCCCGGCGATCCTGGTGATCGGCGAGGTGGCCGCGCAGGGCCTGGCGCTGCCGGCGCTGCTGGCCGAAAGCGCGTGACGCCTCAGCCCTCGGCGTACAGCCGCTCGACGTCCTCGCGCTTGCACAGGCCGGTGCCGGGGCTCATCAGCGTCGCGGCGCCAGCGGCCATGCCATAGCGCGCCGCCTCGCGCACCGAGAGCCCGCGCGACAGCGCCAGCACCGTCGCGCCGACCATCGAATCGCCGGCGCCCACGGTACTGCGTACCGGCACCCGATGCGGCTTCAGTGACCAGACCCCTTCGGCGCAACCGAGGATTGCCCCATCCGCGCCGAGCGAGAGCAGCACGATCTCGGCGGCCCGCTGCCGAATCAGCCGGGTCACCGCCATCTCCTGCTCGGCCTGGGCCATCGGCACCCGCCCGATGATGGTGGCCATCTCGCTGAGGCTCGGCTTGAGCAGGCAGATACCGCCTTTTTGCACCGCATAGCGCAGCGGCTCGCCGGAACAGTCGAACGCCAGGCGCGCGCCGCGCGCACGGCAGAGCGCCTGCAGTTCATCGAAGAAGCTCAGTGGCACGCCCGGCGGCCAGCTGCCGCTGACCACGAAAAACGCCGGCGCCGGCTCGATCTCGCCAAGCGCCTGCAGGCAGGCATCCAGCTCGGCCGGCGCCAGCTCCGGCCCGGGCAGGACGAAGCGATACTGCTGACCGGTCTCGGTTTCATCGATGGTGAAGCTTTCCCGCGTCTCCCCGGCGATCGGCACGATGCGCTGGGGTACCTGCTGCATGTCCAGCGCCAGCGACAGCCGCTCGCCGAACAGCCCGCCGGCCGGGTACACCGCCAGGCTGTCGCCGCCCAGCAGGCGCACCACCCGCGCCACGTTGATACCGCCACCACCCGGCTCATGCTGCGGCAGCACGCAGCGCAACTTGCTGGTCGGCTCCACCCGCGGCGTGCGCGTGGTGATGTCCAGGGCGGGGTTGAGGGTCAGGGTGACGATGGCGGGCATCACAGGCTCCTGCAGTCCGATGACAGTCACCGGAAACGCTTTGTTGGAACGCGAAAAGCTACCGACATTCTGGGCAAATGGCCATGTCCGATGCGGTGGCCAGGGGTTTGCCTGGCGGCGCCGCGACATCACGCAGACCACCCGCCTGGACTGCCGACGCCTCGATCAGACCGCGCCAGCGCCAAGGGTTCGCCGCCGCGCCGGCCAATACCCGCAAACGAACAGGCCCGCGGCGCCAAACGGCGCCGCGGGCCTGCAGTGAACCGAGGGCGGCAGCGCCGCCGCGGTCAATCCTCGCGGTAGCGGCGCAGCTTGAGCTGCTTGCCGGCGACGCGGGTGTCTTTCAGCTTGCCGAGCAGGCGGTCGATGCCGTCTTCCGGCAGCTCGACCAGGCTGAAGCTCTCGCGCACCTGGATGCGGCCGATGGCTTCGCGGGCCAGGCCGCCCTCGTTGAGGATCGCGCCGAGCAGGTTGCGCGCGGCGATGCCGTCACGCGTGCCCAGCGGGGTGCGGCAGCGCACGCGGCCTTCGCCCACCGGGATCGGCGCACGACGCTCGCGCATCTCGCCACCGGTACTGCTGCGACGCTCGCGCGGCGCGCCACCGACTTCCGGCACCAGCGGCTGTTCCTTCTCCACTTCGGCCAGGGTCAGGGCCTGGCCCTGCGTCAGCTTGGCCAGCAGCGCAGAGGCCAGACCCCGGGCATCGGTGTTCAGCTCGCCGAGCAGCTGGTCGAGCAGATCGCCATGGGATTGCTGGGCCTCGGCAACCAGCGGCTGCAGGTTGTTGGTCAGCTTGCGGATGCGGGCGTCGAGCACCTGCTGGGCGTTGGGCAGACGCACTTCGGCGACCTTCTGCCCGGTGACGCGCTCGATCACCTGCAGCATGCGGCGCTCGCGCGGGGTGACCAAGAGCAGCGCACGACCTTCACGGCCGGCACGACCGGTACGACCGATACGGTGCACGTAGCTTTCCGGGTCATACGGCATGTCGACGTTGAGCACATGGGTGATGCGCGGTACGTCGATGCCACGGGCGGCCACGTCGGTGGCGACCACGATGTCCAGACGGCCGTCCTTGAGCGATTCGATGACGCGCTCACGCTGGTTCTGGGCGATGTCGCCGTTCAGCGCGGCGGCCTTGTAGCCCTTGGCTTCCAGCGCGCTGGCCAGATCCAGGGTGGCCTGCTTGGTACGCACGAAGGCGATCAGCGCGTCGAAGTCTTCCACTTCCAGCAGGCGCAGCACCGCCGGGATCTTCTGGTCGGCGTGAACCATCAGGTGCGCCTGCTCGATGCGGGCGACGGTCTGGGTCTTGGCGGCGATCTTGACGTGCTTGGGCTCGCGCAAATGCTTTTCGGCGATGGCGCGGATCGAGTGCGGCAGGGTGGCCGAGAACAGGATGCTCTGGCGGCTTTCCGGCATGGCCTGGAAGATCACTTCCAGGTCGTCCATGAAGCCGAGCTTGAGCATCTCGTCCGCTTCGTCGAGCACCATGTGGGTGATGGTCGAGAGCAGCGCGCTGTTGCGGCTCAGGTGGTCGACCAGACGACCCGGGGTGGCGACGATGACCTGGGCGCCCTGGCGAATGGCCTTGAGCTGCGGGCCCATCGGCGCGCCGCCGTAGATGGCGACCACGCCAACACCCGGCAGCTGCTTGGAATAGGTCTCGAACGCGGTGGCCACCTGCAGGGCCAGCTCGCGGGTCGGCGCCAGGATCACGGCCTGCGGCTCGCGACGGGCCGGGTCGATCTTCGACAGGATCGGCAGGGCGAACGCGGCGGTCTTGCCGGTGCCGGTCTGCGCCTGGCCGATCAGGTCATGGCCGGCGAGGATCTCGGGGATCGCCTGGGCCTGGATGGGGGAAGGTTCTTCGTAGCCCACTGCGGTGATTGCAGCGAGAACGGCGGGATGAATACCGAGTGCGGCGAAGCCGCCGGTTTCCTGAGTCATGGGTCTGCCTCTGTACATCCGCAAACACCCATGAGCCAGAGCTGCGCATGCCGTGAAAGATCCTGACGGATCACCCTTGGCAGCCTGGTCGGCGAGGATTTGCGAACTAGCGCGTATGGAAATTTTAGATGGGTATGAAGCTACAGATGTCCGCACGGGCGGACCGGATGCCGATGACCGGCATAAGGGAAGCGATCGATACCTGAACCTGCCGTTTGGCAAGGGCGCGCACTATACCGGAAAGTGACGCCCCTGCGCAGATTTTTGTCGGCTCGATCAGGCGCTCAGCAGGCGCTCGGCTGCTGGGCGCTGACGCGGAACTGGCCCACCAGCCGGGCCAGCCGACCGGCGGTATGACGCACATGCTCGGCACGGTGCTGCAGCACGCCGAGGGTCTGACCCATCTCGCTGGAGGCCTGGTCGACTCCACGCACGGTCTGTCCGTAGTGCAGGCTGCGTTCGTTGAGCTGCTGGATCACCTCGAACATCTGCTCCACCGCCTGATGCAGGCGCAGGTTCTCGGCCGACGACTCCTCGGTCAGGCGCAGGCTTTCGTCCACGTCGCGCACGCCACTTTCCATGAAGGCCACCGCCTGCTGGGTCTCCTGCTGCAGGCTTTCGACCATCTGACGGATGTCGTCGGCCGCCTCGGCGGTGCGCGAGGCGAGGTTGCGCACCTCGCCGGCCACCACCGCAAACCCGCGCCCATGCTCGCCGGCGCGCGCCGCCTCGATCGCGGCGTTGAGCGCCAGCAGGTTGGTCTGGTTGGTGATTTCGCTGATCAGCCCGACGATCCGTTCGATCTCGCCCATGCGGCTGTCGAGCAGCTGCACGCTGGAGGCCGAGCGATCCACCACATCGCGGATCGACTGGGTGCCCTGGCGCACGGTCTGGAAGCGTTCATGGGCGCGGGCGACCACCTCGTCCATCGCCTGCTTCATCTCCTCGGCGGTGGCCGACGCCTGCTGGATCTTGCCCAGCTGGTCCTCGACCATCAGCAGCAGCTGGTGCACCAGCTCGGCGACCTCGCCGGTGGTGCGCCCGGCGACGCTGCTGCTCTGCAGCATCACGTCGTTGCTCTGGCGGACATGGTGAGACACCTGGATCACCTGACCGACCACGCCGTCGAGGCTGTCCATGAAGCTGTTGATCCAGCGCCCCATGTCGCCGGTCTCGTCGTTGCCCATGCGCGTGGTATCCAGCCGCTGGCGCAGGTTGCCCTGCCCTTCGGCCAGCGTGCGCACCAGGTTGCTCATCTCGTTCATCCGCGCTGCCAGCCGCCGCGGGCCGAAGGCGGAAAAGCACAGCGCGCCCAGCACCAGCAGCAGGCCATTGGCGACGTTGAGCATGGCCGGCGACAGGTCGCTGAACGACTGCAGCAGCCCGCCGATGGTGAACAGGCTGACCACCGTGACCAGGTAGGTCTTCATCAGCCCGATGGCCAGCGAGCGACGGCGGTAGACCTCTTCCAGGTCCGCCTCGCACATCATGCCCCAGCGGTCGCGCGAGCCGGGCATCTGGAAGGTCACGCCCTTGCCCACCACCGGAATGTGGCGGTAATCGGAATAGCCCGGATAGGTGACGAACAGGTTGCTGCCACGGGCGATGGTTTCGCGCACGCCCGGGTGCAGCTCGCCGGTGGCCGGATCGACGAAGCGCAGCTCCAGCTCCGTGTGCTCGCGCACCCGCACGGTGCCCCAGGCGGTCGGCACGCCGGCCTTGAGGTTGTCGCCATGGCTAAAGGTGTCGTCCTCGAAGCGCGAACGCGACAGCGCGACGCCCTGTTGCACGGCAGGATCGAAGCGCGACTCCACCATGAACAGGTAGTTGTCGCCCGACTCCTGGAAGATGTGCCCCGCCTCGCGCTGGATCAGGTCGCCCAGCACATCGTTGGGCACTCGCGCGCAGACGCAGCCGACCACCTGCCCGTCGACGCGGATCGGCTGGTAGAACATCAAGGTCACCGCATCGTGAAAGCGCGAGGTGGTGCGGCCCAGGGCAAGGGTCGCCGGATCACGGTATGGCCCGTGCAGGAAGGGCTCGCGCAGGCCCTCGCGCAGTGCCCGGGCATCCAGCTCGACACTCACGTGGCGGGCGCAGGTGGAGGCCAGCAGCTTGCCCGCCGCGTCCACCACAAACAGCTCGGAGCAATCGGCCAGTTGCTCGCGCTTTTGCGCCAGCAGGCCACCCTCGATCGCCGGAAAGCTGCCCGCCAGCGCCTCGCCGAGCTCGGCCAGATGCTCCCAGTGGGCCCGCGCCCAGCCCTGCAGCAGGTTCACCCGGGTCTGGGCGATGTCTTCGAAGGTCTGTTCGATCAGCGGGTAGGCCGCCCGGTTCAGCCAGCAGGACCAGCCCATGGCGAGCTTGCCGGTCTTGCCCAACCAGGGCAGCCAACGGCGTTCGGACGGATGGAGGTTCATGGTGCGGCTGTGCAGGACAGACATGGGACGGCTTGCTCCACTGGCATTTCTCTACAGTGGCGCGGTGATAGCAAAAGCCAAGCCAACCTGGCGCAAAGCCGACAATTGTGCGAAATACAACAGCCGCAACGCCCCATTACGGTGCACTGGCGCGACCAGCGGAGCCGCCGCGGTGCAGACTCAGCTCGGCGGACGCAACGCACCGATCAGCGTGTCCAGGCTGTAGCCCAGCCGCGGTGCCAGGTCGGCGGCGCGCTCGGCCACGCCCGCCAGCTCCAGCGACTGCTCCAGATCGGCCGGCACCAGCAGCACCACATTGCCCTCCTTCACCGGGCATTCGAGGTAGTGACGGTGAAACAGGCCGCGCAGCAGCGCCGCGCCCAGCGGCTGGCCGCCATCGGTGCCCCACTGATTGATGATCAGCCAGCCCCCGGGGTTGAGCTTTTGCTGACAGCGCTCAAGGAACGACCAGGCCAGGTGCCCGGCGGCCGGGCCCAGTTCGGTGTAGAGATCGACGAAGATCAGGTCGGCGCTTTCGGCGCTGTCGAGCAGCTCCAGCGCATCCCCCACGCGCAGGGTCAGGCGCGGATCGTCCGGAAAGCCGAGCAGATCATGGGCCAGACGCAACACCTCGGCGCGCAGCTCGATCACCTCCACGTCATCGAGCGGCAGAAAGCGCAGGCACGCCTGGGCTAGGCTGCCGGCACCCAGCCCGAGAAACAGCGCGCTTTCCGGCGCCGGGTGGCACAGCGCACCGAGCAGCATGGCACGGGTGTAGTCGTACTCGAGCCAGCTGGGGTCGGGCATGAACACGCAGCTCTGCTCGGCACCTTCGCCAAACTCGAGAAAACGATAGGCCCCCACCTCGATGACGCGGATGCTGCCATAGGCGTCCTTTACGTCCGCCAGCAGCCGCTCCTCCTGCTCCATTTCGACCCCCTTGCATGAATCCGCGCATGGTACTGACGCGCCGTCGCTGCCGCTATCGGTCGGCTGACCCGGCTGGGTTACTATCGCCGCTGCGCTCGCGGCCTGATCACTGTCCGGACGGCGCTTTCCCAAGGAGGACTTCATGAGCAAGACGGTGGCGCTGGTACTGGGCTCCGGCGGTGCACGCGGTTACGCGCATATCGGCGTGATCGAGGAGATCGAGCGGCGCGGCTATACCATCGCCTGCATCGCCGGCTGCTCGATGGGCGCGGTGGTCGGCGGCATCCACGCCGCCGGCAAGCTGACCGAGTACCGCCAGTGGGTGGAAAGCCTCGACTACTTCGACGTCATGCGTCTGCTCGATGTGAGCTTCAGTCTCGGTGCGATCCGCGGCGAGCGGATCTTCGGCCACATCCGCCACCTGCTCGGCGAGGTCAACATCGAGGATCTGCCGATCGCCTTCACCGCGGTGGCCACCGACCTCACCAACCACAAGGAGGTCTGGTTCCAGGAGGGCTGCCTGCACCAGGCGATGCGCGCCTCGGCGGCGATCCCCAGCCTGTTCACCCCGGTTACCCTCGGCAAGCGGGTGCTGGTCGACGGCGGCGTGCTCAACCCGCTGCCCATCGTGCCGGTGGTGTCGAGCCACTGCGATCTGGTGATGGCGGTGAACCTGAGCGGCGCGAACAATCGCAACTACCCCTTGCCGGTGATCGAACGCCCCGGCACCAGCCGCGGGCGACTCGATCAGCTGGTCGACTCGCTGAGCACGCACTTCAGCTTCTGGCGCAAGGAGGAGGCCGGCCAGCCCTCCCCGCTACCGCTGCCAGGCAGCGAGGCGAGCCTGGCGCAGGTCGAGCCGAGCAACGAGCCGTCGCCCAAATCGGCCGAGGGCTCGAAGGTGGTGGAAACCGGCGGACCGGCCTCGATGCTCGAACTGGTCAACCAGAGCTTCGAAGTGATGCAGGATTCACTGGCGCGCTACAAGATCGCCGGCTATCCGCCGGATGTGGTGATCGACATTCCGCGCCGCGCCTGCCGCTTCTTCGAGTTCTACAAGGCGCCGGAGCTGGTGGAGCTGGGCCGGATCATCGCCCGCGACACCCTGGAGCGCTTCGAGATGGGCCATCACGAATCGCGCTGAGCGCCTTCGATGCGTTCGTCCTCGCGCGGATGCAGGACGGGCAGGTCGGCCACCGAGGGCGGATTGGGCACTTCCTTGGCGACCCAGTCCCCCAGCAGGCTGTAGGCCACCGCCAGCAGCGTCGGGCCGAGGAACAGGCCCATGAAGCCGAAGGCGAGGATGCCACCGAACACCCCGAGCAGCACCACCACCAGCGGCAGGTTGCCGCCACGGCTGATCAGGTAGGGCTTGAGGATGTTGTCCACCCCGCTGATCACGAACATGCCCCAGATCCCCATGAAGATCGCGTAGCCGTAGTCGCCCTGCCAGGCGAGCCAGGCGGTGACCGGCAGCCACACCAGCGGCGGCCCCATCGGGATCAGGCTCAGGGCGAAGGTGAGCAGGCCCAGCACCAGCGCCCCCGGCACACCGCAGATCAGCATGCCGATGAAGGCCAGGGTGCCCTGCGCCGCAGCGGTCCCGATCACCCCGTTGACCACCCGCTGCACCGTGCTGGCGACCAGATCCAGGTAGTGCTCGGCGCGCATGCCGATCAGCCGGTGCAGCAGGCTGTGCACGAAGGCCGCCAGCCGCGGCCCGTCGCGGTAGAAGAAGAACACCAGGATCAGGCTCAGCACCAGTTCGAGCACGCCGCCACCGATCCGCGCGCTGCGCACCAGCAACCAGTTGCCCAACTGGCCGAGATAGGGCCGCACTTCCTCGAGCAGCTCGGCCCCCTCGCTATCGAGGGTTCGCCACAACGCCACGAGGCTGTCACCGACCAGGGGCAGCTCATCGAGCCAGTCCGGCGGTGGCGGCAGGCCTTCGACACGCAGATTGCGGATCAGCTCGTTGACGTCGCGCATATGGTCGGCCACGTTAAGCCCGAGCAGCACCAAGGGCGCTGCCACCAGCAGCATCCAGCCGGCGGTGAGCAGACTGGCAGCGAGGGTTTCGTTGCCGTTGAGCAGAGCGGTCAGGCGGCGCATCAGCGGCCAGCTGGCAAAGGCCAGCACCGCGGCCCAGAACAGGATCGACACGAACGGCGCCAGCACCCAGAGACAGGCGCCCAGCAGCGCCAGCAAGAGAATCTGGACCAGCAGACGATCATTGGTGAGCATGGAAAACAGCCTGCAGAGCGAGAGCGGCGGCCATCTTCAGTGGCCGCCGGGTTTAGCGCAAGCGACGGATTCTAAGGCCGGGCTCGTCACCCTCGTCGAGCTCGAGCTTCCAGGTGCGCACGCCCTGCCCGATCAGGGCTTCGTACCAGAGCGGCGCGGCCTGGCCGGAGAGGCTGACGCGCAGCGTGCTGTCCTGCTGCAGGGTGCGCGTCAGCACCTGCAGCCAGTCAGCCCGTACCGCGCCAAGGCGCTCGAACTGCAGCAGGTCGGTATCGCGCAGCTGCCGCAGCAGGGTTGCCGGCGTCGGCAGAATCTCTTCGAGCGACCGCCCAGCCTGCATCTGCTCGACATGCAGATAGGAGCGCCCGTTACCACGGGTGATCGCATACATCGCCACCAGCGAGTCAGCGGTTCCTCCATTCAGACGCACCAGCAGGTAGCCCTGCTGGTTTTCCGGACCGTACAGACGTGACTGGCCGAAAATCTCGTTCGCCCACAGGTTGCTCGCGCCGCATTCGCGCCCTTCGCACCAGTACAACAACTCGCCGCCGCCGGCCACCAGGTCGGTGCGCAGGCGGGTGAATGCCTCGAGCCCGCGGTGGTTTTCCGGCAAGCGGTAGGTCTGTCCGCGCAGATTGCCGCGCACCGCCACCTCGCCATCCATGCGCAGCCGTCCGGCGATGCGGCGCACGGCGCCCACGGGATAGAGGCGCTCCTCATTGTCCAGCGACGTCTCCTCGACCAGACGCGCGTCGGGGTAATGTGCCAGCAGGCCGAAGTCCTCACTGGGCGAAACCTGCGCCATGCCCAGTGCCGGTAGCCAGGCGAGCGCGACAATCCATGACCACTTCACGAGCACCTCAACGAATCAGGATCGACTGGCCAGTCTTGACCAGATCGTGGTTCTCGCGCGGCGGGATATCCGATCCGCGCTGTACGGCTGGCCGGGCACCCACCTGGGCATGCCAGCGCTGCAGGTTTACCAGTCCTTGCAATGAGACACCGGCCCACTCGTGCAGGTTGACCCAGGGCCAGGTGGCGATGTCGGCGATGCTGTAGTCGCCGGCCAGGTATTCGACCTCCGCCAGACGGCTGTCGAGCACCTCGTAGAGCCGGCGGGTTTCGTTCTGGTAACGCTCGATCGCCGCCGGCAACTTCTCCGGGAAATAGCGGTAGAACACGTTGGCCTGGCCCTGCATCGGCCCGACACCGCCCATCTGGAACATCAGCCACTGCAGCGCGACCGAACGCTGCCTGGGATCGTCGGGCAGCAGCCGGCCGGTCTTTTCCGCCAGATAGATGAGGATGGCGCCCGACTCGAACACCGCGAAGTCATCATTGTCACGGTCGACGATCGCTGGAATGCGCCCGTTCGGATTGATCTTGAGATACTCGGGCGCCTTTTGCTCGCGCCGATCGAAGCTCAGCACGTGCACGCGGTAATCGAGTCCGAGTTCCTCCAGGGCTATCGAAATCTTGTGCCCGTTCGGCGTGGCCGCCGTGTAGAGGTCAATCATCAGTTATCTCCGACGAATGGATGCCCAGCGTGTGAACGCAGCGCGGTCAAGTCAAGCCTGCGTTTGCGACACGATCTTGCATTCGATGCTCAATCGACCAGGAAGTCCGCCAGCGCAGCGGCGACGGCCTGCGCGCCGGCCGGGTCGTCCAGATGCAGGTGATGCCCGCCGCAAAGAACCCGCGGCGCCAGCCCCAGTGCCATCAGGCGCTCACGCTCGGCGGCCTGCGGGTACAGTCCGCGGTCGCCGAGCACCAGGCGGACCGGACACTGGATCTGGCCGATGAACGCACGCACCTGATCCTCGGAAAAGCGCACCGGCGACGGCAGCAACAAGCGTGGATCGCTGCGCCAGCGAAAGCCGCCTTCGACCGCAGCCAGACCACGCTCGACCAGCCGCTCGGCCGCCTCACGGCTGACCGGAAACGCCGCGCGCATGCGTGCGACCACCGCCTGCTCGCGGTCGGCATACACAGGCGCCAGCCGCCGCTCGATCTGCGCGAGCCGGCGGAACGCCTGGCCCAGGCGCGCCGGCGCATCCTCGGCAGCGGCTGTCAGCGGCAATGCCCCATCGATCAGTGCCAGGCGACTGATCCGCTCGGGCAATGCAGCAGCCATCAGCGCGGCAACGCTGGCGCCCATCGAATGGCCCAGCAAAGCGAAGCGTCTCCAGCCTTGCTGGTTGGCCAGCTGCAAGAGGTCGTAGACATAGTCCCAGAGCTGATAGGCCACTCCGGCCGGGCGATGCCCGGAAAGGCCATGCCCGGCCAGGTCGACGGCGAGGATACGAGCGCCACCTAGCAGCGGCGCCAGACGCGAAAAACTGGCTGCATTGTCCAGCCAGCCATGCAGAGCGATGACGACCGGCTCCTCTGGCGCGCCCCACTCCTGCGCCGCCAACTCCAGGTGCGGCAGGCTGAATCGGCGCTCGAGGGGCGCGTGGCCCGGGGCGGTCATCACCCCACCTGGGGATCGCGCAGCGACTCGAGCCGCAGCAAACCGGCCGCCAGGGCATCACCTTCCAGCACGGCCAGACTGCCGGTACGCATGTCCAGCGGTGCTTGGCGATGACCATGGATGAGTAGCCCGGCGAGCTCGCCGACGAAATTCTGATGGGTCACCAGCAGCAGATCGCCCTGCCCGTCGAAATGATCGAGCGCCTTGAGCGCGGCCTGGGCGTCGCTGTCGGGGGTGATCCAGTCCACCGTTTCCACCGGCCCGGCATAACCGATCACGGCAAACACTTCTGCTGCGGTCTGCTGCGCCCGCAACAGCGGACTGACCAGCACCCGCGCCAGCGCCACGCCACGCAGGTGCCCCGCACTGGCGCGTGCTTCGGCACGACCGCGCGCGGTCAGCGGGCGCTCCGAATCGCTGGTGACGCAGGGCTCGGCCTCGCCATGACGCAACAGCCACAACCTCACGGCTGCACGTCCTTCGGCTGCCCGGCATCCGGCGCAGCCGGCGGCGTGACCGGCGGCACGACGGCCGCCGGCTCGGCCACGCGCTCCACCTCCGGCGCACGGGCGACCGGCCAGTCAGCGAATGGCCAGGGCTTGTGCTCGGTATTGAAGGTGACGAAGCGGCCGATATGCGCAAGATACTGGCTCAAGCTATCGCCGAAGCGCTGCAGGTCCTCGTTGACCCGCCCGCTGAACAGGCGCACCACCAACTGCACGACGACCACCGCCAGCAGCACCAGCTCGGCCAGCTGCCAGACGAAGAAAAACACCACCATCCAGATGATGCGCAGCAGCAGATTCTCGCGCTCGCCAGTGTGATTGGACGTTGCCATTTACTTAACCTCCGGCGTGCCGGCTTCAGAAGCCGGCAGATGAAATGAAATCGATATCGGTTTTCGGCTCGCCGCTCATCAGGCGAGCGATCACCTGAGACAGCGTGTAGCCCTCGAACAGAATGGCGTGCAACCCAGCCACCAGCGGCATGTAGACCTCCAGCTCCTCGGCCTTGGCCTTCAGCACACGCAGGGTGTTGACGCCCTCGGCCACCTCGCCGAGGCGTGACACCGCCTCTTCCAGAGACAAGCCCTGGCCCAGGGCGTAGCCCACCTGGAAGTTGCGGCTTTTCGGCGAAGAGCAGGTGACGATCAGGTCGCCGACCCCGGCGAGGCCCAGGAAGGTCATCGGGTTGGCCCCCAGGCGTACAGCAAAGCGGGTCATCTCGGCCAGCGCACGGGTGATCAGCATGCTCTTGGTGTTTTCGCCCATCCCCATGGCCGCCGCCATGCCGGCCATGATGGCATAGACATTCTTCAGCGCCCCGCCCAGCTCCACGCCGTAGCGGTCTTGACTGGCGTAGACGCGGAAAGTGTTGCCATGCAGCACCGTCTGGACTTCACGACACAGCGCCTCGTCCGCACTGGCAACCACAGTGGCGGTCAGGGCGCCCTCGGCGATCTCCCGCGCAAGGTTGGGTCCGGAAATCACCCCGATGCGGGCCGCCGGCGCGATATCTTCGAGGATCTGGCTCATCAGCATGAAGCTCTGCGGCTCGATGCCCTTGGTCGTGCTGACCAGCCCCTTGCCCACGAGCCGCTCGGCATGGGGCGCCAGTGTCTGGCGTAGCGCGGTGGACGGCAGCACCACGAACACCAGCGAGCAGGCGTCCAGGGTGGCCGCCAGATCGGTCACCGGCTCGACGCCGGCATGCAGCGGAATATCCTTCAGATAGCGCGGATTGCGCCGCTCGGTGCGCATGACCTCGGCCTGCTGCGGATCGCGCATCCACTGCAGCACACGCTGGCCGTTGTCGCCCAGCAGATTGGCGATCGCCGTACCGAAACTGCCGCCACCAAGCACGGCAATCGGTTGTGAATCTGTCATCGTCGGGCTCTCCTGCCAGCGAGTGGGTGAGCGCCATTATACGGCGCCCTCACGCGCCGACCAGCCGCGGCCGTTCAGCGCTCCAGCGCGCGGATCGCAGGCTGGCGCAACGCAAAACACGCCAGTAACAGGGTGACCAACCCCATCGCCTGGTACAGGCCACCGATGCCATCGGCGGCCGAACCGGCCAGCGGCACGAAAACGAGCCCGGCGATCCACGGCGAAACCACGTAACCGGCGGCCAGGGCCGCCCCTGCGCAGGTATCGCGAATGCTGAAAACGCGCCCCTGCAGGGCGGCGGGTACCTGCCGCTGCCAGATCGAGTGGGCCAGCGCCGCCAGCACCGGGGTTGCGACAAATAGCGCAAAGGTTGCCAGCCCGATGACCACCGGCAGTTGGGTCATGCCGATGATGGCCATGAACACCCCGCAGACGCCCAGCGAGGCGATCACCCCGGTCAACTGTCGCGCCGGCCCACCCCAGATCGTGATCAGCGCCGCGCCGATGGCCATCCCGATACCGGCCGCCGAGCGCAGGCTGCCCAGCACCGCCTCCGAGGAAAACGCCAGGATGAACGGGGTGAACAGCACGATAGAGGCGCCCCGCGCCAGGTTGGAAAACCCATGCATGAGCAAGAACAACGGCAGCCCCGGTGTCTGCCCGATGAAGCGCAGGCCCGTCTTCATGTCCACATGACCGGCAGCCGAGCGCTCCTCAGGCGATAGTTCGGGAAACCGCACGGGCAGCAGAGCGAGCCCGGCTACAACGCACGCAATGACGGCAGTTGCGGCGATCAGCCAAGCCTCGGCGAACTCGAGCATGAGGCCCGCGAACAACGGCGCAAGGATATGCGCGGCAGCCAAACCGGCCTGCGCCAATCCGTTCATGCGTGGATAGGTATGGTGGTTACGGGTAAACAGCGCCAAGGAGGCGTTGTAGGCAAGACGATGCACGCCCGCCACTGCCGAGCTGGCACAGAGCACGCCGTACAACACCGCACCATGGAAGCCACCATCGCGCAGCATCAGCAGATAGACGGAAAAGATCCCCGCCTGCAGCAAACAGCACGCAATCAGCACACGGTGCCGGGACACCCGGTCTACCACCGGCCCGGCCAGGGGGATCGTCAATAGCTCAGGCAAGTAACCGCAGAGAATCACCACACTGAAACTGACCAGCGACCCGGTTTGCTGGTAGGCCACGATCCCTGCGGTGAACACCATCAGCACGACCGAAAAGATCACCAGCGTCTGGCTTGTCCATGTAGCAAAAAAAGCGCGGCTCATCCGTTTATGCCTTCCCTGTGCTCGGCTCCTGCCGAAAGATTCCATTGACGCAAGGCCGAGCTGGCAGATCGACATTGCACCAGGCGGCGATACTGCGCGAATTACATACGTCCTCACCATGACTCGCCGCTCATTGCGCAAGCCCCGACACTTACCGGACCAAGATCGGCCGCCCTTGCGCTGAGATTTTTTGCCGCCTCGGTTAACATGCGCAGCTTTGCCACCAGGCAGAGGTTCTGCCATGCAGCAACGCCTGCTGTTCCCCACCGCGCTGTCGCTTGCACTGGCGATGGCCGGCTCTAACGGGGCACTAGCCACCGACAAGCCTTATCCGCCATTGGAGCTGGATGACCCCTTCCTAGAGATCCAGCCACTTCCCGAGGTGCTTACCGCCACGCGCTTGCGGCAGGCACCCGCGGCGGTGCCCGGCAGCATCACGATCCTGGACCGCAGCCTGATCCGGGCCTCCGGCGCACGTCAGATCCCTGAACTCCTGCGTCTGGTGCCCGGCATGCTGGTGATACCGGACGGCAACCTCACCACCGTCAACTACCACGGCAGCAGCGCTGGTCAGGCCCGCCGGCTGCAGGTGCTGGTCGACGGTCGTTCGGTGTATCGCTCGGGATTCGCCCAGGTCGACTGGAGCGACATCCCTCTGGCAATCGAAGACATCGAGCGCATCGAGGTGTTCCGCGGCCCGAACACGGTGAGTTATGGCGCGAACGCCCTGATGGCGGTGGTGAACATCATCACGATCGAACCCGCCGACAGCCGCGGCACGCGGGTAAAGATGACCCGCGGCCAGCGTGGCATCAGCGACTGGTACGCCAGCCAGGGCATCAACTATGAAGGCGGCGACCTGCGCCTTTCGGCTTCTGGACGCGAAGACGATGGCTTCGACAAGCGTGCCGATGGCAGCGATTTCCGCGATGGCCGGCGCCTCAACCGCCTGCACCTGAGGGGGCAGCAAAGCCTGGGCACCGTGCAATCGCTCGACTGGCAGCTCGCGCTCAAGGAAGGTACCAACCAGCGCAGCAACACCTATCGCTCCACCCTGCCGATCGCCGCCGATCCGCAAGAGCAGGACAGCGACACCGACATCAAGGCGCGCGATTATGCCGCCAGCCTGCGCTGGACCTTCGAGCCCAGCAGCGAACACAGCCTTTACGTACAGACCAATCTGCAGCAGTGGGAGCGTTTGAGGCAGTGGCGTGCCTGCGATGCGCAGATCGCCTTCGATCCGGCCCTGCGTGAACTATGGTCCATTTACTCACCCGAGCAGCGTCGGCGCTTGGTCGAGAGCAAGGAAATCAGTGCAGAGACGCCCGAACAAGCGGCCCTGCGTGCCCAGATACTGCCCAGGCTGTTCAGCCAATACGACCCGGGATCCGGGACATTCGCCCACACCTGCGGCCTGATCAACGAAGACATCCGCGAAAGCCGCTTCGACCTGGAAATCCAGGACACCCTGAGTCTCGGTCCGGATCTGCGCCTGGTCAGCGGCGCCAGCTATCGGCACGATCGGGCCGATACCGAAACGCACCTGAACGGTGAGCAAAGCCGCGACATCTTCCGCCTGTTCGGCCATCTGGAGTGGTACCTGACCGAGCAATGGCTTTTGCAGGGCGGGTTGATGGCCGAACATGACAACAGCATCGGGGCCTCGGTCAGCCCACGGGCCTCGCTGAACTACCTCATCACCCCCGCCCACGGGTTGCGACTGGTATACAGCGAAGCGGTACGCTCGCCGGACATGTTCGAGAACGACGCCGACTGGCGCTATCGGGTTACCGATCTGCGCCCGGCGGTCGATGGTCAGCGCGAGGCCTATTTCTTCATGACAGCGCGCGGTCCGGGCAATCTGGACCAGGAGCGCATGCGCTCTCACGAAGCCGGCTATAACGGTCGCTTCGCCAGCCTTGGACTGAATCTGGACGTGAAGCTCTTTCACGACGTCATCGAAGACCTCGTTTCCCACGAACCGAAGATTTACCGCTTCGAGCCAACCAACGACAGCCGGCTCGAACTCAACGGCGTGGAAACTGAAATCGACTGGCGAGCCGGGCTCAACGATCGAATTCGCCTGACCTATGCCTACATCGAGCACAGGGCGAGCCATCCGCTGGACCAACTGATCACGCCGCGGCACAGCGGTTCGCTTGCCTGGCTGCACGACTGGAACGACGGCTGGAAGAGCAGCCTGATGTACTTTGGTGCAGACGCGCTCAACGGCTACCGTTTCGAACGGCTGGACACGCGCCTGGCCAAACGCTTCGCGCTGGGTAAAGGCGAGCTGGAACTGGCGGGCGTCTGGCAGCAGCGCCTGGATGACGAACCGCTGTCATGGCCGAACAACCGCTTCGACCAACGCCATCTTTTCTATCTGACGGCGGAGCTGGTGTTCTGAAATGAACACGAACAGGGTCTCATGGAAGAGTCTCTTGGCCCGAAAGCTGGCCGCCTGCGCCATCGCGCTGCTGTGGCTACCTTTCGGCGCGCAGGCCGGCGAGTTATGGATGGTAGCCGAGGACTCACCCGCCCTTCGCAGCTTCGTCGATGCGCTCGCCGCGCGCCGCCCGAACGATTCCGTTCGCTTCGTGGCGCTCAGCCAGGCGCCAGCAGCCGATGCACTGCCGAGCGAGCTGCGTCTGATTACGCTCGGCAGGCCTGCCCTCGACTGGCGCCTGCGGAGTCGCCAGGGGCCGCCAACGCTGGCGCTGCTGATCAGTCGCGTGCAAGCGCACGAAGTGCTCAAGGGAAGGCCACACCCGCGCGTCAGCCTGCTGTGGAGCGACCCTCCGATCGAGCGCCAACTGCGCCTGGTCAAGCTGATCCTGCCGACCGCCGAGCGCGTCGGGCTCCCGTATGACGAAGACAGCGCCTTTCTCGTTCCCGAGGCCGTCGCCGCCGGACGCGCGCTCGGCATCACCGTCGTCCCCCATCGCTGGCAAGCCGCCCAGGACACCGAAAGCCTCACCCAACTGTTGCGCTCGACCGACGCACTGCTGGGACTGGATGACCGCAACCTGTACAACCCCCGCACAGCCAAAACGCTGTTGCTGACCAGTTACGGCCAGCATCGCCCACTGTTCGGCCCCTCCGCCGCCTTCGTCAGAGCCGGCAGTCTCGCCAGCAGCTACAGCGACCAGCATGACTGGCTCGCGGTGCTGGACGATCTGCTAAAGCAACCCTCCTCGACCTGGCCTGCCACGCTCTACCCGCAGCGCTTCAAGGTGCTGGGTAACCGCCAGGTCGCCCGGTCGCTGGGTATAAGGCTGCCGGACGACGAACAACTGGCCGCACAGCTCGCCAAAGAGAAACGTCGATGATTTCGCTCAGACGACTCGACATTCACAGCCGAACCCAGCTGATCAGCCTCGGGCCGGCCCTGCTCATCACCCTGCTGGTGACCGGCTTTCTGACCTTCGCGCGCCTGCAGGATCTGCGCGAGGAGTTGAACAACACCGGTCAGTTGATCGCCAATCAGCTGGCCCCCGCCACCGAGTACGGGGTGATCTCCGGGAACCTCGCGGTGCTCGAAAGCCTGCTGCAGGCAACTTTGGAAACACCCCACGTCCAGTATCTGGAAATCCGCGACCGCGATGACCACGTGCTTACCGCAGTGCAGCGCAGCGACAACGCCCGGCATTCGCCATACCGCTCCGAATTCGAGGCGCCGATTCACCTGCAGCGAATCATCCTCGACGGCGACCCGTTCAGCGCCCTTCCCGCCGCCCACGGCGAGGACGATTACCTCGGTCGGGTGGTGGTCGGCATGTCGACCGATGCCTTCAACCATCGCGAGCAGCTGATCCTGATCAAGGCCATCACCATGGCCGGCCTGGCGCTATTGCTGACCTTTCTGATCGCCCGCCGCCTGGCCGCGCAGATCGCCCAACCGATCAGCGCGATGGGCGAGGCGGTAAAAGCCATCCAGACCGGCGATTACCGCGCGCGCCTGCCCGAAGCAGATGATGCCGAGCTCGGCGCACTGGCGCGGCACATCAACGACCTGGCAAACGCCCTGCAGCGCGCGAGTCAGGAGCAGAAGAAAACCATCGCCCAGCTGATCGCCGCCCGAGAAGAAGCCGAACAGGCCAACCGGGCGAAATCGGACTTCCTGGCGATGATGAGCCATGAGCTGCGCACGCCAATGAATGGCGTGCTGGGCATGCTGCAGCTGCTTGAGACGACATCATTGAACGCCGAGCAGGCCGAATACGCACAGACAGCGACCGATTCGACCACTCACCTTCTGAAGGTGATCAACGATCTGCTGGACTTCTCCCGCATCGAACGCGGTGGGCTTGAGCTCGAATGCATTCCGTTCCGCCCGAGCGAGCTGCTGCAGGCCTCTGCCCAGGTCTTCCAGCATGGCGCGCAATTACGTGGCCTCGAGTTTTCCCTGGACATTCAGCCCGGCCTCGACGATTTCGAAGTGCAGGGCGACCCCACTCGCCTGCGCCAGATTCTGGTGAACCTTTTGGGCAACGCGCTGAAATTTACCGAGCAGGGATCCATACGCCTGCGCGCCGACTGGCAGGTGGAAGATCACCAGCTATTGCTATGCTGCAGCGTCAGCG
This sequence comes from Pseudomonadaceae bacterium, assembly GCA_030602315.1. GTDB lineage: Bacteria > Pseudomonadota > Gammaproteobacteria > Pseudomonadales > Pseudomonadaceae > Azomonas. The sequence continues at coordinate 51,686 of JAUVZY010000004.1, read as the reverse complement.
ATACCGGCATCGGCATCCCCCCAGATCGTCTCGAGCGGATGTTCGAGGCCTTCCAGCAGGCGGACAGCTCGATTTCCCGCCGCTACGGCGGCACCGGACTAGGACTGACCATTGCCAGCACACTGGCGCGGAAAATGGACGGCCTGCTCTACGCTCGCAGCGAACCGGGCAAGGGCTCGACCTTTACCCTCAACATCAGTTTCCCTTTGACCCGGACACCCGCCCAACAGACGTCGGCAGGGATGACCTCCTCATGGAGCGCGGAGCAATGAACGCCAGCGCAGCATGACGCCCTGACGCACGCGACGTTCGAACAGGTAGCCAGCCGGGCGAAAGTGCGCGAAAATTGCGATTTACCTTGGCCAAGTGGGACGCGGGCGGTCCATACGGCCCGCGGCGATAAAATCGCGCTGTGACTTTCCCTACGTCCGATAAGTCTATGACAAGGCCGCAACACGCCAACGGTTGGGCCTGTAGTTTGTCCGCCCTGACAGCAGGGTCCATTGAGGAGCACGCATGACCAAGCAACACGCCTATTCCCGGGAAGACCTGCTGCGCTGCAGTCGCGGCGAACTGTTCGGTCCGGGTAACGCGCAACTGCCCGCCCCCAACATGTTGATGATCGATCGGATCACTCACATCAGCGAGACAGGCGGCAAGCACGGCAAAGGCGAGATCGTGGCCGAGCTCGATATCAATCCGGACCTGTGGTTCTTCGGCTGCCATTTCGAAGGGGATCCGGTCATGCCAGGCTGCCTGGGCCTGGACGCCATGTGGCAGCTGGTCGGCTTTTATCTGGGCTGGCAGGGCAACCCGGGCCGCGGACGCGCCCTGGGCTCGGGCGAAGTGAAATTCTTCGGTCAGGTCCTGCCGACCGCCAAGAAGGTCACCTATAACATTCACATCAAGCGGACCATCAACCGCTCGCTGATTCTGGGCATCGCTGACGGCACCGTCAGTGTCGATGGTCGCGAGATCTACAGCGCCGAGGGACTTCGCGTCGGCCTGTTCACCTCCACCGATAGTTTCTGAAGGACTTTCCGCATGCGTCGCGTCGTGATCACCGGCCTGGGCATCGTTTCCTGCCTGGGCAATGACAAAGACACCGTCTCTGCCAACCTGCGCGCCAGCCGCCCGGGGATTCGCTTCAACCAGAGCTACGCCGACATGGGTCTGCGCAGCCAGGTTTCGGGGTCGGTGAATCTGAACCTCGAAGAGCTGATCGATCGCAAGCTGCTGCGCTTCATGGGCGACGCGGCCGCTTTCGCCTACCTGTCGATGCAGCAGGCGATTGCCGACTCGGGCCTCACTCCCGAGCAGGTGTCCAACGTTCGCACCGGCCTGATCGCCGGCTCTGGTGGCGCCTCCACCGCAAACCAGATGGAAGCCATCGACACCCTGCGTGAAAAGGGCGTCAAGCGCGTCGGCCCGTACCGTGTCACCCGCACCATGGGCAGCACGGTTTCCGCGTGCCTGGCCACGCCGTTCCAGATCAAGGGCGTCAACTACTCGATCTCCTCCGCCTGCGCCACCAGCGCCCACTGCATCGGCAACGCCGTCGAGCAGATCCAGCTGGGCAAGCAGGACGTCGTCTTCGCTGGCGGCGGGGAAGAAGAACATTGGAGCCAGAGCTGTCTGTTCGACGCGATGGGCGCCCTCTCCACCCAGTACAACGAGACGCCGGAAAAAGCCTCGCGCGCCTACGATGCCAACCGTGACGGCTTCGTCATCGCTGGCGGCGGCGGCATGGTAGTGGTCGAAGAGCTGGAGCATGCACTCAAGCGCGGCGCCAAGATCTACGCCGAAATCGTCGGCTATGGCGCCACCTCCGACGGCTACGACATGGTCGCGCCGAGCGGTGAAGGCGCGCTGCGCTGCATGCAGCAGGCGATGGCCACTGTGGAAGGTGAAATCGATTACCTGAACACCCACGGCACTTCCACGCCGGTGGGCGACGTGGCCGAAATCAAGGCCGTGCGCAACATGTTCGGCGACAAGACTCCGGCCATCAGCTCGACCAAGAGCCTGTCTGGCCACTCGCTGGGCGCTGCCGGTGTGCAGGAAGCGATCTACTGCCTGCTGATGATGGAAGGCAACTTCATCGCCGGCTCGGCCAACATCGACGAGCTCGATCCGGAAGTGGCCGACATGCCGATCGTCCGCGAGACGCGCGAAAACGTGCAGCTCAACACGGTGATGAGCAACAGCTTCGGCTTCGGCGGCACCAACGCCACGCTGGTGCTCAAGCGCTGGACCGGCCAGTAAGCGGTACGGCTCTGCTGACGGCACCTTCGGGTGCCGTTTTTGTTTCTAGCCTGCTACTGATGGCTTCCAAGCCGTTGCTCTTCCACTCGGACAGCTCGCGCAGAGAAGCCGCCCGCTGTTGCCTTTAGCGCAACCACATCAGAAACCGCACGCCCGTTTGGGGCGCGCGGTAGGTGCCAAGGCAACTCAGGCTGACAGCTCGACCAGCAGCTTGTTGAGCCGCTGCACATAGGCGGCAGGGTCCTTCAGGCTGTCGCCGGCGGCCAGCGCCGCCTGGTCGAACAGGATGTGCGACAGGTCGGCGAAGCGATCCTCGTCCGGCTCCGCATCGAGCTTCTCGATCAAGGGGTGCTGCGGATTGATTTCGAAGATCGGCTTGGACTCCGGTACTTTCTGCCCGCTGGCCTCGAGAATCTGCCGCATCTGCAAGCCCAGGTCCTGCTCGCCAATGGCAAGGATGGCAGGCGAGTCGGTCAGGCGATGGGACACGCGCACTTGCGCGACCTGGTCGGCCAGCACGCCCTTCAAACGCTCAAGCAAACTTTCCTTGGCCTTGGCGACCTCTTCCTGGGCCTTCTTGTCCTCTTCGCTGTCGAGCTTGCCAAGATCGAGGTCACCCCGCGCGACATCGACGAACTGCTTACCGTCGAATTCGCTCAAGTAGCTCATCATCCACTCGTCGATGCGGTCGGTGAGCAGCAGCACCTCGATATCCTTCTTTCGGAACACTTCCAGGTGAGGGCTGTTCTTGACCTGACCATAGGAGTCGCCGGTCAGGAAATACAGCTTGTCCTGCCCCTCCTTCATGCGACCGATGTAGTCGGCCAGCGAAACGCTCTGCTCGCCCGTGGCGTCGTGGGTCGAAGCAAACCGCAGCAAGCCGGCGATCTTCTCGCGGTTGGCGAAATCCTCGGCGGGGCCTTCCTTGAGTACCTGACCAAACGCGCTCCAGAACCGCTTGTAGTCCTCAGGCTTGTCCTTGGCCAGCTTTTCCAGCATGTCGAGCACGCGTTTGGTAAGCGCCGACTTCATCGAGTCGATAACCGGATCCTTCTGCAGGATCTCACGGGACACGTTCAGCGACAGGTCATTGGAGTCCACCACCCCTTTGATGAAGCGCAGGTACAGCGGCAGGAACTGCTCGGCCTGATCCATGATGAACACGCGCTGCACATAGAGCTTGAGTCCCTTGGGCGCCTCGCGGTGATACAGATCGAACGGCGCACGCCCCGGCACATAGAGCAGCGAGGTGTACTCGAGCTTGCCTTCGACCTTGTTGTGACTCCAGGTCAGCGGATCTTCGAAGTCGTGGGCCGTGTGCTTGTAGAACTCCTGATACTCCTCGTCCTTGACCTCTGTGCGCGGACGGGTCCACAGAGCACTGGCACGGTTGACCGTTTCCCACTCTGGCTCGGCCGGCTTGTCCTTCTCTTCGCCGTAGTGCTCCTTCGGCAACTCGATGGGCAGAGCGATGTGGTCGGAATATTTCTTGATGATATTGCGCAGGCGCCAGCCGTCGGCGAACTCCTCTTCAGCGGGCTTCAGATGCAGCACGATGCGCGTGCCGCGCTCGGCCTTCTCCACCGTTGCAACCTCGAATTCGCCCTCGCCGCGCGATGACCAGTGTACGCCCTCGCTGGCAGGCAAACCGGCGCGACGGGTGAATACATCCACCTGATCGGCGACGATGAACGCCGAGTAGAAGCCCACGCCAAACTGACCGATCAGGTGAGAATCCTTGCGCTGGTCCCCAGACAGATTCTTCAGAAAATCGGCAGTGCCCGACTTGGCAATGGTGCCCAGGTGAGTAATGACCTCATCGCGACTCATGCCAATGCCGTTGTCATCGATCGTGACGGTCTTGCTCGCCTTGTCGAAGCTGACTCGGATCTTCAGATCGGCACCGCCCTCAAGCAGCTCGGGCCGGGCCAAGGCCTCGAAGCGCAGCTTGTCAGTCGCATCCGAGGCGTTGGAAATCAGCTCGCGAAGGAAAATTTCCTTGTTCGAGTACAGCGAATGGATCATCAGGTGAAGCAGCTGCTTCACCTCTGTCTGGAAGCCCAGGGTTTGCTTTTGAGTTTCCACACTCATCATCGAACTCCACATGTCGTTGGCCTGCCGCGGCTGCGGCAATGCCTGCGAGATGGGGTTGCGCGCCAAGATTTCAAGGGGTTGCGCGCGCTCACTCCTTGGGCGGTTCGCTCACATGCGTCTGGGTCAGCGTCATGACCTGCAGCACATCGGAATGAAACTCGCGGCGATAGAGGATCAGGACTACCCCGCCGGTGAAGATCATGAACAGCCAGGGATTGACGAACCAGGCCAGTGCCGACATGCCGAAGTAGTAAGCACGCAAACCGAAGTTGAACTGGTTGGCGGCCATCGAGATAACCCGCGCGGCGCGATCGGCGAACGCCTTGCGCTCCTGATCGGTGACGTTGCGCTCCCCTACCATCGGTGCCGAGCCCACCAGCACCGCGGCAAAATTGTACTGACGCATGCACCAGCTGAATGTGAAGAAGGCGTATACGAAGACGGCGGCGAGCCCGAGCAGCTTCATTTCCGACAGACTGCGACTGACAGGCTGGGTGAAGGGAAGGTCAGCGAGCAGCGAAACGGCACGATCCGAGGCGCCGAGCGCGGTGAGGATACCCGCCAGAATGATCAGCGTGCTGGACGCGAAGAACGAGGCATTACGTTCGAGGTTGCCGATTACGTTGGCATCGGCGATGCGGTTGTCACGCAGCAACATGCGGCGCATCCAATCCTCGCGATAAAGATGCAGCACACTGGCTAGACAGGGGGTGTCAGTCGCCCGCCAACTCGCGTAAAGGGTGTAACCGACCCAGCAGAACAGAAACCACAGAATCGCCAGCAGGTGCGGAAAGAAAGGATCGGATAGCGACAACGACATCATCAGCCTCGGGAGTCATGGAATGCACGCTAGGCACAGGGCGCCGGCATCACGCACTTTTTCTGAAGGAAAACCGGATGCGATCGATTGCGAAGGCGACGATCAGGGTGGCGGTCGCCGGCCCGACCCAGGCCATCTGCTGGTCCGCCAGCGGCAGATAGGCCAGCAGCACGCCGTCACTGGCATATAGGCCCGCCGCCACCAGGCCATCGAGCAGACCAAAACCAAGCGTCACCAGCACGACCGGCAGAAATACCTGACGCGGTGAACGCCACAACGGCATCAGCAGACTGAGCAGCACCAGCACGATCGTGACCGGATACAGGGCGGTGAGCACGGGAACCGAAACGCGCAGCAACTGACTCAGCCCAAGGTTAGCCACCAGCAGACTGAACCCGCCGAAAGCGTACACCAGCGAACGGTACGGCAAGCGCAGCCAGGCCGAGAAAAACTCCGCGCATGCCACGGTCAGGCCGATGGCAGTGGTCATGCACGCCAGACCGATGATCAACGCCAACAGCGCGGCCCCTCCGTCACCAAACACATGCCGCACATAGGCTGCGAGAATATGCGCCCCGCTGGCGTCCGCCTCGACCATGCTCCCGCTATACGCCCCCAGGTGGAACAGGGACAGGTAGACGAGCGACAACCCTAGCGCCGCGATCATTCCCGCTCGCGCGGTGTAGCGAGAAATGCGCGTCGAGTCTGTCACCCCCCGATCGCGGATCGCCGTGACGATCACGATGCCAAACACCAACGCCCCGAGCGTATCCATCGTCAGGTAGCCGGCCAGAAAGCCAGCGATTCCCGCATTCGACACATAGCTACCGCGGGGGGCAACCACCTCCCCCCAAGGCTGCAGCACTGCCGCAGCCCCGAGGACGACCAGCCCGAGCAGCAGAACCGGCGTCAGCACCTTGCCGATCCAGGCCACCAGATGCCCCGGATCTCGGGCGACCAGTACGACAATGAGAAAATAGAACAGCGAATAGGCTAAGAGAAGCCACGGCTGGCTGCCGAAAAAAGGCACCAGACCCATTTCGTAGGAAACGACCGCCGTGCGAGGCGTGGCAAACAGCGGACCGATCGAAAGATAGACGCACGTGGCAACGAGCAGACCGACCGTGCGCCCCAGCGGCGCCGTGAGCTGATCAAGCCGCCCACCCACCCGCGCCAGGGCAACCAGGGTCAGCAACGGGAGGCCGACGGCAGTCAGCAGAAAGCCGGCGCTGGCCGTCCAGACCGAAAAACCTGCCGCCAACCCGGCACTGGGTGGAAAAATAAGATTGCCTGCGCCCAGAAACAAGGCAAAGGTCATGAACCCCAGCGACCACTGGTCAAAGGTATTGAGCTGCCGCATGCGCTCCTCGATCACGCCTGAGTCAAACTGCTGCACACGCCGTGAAGACCACGTCCCGGTGATCCTCCTCGACAGCTACTGCGCCTACTACCAGCCGGTCGCCCGAGCGATCGCGCTGCCTATGTCCGCCAACGAACGAACGGTGGTCACACCGGCATCCTGCAGGGCGGCGAACTTTTCGTCAGCGGTACCCTTACCTCCGGAAATGATCGCCCCGGCGTGGCCCATCCGCTTGCCCGGCGGTGCGGTGACACCGGCAATGTAAGACACCACCGGCTTGCCGACCTGCTCCTTGATGAAAGCGGCGGCCTCCTCCTCCGCAGTACCGCCGATCTCGCCGATCATCACGATCGCCTCGGTTTGCGGGTCCTGCTCGAACATCCGCAGGATATCGACGAAGCTGGACCCCGGGATCGGATCGCCGCCGATACCCACGCAGGTTGACTGCCCGAAGCCTGCATCGGAGGTCTGCTTGACCGCTTCATAAGTGAGCGTTCCGGAGCGGGAAACGATACCGACTCGACCCGGCTTATGGATATAGCCTGGCATGATGCCGATCTTGCATTCGCCCGGGGTGATCACGCCCGGACAGTTGGGGCCGATCAGGCGCACCCCGAGTTCATCGCACTTGACCTTGCAATCGAGCATATCGAGGGTCGGCACGCCCTCGGTGATGCAAACGATCAGCTTGATGCCGCTGAACGCCGCCTCGAGAATCGAATCCTTGCAGAAAGGCGCCGGCACATAGATCACCGACGCATCCGCGGCGGTCGCCTCATAGGCCTCGCGAACGGTGTCGAACACCGGCAAGCCCAGATGGCGGGTGCCTCCCTTGCCAGGCGTGACCCCGCCAACCATCAAGGTGCCGTACTCGATCGCCTGCTCGCTATGAAAGGTGCCCTGGCTTCCGGTGAAACCCTGGCAGATGACCTTGGTGTACTTGTCGATGAGGATGCTCATGCGGCGTCCTCCGCGGCCTTGACCACCTGAATGGCAGCGTCGGTCAGACTGTACGCCGGCACAATGTTAAGCCCGCTTTCGCGAAGAGCCTTGGCACCCAGCTCGGCATTGTTGCCCTCCAGGCGAACCACTACAGGCACCGTCACGCCCACCTCCTTCACCGCTCCGATGATGCCTTCGGCAATCATGTCGCAGCGCACGATGCCACCGAAGATGTTTACCAGCACCGCCTTCACGTTGGCGTCGGACAGGATGATCTTGAATGCTTCGCTGACTCGCTCGAGGGTGGCACCGCCGCCCACGTCGAGGAAGTTCGCGGGTCGCCCGCCATGCAGGTTGACGATGTCCATCGTGCCCATGGCGAGCCCGGCGCCATTGACCATGCAGCCGATGTTGCCATCGAGCGCTACATAGTTGAGCTCCCAACGCGCCGCATGCGACTCGCGTGGATCTTCCTGCGAATGGTCCTGCATATCGCGCAGTTTCGGCTGACGGAACAGCGCATTACTGTCGATATTGATCTTTGCATCGAGGCAATGCAGGTCCCCGGCGCGGGTAATCACTAACGGATTGACCTCGAGCAGGGCCAAATCGTAGTCCTTGAACAGCCGGGCCAGGGCGATGAAGATGTCAACAAACTGCTTGACCTGACCGCCCTGCAAGCCGAGCTTGCCGGCCATCTCACGCCCCTGGAAGGGTTGCGCTCCTACCAGCGGATCGATGGTCGTCTTGAGAATCTTCTCAGGGGTTTGCTGCGCGACGCGCTCGATGTCCACACCGCCCTCGGTGGAGGCCATGAACACGATACGGCGACTGGAGCGATCGACTACCGCGCCCAGATAGAGCTCTCTGGCGATGTCGATACTGGCTTCTACGAGGATCTTGCGGACAGGTTGTCCGTTGGCATCGGTCTGATAGGTCACCAGCCGATTGTCGAACCAATACTGGGCGAATGCGCGGGCCTCGTCCTTGCTGCTGACGAGCTTGACCCCTCCGGCCTTGCCCCGCCCCCCGGCGTGCACCTGGGCCTTTACCACCCACTGGCTACCGCCGATCTTGTCACAGGCCTCGGCCGCTTCTTTGGGCGTATCCACCGCAAAACCGCGCGAGACCGGCAACCCATACTCAGCGAACAGCTGCTTGCCCTGGTATTCGTGGAGGTTCATCGGATCACCGTCGTTGTTGTGGTTTGCAATCTGGCAGAACTCACCGCCTCCTGCAGGTCCGGTTGACTGAACGGCTGATCAACCTGGCACCAGGCCAGACCGGCCGGAGCGGCCGATCTGGAGGTCGCGGCAGCAACGATGCTACCGCGACCGAGCGCTATTAACGCTTCTTGCGGTTGGCGATGTGGATGGCGTGGCCATTCACCGCCAGCGCAGCTTCGTGCAGTGCTTCGGACAGCGTCGGGTGGGAGAAGACCATCATGCCGAGGTCTTCGGCACTGGTGCCGAACTCCATGCCGATCGCGCCCTGCTGCACCAGCTCGGCGGCGCTCGGGCCAATCACATGCACGCCCAGCACGCGGTCAGTCTTGGCGTCAGCGATCACCTTGACCAGACCGGCGGTGTCGTTGGCCGCCATGGCACGACCGCTAGCAGCAAACGGGAAGGTCCCGACGTTGACTTCGATGCCTTCAGCCTTCAGCGCCTGCTCGGACTTGCCGACCCACGCGATCTCCGGGTGGGTGTAGATGACCGACGGGATCAGGTCGTAGTTCATCTCGGTCTTGTGACCGGCAATGCGCTCGGCAACCATCACACCCTCTTCCGAGGCTTTGTGGGCCAGCATCGCGCCACGAACCACGTCACCGATGGCATAGACACCCGGCACGCTGGTAGCGCAGTAATCGTCGACATAGATGAAGCCGCGCTCGTCGAGATTGACGCCGCAATCGGCAGACAGCAGGTTGGCGGTTACCGGGCGACGACCCACGGCGACGATCAGCTTGTCGAAGGTCATCTTCTGCTCGCCATTGGCGTCGGTGAAGCTGACGGTGACCTGCTTGCCGCTGATTTCGGTACCGGTGACGCGCGCGCCCAGGAGGATGTTCAGGCCCTGCTTGGACAGGATCTTGAACGCTTCCTTGGAGATTTGCTCGTCGGCCGCGGCCAGGAACTTGTCCATGGCTTCGATCACAGTGACTTCGCTGCCCAGACGCGCCCACACCGAGCCCAGCTCGAGGCCGATGACACCGGCGCCGATAACACCCAGCTTGCCCGGAACAGCCTGGATATCCAGCGCGCCGGTGGAGTCGAGGATGACATCCTGATCGACCGGGGCCGGCGGAATGTCGACCGGCTTGGAGCCGGATGCCAGGATGACGTTTTCAGCCGCCAGAACCTGGATCTTGCCGTCGAGGCCAGTCACTTCGACCTGCTTGCCAGCCAGCAGCTTGCCGTGGCCTTCGAACAGGGTCACACCGTTGGCCTTGATCAGCGCAGCGACGCCGCCGGTCAGGTTCTTAACGATCTGGTCCTTGCGCGCCACCATGGTCGGAACGTTCATGGTCACTTCGCCAGTGCCGATACCGTGAACGTTAAAGCTCTCGTGGGCTTCGTGATACTTGTAGGAGCTATCCAGCAGCGCTTTGGACGGAATGCAGCCTACGTTCAGGCAGGTACCGCCGAGCGCGGTCTTGCCTTCCTTGCCCTGGTACTTCTCGATGATGGCGGTCTTCAGGCCCAGCTGGGCTGCACGGATCGCCGCAACATAACCGCCAGGGCCCGCGCCGATGACGATAACGTCGAATTTGTCGCTCATTGTGAATCCTCTTCAAGCTTCACTTCGTAGCCCCAAGCCGCGCCCGCTGCACCCTGTGCAGCACCAGGCACGGCTCGAGAACATGCATTAGATATCCAGCAGCAGACGAGCCGGATCTTCCAGCAGGTCCTTCATGGTGACCAGGAAGGTGACCGCTTCCTTGCCATCGATCAGACGGTGATCGTAGGACAGCGCCAGGTACATCATCGGCAGGATCACGACCTGACCGTTAACGGCCATCGGGCGCTCCTGGATCTTGTGCATACCGAGGATCGCGGTCTGCGGCGGGTTGACGATCGGAGTGGACAGCAGCGAGCCGAACACGCCGCCGTTGGAGATGGTGAAGGTGCCTCCGGTCATCTCTTCGATGGTCAGCTTGCCGGCCTTGGCTTTCTTGCCGAACTCGTTGATACCGCCTTCGATCTCGGCCAGGCTCATGTGCTCGGCGTTGCGCAGCACCGGTACCACCAGACCACGATCGCTGGAAACGGCGACGCCGATGTCCTGGTAGCCGTGGTAGACGATGTCGTTGCCATCGATGGAGGCGTTAACGCCGGGCTGGCGCTTCAGAGCCTCGACCGCCGCCTTGACGAAGAAGGACATGAAGCCCAGGCGCACGCCATTGTGGGTCTTCTCGAACAGGTCCTTGTACTTGGCGCGCAGTTCCATAACCGGCTTCATGTTGACTTCGTTGAAGGTAGTCAGCATGGCCATGGAGGACTGGGCTTCGACCAGGCGCTCGGCAACCTTCGCCCGCAGGCGGGTCATCGGCACGCGCTTCTCGACGCGATCACCAGCGGCAAAAATCGGAGCCGAGGCTGCCGGCGCGGCGGGCTTGGCGGCGACGGCCGGAGTGGATTTCTTCGCCTCGACGGCGGCGACAGCGTCTTCCTTGGTGACGCGGCCACCCTTGCCGGTGCCTGGAATCGCATTGCGATCCAGATCGTTTTCAGCAGCGATCTTGCGCGCCGCCGGCGAAAGGATGGCGTCTTCGGCAGCCGCCGGAGCAGCAGCAGCCGGCGCGGCGGCGGCGGCCGGAGCGGCAGCCGGCGCGGCGGCAACTGCACCGGCCTCGATCTTGCCTAGGAGCTCGCCGCTCAGCACGGTGTCACCTTCGTTCTTGACGATCTCGCTGAGAACGCCGTCGGCTTCGGCCAGCACTTCCATGACCACTTTGTCGGTCTCGATATCGACGATCAGCTCGTCACGCTTGACGGCCTCGCCAGGCTTTTTGTGCCAGGTGGCGACGGTGCCGTCCGCGACCGATTCCGGGAAAGTGGGTGCTTTGATCTCGATTGCCATGTGAGGATCCTATTGATTCGGTGTTTACGTCGAGGCCGCGACGAGCGCGGCCTCTGTTTTGCGAAGGGTTCAGACAGTGAACGCGTCCTGTAGCAGCTTCTCCTGCTGCTCGGCATGCACGGAAGCATAGCCTGCAGCCGGAGAGGCGGACGCCTCGCGGCCGGCGTACTCGAGGTTCAGGCCCGTTTTGTGGGCGTTAACCACGCGACGCATGTGGTGCTGACTGCAGTACCAGGCGCCCTGGTTCATCGGCTCTTCCTGACACCAGATCACATGCTTGAGGTTCTGGTAGGGCGCGATGACCTCGGCGAGATCGTCTTCCGGGAATGGATACAGCTGCTCGATCCGCACGATCGCGATGTCTTCGCGACCTTCGGCACGACGCTTCTCCAGCAGGTCGTAGTAGACCTTGCCGCTGCAGAGGATCAGGCGCTCGACTTTCGCTGCATCGAGCTGATCCACTTCGCCCAGCACGGTCTGGAACGAGCCCTGAGTGAGCTCTTCGAGCGTGGAGATGGCCAGCTTGTGACGCAGCAGCGACTTCGGAGTCAGTGCCACCAGCGGCTTTCGCAGCGGACGGATCACCTGCCGACGCAGCATGTGATAGACCTGAGCCGGCGTGGTCGGCATGCAAACCTGAATGTTGTGCTCGGCGCACAGCTGCAGGTAGCGCTCCAGACGCGCGGAGGAGTGCTCCGGACCTTGGCCTTCGTAACCGTGCGGCAACAGCATGGTCAGACCGCACAGACGACCCCACTTGGTCTCGCCACTGCTGATGAACTGGTCGACAACGACCTGGGCACCGTTGGCGAAGTCACCGAACTGCGCTTCCCAGATCACCAGGGCGTTCGGCGTAGTCGTGGCGTAGCCGTATTCGAACGCCAGCACGGCCTCTTCGGACAGGAAGGAGTCGTACAAGGTGAAGCGCGGCTGACCTTCATAGAGGTGCTGCAGCGGAATATAGGTGCTGCCATCCTTCTGATTGTGCAGCGCCGCATGGCGATGCGAGAAGGTGCCCCGACCAACGTCCTGGCCGGTGATACGCACCGGATGGCCTTCGAACAGCAGCGTGGCGTACGCCAGAGTCTCGGCGTAACCCCAGTTGATCGGCATGCCACCAGCGCCCATCTTGGCGCGGTCTTCCAGAATTTTGGAAACCTGGCGCTGGACGACGAAGCCTTCCGGTACCTGCAGCAGCTTATTGGAGAGCTCTTGCAGGGTCTTCAGATCGAAGCTGGTGTCGTGACGCGCGGTCCACGCGTGGCCCAGGTAAGGACGCCAATCCACGAAGAGCTCAGGATTAGGCTCCTTGACCAGGCTCTTCACCACGTGCAGGCCCTTGTCCAACGCGTCGCGGTATTCGTCGATGCGCGCCTGAACCTCTTCGGCGCTGAGCACCGAGCTCTTGATCAGCGACTCCGCGTATTGCTCACGAGTGGTCGAGTGCTTGGCGATCTTCTGGTACATCAAAGGCTGCGTGCCGCTCGGCTCGTCAGCCTCGTTGTGCCCGCGACGGCGGTAGCACAGCAGGTCGATCACGATGTCACGCTTGAACTGCATGCGATAGTCGACCGCCAGCTGGCTGACAAACAGCACGGCTTCCGGATCATCACCATTCACATGGAAGATCGGCGCTTCGATCATCTTGGCGACGTCGGTCGCGTACTCGGTAGAGCGCGAGTCTTCACGCTTGTTGGTGGTGAAACCAACTTGGTTGTTGACGACGATGCGGATGGTCCCGCCAGTGCGATAAGCACGGGTTTGGGACATCTGGTAGGTCTCCATCACGACGCCCTGGCCGGCAATCGCCGCGTCACCGTGAATGGTGATCGGCAGCACCTTGTCGCCGGTCGCATCCTGACGACGATCCTGGCGCGCACGAACCGAACCTTCCACCACCGGAGAGACGATCTCCAGGTGCGACGGGTTGAACGCCATTGCCAGGTGAACTTCACCACCCGGAGTCATCACGTTGGAAGAAAAGCCCTGGTGATATTTCACGTCACCAGAAGACAGGCCTTCGACCTTCTTGCCTTCGAACTCGTCGAAAAGATCACGCGGATTCTTGCCGAGGGTATTGACCAGCACGTTGAGGCGACCGCGGTGAGCCATGCCCAGCACGATTTCCTTGACGCCATAGGAGCCGGTGCGCTGGATGATCTCATCGAGCAACGGGATCAGGCTCTCGCCACCTTCCAGACCGAAACGCTTGGTGCCCGGGTATTTGGTACCAAGATACTTTTCCAGGCCTTCGGCAGCGGTCAGGCGCTCGAGCAGGTGCGCCTTGACTTCGGCAGAGAACGAAGGACGACCCCGAACGCTTTCGAAGCGCTGCTGGAACCACACTCGCTGCTCGGAATCGACGATATGAGCGAATTCGGCGCCAATGGTGCGGCAATACGTCTCTTTCAGTGCAGTGAGGATTTCGCGCAGAGTGGCTTCGTCCTTGCCAATGCACAGATCACCGGTGCGGAACACGGTATCGAGATCGGCATCGGTAAGACCGTAGTGATTCAGCGACAGATCCGCGGGCGCGGTTCGCTGCTGCAGACCGAGCGGATCGATCTGCGCCGCCTGGTGACCACGCAGACGATAGGCCTGGATCAGGCGCAACACCTCGACCTGCTTCTTCTCATGCTCGGAGCTGACGCTGCCTGCCGACACCGGCTGAGCGCGACGCTGATTCTTCGCCAGCAACAGGAAATGCTCGCGAATGGTCGAGTGAGGAACGTCATTGGTGGACGAGCCATTGGCGGGCAGCTTCTGGAAATAGTTGCGCCACTCTTCTGGCACCGCGTTGGGATCATGCAGATAGAGCTCATAAAGCTCTTCCACATATGCAGCGTTGCCACCCGAAAGGTGGGCACTGTCCCACATACGCTGCATGGAACTGTCTTGCATGCTTTGTCACCCTCGATAAGGGGACACCACCGGCGTGTAAACCGGGACGCCCATTGGCCAAGTGATTGGCGCAATGACGGCCACGGGCCCGCAGATAGTCCGGACACCAGCCCGGATCGTCCCCTGCTGGTCTACAAGATTCCGTGAGAACCCTTTGCTTTGTGAGCTTGGATTCCTGCTAAAACTACGGCGCCAAGGAACGAGTCCGGCGCCGTAGGGTAAAACGCGACCAGTGCGAGCAGACACTGCGCTCCACCGGCCGCAATCTGCATATATCAGGTACCGCTTTGCAGCAACATGCTACGAACGTGACCAATTGCCTTGGTCGGGTTCAATCCCTTCGGGCAAACGTTCACGCAGTTCATGATCCCGCGGCAACGGAATACGCTGAACGGGTCGTCCATGGCAGCCAACCGCTCTTCAGTAAGCGTGTCGCGGCTGTCGGCCAGGAAGCGATAGGCCTGCAGCAGTGCCGCGGGGCCGAGGAACTTGTCCGGGTTCCACCAGAACGACGGGCAGCTGGTGGAGCAGCAAGCGCAGAGGATGCACTCGTACAGACCGTCCAGCTTCTCGCGGTCCTCCGGGCTCTGCAGGCGTTCGATAGCCGGAGCCGGAGTATTGTTCATCAGGTACGGACGCACCTTCTCGTACTGCTTGTAGAAGATGCCCATATCGACGACCAGGTCGCGAATAACCGGCAGACCGGGCAGCGGCCGCAGAACCAGCTTGTTGCCAGTCACCACCGCGGAGAGCGGGGTAATGCAGGCCAGACCGTTCTTGCCATTGATGTTCATGCCGTCGGAGCCGCAAACACCTTCGCGGCACGAACGACGGTAGGAGAAGCCTTCGTCCTGCTCCTTGATCAGCGCGAGAACGTCCAGCACCATCAGGTCCTTGCCCTGGGTGTCAACCTGGAAGTCCTGCATGTACGGCTTCTGGTCCTGGTCGGGGTTGTAGCGATAAACACTCACATGCAACATAGCGACGACCTCAGTAAGTCCGAACCTTCGGTTCGAAGGCAGGAACAGTCTTGGGCGCGAAGTTCACAGCACGCTTGCTGACACGCTTCTCACCCGGGAAGTAGAGGGTGTGGCACAGCCAGTTCTCATCGTCACGATCTTCGAAGTCTTCGCGGGCGTGGGCACCACGGGACTCCTTGCGCACTTCAGCGGCAATCGCGGTCGCCTCGGCCACTTCGAGCAGGTTCTGCAGCTCGAGCGCTTCGATACGCGCAGTGTTGAACGACTGGCTCTTATCGGCGATCTTGACGTTGCTGATGCGCTCACGCAGATCAGCCAGCTGCTTGATACCCTTTTGCATGTATTCGCCGGTACGGAACACACCAAAGTAGTTCTGCATGCAGCTCTGCAGTTCTTTACGCAGCGGAGCAACGTCTTCACCAGTGGTGCGCTCGTTGACACCAGCCAGACGCGCCAGCGCAACATCGAGATCGCTCTCGGTAGCGCTACGGTAGTCGATGCCTTCCTTGAGTGCCTTTTCCAGGTGCAGGCCAGCCGCACGACCGAACACCACCAGGTCAAGCAGCGAGTTGCCACCCAGACGGTTGGCGCCATGCACGGACACGCAAGCCACTTCACCAACCGCGAACAGGCCCTCGACAATCTTGTCGTTGCCGTTGGCATCCTGGGTGATCGCCTGGCCATGAATGTTGGTGGCAACACCACCCATCATGTAGTGGCAGGTCGGGATAACCGGGATCGGAGCAACCACCGGATCGACATGAGCGAAGGTCTTCGACAGTTCGCAGATACCCGGCAGACGGCTGTGCAGCACTTCTTCGCCCAGGTGATCGAGCTTCAGCAGCACGTGGTCGCCGTTCGGGCCGCAACCGTTGCCGGCGATGACTTCTTTCACCATAGAGCGGGCAACCACGTCACGACCGGCGAGGTCTTTGGCGTTCGGAGCATAACGCTCCATGAAGCGCTCACCGTGCTTGTTGATCAGGTAGCCACCCTCACCACGGCAACCCTCGGTAACCAGCACGCCGGCCCCGGCGATACCCGTCGGGTGGAACTGCCACATCTCGATGTCCTGCACCGGAACGCCGGCACGCAGCGCCATGCCCACGCCGTCACCCGTATTGATCAGGGCGTTGGTGGTGGAGGCGTAGATGCGACCCGCGCCACCAGTGGCGAGCACGGTTGCCTTGGAGCGGATATAAACGGTTTCACCGGTCTCGATGCAGATCGCGATGATGCCGACAACCGCGCCGTCCTGATTCTTCACCAGATCGACGGCATACCACTCGTTCAGGAAGACAGTGTTGTTCTTCAGGTTGTTCTGATAGAGGGTGTGCAGTAGCGCGTGACCGGTACGGTCTGCGGCAGCGCAGGTACGGGCAGCTTGACCACCCTTACCGAAATCCTTCGATTGGCCGCCGAACGGACGCTGATAGATTCGGCCGGTTTCGGTCCGAGAGAAGGGCAGACCCATGTGCTCGAGCTCGAACACGGCTTCCGGACCGACCGAGCACATGTATTCGATCGCATCCTGGTCACCGATGTAGTCGGAGCCCTTGACGGTGTCGTACATGTGCCAGCGCCAATCGTCGTTCGGGTCAGCCGAAGCAATGGCGCAGGTGATGCCGCCCTGAGCGGAAACGGTATGCGAGCGAGTCGGGAAAACCTTGGTAACTACCGCGGTCTTGTTGCCGGACTGGGCCAACTGCAGCGCAGCGCGCATGCCGGCACCACCACCACCGATAATGATGGCGTCAAAGGAAAGCGTACGAAGGTTAGCCATGGATCACATACCCCAAAGAATCTGCACACCCCAGACGAAGAATGTGAACATCGCAATGCCACATACTGCCTGGAAGAGGAAACGTACAGCGGTAGCCCACTTACCCATCGCCATACTGGTCAGGTAGTCGGTCGAAATAGTCCACATACCGACCCAGGCATGCACACCGAGGGCAACCAGCGCCAGGAGGCTGAAAATACGCATCCAGTTCGCACTGAACAGACCATGCCACTGCGAGTAATCCAGCCCCGGATTGAACAGCAGGTAACCCAGCAGAAACAGGAAATAGACCGCCAGCACAACGGCCGAAACGCGCTGCGCCATCCAGTCATACAGACCGGAGCGTGAAAAATTGGTGACGTTGGTTACCATACCCAGACTCCAGCCAGAAGAATCAGCACCACAGATACGACGAGAACGATTTTCGAGCCCAGCGCGCCGCCCTCAAGCGTCTCGCCATAGCCCGCATCCATGATCAGGTGACGCACACCGGCAACCAAGTGATACAGCAGGGCAGACAGCAAGCCCCAAGTAATCAGTTTGGTGAATGGGTGAGCCAGCACTGCCCCAACCTGCTCAAAGCCTTCTGGAGAAGAAAGCGAGACGTCCAGCGCATACAGCATCAGCGCGACGCCCACGAACAGGATCACACCGGAAATACGGTGCAAAATGGACGTGTACGCAGTGATCGGGAGTTTGATAGTCCTAAGATCTAGGTTTACAGGTCGTTGGCTTTTCACGGCTTCTTTTCACACTCGAAAGCCCTGGCACGCAGGGCGAAGTTGTTGGGAAGAGCACCCGAGAGCGCCCGCTACCCACGCTGAAACCTTCAGAGATATGGCTGTAGGCCCCTGCCGGTCGGTCGCCGAGTATAGACAGTTAGGCTACTAATGACAATGTGGTGAATTGCCACCAAGTTAGCATTGCAGGGCGCTTGCAAAAGGCGTAAACATCGCCGCCCCTCCCCCGCGCCAGAGCCCTCAACAGGCCCTGCCATTATGCTTTAGGCCAAATTGACATTGTCTTTTATCCCACTATAGTGACGCGGGCCCTGCATGGGGGGCTTCTGATGATTCCAAGCAAACACAGGAGGCCGTACATGGCTGACAAGAAAGCGCAGTTGATCATCGAGGGGGCAGCCCCCGTCGAACTGCCCGTTTTAACCGGCACCATGGGGCCCGACGTAATCGACGTCCGTGGACTGCTCTCCACTGGCCACTTCACTTTCGACCCCGGCTTCATGTCCACCGCGTCCTGCGAGTCGAAGATCACCTTTATTGATGGTGAGAAGGGCATCCTGCTGCATCGCGGCTACCCCATCGAGCAACTGGCCGAGAAAGCCGACTACCTGGACACCTGCTACCTGCTGCTGAACGGCGAGCTGCCGAACGCAGAGCAGAAGGCGAAGTTCGCTGACACCGTGAAGAACCACACCATGGTGCACGAACAGCTGAAGACGTTCTTCAACGGCTTCCGCCGTGACGCCCACCCGATGGCGGTCATGTGTGGCGTCGTCGGCGCCCTGTCCGCCTTCTATCATGACTCCCTGGACATCAACGATCCGCAGCATCGCGAAATTTCCGCGATTCGCCTGATCGCCAAGATGCCGACCATCGCCGCCATGGTCTACAAGTACTCCATCGGTCAGCCGATGATGTACCCGCGCAACGATCTGGGCTACGCCGAAAACTTCCTGCACATGATGTTCAACACGCCGTGTGAAGAGAAGGCCATCAGCCCGGTTCTGGCCAAGGCCATGGATCGCATCTTCATCCTGCACGCTGACCACGAGCAGAACGCATCGACCTCGACCGTGCGCCTGGCTGGCTCCACCGGTGCCAACCCGTTCGCCTGTATCGCAGCCGGTATCGCTGCCCTTTGGGGACCGGCGCACGGCGGCGCAAACGAGGCCGTGCTGACCATGCTCGACGAGATTGGCACCGTGGACAATGTCCAGAAGTACCTGGACAAGGCCAAGGACAAGAACGATCCGTTCAAGCTGATGGGCTTCGGCCATCGCGTCTACAAGAACTTCGACCCGCGCGCCAAGGTCATGAAGCAGACCTGCGACGAGGTTCTCGGCGAGCTGGGTATCAACGACCCGCAGCTGGAGCTGGCAATGAAGCTGGAAGAGATCGCGCTGAAGGACCCCTACTTCGCCGAGCGCAACCTCTATCCGAACGTCGACTTCTACTCGGGCATCATCCTGAAGGCGATCGGCATTCCGACCAGCATGTTCACCGTAATCTTCGCCCTGGCCCGTACCGTGGGCTGGATCTCCCACTGGAAGGAAATGATTTCCATGGGTCAGAAGATCGGTCGTCCGCGTCAGCTCTACACCGGCTCGCCCAAGCGCGACCTGTAAGCTACTCGCTGAAAAAAAGGCTGCCTCGGCAGCCTTTTTTTATGCCTACAGGTAACGCTGCCTCACAGCTTCTTCGACCGAGCGCTCGACGCTGCTCCACGCGCCCAGCGCCGGGGCCAAGCTCCTGGATGCGTTGGCAGCCAGGCCCCGTCCCACCTATGCCGTTTCACGCTCCAACCAGCCCAGGATTCTGATCGCCTCTTCCCGACCTGTGCCACAGATAGCCGGGTCGGCCTTGAATTGAGCACACACGGCCGGACGTTCCGGCTGATCGAAAATCAGGCAGAGATTCTGCTCATCAAGGTGCGGGCAACGCACGCCCGCGCCCTTGCCCAGCGGCAAACCGGGTAAAGGCGAAGAGATCGAAGGCGCTATGCAGCATGCGCCACAGCCAGGTCGGCAATCCACGCGAAGCTCCTTGTTGAAAACCGCGCGTACTATAAAGGCAGCGGCCTGCCAGAACAGCTACCGTTGGTGACGTCAAATGGGGGTTTGGGCATACTTGCCACCCCCCAAACCCACCAGGGAACACCGATGTTAAAGGTCAACGAGTACTTCAACGGCACCGTCAAATCCATTGCGTTCGGCATGGCTGAAGGCCCGGCTACGGTCGGCGTGATGGCTCCGGGCGAATACGAGTTCGGCACCAGTCAGCTGGAAATCATGCATGTGGTAGCCGGCGCACTGACCGTCAAGCTGCCCGGCAGCGACAGCTGGCAAACGTTCGAGGCCGGCAGCCACTTCACCGTACCGGCCAATAGCAAGTTCCAGCTTCAGGTCGCGTCCGAAACCGCTTACCTCTGCGAATACCGCTGAACAAGCGAGGCCGGCGATATGCCGGCCTTCGTCTTTACCGCTGCTCGAACGCCTGCGCTGCCGCAGGCAACAGCCTTAAGCAAGCGCTCAGGGTGCCGCGACTCGCTCCGATGGCCGGCGCGCGCCTGCCACCAGCTTATCCACCGCCCGGGCTGCTGCGGTCAGACCGAAGCTTGCAGTGACCATCATCGCCGCACCGAAGCCACCCGCGCAGTCGAGCTTCACGCTCTCGCCGACGAACCCCTTGCTCTGGCACACGCTCCCGTCCGGCTGCGGATAGCGCAGCTGTTCGGTTGAAAACACACAGGGCACGCTGTAGGTGCGACCGGCGGTGCGCGAGAAGTTGTAGTCCCGGCGCAGTAGCGAGCGAACCTTGGCAGCCAGTGGGTCGTTGTAGGTCTTGTTCAGATCGGCGACGCCGATTTGCGTGGGATCTACCTGCCCGCCGGCGGCACCGGTCGTCACGATGCCGATCTTGCGCCGCTTGCACCAGGCGATCAGCGCCGCCTTGGCGGGCACGCTATCGATGCAATCGATCACGAAGTCGAGGTCTTGCGTGATGTGTTCGGCCATCGTTTCGCGGGTGACGAAGTCGGCCACGGCGTGAACAGTGCAGGCTGGATTGATCGCCCGCAGCCGCTCGGCCATCGCCTCTACCTTGGCGCGGCCGACGTTGCCCTCCAGCGCGTGTAGCTGCCGATTGGTATTGGTAATACAGACATCGTCCAAATCGAACAGGGAGATTTCGCCGACACCGCAGCGTGCCAGCGCTTCTGCAGCCCAGGAGCCAACGCCCCCGACCCCGACCACCGCCACATGGGCGGCGGCAAGTCGCTGCGCCCCCTCAACTCCGTACAATCGGGCGATTCCGCCAAACCGCTGCTCATCGAATGCCATAGCAATCCCCGTCGAATCAGGCGCGGATTATAGTCGCGCAACCGCCTCGCCATAGCCGCCCCCGGCGACGGAAAAACAGGCCGGCGCCCCCCCTATTCAGCCCCAAGGCGCCGGAGTAGGATGCGCAGCGCCGGCGTTCGCCGGTTTCCCCTCTTTCGCCTGTTCCTGCCCCTGGAACCACACACAATGTCCGCTCGCAAACTGGGTCTCAACCTCATCACGGTCGTGGCCGTCGCTGCCCTATCCACTGGCCTGTGGGCCTGGTTCAACCAGCCACAGGAGGCACCGGACTGGCCGGAGCAAATCTCCGGCTATTCCTACTCGCCGTTTCGCCTCAATCAATCGCCGCAGGAAGCGCTTTATCCCAGCGAGGCGGAGATCCGGGACGACCTGGCACTGCTCAGCACGCAGACCGACAGCATCCGAACCTACTCGGTGGACAGCATTCTCGGTGACATTCCGCGCTTGGCCGAAGCGGATGGCTTGCGGGTGACGCTGGGCATCTGGATCAGCAACGACCTCGAAGCCAACGAAGCCCAGATTGCCCGGGGCATCGAAATCGCCCGGGCGCAGCGCAACGTCGTGCGCGTCGTGGTGGGTAACGAAGCCCTGTTCCGCGAAGAAGTCACGGTGGAGCAGCTGATCGGCTACCTGGACCGGGTTCGCACTGCGCTCAAGGTACCGGTCACCACCGCTGAGCAGTGGCACATCTGGGACAAGCACCCGGAGCTTGGCAACCACGTCGATCTTATCGCCGCGCACGTACTGCCTTACTGGGAGTTCGTGCCGCGGGCAGACGCCGTCGAGTTCGTGCTCGAGCGCGCCCGCGACATGAAAAGGCTGTTTCCGAAAAAGCCCCTGCTGCTAGCGGAAGTCGGCTGGCCGAGCAACGGCCGCACCCGTGGCGACGCCGAGGCAGATCAGGCCGAGCAGGCCATCTACCTGCGCACCCTGGTCAACACCTTGAACCGCAACGGCTATGACTATTTCGTCATCGAGGCCTTCGATCAACCCTGGAAAGCCGGTGAAGAAGGTGCGGTAGGAGCCTACTGGGGTGTCTACAACGCCGAGCGCCAGCCAAAGTTTCCATTCCAGGGGCCCGTGGTAGAGATCCCGCAGTGGCATCTGCTGGCCAGTGCTTCGGTGGTCCTGGCGATGCTCGCTCTGACCTTGCTGCTGATCGACAGCAGCGCCCTGCGCCAGCGCGGTCGTACCTTCCTGACCATCGTCGCGTTTCTGGTTGCCACCATGCTGGTGTGGATCGCTTACGACTACAGCCAGCAGTACAGCGACTGGTTCACCATTACCGTGGGCGTGTTACTGGCACTGGGTGCCATCGGCGTGATGATCGTGCTGCTCACCGAGGCCCATGAGCTGGCCGAAGCGGTATGGAAGCGCCAGCGCGTGCGACCGTTCCTGCCGATCACCGCCGACTCGGCGTACCGCCCCAAGGTCTCGGTGCATGTGCCCTGCTACAACGAGCCGCCGGAGATGGTCAAACAAACGCTCAACGCGCTGGCACGGCTCGACTACCCGGATTTCGAAGTCCTGGTGATCGACAACAACACCAAGGACCCGGCCGTTTGGCAGCCGATCGAGGCCCACTGCGCCCTCCTCGGCCCGCGCTTTCGCTT
This sequence comes from Pseudomonadaceae bacterium, assembly GCA_030602315.1. GTDB lineage: Bacteria > Pseudomonadota > Gammaproteobacteria > Pseudomonadales > Pseudomonadaceae > Azomonas. The sequence goes on along the minus strand of JAUVZY010000004.1, from coordinate 28,746 downwards.
CTTCCACGTCGCACCGCTGGCCGGGTTCAAGGGCGGTGCCCTGAACTACGCCCTCGATCGCACTGCGCCAGACGCCGAGGTAATCGCGGTGATCGACTCCGATTACTGTGTGGAACCCGACTGGCTCAAGCACATGGTGCCGCATTTCGCAGACCCGAAAATCGCGGTGGTGCAGTCACCCCAGGACTATCGCGACGACCACGAATCGCTGTTCAAGAAGCTCTGCTATGCCGAGTACAAGGGCTTCTTCCACATCGGCATGGTCACGCGAAACGAACGCGATGCGATCATCCAGCACGGCACCATGACCATGACGCGCGCGGCGGTGCTCCGGGAGCTGAAGTGGGCCGAGTGGTGTATCACAGAAGATGCCGAGCTGGGCCTGCGCGTATTCGAGAAAGGGCTTTCGGCTGCCTACTTCGAACAGAGCTACGGCAAGGGCCTGATGCCCGACACCTTCATCGACTTCAAGAAGCAGCGTTTCCGCTGGGCGTACGGCGCGATCCAGATCATGAAGGGCCACCTGCGCAGCCTGCTGCTGGGCAAGGGCACCGATCTGAGCAGCGGCCAGCGCTATCACTTCGTGGCTGGCTGGCTGCCGTGGATCGCCGATGGCATGAACATTTTCTTCACCGTCGGCGCGCTGATGTGGTCGGCCGCGATGATCATCGTGCCCAATCGGGTTGACCCGCCACTGCTGATCTTCGCCATCCCGCCGCTGGCGCTGTTTCTGTTCAAGCTCGGCAAGATCCTGTTCCTCTACCGCCGCGCCGTGGGGGTCAATCTACGTGACGCCACGGCCGCTGCGGTGGCTGGCCTGGCGCTGTCGCACACCATCGCCAAGGCCGTGCTGTTCGGCTTTGTGACCCGCAGCATCCCGTTCTTCCGCACGCCCAAGATGCGCAGCAACCACGGCCTGTTCAAGGCCCTGGCCGAAGCACGCGAAGAAGTGTTCATCATGCTGCTGTTGTGGGGTGCGGCGCTGGGCATCACATTGACACAACCCCATCCGGGGCTGGACGTGGCGTTCTGGGTAGGCATGCTGCTGGTGCAGTCGCTGCCCTACCTGGCGGCCCTGGTGATGGCCCTGCTGTCGTCGTTACCGCCAGAGCAAAAGCAGGAAGAAGAGGTCACGGCTTAAACGAGCAGGGCCTGCCGACTGCTCGGCAGGCCCTGCTGTGTGGGCTTTGTCATCGTCACTTGGTGCAGTCAGGCGGCGCCGCTCAGTGATTCAAGCGCACCGCGTGCTGGGTCTGCGGTTCGCGCGGCGCGAGCGGCTTGATCAGTCCGCGCCACGCGCCCAGGCCGAGGGCCTGATGGTAGGCCAGCCAATCGGCGAGCAACTGCAAGGTTTCCAGCGAGACATCCTGATCGGCCTGGTGTCGCTCCAGCAGCCGACCGATACGCCGCTCGAAATCCCGATGATGCGCCGGCCGCGCCTTCTCTACGCGACCCTCGAAACGTAGCTGCAGCTCTTCCTCGAGCTCCTCGGAAAACGAGCAGGCGCGATCGAGCTTGAGCAGCAGATCACCAAAGCGCTCCAGCAGCGGCTGCCCTGTGGCCAGCGCCTCGAAAAGACGATTTGCACAATTGGTCAGATCCCTCTGGAGGCTGTCGATTTGCTCGACGCCGATTTCCATATCGCTGGTCCATTTCCAATAAACCATGCTCCCCTCCTGAGTATTGCCTCGTGTGCCGTTATTCCATACAAGAAGCATGACAACTTGAGGATTAACCCCTCGATTTGCCTGGATAAATTGACTCATATCAACGATTGGCCACCCAAACGCGGGCTCGCGCCCTTCACGACGGCGGCGCAGGCAACCCTCACCCTGTGCCATGCACCAGAAGCGGTCGCGAAAAGTAACGACCGACAGACACGCATCAACCTCGGTTGGGCGGTATCGAAACAGTAACAGCGCAGTGTCGGACTCGGGCTTTCCGCGCCGCGCCCCTGCTAGAATGGGAGCCTTTTCGCCTGCCGCGGAGTACGCATGTCCACGCTTTCCCCCACCCTCGAACTGGCCTGCGCCCTGATCAATCGCCCGTCCGTCACACCTCTGGACGAAGGTTGCCAGCCCCTGATGATGCAGCGTCTGGGGGCCTGCGGTTTCGCGCTCGAGCCCATGCCGATCGAAGGCATCGAGAATTTCTGGGCGGTGCGCGGCAGCGAGGGCCCGGTGCTGTGCTTCGCCGGCCATACCGACGTGGTTCCAACCGGCCCGCAGGAGGCCTGGGCGAACCCGCCGTTCGCCGCCCGGGTGGATGAACAGGGCATGCTCCTGGGGCGTGGCGCCGCGGATATGAAAGGCAGCCTGGCGGCGATGGTGGTGGCGGTCGAGCGCTTCGTTGCCGACCATCCGAACCACCGCGGGCAGATTGCCTTCCTTATCACTGCCGACGAAGAAGGCCCAGCCGATTACGGCACCAAGGCGGTGGTGGAACGCCTGCGCGCGCGCGGCCAACGCCTGGACTGGTGCATCGTCGGCGAGCCCTCGAGCACCACGCTGATCGGTGACGTGGTGAAGAACGGCCGCCGCGGCTCGCTCGGCGGCACGCTCACCGTGCGCGGCAAGCAGGGCCACGTGGCCTATCCGCACCTGGCGCGTAACCCGATCCACCTGGCTGCGCCGGCGCTGGCGGAACTGGCCGCCGAACACTGGGACGATGGCAACGCCTTCTTCCCGCCGACCAGTTTCCAGATTTCCAACCTCACGGCCGGCACCGGTGCCACCAACGTCATCCCCGGCACCCTGACGGCGCTGTTCAACTTCCGTTTTTCCACCGAATCGACCGTCGAAACGCTGCAACAGCGCACCGCAGCGATCCTCGACAAGCACGGCCTGGACTGGTCGGTCGATTGGGCGCTGTCCGGTCTGCCCTTCCTCACCGAGCCGGGCGAGCTGCTCGATGCCGTGGCCGCCAGCATCCGGGCGGTCACCGGGCGTGAAACCACGCCCTCCACCAGCGGCGGCACTTCCGATGGCCGCTTCATCGCCACCCTCGGCACCCAGGTGGTCGAACTCGGCCCGGTCAATGCCACCATCCACCAAGTCAATGAACGGGTACTGGCGAGCGATCTCGACCAGCTCACCGAGATCTACTACCAGACGCTGGTGCGTCTGCTCGCATGCTGATCTGCCCGATCTGCCAGGCGCCCCTGGCCGAGCATGACACCGGTGTCGCCTGCCCGGCGGGCCATCGTTTCGATCGCGCCCGCCAGGGCTACCTGAACCTGCTGCCGGTGCAGCACAAGAAAAGCCGCGACCCTGGCGACAACCAGCAGATGGTGGAGGCGCGGCGCCGGTTTCTCGAAGGCGGGCATTACCAGCCGGTCGCTGCGCGCCTCGCCGCCCTGGCCGCCGAACGCCAGCCACGCCGCTGGCTGGACGTCGGGTGCGGCGAGGGCTACTACACCGCCCAGCTAGCCGACGCACTGCCGGCTGCGCAGGGCTACGCGCTGGACATCTCGCGCGAGGCGGTCCGGCGCGCGGCCCGGCGTAGCGCGACGGTGAGCTGGCTGGTGGCGAGCATGGCGCGGATACCGCTTGCCGATGCCAGCTGTGACCTTCTGGCCAGTGTGTTCAGCCCGCTGGACTGGCAGGAAACCCTGCGTCTGCTCGCGCCCGGCGGCGGCCTGCTGCGGGTCGGCCCCACGCACGAGCATCTCTACGAACTGCGTGCACGGCTCTATGAGGATGTCCGCCCGTATGATGACGAAAAACACCTGACGCAGATCCCCACCGGCATGCGTCTCGTGCACAGCGAAAAGCTCAGCTATACCTTGCAGCTCGAGGCCGCCCAGGACCGCGCCGATCTCCTGGCGATGACCCCGCACGGCTGGCGAGCCACTGCCGAGCGGCGCGCCCGGGTGATCGACCAGCCACTGGCCGTTACCGTGGCGATACGTTACGACTGGATTCAGCGCGACTGAACGCCCCTTCTTCGCCCCCCCTCACAAGGCAAGCCCATGCGCCAACCCGACATCGAAATCTATCTCAAGGACACCGACCAGCATGCGGTCGGCGAATGGCTGGCGCAGGCCCTCGGCCCGTGCAGTGAATGGCGTAACGCAGGACAACTGCTGCGCTGCGAAGCCGCCGGCATCCCGGTCGTATGGCTGCCGCGCGCGGTGGGCAAATGGCACAGCCTGCTGCTGGAAAGCGACGCCACGCCATGGGAGGACGACCTCGCCTGCGCGCGCGCTGCCCACGCCGCACTCGGTGTAGAGATCCGCTGCGCACCCGGCGGCTGGCAGGAGGAACAGGGCGAAGAAGACGCCGATCGCTGGATCAGCGTAGGTGCCCAGGGCGAGCGCGAGATCATCTGGCGCACCGACTGAGCAACTGCCGCCCGCCCTGCTCAGGCAAGGCCGATAAGGTTACCCGAGCGACCGCTCAGCCCTGGGCCCCGCGGCCGCCGGAGCGGCGCCGGTCCACCCGGCGGCGATCGCCACTGGAATGCTCGCTCGGGTGTTCCTGCTTTTCGTTCTTCTCCGCTTCACGCTCGTACATCTTCTCCGGCGAGTCGTCGCGGTTCGGCCCACCACCGTACTCGTCGTAGCCGGCCGGGGTCATGCCTTGCTTGCGGGGAATGTCACGCTCGCTCATCTCATCGCTCCTCATCGCGTGGCGCCTCGGCCACGCCTTCGCCAGCCTCATCGAAATCCGGGTCTTCACCCGGCCCGCCCTCGCCACCGTCGGTCATGGTGACGTCGGGCTCCTCATCGTCGTGGTCGAACGGTCTGCGCTCGGCGTTCATCGACACCTCCCTCGGTGGCAGTCGTCGTTCAGCTTGGAGAACCCCGCACGGCCGGCGTTCGCCCCAGTGGATGGGCGGCCGCCGGCGCGCGCCAGTGGCAAGCGCTACTGCGCCGGGCTCAGGCGCAGCAGGCTGCCCTCTTCGGCGTCGATCAGCAGCAAGATCGCGCCGTCCTGCGCCTGCGCGACGTCGCGCACCCGCTGGTCGAGGTTGATGCGTTCTTCATCGGCGACGCTCTGGCCGTTGAAGGTCAGTCGCACCAGCCCCTTGGATGTCAGGCCGCCGACCAGCATGCTGTTCTGCCAGTCGCTGCCGAACAGGCTGCCGTCATACCAGTGCGCACCGGACGGCGAGACCACCGGCGTCCAGGTGCGAACCGGACGGGTGTACTGGCCATTTTCGTCATGCGGCGGAATGGTCTGCTTATCGTAATGGGCGCCATCGCTGACTTCCGGCCAGCCGTAGTTTTTGCCCTTTTCGATGAGGTTGACCTCATCGCCGCCCAAAGGCCCCATCTCGAACGCCCAGAGTTGCTGCTGGCCATCGAACGCCACGGCGAGGATGTTGCGATGGCCGAGCGTCCAGATCTCCCCGCGCGCGTCGTCCTGATCGGCGAAGGGGTTGTCCTCGGGCACCGAGCCATCCGGATGGATGCGCACGACCTTGCCCAGATTGCTCGACAGGTCCTGCGCCGGATCGAAGCGCATGCGCTCGCCCGAGGTGATGTAGAGCATGCCATCGGAGCCAAACAGCAGGCGGTTGCCGAAGTGGCCGCGACCGACGGTCTTGGGCTCCTGGCGCCAGATCACCTGCAGCTCACCGAGCTGGTTGCCGTTCAGCCGGGCGCGGGCCACCACGGCGCCGCGCACGATGTTGTCATCCATGTCCAGATAGTCGGCAAAGCGCGCATCACCGGTTTCCGCCATGCCCGCCGGTTGCGGCTCGGCCGCTTCGACATACGACAGGTAGATCAGATTGTTCTGCGTGAAATCCGGGTCCAGGGCCACATCCAGCAGCCCGCCCTGGTCATCGCCGGTGCCCCGAAACACCACCTCGGGAACCCCCTCGAGCGGCTCGGACAGCGCGCCATCCTGCCAGATGCGCAAGCGGCCAGGTTTCTCGGTCAGCAGTACCCGCCCGTTGGGCAGTACCGCCATGCCCCAGGGATATTCGAGCGTGGCCAGCTGCTCGACCTGCAATTGGCCGGCACTGCTGCTGACTGTGGACGGAGTATCGGACGACTGCGCCTGCAGGGCAGGCGTGAAGCCCAGCATCAGGGCGATGGCGGAAGCGGAAAGAACTGAACGTTGCATGGCACGCTCCTCGAGGCGGCGAGTGATGAATTCGGGACTGCGCAGGCAAAGCGAAGGTTCCTCATCCAGCCGATCGCCTGCGGGGAACCCGGCGCCGGACTTGCGCGCCCAATCGGCAAGGGCCACCGCCGGCCATCGACACCGCCACGAGGTGCAGCACATGGCAAAGACATTGATCGCCGCCTTCGGTCAGTACACCGAGGCCGAACAGGTGAAACAGGCGCTGCTCGAACAGGGCATTGCCAGTGGGGATATCCAGCTGTCGGCGTCCTACAACCCCGACAACCTGCGCAGCAGCAACGTGGACGTGGGAATCGACGCCGACGAATCGATCGGCGAGAAGGTGCGCTGGTTCTTCCGCGACATCTTCCCGCCGCACCACTCGGAGGAAGAGCTGTTGCGCTACCGCGATGCGATCCGGCAGGGCTCGACCATCGTCACCGTGATGCTCGCCGACGACGGCCCGGTGGACGCCGTAGAAGCCCTGCTGGAGACGCACGGAGCACTGGACATCGACCAGCGCCAGGGCAACGAGGTGCGCCCCGAAACCGCCAGCACCGAAGCGCTGACCACCGGCTACCCCGATGCCACCTCGGTGAGCACCGCCGTCGGCGAGGAAGACCCGACCCCCGCCGGCCGCATCGCCAAGGAGCCGGCGCGCATCCCGGGCGTGGCGGAAAACCAGAAGTCATCGATGGCGCGGCGCAACAGCGCCGGACGGGTGCGCATCATCACCCGCTGAGGCGCTAGTCAGAAGCGCTCGTGCGGCGCCAGATAACGCCAGCCTCCGCTCGGCAGCTTGCCCATCGACAGCGCGCCGATGCGGATGCGCTTGAGCGTCACCACGCTCAGCCCGACGCTCTGGCACAGCGCGCGGATTACGCCAGGCGCCGGGTCCTTGAGGGCAAAGCGCAGGCGTTGCTCGCTCTGCCAGCTCGCCTTGCACGGCGGCAGTCCCTTGGCCGGATTGCCGCGCTTGAGCCGCTCGAGCCCCTGCTCGGCCAGCGTACCGCTGACCTCCACCACATATTCCTGCTCAAGCTTGGCGGCATCTGCGCGCAGCTTGCGCAGGGTTCGCCAATCCTGGCTGTAGACCACCAGCCCGCTGGCTCCCGCCTGCAGCGGCAAGGCCGTCTCCAGGCGAACGAAGTGCCCCGCAAGCAGGCGCATGCCGGTGGAGTCTTCGGCCCAGCGGGCGCCGGCAGAAAACAGCTCACGCGCCTCGCCCGGCACCGCGTCCCCGGCGGGCTGATGCCGCATCAGGCTGACCGGCTCCAGCGGCTCGGCCCGCGCCCCCGGTAGCAGCGTCACCTGCTCGCCCGTGACCTTGGCCTGCGGGCGATCAACCACCTCGCCGTCCACGCTGACCCAGCCACCCTCGATGTACAGTTCCGCCTCGCGGCGCGAGCAACCAATGAGTTCAATCACGCGACGAGACAGACGAACGGGTTCTGACATGGCAACTACCTGCACGGAGGGAGCGCCATTGTAGCGGCGCAAGGACATCGGCGTGGGCCGGTTGGCAGATAATGGCGCAACCGATACACTGTATATCCATACAGATCACATTACCGACTGGAGCTGAGGTAACAGATGGCCGTCGAAGTGGTATATCGCAGCAGCCGGGACCCGGAGCGTTTGTTCATGGATAAAGCCGAAGCCGACCGTCACGACAAGATGCTGGAGCTGGCCGAAGCGCTCACCGCCGCCCTGCAGCGCGGCGTGCCGGCGCTCGACGAGCGTCAGGCCGAGGATGTCGGCATCTTCATGGCGCGCAACCGGGATGTGTTCGCCAAGGCCTTCAAGCAAAATCTCGAGGCGCTGGACGAACTCGACGGCGCGGCGAACGAGCACTGACGGCCACGCGTCGCTACGCCGAACCCTGACGCCGGCCGGGGCTGTCCAACCGCCGACAGTCATTTGATGAGGAAGGTGTCCATCATGGCCAACCCCGGTTACAAGCAGCGCAAGGCAGTCAAGCTCGAGCGACTGCAACGCTTTCTCGACTGGGCCAGCGCCCGCTTTCCTGCGTTTGTCGCCAAGAAGCACCACCAGGACAAATGGTTCGTACCCTACGGCGGCTACCAGCTGCGCGAGATCGGCCCGGCAGCCAAGGCGTTCTGGCTGGGGCTGGACGTCGCCACCGTGGAACAGCTGCTGCGCGAGTGCCCGCCGGACAGCCTGATCGGCCGCCTGCTTGAGCGCGACCTCAACGACTTCATCTGCCCGGTGGACATCTACGGCGTGGAGAAGGCGCTGAGCATCGGCTCGCTGCAGAACCTGCTGGAGCCCGAGTGGGCCTTTGCCATCGCCGACAGCCACTCGACCACCGAATTCGAGGCCAACGTGCAGCAGGCGGTGGAATCGATGGTGCGCGAGCGCCTGAAGGTGCTGGAGCGGCCGTTTAGCCGCCTCGCCGACGAGGACAAGCTGCGCGTGCTCGATCAGCTGCGCCCGTCGCTCGCCCGCCTGGATGACTTTCTCGCCCGCGCCATCGACATCCTCAACGAGGTCTGTCACGAGCTGCGTTATGTGGTGCCGCTGCGCCATGGCGACCTGACCCTGGACCTGCAGCGGCGCATCCCCACCGGCCAGGGCCATCTGCTGAGCGAGGCCGAAGTAGCCCAGTACAAGCAGCAGGACCGCGAGGCGCTCGAGCAGCGCTTCGCGGCGCTGCTCGAGGCTGCCGAGGATTTCGACCTCAAGCTGCTCGGCCAGAAGCCGCTCACCGAACTGTTGCAGATGGAACCGGCCAAGGCCTGCCGCGCCGTGCGTTTGGCGCGAGAGCAGCATGCCGAGAAGATGGCCTTCGCCACCCTGCTCGAAAGCGATCCGCGCTTCGTTCACTACCACAAGGCGTACCCGGCGCGCGGCCTGACCCGCCGCTGGACCGCCCTGCTCGGCCCCACCAACAGCGGCAAGACCCACCAGGCCATCGAGGCAATGACCGGCGTCAAGCACGCCATCTACCTCTCGCCGCTGCGGCTGATGGCGCTGGAAAATCAGGAACGCATCGAATCGATGGGCGTGCCCTGCTCGCTGGTCACCGGCGAGGAGGAAATCATCCGCGAGGGCGCCACCCACTTCTGCTGCACCGTCGAGGAGTTCGCCCGCTTCCGCCATCAGCACTGGGATGTGGTGGTGGTCGACGAGGTGCAGATGCTGGCTGACCCGCAGCGCGGCTGGGCCTGGGTCGACGCGCTGGTCAGCGCCTATGCGCCCGAGGTCCTGATGACCGGCCCGCCGCTGATCGAGCCTTCGCTGCGCACCCTCTGCGCGCTGTGCGAGGACAAGCTGCTGATCAAGCGCACCAAGCGACTTTCCCCGGTCGAGATCGCGCGCCACTCCACCACCCTCAAGCACCTCGAGGAAGGCTCGCTGCTGGTGGCCTTCAGCCGCAAGACCGTGCTCGACCTCAAGGGCCTTCTGGAAACCACCGGCAAGAGTGTGGCGGTGGTCTACGGCGCGCTGTCGCCGGAAGTGCGCCGCGAGCAGGCCAGGCGTTTCCGCGAAGGCGAGGCGGACATCATGGTCGCCACCGATGCGGTCGGCATGGGCCTGAACCTGCCGGCGCATACGCTGTGCTTCTACACCGACGAGAAGTTCGACGGCATCCAGAATCGCCAGCTCAACGTGCAGGAAGTCAAGCAGATCGGCGGCCGCGCCGGGCGCTTCGGCCACCACGACGAAGGCACCATCACCGCGCTCGACCCGCAGACCTTGAAGAACATCCGCAGGCTGTTCCACAGCGCCGACGCGCCGGTGGATCTGTCGCAATTTCAGGTGCGCCCGTCCATCGATCACCTGCGCGCCATCTCCGAGCTGATGAACGAGCCGAGCCTGCTGCGCGCCTGGCTCACCTTCAACCGCAACATCAACTACGGCGAAGCCTTCATCTCGGTACTGCCCGATGAGCTGGCCGAGTGGATCAAGCTGATCGACGATCCGCAGATCGACCTGTGGCTGCGCTGGATCTTCGCCTGCACGCCCATCCGCGGCGGGCTGGACAGCCCGGCGGCGACCTTCGCCCGGCAGTGGATGCGCCGGGTCGCCGACGGCAAGGCGGTGGAGCTGCCACGCATCGCCCTGGGCCTCGACCTCGCCGCGCTGGAAAGCGCGCTGCATGTGGTGGAGACCTACCTGCACCTGGCCCGCGCGTTGCCCGAGCACTTTCCCCATGTGGCAAAGGGCGAGGATCACCGCCACCTGCTCAACGAGGCCATCACCCGTGAGCTGGCCCGGCGCAAGCGTCCCGGACGCCAGGATGCGCGGCGCCTGACCGGCGAGCGCAAGAGTTGCCAGCAGTGCGGCAAGCCGATGCCGCTGCAAAGCCGCGAGTACCGCATCTGCCAGGCCTGCTGGCGCGAGCAGCAGGGCCTGCGCGGCGCCTGAAAGGCTGCTGCAGAAAGGCCAGCATCGGCCGATAATCCTCGAACGGGCCGGTGCGTCGGCCTGTTCAAAGATTTTCGGAGTGTGCATGAATCCTTCCACGCTGATCGGAATGCTCGCCGGCATCAGCCTGCTGGCCGTCGTTCTGGGTTTTTCCGCGGTCGATCCGCTGCTGTTCGTCGACCTGCCGGGCCTTGGCATCGTGCTGTTCGGCACCCTCGCCGCCACCTTCATCAGTTATCCGCTACGCGAAGTGCTGCGCATCTTCGGCCTGCTCGGCACCGTACTGCGCAACGAGCGCCTGTACGCCCGCCAGGACATGGAGGAGCTGGTGCAGATCTCGCGCCTGTGGATGGCCGGCAACCTGCAGGCGGTGGAGCAGGCGCTGGAGAAGATCTGCAACCCCTTCCTCAAGACCGGCGTGCAGCTGGTGGTGGACAACACCCCCGAAGACGACATCGTCGATCTCCTGCAATGGCGCATCGCCCGGCTGCGCGCCAAGGAGCATGCCGAGGCCCAGCTGTTCCGGGTGATGGCCAGCTACGCCCCGGCGTTCGGCATGCTCGGTACCCTGGTCGGCCTGGTGAACCTGATGTTCCTGCTCGGCGACGGCGACATGACCGCCATCGGCCGGCAGATGGCGATCGCCCTGATGACCACCTTCTACGGCGTGCTGCTGGCCAACCTGGTGTTCAAGCCGGTGGCGGTGAAGCTCGAACGGCGCACCGAACAACGCATCGAGCTAATGAACATGGTGCTGCAGGGCATCACCATGATGTGCCACAAGCGCAGCCCGGCGCTGATGCGCGAGACGCTCACAAGCTTCATCGCCCAGTACCAGGATGAAATCCGCGACGCCGGCGCGGCACGCCAGCGCCAGGAAACGGCAGGCAATCCCTGATGGACGACGAGCAGCAGCAAAGCGACAAGGCCGCACGACAGCAGGCGCTGGAACGCCGCGTCCGCCAGCTCGAAGGGCTGTGGCTGCGCGAGCACAAGGCGGCCGAAAGCAGCCGCCGGCAACTGCGTCGACGCGTAGTGGTGCAAGATCTGGCCCGCGACCCGGGCGACGAGGACAGCTGGCTGACGGTCTACCTCGACATGCTCACCCTGCTGCTGGTGCTGCTGGTGGTCATGCTCGCCTTCGCCGGCAAGGGCCCGCAGCAGCGCCTGCAGGAACTGCTCGACCAGGCGCCGGTCGTTACCGCCGTGCCGCCACCGGCCGAGGAACCGGCCGAGGCAGACGGCGAGCCGCGGCCGGAAAATCCGCTGGCAGGCCTCGATACCAGCGGGCTGGGCAAAGACATCGAAGTGATCGTCAACCAGAGCTCGGTGAGCTTTCGCATCAGCAGCGAGATCATCTTTCCACCGGCCGACGCCGAACTGAGCCTCGCCGGGCTGCAGGTGCTGCAGCGGCTGATCCCGGTCCTGACGTCCAGCGATCACCGGATCACCGTGGTCGGCCACACCGACTCGCTGCCAATCAACACCCGCCGCTTCCCCTCGAACTGGGAACTGTCCGGCGCGCGCGCCGGCAGCGTGGTGCGCTACCTCGAGGCCAACGGCATCGATAGCGCACGGCTTTCCGCTGTCGGCCACGCCGACACCCGGCCGCTGGCACCGAACAGCACGCCCGATGGCCGCGCGCAGAACCGTCGGGTCGAGCTGATTCTGGAAAAGCCCGCCCCCTGAGCTAGCGGCGCAGCAGCGCGTCGCAGGCTGCCGGCAGTGTCTGGATCGGCCGGGCCTGGACGATGCGCCGCGGGGTCGGCTCGATGGCCAGACAGCCCTCACCCGGCGGCGGCTCGGGCTGGTCGATGCAGCCCGGCGAGCCCTTGGGGCAATACAGCCGCACGTGCAGGTGCTCATCGTGCGCCGGCCACGGCCGCACCCGGCGCAGCCAGGATCGGTCGTCCCACTGCCGCGCACAGAGATCCCGTTTGACCGCCGCATCGACGAACACCCGCGCCACCCGGGTGTCCTGGGTCGCCAGGCGGATCAACTCGGCATGCGCATCGCTCCAACGACCGGGCAACAGCTGTGCGCTGCGCTCGTCCACCAGAATCGGCTGTTCGAGATTCTCCCGCGCCTCGCGCGGCAAGGTCGGCAGATCCAGGCGAAACCAGATGTCGACGTCCAGGCCGGTCTGATGGCTGACGTGACCGTAGGCCATCGGCCCTCCGCGCGGCTGCGCCATGTCCCCCACCAGCATCGGGCCGATACCGGCCGCCGCCAGCCGCTCACCGAGGTCCTGCACGTACTGCACCAGCACCGGGTGGCCGAAATGCCGCCGCCGTTCCAGGTCCACCGCCTGGTAGCCAACCCCCTCGGGCGGCAGCGGCTTCGCTCCCGCGAGGCAGCCGGCGCCATGCGCACCGATCGCCCGCGCCTCGCCAGCGCTCGGCCGTTCGACACCGGCCCAGTCACGCGCTGCGGCCACCAGCGGCAACATCAGGCCAAGCACCAGCATCCACGAACCTGCGTTCATCGGCCCTCCTCAGCGCTTCTGCCGAGCGAGCCAGTCGAGCCCCGGGCGATACAGCATGTCGTGCTCGCCGTCGAACAGCACCAGCTCGGCCGGACCGGAGCGTAGATACAGCGCCACGTCGGCCTCGGCCTCGTCGAAGCGCGCCGGCACGCCCTCTTGGGAGCGCGCGGCGAGCGCCTCGGGCACCTCGCGCGAAGCCATCAGCGCATCGATGTCCTCCTGCGCGATGCGTTCATCGGCCTTGGCCAGGTCGTTGTACAGCCGCAAGGCATGGTCCGGCGGCACCGTGTTATCGCCCAGGCCATGGGCGATCAGCACCCGCAGCTGCCCGGCCAACGCCGGCACATGGCTGCTCGGACTGCGCTTGACGCATTCGGCATGCGCGGGGCTCCCCTCCAGTGGCTCGCCACCGCAGGCGCCGGCGATCTCCGGCGCGTACTTCTCGCCGCGCTCGTTGTTCCACTCGTACCAGCTCACCAGGTCGTACACCGGCACCCACAGGGAAATGCCGGCAAACACCTCGGGCTGGCGGCTGGCCAGGTGCAGCGCATTCATCGCGCCGCCCGAATAGCCGAGCAGATAAATGCGCGAAGGATCGACGTTGGCGTGCTCACGCGCGTAGGCCAACGCATCCTGCATGTCCGAAATCGCCAGTTCCGAGGCGGTGGACTCCGGCCGACCGTCGTTCTGCCCGCGAAAATCCGGGTGCATGAACGCCCACTCGTTGGCGACCGCAAAGCGCGCAAGGGGAATGTCGATGTTCTGCCGGTAATCGGTGCTCCAGCTGTGCAGCACCACCAGCAGCGGACGCGGCTGGTCCGTCTGCGGCGCGTAGAACAGCGCTTTCTGCGCGGCACCATCGGCCGACGAGGCGATCTCGATCTCCTGCACCTCGGGGGCGTCGCGGCGCCAGGTTTCGATATCGTTGGCAACGAACCCGCCGGGGTAGTCGGTCACCCGCAGGTAATCGCTGGGGTGCTCGAGCGGCGTGTGATCGTCGGCGCTCGAGGGGAGCGGCAGGCACAGCACCAATACGCTCAGGACGATGGCCAGGCAGCGTACCTGAATGCTGGCTGGTGAACGGCGGGCAGTGAAGTTGAACGGCATCACGGCAGTACCTCCAGGGGTCGATGGCTCCCTGCCGCAGGTGAACGCGCGCGACCGTCGCGGTGTTTTCCTAGCGACCCCCGCCAGCTGGCGATGTTCCACTGCGACCGACCGACCACTACCTTGGGAGGAGCTGCCAGCACGGCTTTTGTAGTACTCCAAAAAAATCACTACAAAACCGTTGACGAGCCCCGGGCGGCGCTTGCATGATGAACACGCTTCCCCAAACGGGGAGCCCTGGTAAGGGTTTTGAAGCGTTAATTCGGTCCACCCACCGAGCCGCTTCGCGACTGTACTGCCCACAAGGCGGACTGATGAAGTTGACTGGCCGATCGTCACGGACGAGCAGGCTGCGAAACGTTCCTCATGATGCTGACCGCGGCGTACGGTGGCTCTTGCCCCCTCCTGCGCACCATCCTCAGGCGTTCCGCCGCTCTCCTCCTCCGATACGTCGCTCCGGCAGCTTCCACGCTCTGCCTCTGTAGTTTGCTCAGATCAGCGCTACATCAGGCTTCAGGTTGAGATTCAAATCCGGCCAGGCCCGTCTCCGACGGAGCGTGCCAGCCGATGAACCCACTTCTACCCATACGTTTTCAACCAACGGTTACAGGGCTCATACGATGAATCTGAACAATCAAACCACTCCCGAAGATCTGGCCAAGCTGTTCGCCGCCTGCAAGGACACCCACGGCAGCCACATTCTGTGGATCAACGAGGCCGGCGATGTACGCATCGATGCCCTCGCGCCGGAACTGGACGAGCAGGAGTTCGAGAAGCGTACCCCCGGCATGCGCGCCCGCCTGCGCACCTACCACCGCGGCAAGGGCTATGTAGGCAAGAAGGCCGCTGCCGACCGTGACTTCATCGGTCGCGTGTTCCACACCCTCAAGCAGGAGTGGAACGCCGCTCAGCAAGCCAGCGAAGTTCGCTACATCGACCGCTACTGCTGATGCGCCCGCGGTTGGCGGCACCTCGCCAACCGCGCCGCTGGCCCCACCCGGGCCAGCGGCGCCCCTCCGGTTTGCCTGTCACCGCAATTGCCGTTAGCCTCGGGGCTTTCCAACAAGGAGCAGCCCATGGCCCGCGCATCCGCACGCCACATCCTGGTTTCCAGCGAAGCCAAGTGCAATGAACTCAAAGAAGCGATCCAGAACGGCGCCGACTTCGCCGAGCTGGCACGCCAGCACTCGTCCTGCCCGTCCGGCCGTGACGGCGGCAACCTGGGCTCGTTCGGCCCCGGTCAGATGGTCCGCGAATTCGACACCGTGGTCTTCAGCGCCCCGGTCGGCGAGGTGCAGGGCCCGGTCAAGACCCAGTTCGGCTACCACCTGGTAGAAGTCACCAGCCGCCAGGACTGACCGCACACCGCCGCCTGGCGGTTGCAGCGATACGCAAAGGCCCCGGCAGATGACCGGGGCTTTTTGCTTGGGGCGCGAAATGCTCAAAGGCCCGCAGGGCGGCCGGCCAACACCTGCCCCGCCGTTTTTGCCGCCTGTGCGTGCCGGCTGCATGAGCCAGGCGCGGATTGATCATGAATAGCGCTCCAGCGGCGTTTGACGACACCGGGTGCGATCACTACCCTGCGCGCCAGCTTCAGGTGCCCCGCGCAACGGGGTGAAACAGGGAAGCCGGTGCGAACGCTTCATGCGATCCAGTCCGGCGCTGCCCCCGCAACGGTAGACGAGCAAGAACGCTGCATGACGCCACTGTGCATCGCATGGGAAGGCGCAGCATTCGGCACCAGCCACTCGTGAGCCCGGAGACCGGCCTGTCGCGTAATGGGCGCACGATCCTGGTCGTGCGCCTTCGATTCCTGCTTGTCGCGCGGGGCGCGCGACGGAGCCATCAGATGGATAGCCGAAACTCCGGGCGACTGGCGGCCTGGGCGCTGCTGGGCGCCGTGCCGTTTTCTCCCCTGCATGCCGCGCCAACGCTGGACCTCGAGCAGCACATCGTCACTGCCTCGCGTCTGGCGGAAACCGCTGATCAGAGCCTTGCCGCGGTGACGGTCATCGATCGCGCCGAAATCGAGCGCAGCCAGGCCAACTCCCTGCAGCAACTGCTGGCCGGCGTGCCGGGCGTAGCGCTGGCCAGCTACGGCGGCGCGGGCAAGAACGCCTCGCTGTACCTGCGCGGCAGCAACGCCAGCCACGTACTGGTGCTGGTCGATGGCATTCAGGTCGGCTCGGCGACCTTGGGCACCGTAGCCTTTCAGGACCTGCCGCTTGAGCTGATCGAACGCATCGAGGTGGTCCGCGGGCCGCGCTCGAGCCTCTATGGCTCCGAAGCCATCGGCGGCGTGGTGCAGATCTTCACCCGCCGCCAGCGCAGCGACGGCATAAAGCCGTTCTTCTCCGCCGGCTACGGCAGCCACGACAGCTACGAGGGCACCGCCGGGCTCAGCGGTGCCAGCACGCGGGGCTGGTACACCCTGGCGGCGAATGGCTCGGATACCGACGGCATCAATGCGAAGGCGAAGACCGCCGCCAGCCTGGCCGACGGCAGTTACGAAAGCGATTCCGACGGCTATCGCCGGCTGTCCGCTTCGGCGCGCGCCGGCTATCGCTTCGATAACGGCCTGGAACTGGAGGGCACCTATCTGCGTGCCGACGCACACAATGACTTTGACGGCCGCTACGAGTGGAACGGCGTCTTCGGCAAGCGTGCCTTCGCCGAAAACACCCAGCAGGTGCTCGGCGCACGCGCGCGCTTCAGCCCGTTACAGCCATGGGACGTAACGCTGCAACTCGGTCGCAGCCAGGACAACGCCGACACCTATCAGGACGGGGCGTTCTATTCGCGCTTCGATAATCGCCGCGACAGCGCCACCTGGCAGAACGACCTGGCCCTGGCCGAGCGACAGACCCTCACCCTTGGCCTGGACTATCAGCGCGATGAGGTCAACGGCACCACCAACTACCTGTTGGACAACCGGGAAAACGAGGGCGTGTTCCTGCAGTACCGGGCAGGCCTGGCTCGCCACGAACTGCAGCTTGCCGCGCGCCATGATCGGAACGAACAGTTCGGCAGCCACAAGACCGGCAGCGTCGCCTGGGGCTACGCCCTGACCGATGCGCTGCGCGTTACCACCAGCTACGGCAGCGCCTTCAAAGCGCCGACGTTCAACGACCTCTATTTCCCCGGCTATGGCAACCCGATGCTGGAGCCGGAGAGATCCCGCAGCCTGGAAGCCGGGCTGTCCGGCGAGCACGCCTGGGGTAACTGGTCGGCAAACCTGTTCCGCAGCCAGATCGAAAACCTGATCGCTGCCGTCTGCGATTCAAACTTCGACTGCACGGCCGAGGGCGTCGATCGAGCACGCATCCGCGGTCTCGAGCTGGCGGTTGCCAGCCAGCTGTGGGCGTGGCGCTGGAACGCCAACTACACCCTGATCGATGCCCGAAACCGTTCGGCGCGCTACTACGGCAACGCGCTGCAACGCCGTCCGGAGCAGCTGTTCAACCTCAGCATCGACCGCGATATCGGCCCCTTCGGCATGGGCGCCACCCTGCATGCCCAGGGCGCCGCCTATGATGACCAGGCCAACAGCAGAGTGCTGCCCGGTTTTGCCACCCTCGATCTGCGCGGCGAGTACCGGGTAAATCGGGAATGGCGTTTGCAGGCGCGCATCGCTAACCTGCTCGACACCGACTACCAGACGGTCGCCGACTACAACCAGCCAGGCCGGGCCGTCTACCTCACCATCCGCTACCAGGCTCTTTGAGTAGTCACACCGTGCGCGGCCCATGGGGCCGCCGCCAGGAGATTTGCATGCTTGTTTCATCCCGCGCCCAGCTCTATGTCGGCCTAGGCCTGGCAGCGCTGCTGTGGCTGACCCGTGGTCAGCACTTCGGCGGCCTCGATCTGCCGAGCGCCTCGTGGGCCGCGTTCTTCCTCGCCGGCGTCCTGCTCAAGCCGCGCTGGGTGTTTGCTGCGCTTTTCAGCCTGGCCTCGCTGGTCGACTTCGTCGCCATCGGCTGGCTGGGCGTGAGCGACTGGTGCCTGTCACCGGCCTACTGGGCGCTGGTCCCGGCCTATGGCTCGCTGTTTTTCGGCGGCCGGCTGTACGCCCGCCTGCACCGCGACAGCCTGAGCGGCATCGCCACGCTCAGCGCCGTGGCCGTGCTCTCGGCGTTCGTCTGCTATGTCATTTCCGGCGGCAGCTTCCTCTATTTCTCCGGCCGTTTCGCCGAACCGACCCTGGCCATGCTCGGTGAACACATTGCCACCTACTACCCCGCCTATCTGGCGAGCATGAGCTTCTATGTCGGCGTTGCTGCCGTACTCTACGCCGGCCTGCAGGTCTGGCAGACCGGCCTGCAGGAAGAGGTGCGCGCGTGACCGACCTCGACCGCGACGCGCGCCACAAGGCGCGCATGCAGCGCAAGAAGGCGCTGGTCGACCAGAAGATCGCCGGAGCTCAGGACGAGTACGGCCTGCTGCTGGTGCACACCGGCAACGGCAAGGGCAAGAGCAGCTCGGCGTTCGGCATGGTCGCCCGGGCGCTCGGGCATGGCTACAAGGTCGGCGTGGTGCAGTTCATCAAGGGCGCGGCCTCCACCGGCGAGGAAGCCTTCTTCCGCCGCTTCCCCGACGAGGTCAGCTACCACGTGATGGGCGAAGGCTTCACCTGGGAAACCCAGGACCGCCAGCGCGACATCGCCAAGGCGCAGCAAGCCTGGGCGGTGGCGCGCGAACTGCTCGGCCGCGAGGAGGTGATGCTGGTCGTGCTCGACGAGCTGAACATCGCCCTCAAGTACGGCTACCTGCAGCTCGATGACGTACTGGCCGACATCCAGTCGCGCCCGCTGCACCAGCATGTAGTGGTCACCGGCCGCGGCGCCCCCGAGGCACTGATCGAGGCGGCCGACACCGTCACCGAGATGGCCCTGATCAAGCACGCATTCAAGGCCGGCGTGAAGGCGCAAAAAGGCATCGAGTACTAGACACACCGCCCCTGCGCGGGTGTCACGCCGCGCCCGTACACAACGGCTGTCTGGCAGCCCGACAACAGATATCGCCCATGGCATCCCCGACCGACGCTAACACCTGCCCCGCCCTGCTGATCGCCGCCCCGGCCTCCGGCCAGGGCAAGACCACCGTCACCGCCGCCCTGGCACGCCTGCACACGCGGCTGGGCCGCCGTGTGCGGGTGTTCAAGTGCGGGCCGGACTTTCTCGACCCGATGATTCTCGCCCGCGCCAGCGGCCAGCCGGTCTACCAGCTGGACTTGCGCATGGTCGGCGAGGATGACTGCCGACGCCTGCTGGCCGAGGCTGCGGCCACTGCGGACCTGATTCTCATCGAAGGCGTGATGGGGCTGTTCGACGGCCAGCCCTCGGCGGCCGACCTGGCCCGGCGTTTCGGCGTGCCGGTGCTGGCGGTGATCGATGCCTCGGCCATGGCCCAGACCTTCGCCGCCCTCGCCCATGGCCTGGCCACCTTCCAGGCGGACCTGCCGTTCGCCGGCGTGCTGGCCAATCGCGTCGGCAGTGCCAGCCATGGCCAGATCCTGCGCAGCGCCCTGCCCGCGCACCTGCCCTGGTTCGGCGCGCTGCCACGCAGCATCGAGGTGGAGCTGCCCAGCCGTCACCTCGGGCTGGTACAGGCCGACGAGCTGGCCGATCTGGATGCACGCCTGGATGCCGCCGCCGACGCGCTGGCCACCAGCGCCGACACCGCGCTGCCCGCGCCGGTACCGTTTGCCGCAGCGGTACCAGACGCTGCGCGGGAAACGCCGTTGGCCGGCACCCGCATCGGCGTAGCACGCGATGCCGCCTTCGGCTTTCTCTACCAGGCCAACCTCGACCTGCTGCAGGCACTCGGTGCGGAGCTGCGCTTTTTCTCGCCGCTGGCCGACGCCGGATTGCCCGATGCCGACAGCCTTTACCTGCCCGGCGGTTATCCGGAGCTGCACCTCGAGGCCCTGGCGGCCAATCGACCGATGGCCGCGGCAATCGGCGCGCACCACGCGGCCGGCAAGCCGATCCTCGCTGAATGCGGCGGCATGCTCTATCTATTGGACGCGCTGATCGACAAGCACGGCCGGCGTGCCGAACTGGTCGGCCTGCTGCCCGGCGAGGCGCAGATGCAGCCGCGTCTGGCGGCCCTGGCGCAGCAACAGGTACAACTGCCGGAAGGCAGCCTGCGCGGTCACACCTACCACCACTCGACCCTGACCACCGCCCTGGAACCGCTCGCCCGCGGCGAATGCCCCAACCACCGGCGGACCGCCGAGGCGGTTTATCGGCTGGGTCGACTGACCGCCTCCTATATCCATTTCTATCTGCCGTCCAACCCGCAGGCGGCCGCGGCGCTGTTCAAACCATGAGCGAACATGCCTTCACCCCCGCCGAACGCGCGGCGGTCTACCGCGCCATTGCCGAGCGCCGCGACATGCGCCACTTCGCCGCTGGCCAGGTCGCACCGCAGGTACTGGCGCGCCTGCTGGGTGCCGCGCACCAGGCACCCAGCGTCGGGATGATGCAGCCCTGGCGGTTCATCCGCATCGGCAAGGCCGACCTGCGCGAGGCCATCGCCACACTGGTGGAGGACGAGCGCCAGCGGACCGCCGAGGCGCTGGGCGAACGCCGCGACCAGTTCATGCGCCTGAAGGTCGAAGGCATCCGCGACTGCGCCGAGCTGTTGGTGGTGGCGCTGGGCGATGCGCGCGAGCAGCACATCTTCGGCCGGCGCACCCTGCCGGAGATGGACCTGGCCTCGGTCGCCTGTGCGATTCAGAACCTCTGGCTGGCGGCCCGCGCCGAAGGGCTGGGCATGGGCTGGGTGTCGCTGTTCGACCCCGCTGCCCTGGCCGCGCTGCTAGGCATGCCGGACGGCGCCAAGCCGGTGGCGGTGCTCTGCCTGGGGCCGGTCAATGAGTTCTATCCCGAGCCGATGCTCGAGCGCGAAGGCTGGGCGCAGGCCCGGCCGCTGGCCGAGCTGCTCTTTGAAGACGGCTGGGGCGCGCCATGAGCCTTTTCCTGAGTCTGGGCGCCGGCCTCGCGCTGGACGCGCTGCTCGGCGAGCCGCGCCGCTGGCACCCGCTGGTGGGTTTCGGGCGCCTGGCCGATGCCTTGCAGGCACGCTTCAACTTTCCCGAGGCTGTCGGCAACCGCTTGCGCGGGGTGGTCGCCTGGTGTCTGGCGGTGGTGCCGCTGACCCTGCTGGCCTGGCTGCTCAGCCGGCTGCCGGTGATTGGCTGGCTGGTCGAGGTGCTCGCCCTGTACGCCGCCCTCGGCCTGCGCAGCCTGGCCGAACACGCCCGCCCGGTGGCTGTCGCGCTGCGCGGCGGTGACCTGATGGAGGCGCGCCGGCGCGTCGGCTATCTGGTCAGCCGTGACCCGCAGGCGCTGGATGAAGCCGGCGTGGCCCGCGCCGCGACCGAGTCGGTGCTGGAGAACGGCAGCGACGCGGTGTTCGCCGCGCTGTTCTGGTTCGCCGTGGCCGGCGCGCCGGGGGTGGTGCTCTACCGTCTGGCCAATACGCTGGATGCCATGTGGGGTTACCGCACCCCGCGTCTCAACACCTTCGGTTGGGCAGCGGCCCGTCTGGACGACGCGCTGAACTTCATCCCGGCGCGGCTGGTGGCGCTGACCTACGCCCTGCTCGGCCGCACCCGCCGCGCCCTCGCCTGCTGGAAGGCCCAGGCGCCGCAGTGGGACAGCCCCAACGCCGGCCCGGTGATGGCTGCCGGCGCCGGGGCGCTGGGCGTCTCGCTGGGCGGCCCGGCCATCTACCACGGCCAGTGGCATGCGCGCCCCACCCTCGGCGAAGGCCCGGCGCCGGATGCCGCCGCCATCGAACGCGCCCTGCGCCTGGTACGCAATGGCGTGCTGCTCTGGCTGGCGCTGGTGTTGCTCGGAGGCGTCCTGCATGGCTGAACACGGCGGTCGGCTGCGCCAGGCGGCGCGCGACTACGGCATCCCGCTGGCCGACTGGCTGGACCTCTCCACCGGCATCGCGCCGTACAGCCCGCCGCTGCCGGCCATTGCCCCCGACGCCTGGAGGCGCTTGCCGGAGCCGGACGACGACCTCGCCGACGCCGCCCGCAGCCACTACGGCAACGCCCACCTGCTGCCAGTAGCCGGCTCCCAGGCGGCGATCCAGGCCCTGCCGCGCCTGCGCCCCGCTTCGCGGGTGGGCGTGTTCGCGCCGGCCTACGCCGAACACGCCGAGGCCTGGCAGGCCGCCGGCCACACCCTCGTGGGGCTGAACGACGAGCCGACCGCCGAGACGATGGATCAGCTGGATGTCCTGATCGTCATCAACCCGAACAACCCCACCGGCCGCCTCTGGCCCGCCGAGCGCCTGCTCGACTGGCACACGCGCCTGGCCGCCCGCGGCGGCTGGCTGATCGTCGACGAGGCGTTCATCGACTGTGCTGCCGAACACAGCCTGGTCGCCCGCGCCGGCCGGCCGGGGCTGATCGTGCTGCGCTCGTTCGGCAAGTTCTTTGGCCTGGCCGGGGCACGCCTGGGCTTCGCGTTCGCCGAGCCGGCGCTGCTGGCCGGGCTCGACGCGCTGCTGGGCCCCTGGGCGGTGAGCGGCCCGACCCGTGCGCTGGCCAGCGCCGTACTGCGCGACCACGCCGGCCAGCAGCGCCAACGTGAACGCCTGCTCGTCGATGGCCAGCGCCTGGCGCGTCTGCTGACCGAGCACGGGCTGCCCCCCGCCGGCGGCTGCGCGCTGTTTAACTGGCGTCCGGATCCGAACGCCGCCGAACTGCACGATTTCCTCGCCCGGCGCGGCATTCTCACCCGCCTGTTCCTGCTGCCTGTCAGCCTGCGCCTGGGTCTGCCATCCGACCAAGCCGGCTGGGCACGACTCGACCAGGCCCTCACCGAATGGAGTCGCCGATGACCACCCTGATGGTGCAGGGCACCACCTCCGACGCCGGCAAGAGCACGCTGGTGACGGCCCTCTGCCGCTGGCTGGCACGCCAGGGCGTGGCGGTGGTGCCGTTCAAGCCGCAGAACATGGCGCTCAACAGCGCCGTCACCGCCGACGGCGGCGAGATCGGCCGCGCGCAGGCCGTGCAGGCCCAGGCCGCCGGCCTCGCCCCGCACACCGACATGAACCCGGTGCTGCTCAAACCCAACAGCGACACCGGCGCCCAGGTGATCGTCCATGGCCGCGCCGTCGGCAACATGAAGGCCGCCGCCTACCACGACTACAAGCGCGTGGCGATGCAGGCAGTGCTCGACTCCCACGCCCGCCTCGCCGCGCGTTATCCGGTGGTGCTGGTCGAAGGCGCGGGCTCCCCCGCCGAGATCAACCTGCGCGAGGGCGACATCGCCAACATGGGCTTTGCCGAGGCGGTGGACTGCCCGGTGATCCTGATCGCCGACATCGACAAGGGCGGCGTGTTCGCCCATCTGGTGGGCACGCTCGAGCTGCTCAGCGCGTCGGAACAGGCGCGGGTCAAGGGGTTTGTCATCAACCGCTTCCGGGGCGACCTCGCCCTGCTGCGACCGGGGCTGGACTGGCTGGAGCAGCGCACCGGCAAGCCGGTGCTGGGCGTGCTGCCGTATCTCACCGACCTGCATCTGGAAGCCGAAGACGCCGTCGCCACCCGCCAGGTGGCCAAGGCCGAACGGCGGCTCAAGGTCGTCGTACCGGTGCTGCCGCGCATCAGCAACCACACCGACTTCGACCCGCTGCGCCTGCATCCGCAGGTCGAGCTGACCTTCGTCGGCGCCGGCCAGCCGATTCCGCCGGCCGACCTGATCATCCTGCCCGGCTCCAAGAGCGTGCGCAGCGATCTGGCATTTCTACGCGCCCAGGGCTGGGAGTCCGCCATCGCCCGCCACCTGCGCTACGGCGGCAAGCTCATCGGCATCTGCGGCGGGTTGCAGATGCTCGGCACCGCGATCGCCGATCCGCTCGGGCTGGAGGGCGAACCGGGGCAAAGCGCCGGCCTCGGCCTGCTGGCGTTTTCCACCGTGCTGGAAGCGGAGAAACAGCTGCGCAACGTCGCCGGCCGCCTGGCCGTGGGTGGCGTGCCGGTCAACGGCTACGAGATCCATGCCGGGGTAACCCGTGGCCCGGCGCTGGCCAGTCCCGCCGTCACCCTCGATGACGGCCGGGCCGACGGCGCGCTCAGTGAAGACGGCCAGGTCCTCGGCACTTACCTGCACGGCCTGTTCGAACAACCTACCGGCTGCAGCGCCCTGCTCGCCTGGGCCGGACTGGAGGCGCCCCAGACGGTGGACTACCACGCCCTGCGCGAACGCGACATCGAGCGCCTGGCCGATCTGGTCGAGACGCACCTGGACACCGCCGCCCTGCGCCAGCTGTGCGGCCTGGAGCACAAGCATGCGTGAACTGATCCTTGGCGGCGCCCGCTCGGGCAAGAGCCGCCTGGCCGAACGTCTGGCCGGCGAAAGCGGGCTGGCCGTCACCTACATCGCCACCAGCCAGCCGCTGGATGGCGAGATGCACGCGCGCATCGCCCACCACCGCGCCCGCCGCCCGGCCGAATGGGGCCTGCTGGAAGAGCCGCTGGAACTGGCGCGGGTGCTGCGCGAACAGGCCGCGCCCGAGCGCTGCCTGCTGGTGGACTGCCTGACCCTGTGGCTGACCAACCTGCTGATGCTCGAAGACGACGCGCGCCTGGCCGCCGAGCGCGAGGACTTGCTCGACTGCCTGCCGAACCTGCCCGGCCGGGTGATTCTGGTGAGCAACGAAACCGGCATGGGCGTGGTGCCGCTGGGCGAGCTGACCCGCCGCTACGTCGACGAGGCCGGCTGGCTGCACCAGGCGCTCGCCGCGCGCGCCGAGCGCGTCATCCTCACCGTCGCCGGCCTGCCGCTGGCCCTGAAAGGAGCCCTGTGATGACCGACTGGTGCT
The DNA here is from genome assembly GCA_030602315.1 of Pseudomonadaceae bacterium. Classification (GTDB taxonomy): domain Bacteria; phylum Pseudomonadota; class Gammaproteobacteria; order Pseudomonadales; family Pseudomonadaceae; genus Azomonas. The sequence continues at coordinate 3,837 of JAUVZY010000004.1, read as the reverse complement.
TCGCTCCCTGTCGCGAACCCGACGCCAGCGCCGAGGCCGCCGCCCGCGCCCGTCAGGACCAGCTGACCAAGCCGCGCGGCGCCCTTGGCGAACTGGAGGCCCTGGCGATCCGCCTGGCCGGCCTGCAGGGCCGCGCGCAACCGGCCATCGAGCAAGTAGCGATCGCCCTGTTCGCCGGCGATCACGGCGTGGTGGCCGAAGGCGTGTCGGCCTACCCGCAGGCGGTCACCGGCCAGATGCTGGCCAACTTCGTGGCAGGCGGCGCCGCGATCAGCGTGCTGGCGCGCCAGCTCGGCGCGCGCCTGGAGGTGATCGACCTGGGCCTCGCGCATCCGGTCCAACTGGCTGGCGTGCGCTCGCTCGATCTCGGCCCCGGCACCGCCAACTTCGCCGTGGCGCCGGCGATGACCGCCGAACAATGCGCGCAGGCACTGGCTGCCGGCCGCGAGGCGCTGCAGCGCGCGGCGGCGGACGGCGCGCAGCTGTTCATCGGCGGCGAAATGGGCATCGGCAACACCACCGCCGCCAGCGCGCTGGCCAGCCAACTGCTCGAGCGGGCGCCGGCCGACCTCGCCGGGCGCGGCACCGGGCTGGACGACGCTGGCGTGCAGCGCAAGGCCGCGGTGCTGGCCCCCGCCCTGGCGCTGCACGGCGCGCACTGCCACAGCCCGCTGGAAACCCTGCGCCGGCTGGGCGGCTTCGAGATCGCCGCGCTTGCCGGCAGTTATCTGGCCTGCGCCCAGCAGGGCGTGCCGGCACTGGTGGACGGCTTCATCTGCAGCGTGGCGGCGCTGGTGGCGGTGCGGCTGAACCCGGCCTGCCAGCCCTGGCTGCTGTTCGGTCATCGCTCGGCCGAAGCCGGCCATAGTGCCGTGCTGGCGGCGCTGGACGCCCGCCCGCTGCTGGATCTGGGCCTGCGCCTGGGCGAAGGCAGCGGCGCCGCGCTGGCGGTGCCGCTGCTGCAACAGGCGTGCGCGCTGCACGCCGGCATGGCCACCTTCGCCGAGGCGGCGGTGTCGGAGCGCGCGCCATGAGCGTGATCGTCGATCTGCTGCGCCACGGCGAAACCATCGGCAACGGCGGCTTTCGCGGCGCGCTGGACGAGCCGTTGAGCGAACGCGGCTGGCAGCAGCTGCGCGAGGCGGTGGCAGGCCGCGCCCCGTGGAGCGGCGTGGTCAGCTCGCCGCTGCAGCGCTGCCAGGCGTTCGCCGCGGAACTGGCCGACCGCCAGCGCCTGGCGCTGGTGATCGAGCCCGGCCTGCGCGAACTGGATTTCGGCGCCTGGGAAGGCCGCACGGCCGCCGAACTGATGGAAACCCACGCCCATGAGCTGGGCCTGTTCTGGAACGACCCCTACGCCTTCACCCCCCCCGGCGGCGAGCCGGTGGCCGCCTTCGAGCAGCGGGTGCTGGACGCCCTGAGCCGCCTCGCCCGCCAGGGTGAAGGGCACCTGCTGCTGGTCACCCACGCCGGTGTCATCCGCCTGCTGCTGGCCCGCGCCCGAGCTCTGCCGCGCGCGCAGCTGCTGCAGGTCGAGGCCAACCATGCCCAGCTGTTTCGCCTGCGCCTGAGTCTGGAAGGTGACGCGCTGCGCCTGGAGGAATTGCCGTGCAGCCCTTGCTGATCGCCCTGCAGTTTCTCACCCGCCTGCCGGTACGCCTGGCGGGCATGCCGGCGCCCGAGGCCATCGGCCGCTCGCTGGCCTGCTATCCGCTGGTTGGCCTCGGCCTTGGCGCCCTGCTCTGGCTCGCCGCCGTGCTGCTCGCCGGCGCGCCGCTGCCGCTGCAGGCGGCGCTGCTGCTGACACTGTGGGTGGCGCTGACCGGCGCGCTGCACCTGGACGGGCTGGCCGACACGGCGGATGCCTGGGTCGGCGGCTTCGGCGACCGCGAGCGCACCCTGGCGATCATGAAGGACCCGCGCAGCGGACCGATCGCGGTCGCCGTGCTGGTACTGCTGCTGCTGCTCAAGTTCGCGGCGCTACTGGCACTGCTCGAAGCCGGCGAGGCGCATGCGCTGCTGGCGACGCTGCTGCTCGGCCGCGCGGCACTGCCGGCGCTGTTTCTGACCACCGCCTACGTGCGCCCGGGCGGGCTTGGCCAGGCGCTGGCCGAGCACCTGCCGCGGCGCGCGGTCAAAGGTGCGCTGCTGGCCAGTGGCGTGCTCGTCGTGCTGATCGGCGGCTGGCAGGGCATGCTGGCGCTTGTGGTAGCCGCGCTGGTCTTCTGGCTGGTACGCCGCGCGCTGCTCCGGCGCCTGGGCGGCACCACTGGCGATACCGCCGGCGCCCTGCTCGAACTGACCGAATGCGCGGTGCTGGTCGCCTGGGCCCTGTGAACCGCCCACTCAACACCCTGTAACCAATTGCCGCGGAATCGCCGTTGCGGCGCCGCCCTCCAAGCGAGTAAGACGGTCTTAGGGCGACCGTTGTCCTGGGTCGCCGGGCAGGTGCTCATGTACTACGGTGAACGGCTCAACGCCTGGACCCATCTGATCGGTGCGGTTCTGGCCCTGATCGGCGCGGCGATGCTACTGGTGCTCGCCAGCCTCGACGGCGATCCGTGGAAGATCGTCAGCGTGGCCGTGTACGGCGCCTGCCTGGTGCTGCTCTACAGCATTTCCACGCTCTACCACAGCCTGCGCGGCCCGGCGAAGAAGGTCATGCGCAAGCTCGACCACCTCTCGATCTACCTGATGATCGCCGGCAGCTACATGCCCTTCTGCCTGGTGGCATTGCGCGGGCCGATCGGCTGGGCGCTGTTTGCCATCGTCTGGATTCTCGCGGCGCTCGGCATGCTGCTCGAACTGCGCGTGCGCAAGGGGCCACGCATCGCCTCGGTGGTGCTCTACGCGATGATGGGCTGGATCGTCATCGTGGCCGTCAAGCCGCTGCTGGACAGCCTCGGCCCGGCCGGCTTCACCTGGCTGATGGCCGGCGGCCTGGCCTACACCGTGGGCATCCTGTTCTATGCCTTCGACACCCGCTTTCGCCACTGGCACGGCATCTGGCACCTGTTCGTGGTCGGCGGCAGCCTGCTGCACTTCATTGCCGTCTGGCGTTATGTGATCTGAGCGAGCCGGCATTGCCAGTGCTTTCGGAGGAGTGCTGTGTAGGTTCTTGCCCACGCAGCGTCCATCAGAACGCGGCAACCCCAGCCCCCACGCCCCTTCCCGGCCCCTGGCAACAACCTGCACAGCACTGCGCCAGGGCTTGCCCAGTTTGCCGGGACGGCGCGCCCATCTTGCTTGCCGCGCTTTGCTAACTCATTGATCTAGCTACGCTTTGTCGGCCTGGCACGACCCTTGTAACCGCTCCTGCCGCCATTTACGGCACTACCAAGCAAGGAGCGCTTCATGCCAACACCCGCCTACATGACCCTGGAAGGCACCCGTCAGGGCCTGATAACCGCCGGCACCTTCACCGAAGACTCGGTCGGCAACATCTTCCAGGAGGGCCATGAAGACCAGATCCTGGTCCAGGCCTTCAACCACCAGGTCATCATTCCCCGCGACCCGCAGTCCGGCCAGCCCACCGGCCAGCGCGTGCACAAACCGCTGATGATCACCAAGGTGTTCGACAAGTCCTCGCCGCTGATCTTCACCGCCCTGACCTCCGGTGAGCGTCTGTCCAAGTGCCGCCTGGAGTGGTACCGCACCTCCGCCACCGGCACTCAGGAGCACTACTTCACCATCGAGCTGGAGGACGCCATCATCGTCGACGTGCAGTCGCGCATGCCCAACTGCCAGGACCCGGCCATGGCGCACTTCACCCACCTCGAAGACGTCTACTTCACCTACCGCAAGATCGTCTGGACCCATGAAGTGTCCGGCACTTCC
>JAUVZY010000028.1 GCA_030602315.1 Pseudomonadaceae bacterium | reverse complement strand
TTCCTTGATCTTGTGGATCTTGCCGTTCTCGCCCCAACCGAAGAAGGTGGTGGCGTACTCACCCTTGCCGTCGATGCCCATGATCGCGGTCTTCTCGGTGAAGCCGGAGCAGTGGTAGGCGCTGGAGGCGTGGGCCAGGTGATGCTCGACCGGCTCGATCTTGACCTTCTTCAGGTCGAAGCCCAGCTGCTGCAGGCACCATTCGATGCGCTTCTTGTAGCGGTAGTAGCGACGATTGCCGAACAGCAGGGCGTCGAGGGCACGGTCCGGCGCATAGGCGTAACGCTTGGCATAGTGCCAGCGGGCCTTCTCGAAGATGCTGATGGGCGCGAAGGGAATCGCTACCACGTCAACGTCTTCTGGCTTGATACCAGCCTGTTCCAGGCAAAACTTAGCCGACTCATAGGGCATGCGGTTCTTCGCATGCTTGTCGCGCACGAAGCGCTCTTCTTCGACGGCGGCGATCAGCTTGCCGTCGATGTAAAGTGCTGCAGAAGGATCGTGACTAAGGGCGCCGGAAAGGCCGAGAACGGTCAAGGACACGGTGGGAAAGCCTCTTATCAATCAGCCTGAAGCCTGAAGCCGGAAGCTCTGAGCAACAGCGGTCTGTTCCTTGGCCCCGGAGGGAGCCTGGTTCCAGCTTCAAGCATTGGGCGTGAAGCTGCTGTTCGGTATTCGTTGATTCAGCAGTTGGTACAACATGCTGTCAGCCGGCCAATTGCGCAAAAAGCGCGCGCGATCTCGCCGAAATGCCCGCGCGAAACTCTGCGAGCAGTGGTGCTGCCGCACCGCATCAAGGTCGATCAGCACCCACTGGCCTCCTTGCGCCTGGGCCTGCCAGAAGAGGTTGGTGCCCTTGAGATCTCCATGACTGATGCGTTCACGGATAAGCGCGGCAAACAATCGATCGAGGGCCTCCAGCATCGCCACCGGGGGCGGCGAGTCCACGTAGGGCGCAAAGGCCGAAAGTATATCCTGCCCATCAACATAATCGGTAATGAGGTAGGCACGACCCCGTAAACCGCACCAGCGCCGTTCGAGCACCGCTAGTGGCTGTGGCGTGGCGATACCGCAAAATCGCAGGCGATGGCCTTCGATCCAGCTGTGCCAGGCGCGACTGGGTCGCCAGAAGCGCTTCAACGCATGCAGGGCATGCTTGATGTTGTAACGCTTGAGAATGAACGTGCGCCCCTCATGCTCAACTTTCGCCACCGTGGCGGCGCCGCCATCCTTGTAGCGATGGCCGCGCGCGATAGCCTGATCGGGATCCTCCAGCAGCGCCCCCACACCCGGCAATGCCTCACGCCAGACGGCGCGCAGCCCGAACAGACCTCGCTCGACGCTAAACAGTGTGCAGTCACGGCCGGCCTTGCGCAGCAGGTCGCGCTGGCGCCAGGCACGCACCCGCCTTTGTGCGGCGATGAGCTCGTCGAGGACCACGGCACAGCCGGGTGCAGCAACGCGATAACCCTTCAGCAGATCAGGGATGTACGGTTCGATCTGCGCTGGGAACTGTGCGAAGAAAACCCCGAGGTTGTCAGCAGCACGCACAGCGCTTAAAGGGCGGCCGGCCTGCTCGGCCTGAATGCCATCGCCATCGATGAGATAAACGCGTCCTTGGCCGTCATCGAGCAGGTTGGCCAAGTGCAGATCGCTCTGCCAAAGCCCTGCCTGGTGCAGCCGGCCCACCACACTCAACGCCTGCTCGAGTGTGGCTCGCTGGGCAGGCGAGAGCATGGGCTCAGTTTCCAGCCCTTTCCAGCGTTCCGAAAGACTGCGCGCGCACGCAAGATAGTCGAACAGCAGCCACGCCACGCCGTCCGCGTGACCGGCAGCGAGCACCCGCGGGGTATCCAGCGCCTGGGCGGTCAGTGCGTTTACCCCAGCCTGCTCACGCACCATGCGGCGCGCAGCCCGTGCACCGACAAACAGCTTGGCGAGAACCTCACGGTCACCCCAGCGTGCAACGCCCACATAACGACGCCCCGGCAGGATACGCAGCCAGCGCTCAATCACGAGGCCAACGCCCGCCTCGCCAGCAAGTTCTAGCTTGAGCGGGACGGGCGGATGTCGCCCGGCGTCACGCAGTGCCTGCGCCTTCACCGCGCCTCCTTGGACCTGCGCCGACGCACCAGCCGCTCGAGCCACGCCGGAACCGCCGCGCGACCATCCAGGTAGGTGCTGAGCAAGCGCTCGATCTCCGCCGGCGACCAGGCCGAAGCGCGGCGTATCAGCGGTTCAAGGTCGCGCACCCGATCGCGCTGACCGAACCAGAGTCGGCGAGTCTTCTCCAGATCGATCAAGCGCGCATCGAAGCCGTCGGCACGCTCACGCAGAAAGATGTGTTTCGGGTAAAGGCAGCCATGCACTCGACCAGCCGCGTGCAGTTGGCGCGCCAGCGTGCCCACCGCGGCCATCAGGTCGTCGCGCTGCGTTGGCGCGAGGGACTCCCAATCGTCCAGCCAACCGCCAAGATCACGCCAGCCATCCAGCGCGCGAGTCATCAGAATGGCCCGGTAACTGCCGCGCACCTTGCGCTCGCCGTAATACACCGCTTCGAGCGCGGGAATCCCATGCTGCTGGTAGAACTGGATATTGCGCAGCTCGCGGGCGAAGGTGGGCTCGCCGAACGGATGCAGCGGACTGCGCGTGAGGTGATTGACCTGCCGCTTGAGGTAGAAGCATTGATCCTCCAGCTCCAAACGGGCCACGCTGCTGACGCCGCCGCGCTCGAGGTTCGGCGCGTCCACCGGATTGAGCCCGAGCGCCCACAAGGCCTCGAACTCGATCAAGCCATGTCGCTGCAGCAGGGCACGATCCTGCTCGCTGAGAAAATCCTTCATTCACGTCCCTCGAAGTACTGCAGGATCTCGCGAATCATGCGCTTGTCAGCAGCATCCAGCCGGTGCTTGCCGCTGTACTGATGGAAAAAGCGCATCCGCTGACTGCGCGACAGGTGATATTTCGCCACCTTATCCAGGCAGGCGAGGTCCTTGACCACCCGCCGGCGCAGGAATGGCCCCCACCAGAAGCCGCCGGATGGGCAGTCGATCAGAAACAGGGCGGCCTGCTCGTTGACCAGCAGGTTGCGCCACTTCAGATCGTTATGCGCGAAATGATGATCGTGCAGTGTGCGAGTGGCGCAGGCGAGTTGCCGACTGACGTGATCGACCCAGCGTGCATCGCGTAGCTTGGCGTCACGCGACAGCGCGAGCGCCGCAAGATCGCGAGTCCGCTCCACTTCGCGGGTAATCAGTGCCCCACGGCGAAACGAGCCCGCCTGACGCTCCAACCCGTAGGCCACCACCGGCACCGTGGGCACTCCCCATTTGGCAAAATGGCGCAGGTTTTGCCATTCCGCCTTGATTCGCGGACGACCAACGAAACGCCGCAAGCCCTTGCCGCCACCCCAGTAGCGCTTGACGTAGTAACGCACCCCGCTTCGCTCGACCCGGATAACCTCCGACAGCGGGTCGCGCGTGATGCGCTCACCCTGCAGGCTGAACACTTTCTCCAGACTACCGAAGTCATCACCCAGCGCCGCATATTCCGGGTTGAGCTTCCAGCCTGCCATCAGAGCGCATCCCCGTGGCGCTGCTTACGTTGCTGCAACGCGCCAGCCTTGCGCTCCAGCCGGCGCAGCAGCGGCGCTTCGTCGCGCAGGATGTCGCGCAACGGGCGTTGGAAGTAGGTCTTGAGAAAACGCAGGCGGTCGCGGCGGGTCAGGCCGATATCGAGCGACGAGTAATGCAGCCCGGCCAGGTCCTTGTCGCGCCAGCGAGTCGGGACGGACGAGCGGGTCTGTGCGCGGTGCAGGTCGATCAGCGAGAGCTTGAGACTGCCCGCAGCCAGCGGGCGGTCGGTATGCAGCAGGAAGTGGCAGATGTAGCAGTCACGATGGTTGACCCCGGCGCGGTGCATGGTGCCGGTCATGCCAGCCACTTCGGCGATCAGCGCGCGCTTGAGGCCGGGCGCGGGCGGCTCGGTCGGCCAGCTGGCGGTGAGGTCTTCCAGGCTGATGGTCGGCGCCAGCTCCTCGGTGATGATGAACGAGTGCTGCGTGGCCGGGTTGGCGCCGCGCTCGCCGTAAGCGACTGCCGTCATGGTCGGCACGCCGGCCTGATGCAGACGCTCCAGCGCACGCCATTCCTGCCCGGCGCCGAGCACCGGCGCCTTGGCGGTGAGCAGGTTCTTGGCAATCTCGGCCCAACCGATGCCACGGTGAATCTTGACGAAGTAGCCACGCCCGTCGACCTCGGTGCGCAGGGTGCGGCGAGCTTCCAGCTCGCGGTAGACCTGACCCTGCAGGGCCTCGACCTCGGCGAAGGCATCGCGCCCGGCCCAGAGCGTCTTGAACGGCTCGGCGAGGATCAGGCGCATGGCATGCCCCCCGCAGGGTGGATAACACGCGCAGCGTTCAGCCACCACGGATGCCGCACCCAGCCAGCGGTGGACAAGGCTTCGCCGTTCTCCACCCTACGAGAGCAGAACGGCGCGGCGATCACGTTCATGCTTGCTCTCCGAGGATCACGTCGGCCGCCCGCGCCGGCATCGAGTACAGATCGGCGCTGTCGGCGAAGGCCAGGCCGTTGCGCGACCAGGCGGCACGGGCTGCATCGTCAGCCAGCATCTCGGCGAGCAGGCGGTCCAGCGTGGCCTGGCTGAAGGGCGAGGGCAGCACGCGGCCGGCGTCGGCCTCGGCAATGTAGTGGGCGTAGCCGCACACATCGCTGACCAGCACCGGCAGCCCGGCGACCACCGCCTCGAGCAGCACGGTGCCGGTGTTCTCGTTGTAAGCCGGGTGAATCAGCAGGTCGGCACCGAGCAGAAAGCGCGGGATGTCGCTGCGGCCCTTGAGGATCTGTACGCGATCACCGATGCCCAGCGCCTTGATCTGCAGCAAAAACGGCTTGGGGTCGTCCTGGCCGATGACGATCAGCCGCGTGCGCTTTTTCAGCTCGGGCGGCAAGGCGGCGATGGCCTTGAGGGTGCGATCAAGGCCCTTGGTCTTGAACCCCGAGCCGATCTGCACCACCAGCCGCTCGTCGTCGGCCAGATTGAATTCGCGGCGAAACTCGGCGCGGATGTCGGCAGCGTTGGCCGGGGCGCGGCGATCCTGGGCGATGCCTGGCGGCAGCAGGTGGAAACGCTCGGCCGGGGTGGCGTAATGCTTGACGAACAGCGGCTGCTGGACCTCGGAGATCATCAGGATCTCGGTCTTTGACTCGGGCGCGAACACCGCCCGCTCGTAGTCGGCGAAGTGCTTGTAGCGCCCCCATTTGCGGTACAGCGGGTTGCGCAGGGTCTGCGCCTTGTCCTCGAAGCAGGGGTCGGCGGCGTAGTACACGTCCAGGTGCGGCATCTTGTTGAAGCCGATCACCCGATCCACCGGGCGCCGGCCGAGATCGGCCTCGACCCAGGCGGTGAAGCGTTCGTTGCGGGTGTGATTGAACAACGCCTTGACCGGCGCGATCAGCACCTCGAAGCCGGGCGGCACCTCGCCCTCCCAGATCATCGCGTAGACGCGGATCGAATGGCCGCGGCGCTGGCATTCCAGCGCGATGCGCATGAAGTCACGCTGCAGGCCGCCGAACGGGAAGTACTTGTAGAGGATGAAGGCGAGCTGCATCAGATCATCTCCGGCGTGCGCAGCAGCTGCTTGAGCTCCTGCGCCACACGCTCGGGCGTCAGGTCATCGAAGCACGGCTTGTTACGGTCGCCCTTGCCGGCGTCGGGGCCACTGGCGCACAGGTGCACCTGGCCGCGACCGTAGGCGCCAACCTTGCCGGGCAGCGTCGGCCCGTAAAGCGAAACGGTAGGGACATCCAGTGCCGCCGCCAGGTGGCCGAGGCCGGTGTCCACTGCCACGCAGGCACGGGCGCTGGCGATGACCTTGGCGATGCCGGCGAGGTTGGAGCGCGGCAGCACCGATACCCCGGCCAGTCCTTCGGCGATTCGTTCGGCGCGAGCTTTCTCCTGCTCGTTGCCCCACGGCAGGCGGATCGGCCAGCCGAAGGCCAGCATGCGCTCGGCCAGCTCGCGCCAATAGGCTTCCGGCCAGTGCTTGCTCGGCCAGGTGGTCCCATGCAGGAACAACAGATACGGCTCGGCATCCGGAGCCGCGAGCTGCTGACGGCTCAGGCCATAGTCGCCGAGCCCGGACGGCAGCGGGTAACCGAGCGCCTGAGAAAACAGCTGGCGCACCCGCTCGATGGCGTGCTGTTCGGCGGGGACGAAGTAGGCGCGGTCGTAGAAGCGGCAGGCGATCGGCTCGCGCGCCGATTCACGGTTGAAGCCGGCCACCGGCGCCCGGCCGTAGCGGGTCAGCCAGGCGCTTTTCAACAGGCCCTGGGCGTCGATCACCAGATCGTACTGCTGCTCGAGCAGGCGCTGGCGAAAGCGCTTGAACTCGCCGGACAGCAGCGTCTTCAGCAGCTGCCTGCGCCAGCGGCGGATCGCCACCGGGATCACCTGGGCCACCGCCGGATGCCAGGCGGGAATCTCGGCAAACCCCTCCTCCACCACCCAGTCGAAACGCACGTCCGGCAGTGCGGCGAGCGCATCGGTGAGCGCGGGCAGGGTGTGGATCACATCGCCCATCGAGGTGGTCTTGATCAGCAATACGCGCATCAGCGGATCTCGACGGGCTGGGGCAGCAGGCGGTCCAGCGCGCTGACCACCTGGGACGCCGGCAGGTCCTGCAGGCAGTTGTAGTGCCCGAAGCGGCAGGTGCGCTCGAAGCACGGGCTGCAGTCCAGGCCCAGGCGCACGATCTCCACCTGCTCGGCCAAGGGCGGGGTGAAGCCCGGCGAGGTGGAGCCGTAGACCGCCACCAGCGGGCGCTCCAGCGCCGCGGCGACGTGCATCAGGCCCGAGTCGTTGGAAACCACCGCATCGGCGCAGGACAACAGGTCGATGGCCTCGGCCAGACTGGTCTGCCCGGCGAGGTTGTAGCTCTCCTCGCGCAGACCGGGCATCAGCTCCTCGCGGATTTCCTCGCCGACCGGATGATCGTTCTTCGAACCGAACAGCCAGACCTGCCAGCCCAGCCGGATGTAATGCTCGGCCACCTGGGCGTAGTGCCGCGCCGGCCAGCGCTTGGCTTCGCCGAACTCGGCGCCCGGGCAGAGCGCCAGCACCGGCCGATCCAGCTCCAGGCCGAAACGGCCGAGCGCCGCCTCGCGCGTGGCAGCATCGACCACTAGCTGCGGCCGCGGGTAGGGCTTGGGCAGCTCGGCGCCGGGCTCGAAGGCGAGCGCCATGAAGCGCTCGACCATCAGCGGGTAGCGCTCCTTGTCCAGCTTGCGCACGTCGTTGAGCAGGCCGTAGCGCATCTCGCCGAGCCAGCCGGTGCGCTTGGGCACCCGCGCGAACAGCGGCACCAGCGCGGACTTGAGCGAATTGGGCAGCAGGATGGCCTGGTCATATTGGCCACGCAGCTCGCGACCGATGTCGCGGCGGGTTTTCAGATCCAGCACGCCATGGCCGACGGGAAAACCGATGGCGCGGCGCACCTCGGGCATGCGCTCGAGGATCGGTCGGCTCCATTCGGGCGCCAGCACGTCGATGGCGCAGCCCGGGTGGCGCTGCTTGAGGCAGACGAACAGCGTCTGCGCCATCACCATGTCGCCTACCCAGCTGGGGCCAACAATAAGAATGTTCATAAGCTGGAAGCCATAAGCTTGAAGCTGGAAGCGAGAACCGAAGTGCTGTGACTTTTGGCTTCAGGCTTCCAGCTGCAGGCTTACTTGACCAACGTCCGCCATTCGGCGTGCGCGTCGGTCTTGCCGGTGACCAGGTCGAAGTAGGCCTTCTGCAGCTTCTCGGTGATCGGCCCGCGGCGGCCGGCGCCGATCTGGCGGCCGTCGACTTCGCGAATCGGCGTCACTTCGGCGGCGGTGCCGGTGAAGAAGGCTTCGTCGGCGATGTACACCTCGTCGCGGGTGATGCGCTTCTCGATGATCTTAAGGCCCAGCTCTTCGGCCAGGGTCAGCACCGTGCCGCGGGTGATGCCGTTGAGGCAGGAGGTCACCTCGGGGGTGTAGATCACGCCGTTCTTGATGATGAAGATGTTCTCGCCCGAACCCTCGGCCACGTAGCCTTCCGGATCCAGCAGCAGGGCCTCGTCGGCACCGCCGGAGATGGCTTCCTGCAGCGCCAGCATGGAGTTGATGTAGGCGCCGTTGGACTTGGCGCGGGTCATGCTGATGTTCACGTGGTGGCGGGTGAACGAGCTGGTGCGCACCTTGATGCCGAGCTCCAGCGCCTCGTCACCCATGTAGGCGCCCCAGTGCCAGGCGGCGACGATCACGTGGGTCTTCAGGCCGGAGGCGCGCAGGCCCATGCCTTCGGATCCGTAGAACACCATCGGGCGGATGTAGGCGCTTTCGAGGTTGTTCTCGCGCACGGCGGCGCGGGTGGCCTCGTTGATCTCGTCGCGGCTGAACGGCATCTTCATGTTCATGATGTGCGCCGACTCGAACAGACGGTCGGTGTGCGCCTGCAGGCGGAAGATCGCGGTGCCGGCCGGGGTGTTGTAGGCACGCACACCCTCGAACACGCCCATGCCGTAGTGCAGGGTGTGGGTCAGGACATGGGTGGTTGCATCGCGCCACGGCACCAGTTCGCCGTCATACCAGATCACGCCATCACGATCGGCCATCGACATTTTCTTGCCAGCTCCTCAGATACTTCAGACAGGATGATGCGGGCCTCAGAAGAGGCCCAGCTCGCGCCAGATGCGCATGACCGCCCGGCGCTCGTCGTGGAATTGGTCCCCGCTCACCACGCCCGGCTGCTTCTGCAGGGACAGGCGGTGGGCGGCGGCGCGGTAGGCCTTGTAGGCCTCCTGCAACAGCTGCACCTCATTGGCGGGTAGCAGACGGGCCTCGGCAAGGCCGTCGAGGATGCGGATGTTGTCGGTATAGCGCAGAAGCTCCGGATGCTGGTGCGACCACGCGAGAGCCGCGTATTGCACCATAAATTCGATATCCACGATACCACCGGCATCGTGCTTGAGATTGAACGCCGTCTCGGCGGCGAAGGCGTTTTCCGCCGTGCCGCCGGCACTGTGCTTGCTGCCCAGGTTGTCGCGCATCTTGGCGCGCATCTCGCTCACTTCGCGGCGCAGCGTATCGAGCGCCCGCGCGCGACCGAGCACCGCGGCGCGTACCCGTTCGAAATCCGCCGCCAGCTGCGGGCATCCCACCAGCACCCGCGCGCGCACCAGCGCCTGGTGCTCCCAGGTCCAGGCTTCCTCGCCCTGGTACTTCTCGTAGGCCGACAGCGACGACACCAGAAGCCCCGAGGCACCGGACGGGCGCAGGCGCATGTCTACCTCGTAGAGCTGGCCGGAGGTGGTCTGGGTGGTCAGCAGATGGATGATGCGCTGCCCCAGCCGGGTGAAGAACTGCGCACCGTCGATGGGCTTGGCCCCGTCGGTCTCGGCCTGCGGATCGCCGTCGTGAATGAACACCAGGTCCAGGTCCGAGCCATGCCCCAGCTCGATGCCGCCCACCTTGCCGTAGCCGACGATGATGAATGCCGGATCGCACACCCCGCCGCCGCGCCGCTGCGGCGCGCCATGCCGGGCCACCAGATTGCGCCAGGCGATGGTGAGCACCTGGCCGAGAATCGCCTCGGCGATCCAGGTCAGATAATCGCTGACCTTCATCAGCGGCAGGGTGCCGACGATCTCCGAAGCGGCCACGCGCAGGCCGTGGGCCAGCTTGAAATGGCGCAGCGCTTCCATCTGCTGCTCCAGATCGTCCTCGGGTATGCGCATCAGCCGCTCACCCAGCTCGGCCACCAGTTCCGGCGCCTGCGGCGGGCTGTACAGCTTGCCCTCGTTGAGCAGCTCATCGAGCAGGATGGGGAAGCGCGCCATCTGCTCGGCCACCCACGGACTGGCGCCGCAGAGCGTCAGCAGACGCTGCAGGGCGCCGGGGTTTTCGGTGAGCAGCACCAGATAGGCCGAACGCCGCGCCACAGCTTCCACCAGCGGCAGCACGCGCTCGAGCACCAGATCCGGGTTCTGCTGCTCGACCACCAGCGCCAGCAGGCGCGGCATGAAGGCATCGAGCCGCTCGCGCCCCAGACGCTGCATGCCACGCACGTGGCTGCCGCCGCGCAGGCCGAACAGCCGGTTGCAGGCGGCCTGCGGGTCCTGGAAACCGGCGTCGGCCAGCTCGTTGCAGGCGGTCTCCTCGTTCCACTCGCCCAGCCAGAGCGGCTGCCAGTTGCCGACCCGCGACGATTCGGCGACCTCTTCCTCTTCGTCCGGGTCGGAGATCACCTGACGGAAGTGGAAGTCGATGCGCTCGCGCCACTCGGTCAGCCGCGCGATGAACGCGTCCCAGCTGTCGAAGCCCATGATGAAGGCCACGCGCAGGCGCTCCAGCTCGCCATCGGGGAGCATCTGGGTCTGGCGGTCATCGAGCGCCTGCAGCGCGTGTTCGACATAGCGCAGGAAGCGATAACCCTCGGCCAGCTCGGCGACCACCGCCGGCGGCAGGTAGCCCTGTCCTTCCAGGGTCGCCAGCACCTTGAGCAGCGGCCGCTGCTGCAGGCTCAGGTCGCGGCCGCCATGGATCAGCTGGAAGGCCTGGGCGATGAACTCCACCTCGCGGATGCCGCCGGCACCGAGCTTGATGTTGGCGGCCATGCCCTTGCGCCGTACCTCCTGCTGGATCAGCTGCTTCATGCTGCGCAGCGCTTCGATGGCGGAAAAATCCAGATAGCGGCGGTAGACGAACGGCCGCAACATTTCCAGCAGCGCCTCGCCGGCGGCCGGATCGCCGCCCACCGCGCGGGCCTTGATCATGGCGTAGCGTTCCCAGTCACGCCCCTGATCCTGGTAGTACTGCTCCAGCGCATCGAAGCTGTACACCAGCGGGCCGGACGAGCCGTACGGGCGCAGGCGCATGTCGACGCGGAACACGAAGCCGTCCAGGGTCAGCGCGTCGAGCGCCTTGATCAGCTTCTGGCCGAGGCGGATGAAGAACTCCTGGTTATCCAGCGAGCGGCGCGAGCCCTCGGTCTCGCCGCCCTCGGGGTAGCCGAAGATCAGGTCGATGTCGGACGACAGGTTCAGCTCGCCGGCGCCGAGCTTGCCCATGCCGAGGATCACCAGATGCTGCGGCTGGCCGCTGTGACGCCCGACCGGCGTGCCGTACTGGGCGCACAGGCGCGGGTACAGCCAGTGGTAGGTCAGGTCGATGCAGGCGTCGGCCATGTCCGACAGGTCACGGCAGGTCTGCGCCAGGTCGGCCAGGCGGTTTACGTCGCGCCAGATGATGCGCAGCTGATGGCGGTTGCGAAAACGCCGCAGCGCGCGGGCCAGCGCGTCCTCGTCGTCGCAGGCCTCCAGCGCCTGCTGCAGCAGCGTGCGCAGCTCGCCCGGCGCCAGATCGCGCTCGAGCAGGCCCGCCTCGGCCAGCTCCAGCAGCCCCAGCGGATCTCGACTAACCTGATCGCCAACGAAGGTGCTGGCAGCGCAGACGCGCTCGAAGGCCGCCCGGCGCTCCGTCGGCCAGGCGGTGAAACGCGACGAGAGGCTGTCAGCCGAATCGCCGCTCGCGGCGAGGAACACCTCTTCGGCGCGGGTGACAAAAGGCTTTAGAGGGAGCGGCAGGGCGACCAGCGATGGCAGACTCATGGATCATCCTTATTCGCCACCCGGTGGCGACTGGCTGGAGCGAAGGCCGCCGCCTCCGACCTTCGCCGTACTGCCGACGACCCACCATATCGTTGTAGTTTTACTACTGAATTTGCGCCGAGGGGGCTGATCAACGGTCGACTTTGTAGTAAAACTACATAGCTGGCCACCCGCCGGCACACACCAAGAACACAAACGCCCGGCCCACAAAGCCGTATGCGCAACAGGCTTTTGATTCTGGAAGCCTTTCTGCCCTGGAGCAAGCCATGCAAGACCTCGATCCCGTCGAAACCCAGGAATGGCTGGACGCCCTCGAGTCCGTCCTCGATAAAGAGGGCCAAGAGCGCGCCTACTACCTGCTGACCCGGATGAGTGAACTGGCGACCCGTACCGGCACACCCCTGCCCTACGCCATCACCACACCGTATCGCAACACCATCCCCGTCACGCACGAAGCGCGCATGCCGGGCGACCTGTTCATGGAACGGCGCATCCGCTCGCTGGTGCGCTGGAATGCGCTGGCCATGGTGATGCGCGCCAACCTGAAGGACCCGGACCTCGGCGGTCACATCTCCACCTTCGCCTCTAGCGCAACCCTCTACGACATCGGCTTCAACTACTTCTTCCAGGCGCCGACCGAAGAGCACGGCGGCGACCTGATCTACTACCAGGGCCATGCCTCGCCCGGGATCTATGCCCGCGCCTTCCTCGAAGGCCGGCTGACCGAAGAGCAGATGAACAACTTCCGCCAGGAGGTGGACGGCAACGGGCTTTCGTCCTATCCGCACCCCTACCTGATGCCGGAGTTCTGGCAGTTCCCCACCGTGTCGATGGGCCTCGGGCCGATCCAGGCGATCTACCAGGCGCGCTTCATGAAGTACCTGGAGAACCGCGGCTTCATCCCCGCCGGCAAGCAGCGCGTGTGGTGCTTCATCGGCGATGGCGAGTGCGACGAGCCGGAAACCCTCGGTGCGATTTCCCTGGCCGGGCGCGAGAACCTCGACAACCTGGTGTTCGTCATCAACTGCAACCTGCAGCGCCTCGACGGCCCGGTGCGCGGCAACGGCAAGATCATCCAGGAACTCGAAGGCGTGTTCCGCGGCGCCAACTGGAACGTCAACAAGGTGGTCTGGGGCCGCCTGTGGGACCCGCTGTTCGCCGAGGACGACGATGGCCGCATGCAGCGGCGGATGGACGAGGCGGTCGACGGCGAGTACCAGAACTACAAGGCCAAGGACGGCGCCTACGTGCGCAAGCACTTCTTCGGCAAGGATCCGGAGCTGCTCAAGCGCGTCGAGAAGATGACCGACGAGGAAATCTGGAAGCTCAATCGCGGCGGCCACGATCCGTACAAGGTCTATGCGGCCTACCACCAGGCGGTCAACCACAAGGGCCAGCCCACGGTCATCCTCGCCCACACCATCAAGGGCTACGGCACCGGTGCCGGCGAGGCGAAGAACACCGCGCACAACACCAAGAAGGTGGATATCGAAAGCCTCAAGCTGTTCCGCGACCGCTTCGACATTCCGCTGACCGACGGCCAGCTCGCCGAAGTGCCGTTCTACCGGCCGGCCGAAGACAGCGCCGAGATGAAATACCTGCGCAAGCGCCGTGAAGCGCTCGGCGGCTCGCTGCCGCAACGGCGCAGCAAGAGCATCAGCATTCCGACCCCGCCGCTGGACACCCTCAAGGCGGTGCTGGACGGCTCGGGCGACCGCGACATTTCCACCACCATGGCGTTCGGCCGCATCCTCGCCTCGCTGGTCAAGGACAAGGACCTGGGCAAGCGCATCGTGCCGATCCTCGCTGACGAGGCACGCACCTTCGGCATGGAGGGCATGTTCCGCCAGCTGGGCATCTACTCGCCGGTCGGCCAGCTCTACGAGCCGGTGGACCGCGACCAGGTGATGTACTACCGCGAGGCCACCGACGGGCAGATCCTGCAGGAAGGTCTGAACGAGGCCGGCGCCATGTCCAGCTGGATCGCGGCCGGCACCGCGTACAGCAACTACAACACGCCGATGCTGCCGATCTACATCTTCTACTCGATGTTCGGCTTCCAGCGCATCGGCGACCTGGCCTGGGCGGCGGGCGACAGCCAGGCGCGGGGCTTTCTGATCGGCGGCACCTCCGGGCGCACCACCCTCAACGGCGAAGGCCTGCAGCACGAGGACGGTCACAGCCATCTGATCGCCAGCACCATCCCCAACTGCCGCAGCTACGACCCGACCTACGCCTACGAGCTGGCGGCGATCATGCGGCACGGCATCCACGAGATGATGGAGCTGCAAAAGAGCGTCTACTACTACATCACCGTGATGAACGAGAACTACCAGCAGCCGCCGATGCCCGAGGGCGTCGAGGAAGGCATCATCAAGGGCATGTACCTGCTGGAAGAAGACACCCGCGAAGCGGCGCATCACGTGCAGCTGCTTGGCTGCGGCACCATCCTGCGCGAGGTGCGCGAAGCGGCGAAGATCCTGCGCGAGGACTACAACATCGGCTCCGACATCTGGAGCGTGCCGAGCTTCAACGAGCTGCGCCGCGACGGCCTGGCAGTGGACCGCTGGAACCGCCTGCATCCGGGCGAGAAGCCGCGCCAGAGCTATGTCGAGCAGTGCCTGGCCGGCCGCCGCGGGCCGGTGATCGCCTCCACCGACTACATGAAGCTGTTCGCCGACCAGATCCGCCAGTGGGTGCCGGTGCGCGAATACAAGGTGCTGGGCACTGACGGCTTCGGCCGCAGCGACAGCCGCAAGAAGCTGCGGCATTTCTTCGAGGTGGACCGCAAGTGGGTGGTGCTGGCCGCGCTGGAGGCGCTGGTCGACCGGGGCGACATCGACGCCAAGGTGCTGGGCGAGGCGATCGTCCGCTTCGGCATCGACCCGGAAAAACCCAACCCCCTGGACTGCTGAGGGAGACACACCATGAGTGAAGTGATTCGTGTGCCCGACATCGGCAGCGGTGCGGGTGAAGTGATCGAGCTGTTCGTCAAGGTCGGCGACCGTATCGCGGCCGACCAGAGCCTGCTGACCCTGGAGTCGGACAAGGCCAGCATGGAAATCCCCGCGCCGCACGCCGGGGTGGTCAAGAGCATCCAGGTCAAGCTGGGCGACCGCCTGAAAGAAGGCGACGCCATTCTCGAACTGGAAGCCGAAGCCACCGACGCGGCAACCGAGCCGGCCGGCGCTGCCAGCGGCGGCCCCGCCGACCAGGCCGAGGCGCCCACCCCGCCCGGTGACCGGCAGGCGCCGTCCACGGCGCCGGCACCGCCGGCCGCTCCCAGCACAGGAGCAGCCGTGCAGGCTGACGCCCCCCAGGAGATCCGCGTGCCGGACATCGGCAGCGCCGGCAAGGCCAAGGTCATCGAAGTCTCGGTCAGCGAAGGCGACCAGATCGAAGCCGAACAGACGCTGATCACCCTGGAGTCGGACAAGGCCAGCATGGAGATCCCCGCGCCGGCCGCCGGCCGCGTGGCCGCGCTCAAGCTGAAGGTGGGCGACGAAGTCGGCACCGGCGACCTGATCCTGCTGCTAGAGGGCGCCGCGCCGGCCGCCGCCAGCCAGCCGCCTGCCGCCGGCACACCGCCGCGCGAGCAGAGCATGACACCCCAGCAGCAGGTGGCGCCGAACAAGCAAGGCGTGCCCGACGCGCAGACCAAGCCCCGGCCGGCCCCCGCAGTGGGCGCGCCGAGCCGTGAAGGCACCCGCGTGCATGCCGGCCCGGCAGTGCGCCAGCTCGCCCGCGAGCTGGGCGTGGACCTTGGCCTCGTGCCGCCCAGCGGGCCGAAGGAGCGCATCCTCAAGGAAGACGTGCAGGCTTACGTCAAGCAGATGCTGCAGCAGCCCAAGGCGGCACCGGCGGCCAGCAGCGGCACCGGCATCCCGCCGATTCCGGCGGTGGATTTCAGCCGCTTCGGCGAGCTCGAGGAAGTGCCGATGAGCCGGCTGATGCAGGCGGGCGCCGCCAACCTGCACCGCAGCTGGCTGAACGTGCCGCATGTCACCCAGTTCGAATCGGCCGACATCACCGAGGCCGAAGCCTTCCGCGTGGCGCAGAAGGCCGCCGCGGAAAAGGCCGGCACCAAGCTCACCGTGCTGCCGATTCTGCTCAAGGCCTGCGCGCATCTGCTTCGGGAAATGCCCGACTTCAACAGTTCGCTGGCCCCCAGCGGTCAGGCGCTGATCCGCAAGAAGTACGTGCACATCGGCTTTGCCGTGGATACGCCCGACGGCCTGCTGGTTCCGGTGATCCGCGACGTGGACAAGAAGGGGCTGCTGGAGCTGGCCATCGAGGCGGCCGAACTGGCCGACAAGGCACGCAACAAGAAGCTCGCCGCCGACGCGATGCAGGGCGGTTGCTTCACCATCTCCAGTCTCGGACACATCGGCGGCACCGGCTTCACGCCGATCGTCAACGCGCCGGAGGTGGCGATCCTTGGCGTGTCCAAGGCGAGCATGCAGCCGGTGTGGGACGGCCAGGCGTTCCAGCCCCGCCTGATGCTGCCGCTGTCTTTGTCCTACGATCACCGGGTGATCAACGGGGCGGCGGCCGCGCGCTTCACCCGGCGCCTGGCCGACCTGCTGGCCGACATCCGCACCTTGCTGCTCTGAGCCTTCGCCCCGCCTGAAAAACCCCGCCCAGCGCGGGGTTTTTTCATGCCCCCGACTGGCAAAACGGCGCGGCAGAGCGGCTGGCCCTGCACCCGCCCCAGCGGCTTCCAACATCGTTCTGACGCCAGAAAAACATCGATCGATCAGTAATTTGTGGCGACTTGCCAGGTAACCATGCATGAGGCACCCTTGGTCCACTTGACGACGAAACGGGAACCGACTGGCCAGCCTGTGGACATAACGCCCTCGATGAAAGTCCACCCCGAAGCGGTCACCTTGAAGACCGCCGAGGTGGTCGCCCAGCTTCCCGCCCTCGCTCGCCTGGGCATGCTGCGTTTCGAACGTCTCAATGACCCCAGCTGGGCAATGCTCTACCTCGATCCCGCCTGCGAGACGCTGCTCGGCAGCTCGGCGAGCGACCTCTGCTCCCTCACCGGCTTCGCCTTCGCCAGCCTGATGACCCCGGCCGAGCGCTATCGTCTGCACGACGAGATCCAGCGGCAGATCGCCGAAACCGGCAGCTACCGCGTACGCGTTCAGCTGCACACCCATGATCGCGGCCGCCTGGAACTGCTCGAGCTGGGCGAGCCATTCCAGCAATACGGCCGAACCCTCCTGCACGGCTATCTCGCCCCCTGCGGCGTGCCGGAATCCTGCGAGCCTCAGGGCGTGGCCGAGCCGGCCGAACACGCGTATGAGCGCCATCTGAGCCGCTCGCGCGCCCAGCAGGACCTGATCGCTCGGCTTGCGCGCCATCGCTACGGTCACGATCCGCTGCAGGAGGCTGCCAGCCTGATCACTGAGGCGGCGTGCGAGGCTTTCGCCGTGGCCTATGCCAGTGTCTGGCTGCTCGAAGAGGAGCGGCTGGTCCCCGCCACCCGCTACCAGCGCCACGGCGCGCTGCACGAAACCCCCGATACGGGCTTCGGCACCGCCTGCCCGGACTACCTGCGCGCGCTGCACGATGCCCGCGTGCTGGACATCGCCGATGTCGCCAGAGACCCGCGCTGCCAGGATCAGCGCGACGAGCTCGAGGCCCGCGCGATCGGCGCGCTGCTCGAGGCCGGTATTCGCAACGCCGGCGAGCTGGTGGGAATCCTGCGCCTCGAGCACAGCGGCGGCCCACGCCGCTGGCACCTGGATGAAATCGCTTTTGCCGGCGAACTGGCCGACCATTTCGCCCAGGTCATGGCCAACCAGCAGCGCCTGGATGCCACGCATTCGCTGCAGCTGTTCCAGCGCGCGGTCGAGCAGACCTCCAGCGCCTTCTTGCTGGTCGACCGGGAAGGCCGAGTGGAATATGCCAACCCGAGCTTCACCGCCATCACCCAGTATGCGCTGGACGAGGTCAAGGGCCGCAGGCTGACCGAGATACCGGCACTGGAGAATCTGGGCGACGTACTGCGCGAGGCGAATGCCGCCATCAGCCGTAACAGCAGCTGGCAGGGCGAATTCCGCAGCCGGCGCAAGAACCTCGATCCGTACTGGGGGCATCTGTCGGTGTCCAAGGTGTTCGATGACGACGAGCACCTGAGCCATTACATCGTCATCTACGAGGACATCACCGAGAGCAAGCTGGCCCAGCAGCGCATCGAGCGCCTGGCCTTCACCGACAACCTCACCGGGCTGGTCAACCGCACCTGCTTCATCCAGAACCTCGAGCAACGCTTCGCCAACGCGCCATCGCCGCGCCTGTTGTTGCTGCTGGTCGATATCGACAACTTCAAGCGCATCAATGACAGCCTTGGCCACCGCATCGGTGACAAGCTGCTGGCCAAGCTGGCCCGACGCCTGAGCAACAGCCTGGACATGCAGGGCGTGGTCGCGCGCTTTGCCAGCAACGAATTCGCCGTACTGCTCGACGGCCTGGACAAGGAGGCCGGGCTGCGCCTCGCCCACCACGTGCTGCGCACGCTGGACAAGCCGCTGTACATCGACAACCAGCTGATCAACATCAGCGGCTCGGTGGGCCTCGCCTTCGCGCCCGACCACGGGGCCGATCCGCATACCCTGATGAAGCACGCCGGGCTGGCGCTGCACAAGGCCAAGGCCAACGGCAAGAATCAGGTACAGGTGTTCACCGAAACGCTCAATGCCGAGGCGGACTTCAAGCTGTTTTTGGAAAACAGTCTGCGCCGCGCACTGGCCCAGGAGGAGCTGGAGCTGGTCTACCAGCCCAAGGTCTGCCTGCGCAGCGGCCGCCTGCTGGGGCTGGAGGCGCTGCTGCGCTGGAATCACCCGGAAAAGGGCCTGATCCGGCCGGATCAGTTCATCGGGGTGGCTGAGGAAACCGGCCTGATCGTACCGATCGGCAAATGGGCCGCGCGCCAGGCCTGCCGCATGGCGGCGGTATTGCAGAGCCTGCATCTGGGCTCGCTGCACATGGCGATCAACCTGTCGCCCCGGCAGTTCAGCGACCCGGGCCTGGTACCGGCGCTGACCAGCATTCTGCGCGAGGAGCGCCTGGCGCCCGAGCTACTGGAACTGGAGCTGACCGAGAGCCTGCTGCTCGACGCCACCGAAACCACCAAGCAGCAATTGGCCGAACTCAAGGCCCTCGGCGTCAGCCTGGCAATGGACGACTTCGGCACCGGCTATTCGTCGCTGAGCTATCTGAAGAAGTTTCCGATCGATGTGATCAAGATCGACCGCAGCTTCATCAAGGACATCCCCGACAACCAGGACGACATGGAAATCACCTCGGCGGTGATCGCCATGGCACGCAATCTGAAACTGCGGGTGGTCGCCGAAGGGATCGAAACCAGCCAGCAACTGGCCTTCCTGCGCAAGCATCACTGCGATATCGGCCAGGGCTACCTCTTCGACAAGCCCATTCCCGGCAAGACCCTGATCGCCGGACTGGCCCGCTACCAGCGCCGGCCGGACGAACGCTAGTTCCCCGCAGCCCGCTGTCGGGAACCCGCGCCAAGCGATCTTCTCCTATCGGCACCGAGCAAGGCATTTGTTCGCGAGGTACCTGCCATGACCCTGCGCTCCCAAATTCTGGTTCACAAAAACGTGGTGCCGACGGCCGAGCAGGCGCTGCCCGGGCGGCTGACGCCGCTGGACATACCGGACGCCCACTACGTCAGCGGCCATTCGCTGCAGCCGCCATTCCCGGCCGGCTTTGGCCGCGCAATCTTCGGCCTTGGCTGTTTCTGGGGCGCCGAACGGCGCTTCTGGCAGCTGCCGGGGGTGTGGGTCACCGCCGTCGGCTACGCCGGCGGCCTGACGCCCAACCCGACCTATGAGGAGGTCTGCTCCGGCCTTACCGGGCACACCGAAGCGGTGCTGGTGATTTACGACCCCTCGATCATCGACTATCAGGCGCTGCTCAAGGTGTTCTGGGAGTCTCATGATCCGACCCAGGGCATGCGCCAGGGCAACGATCACGGCACGCAGTATCGCTCGGCGATCTACTGCAGCGATGCACAACAGATCGCACTGGCCGAGGCCAGTCGCGCACGCTTCCAGTCGGCGCTGGATGAGGCCGGCTATGGCCCGATCACCACGGAGATCGCCGCGGCGCCGCCGTTCTATTACGCCGAGGGCTATCACCAGCAGTACCTGGCGAAAAATCCGGGCGGCTATTGCGGCCTCGGTGGAACCGGCGTTTGCCTGGCAGGTTGACCCCGCTCAGGGCGAGGAAAAGAACGCGGCGCCCGCAGACAGGCGCCGCCAAGGGCCGACCTCAGAAGTTGTAGCCAAGGCCGACACTGTAGAAGAACGCGCCATCGTCGTAACGATCGCGCGCGTCGCTGGCACTATCGAAGAGGAACTGGTACTCCACCATCGCCTGGATGAAGGTACGGTCCTGTACCCAGAACTTCACGCCGAATTCCGGCCCTGCCGTGAAAGTCTCGTTGACCCCTTCACCGTAGATCGCACCGATACTCGCACCCACGAACGGCTGCAGGTTGCCGGTACCGATGTGGTAGTCGTAGAACACCCGGGTGGCACCATCGAACTTGACGCTCTCGCCTTCGCGGTCACGTGCATTGATCAGCTGGCGCACGCCCCAGAGCGAGTTCTCGGTGAGGTACTGGCCCCAACTGCCCTGTACGGCCAGTTGGGTATCGTCGAAGCGCTTGTCGCTACTGCCGGCACCGCTGAGGGTCACCTCACGGTCACCCGGGCTGGGCGCGGCGAAGGCGAAGGCAGGCAACAGGGCGGCGGTCAGCAGGGAGGTTTTCAATAGTCGGTTCATGACTTGGCCTCTTGTCCGGTCGTTGTCGGGCACGACTGCAAAGCAGCACGTGTCTCTCAACTGACCAGCAGGCGTCGTCACTGTTCACGACAAGGTTCAGCTGTTTGGCGTATCCCCTTGATCAACAAGCGGAACGCAATCGCCACCGACCGGCATCCGGAGCATACGCAACGGCAAATCTTGCTGTGCGGACAAGGGCTTGCGGCCGCTTCGTCACCGTTGCGAAGCGCACCGCGGCACGCACGCCGTCCGTCGCCGCCCCTTCACCAGCGCGAAAAACCGCGCGCCTGAGCCTCTCACTCACGCCACGGTCTGCAGGCTCAGCTCGACCATCAGGTCATCCGCAAGGTTTTCCAGGCGGGTCTGCAGGGCCTCCAATGACAGCTCGGTGGGCACGGCCAGACGCGCATCGGCATGGAACAGCGGCTCGCCGCTCATCGGCGCCGGCAATACCTCGGTGTCGAGCGTCTCGACGTTCACCCCGTGCTCGGCGAGCAGGCGGGTAATGTCACGCACGATCCCCGGACGGTCATTGCCGACCAGGCTCAGCTGGATGGCTCGGGTATGCACCGGCTGCTCGTCGCCACTGGCCGCTACCAGCACGCGGATGCCCTGGTACTGCAGGTCGTTGATCGCCGCGATCAGCGCCTGATGACTGGCCGAGGGCACGGCGACCTTCAAGATCCCGGCGAACTGCCCCGCCATGCGCGCCATGCGGCTGTCCAGCCAGTTGCCGCCGTGGGCGGCGATACAGTTGGCGATGCGCTCCACCAGCCCCGGCTGGTCTTCGGCGATCACGGTCAACACCAGATGGTCCATGCTCATTCTCCCTCTCGGATCGACAGCAGCTTAGAACACCACAACACGCCCGGCGACTCCTTTGCCACGGCCAGGACGCCGACGAGATGTGGCGCTGCGACCAATGGATGAGCACCAAAGACTGCTCCTGTTTTTCCAAGAATCTTCATGTAGTATTCGGCCGCGTGGACTACAAAACCCAGTGGCGTGGTCTGCAGCCGCTGAACGGACCGCCGTAGCGCCCGCTACAAGCGAAGCGGAACAGAGTTCGCAACCATCTGTCCGATCACGGATGTGGTCCCTTCCGGGCCGGCCGCCAGGCCAGCCGCAAGCTGAACAACATGAGGCAAGAGATGACTGAGCGCGTTCAAGTCGGTGGCCTGCAGGTCGCCAAAGTCCTGTTCGACTTCGTAAACAACGAAGCCATTCCCGGCACCGGTGTTTCCGCCGACGCCTTCTGGGCCGGCGCCGACCGCGTCATTCATGACCTGGCCCCGAAGAACCGCGCCCTGCTCGCCAAGCGCGACGAACTGCAGGCCAAGATCGATGCCTGGCATCAGGCCCGTGCCGGCCAGGCGCATGACGCCGCTGCCTACAAGGCCTTCCTACAGGAAATCGGCTACCTGCTGCCCGAACCGGAAGACTTCAGCGCCAGCACCGCCAACGTCGACGACGAAATCGCCCGCATGGCCGGCCCGCAGCTGGTGGTTCCGGTGATGAACGCCCGCTTCGCGCTGAACGCCGCCAACGCCCGCTGGGGCTCGCTGTACGATGCCCTGTACGGCACCGACGCCATCTCCGAAGAAGGCGGCGCGCAGAAAGGCCCGGGCTACAACGAAGTCCGCGGCGCCAAGGTCATCGAGTTCGCGCGCAACTTCCTCGACGAGTCCGCCCCGCTGGAAGGCGCCTCGCACGAGGATGCCGCCGGCTATCGCGTCGAGTCCGGCAAACTGGTCGTCGCCCTGCAGAACGGCTCGACCACCGGCCTGCAGAACCCGGCCCAGTTCATCGGCTTCCAGGGCGATGCCGCCGAGCCCAAGGCCGTGCTGCTCAAGCACAACGGCCTGCATTTCGAAATCCAGATCGACCGCAACAATCCGATCGGCAAGACCGATGCCGCCGGTGTGAAGGACGTTCTGATGGAAGCGGCCCTGACCACCATCATGGACTGCGAAGACTCCGTCGCCGCCGTCGATGGCGAAGACAAGGTCGTGGTCTACCGCAACTGGTTGGGCCTGATGAAGGGCGACCTGGCCGAGGAAGTGGCCAAGGGCGGCACCACCTTCACCCGCACCATGAACCCGGACCGCGAATACACCGCCGCCGACGGCAGCAGCCTGACCCTGCACGGCCGTTCGCTGCTGTTCGTGCGCAACGTCGGTCACCTGATGACCAACGAAGCGATCCACGACAAGGACGGCAACGAAGTTCCCGAAGGCATCATGGACGGCCTGGTCACCGCCCTGATCGCCCTGCACAACCTCAAGGGCAACACCACCCGCAAGAACAGCCGCACCGGCTCGATGTACGTGGTGAAGCCGAAGATGCACGGCCCGGAAGAAGTCGCCTTCACCAACGAGCTGTTCGGCCGCGTCGAAGACGTGCTGGGCATGGCGCGCAACACCATGAAAGTCGGCATCATGGACGAAGAGCGCCGCACCACCGTCAACCTCAAGGCGTGCATCAAGGCCGCCAGCGAGCGCGTGGTGTTCATCAACACCGGCTTCCTCGACCGTACCGGTGACGAGCTGCACACCTCCATGGAGGCTGGCGCCTTCATCCGCAAGGGCGACATTAAGAACGCGGCCTGGATCAAGGCCTACGAGAACTGGAACGTCGACATCGGCCTGGCCACCGGCCTGTCCGGTCGCGCCCAGATCGGCAAGGGCATGTGGGCTATGCCGGACCTGATGGCCGCTATGCTCGAGCAGAAGATCGGCCACCCGATGGCCGGTGCCAACACCGCCTGGGTACCGTCGCCGACCGCCGCCGCCCTGCACGCCCTGCACTACCACAAGGTCGACGTGTTCGCCCGTCAGCAGGAGCTGGCCAAGCGTGAGCGCGCCTCGCTCGATGACATCCTGACCATCCCGCTGGCACCGAACACCAACTGGTCCGCCGAGGAAATCCAGCAGGAGCTGGACAACAACGCCCAGGGCATCCTCGGCTATGTGGTGCGCTGGATCGACCAGGGCGTCGGCTGCTCCAAGGTGCCGGACATCAATGACATCGGCCTGATGGAAGACCGCGCCACCCTGCGCATCTCCAGCCAGCACATCGCCAACTGGCTGCGCCATGGCGTCTGCTCCGAAGAGCAGGTGATGGAAACCCTCAAGCGCATGGCCGTGGTGGTTGACCGCCAGAACGCCAACGACCCGCTGTACCGCCCGATGGCCCCGAATTTCGATGGCGTGGCCTTCCAGGCAGCCGTCGAGCTGGTTATCGAGGGCACCAAGCAACCGAACGGCTACACCGAGCCGGTTCTGCACCGCCGCCGCCGCGAGGCCAAGGCGAAGTACGGCCGCTAAGCGACCCTTCGCGCCGTGATCGAACCGCCCCAGCTACCGCTGGGGCGGTTTTTTTTTGGTTGCAAAAACCGCTCGCCGAAACGCAGCCGAGCAGCCATGCTGAACAGATCGGAGGCCAGGGAATTCGTGACGGCCTTCTCAGACTTACGTCCAATGGGCGCTGACTGCAGCGCCGCCCACCATTGTCGACTAGCCATAGGGAAAAACGCGCCATGAGCAAAGCCGATGCTTTCGCCGAGGCCGGTAAGACCGCCGTCCTGCAGAACATTCACGGAACCATGGAGTTCCTCCAGAAGTTCCCGCCTTTCAACCAGATGGAGTCCGCCCATCTCGCGTTTCTGGTTGAGAATTGCCAACTGCGCTTCTACGCCGAAGGCGACTGCATCATCTCGCCCGACGACGGCCCGGTCGAACACTTCTATATCGTCAAGCAGGGCCGCGTTCACGGACTGCGCCCGCACACCGCCAAGCGCGGCACTGAAACCACCTTCGAGGTCATCGTCGGCGAATGCTTCCCGATGGCGGCCCTGATGGGCGAGCGGGCGACCCGTACCGCGCACCTGGCCGCCGAAGACACCTTCTGCCTGCTGCTCAACAAGCCGGCCTTCATCAAGCTGGTGTCCACCTCGAACCCCTTCCGCGACTTCGCCATCCGCGGCGTGAGCAGTCTGCTTGACCTGGTGAACCAACAGGCACAGATGCGCGCCGTGGAAACCCTCGGCGAGCAGTACTCGCTGGAGTCGCGGATCGGCGATCTGACACTGCATCATCCGGTGTCCTGCGCGCCGGGAACGCCGCTGGCCGACGCGGTCGGCCTGATGCACAACGAGAACATCGGCAGCATGGTGATCGTCGATGACGGCGCACACCCGCTGGGCATCTTCACCCTGCGCGACCTGCGCCGGGTGATCGGGACGGGTATCCGCGATCTGTCTCGGCCGATCTCCGAGTTCATGACCCGCGAACCTTTCTACCTGCCGCCGGATGCCACCGCGTTCGATGCCGCCATCGCCATGACCGAGCGGCATATCGCCCATGTCTGCGTGGTGGAGAACGGCAAGTTGTGCGGCGTCATCTCCGAGCGCGACCTGTTCTCGCTGCAGCGCGTCGACCTGGTGCACCTGGCCCAGACCATCCGGCATGCCGACCGCGTCGAGGCACTGGTGGCGATCCGCGCACGCATCCGCCAGCTGGTGGACAACATGCTGGCACACGGCGCCTCGTCCACCCAGATCACGCATATCGTCACGGTACTGAACGATCACACCGTCTGCCGCGTGATCGAGCTGGCGATTGCCCACATGGGCGATCCCGGCGTGCCGTTCACCTGGCTGTGCTTTGGCTCCGAAGGGCGCAGCGAGCAGACCCTGCATACCGATCAGGACAACGGCATCCTGTTCGAGGCACAAGACGCCGCCGAGGCGGCCGAGATCCGCGGCCGCCTGCTGCCCCTTGCCGAGCGCATCAACAATGACCTGCACACCTGTGGCTTCACCCGCTGCAAGGGCAACGTCATGGCCAGCAATCCCGAGCTGTGCCTGTCGCGCCGGGAGTGGTCGCGCCGCTTCCGCTCGATGATTGCCGAAACCACGCCGGAGAACCTGCTCGGCAGCAACATCTATTTCGACCTGCGGCCGATCTGGGGGCCGACCGATGGCTGCGATCAGCTGCGCAAGGAGTTCCTCGACAACATCGAGGCGTGCAGCGTGTTCCAGCGCCTGATGGCCGAAAACGCCCTGCGCAATCGTCCGCCGGTGGGGCGCTTCCGCGACTTCGTGGTAACCCGCCAGGGCAACGACAAGGCCGCCACCCTCGACCTCAAGGTTCAGGGGCTCACGCCATTCGTCGACGGCGCCCGCCTGCTGGCGCTGGCCAACGGCATCGAAGCGACCAACACCCTCGAGCGCCTGCGCGGGCTTGCCGCCGCCGGCATCATCGACGCCAAGGACGGTTCCGCCTACGAAGAGGCGTACCAGTTCATCCAGCAGACGCGCATGCAGCATCACCAGCAGCAGGCCCGGGATGAGCAGCCGTACTCCAACCGCCTGGACCCGGACACGCTGAACGTGCTGGATCGACGCATCCTTCGTGAATCCTTCCGCCAGGCTCAGCGCCTGCAAGCCGGCCTGGCCCTACGCTATCAGTTATGAATATGTTCTGGTTCAATCCCGGGCCCAAGCTTTTGCCCGAACAGCAACAGCGGTTGGCCAGACTGGCCCGCCCCGACCCGCTCGATGCCGTACCGCTGCGCAAGCAGCGGCTGGTGGTGGTCGACCTGGAAACGACCGGCCTGCACCTCACCCGCGACCTGGTCATTTCCATCGGTGCCGTCGCCATCGAAGATGGCGCCATCGACTATGCACAACAGTTCGAATGCACCCTGCGCCGGGATGTGAAGGTCAACGAGAGCGTGCTGATCCATGGCATCGCGCCCAGCGAGCTGGCCCTCGGCCTGCCGCCGGCCGACGCCCTGCTCAGCTTCATGGAGTTCACCGCAGGCAGCGTGCTCATGGCCTACCACTCCCCCTTCGATGAGCGCATGCTTGCGCGCGCGCTGAAGAAGGAGCTCGGTTACAGCCTCAAGCACACCTTCCTCGACGTGGCGGACCTTGCGCCGATGCTGTTTCCCGAGGCCTTGATCCAGCGGGGCGGTCTCGACCACTGGATGAGCTACTTCAACATCAACATTCCCCAACGCCACCATGCCTCGGCCGATGCCATGGCCACCGCGGAAATCGCACTGATCCTGCTGCATCGCGCCCAGCGTAACGGCCTGCAGAACGCCGATGAGCTGGCCCAGCGCCTGCGCTGCTGGCAGCGCGCCCGCAAGGCGGCGCTCAGCTCGATCTGAGCCAGCGAAACGACCGCCTCCTCACCCTTAGCCGTGTGCTGAGCCGTTGTCGACGAAGGCGCTGCCACTTGCGGCGCCGACCGAGCGCAAAGCCGGCGCACCCTGCACGCGCTTTGTGAACGGCCGCGGCACACACCACCACGCCCCTTGCCCCGCGCAGGGTCCGGCAAAGCCGCAGCAACTCGCTGCGGACGGCCGGGCCGTGCCGTCAATTCAAGCCAGTAAGGCGATCGCCTGAGCCACTGCGAAGCCGCGTCGACCCAGAGCAGTGATCACAAGAAAACTTCCCCAGCGCCTGGCCGGGGAAGTTAAAAGAACTCAGCGCGCAGACGGCGCCGGATTGATATCGGCCGCACAAAGAGCCTGATAAAGCGGGTCAGCGTCTTTCAACTCTGTCAGGGAGTTGAAAATAGCTTCGCCTTTTTCATTGAGTCTGAACATCGCTCTTTCAGTGCAGAACAATTGATAGCCACTACTGTTCACCGTGGACACCAAGTGCTGCTTTTCAAAGCGATAAAGAACGAAGCGCGCCACGCGTCCGCGTTCGGTGTTCTCAATTTGAGCATTGGCCCGATCAAGCACCGTATAAGCCAGCGGCATCGGGTAGTGAACCGTCCATGGGCGCCAGAACATCTGCCCTTCTTCACTGGAAACCACCACCGAGCCTTGCGGCAGCCGCGCTTGCTTGTGATCGAACCAGGTGTATTCGAAGTGAATCGTGTAGCCGAGCATGCCAAGGCCGGCGAACACCGGAATGATCCAGTTTGGCAGCCGCTTGCGCGTCAGGGAACGCAATAGAAGCGCGATGCCCGCGCCGCCCAAGGCGGCAGTAATTGCAGCAATTAGATGCCAAATCATAAACAGCTTCCTTAAAAAAAATCGGGCTTCCAAATGGAAGCCCGACTCTTACTTCAACCGTGGTCAGATTTATTCAATCTGGCTTCGGGTCGATTATCACTTAGTGGTCAAGCGCAGCGCCAGCGCCTTTCGGAGTACGCACGCTTTCCACCAGGTCCTGGATCTCCTGCGGCGGGGCCTCGGTGGCCATCGACACAGTGTAGGCAACAGCGAAGTTGATCATCGCACCTACAGCACCGAAGGACAGCGGGGAGATGCCCAGCAGCCAGTTGTCCGGAGTGTTGGCGAAGGTGTTGGTGCCCGGAATGAAGAACCAGCCGAGGTACAGGAAGATGTACACGACGGTGGTTACCAGACCGACGACCATACCAGCGATGGCGCCCTTGTCGTTGATGCGCTTGGAGAAGATACCCATCATCAGCACCGGGAAGATCGAAGCAGCAGCGATACCGAAGGCAAGAGCGACCACCTGCGCCGCAAAGCCCGGTGGATTGATCCCCAGCCAGGTGGCAATTACGATGGCCACCGCCATGGAAATACGTGCGGCAAGCATTTCCCCCTTTTCGCTGATCCGGGGATTGATGATCTTCTTGATCAGGTCATGACTGATGGCGGAGGAAATCGCCAGCAACAGACCTGCTGCGGTCGACAGTGCGGCCGCAATACCACCGGCAGCGATCAGACCGACAACCCAGCCTGGCAGGTTGGCAATTTCCGGGTTCGCCAGTACCAGAATATCGTTGTTCACCACCAGTTCATTGCCAGCCCAGCCGCGTGCTTCGGCAGTGTCAGCAAAGGCAGGTGTTTCGTTGTACATCTGGATGCGACCGTCGTTGTTCCGGTCTTCGAAACGAACCAGGCCGGTATCTTCCCAGGTCTGGAGCCACTGCGGACGCTCGGCATATTCCAGTGCCGGCTCGGTCGGCCCTTCGGGATAGATGGTATTGATCAGATTCAGGCGGCCCATGGACGCAACAGCGGGAGCAGTCGTGTACAGGATCGCGATGAAAACCAGCGCCCAGCCAGCGGACCAACGTGCATCGGCAACCTTCGGCACGGTGAAGAAGCGAATGATAACGTGAGGCAGACCTGCGGTACCGATCATGAGCGACATGGTGAACAGAAACATGTTCAGTTTGTTCGACACGTCTGCGGTGTAGTCCTGGAAGCCGAGTTCACGCACCACCTCATCCAGCTTTTGAAGCATCGGAACGCCCGACTCCACGTGCGTACCGAACAGGCCGGTTTGTGGCAGCAGGTGCCCGGTCATCTGCAGCGAAATGAAGATCGCCGGGATGGTGTAGGCCACGATTAGCACCACATACTGCGCCACCTGGGTGTAGGTGATCCCCTTCATGCCTCCGAGTACGGCGTATACGAACACGACGCAGGAGGCGATGATCAGACCGGTAGTGCTGCTCACTTCCAGGAAGCGGGCGAATGCAACGCCGGCGCCTGTCATCTGACCGATTACATAAGT
The DNA here is from genome assembly GCA_030602315.1 of Pseudomonadaceae bacterium. GTDB lineage: Bacteria > Pseudomonadota > Gammaproteobacteria > Pseudomonadales > Pseudomonadaceae > Azomonas. Next base: position 139 of record JAUVZY010000028.1, on the reverse strand, counting down.
CGTCGAGATGACCAGCAGACAGATAACCGCCACTACCCGGGCAGCTCTGCTGTTGAAGCGATCACCGACGAAATCCGGCACGGTGAACTTGCCGAACTTGCGCAGATAAGGCGCCAGCAGCATCGCCAGCAGCACGAAG
>JAUVZY010000026.1 GCA_030602315.1 Pseudomonadaceae bacterium | reverse complement strand
CGCGGAAGCGAGCCCGGGGTAGGGTGGGAAACGACGCCGTCATTCCCACCACCCGAGCCATTGGTGTGGCCATCGACGGATGACGCCGCGCTCATCCGGCCTGGCCGACGATCTTCAGCGTGCTCTGCCCGTTGCCCTGGCGCTGTACCTGGATCTGCACCGGAATGCGCTCGTGCATTTCGGCCACGTGCGAAATCACCGCCACCTTGCGGCCCTGGGCCTGCAGCGAATCCAGCGCGTCCATGGCGATCTGCAGCGACTCGGGGTCGAGGCTGCCGAAGCCTTCGTCGATGAACAGCGATTCGATCTTCAGCTTGCTCGAGGCCATCGAGGCCAGGCCGAGTGCCAGGGCCAGCGAGACGAGGAAGGTTTCGCCGCCGGACAGCGAATGCACCGAGCGCAGCTCGTCGCCCATCTCGGTATCCAGCACCAGCAGGCCGAGCGGGCTGCCGCCGCGCTTGAGCCGGTAGCGGCGCGCCAGCTGACGCAGCTGCACGTTGGCGTGCTGCACCAGAAGGTCCAGGTTGTAGGCCTGGGCGATCTTGCGGAAGGCGCCGCCGTCGCTCGAGCCGATCAGCGCGGCGATGCGTCCCCAGCGCTGCTGTTCGGCGCGGGCCTCGTCGATCTGTGCCCGCAGGGCCTGGCCTTGCTGGCGGCGGCGATCGTCGTCGATCAACGCAGCGCGGCTCTCAGCGCAGCGCTGCTCGGCCGACTGGCAGGCGGCGACCTGCTCGGCGTGCTGCGCGGTCAGCGCCTCGGCCTCGGGCAGCTCGGCGTGCCGTGCCCGGTGTTCGGCCAGACGCTGGTCGCGCTCGGTCAGCCGTTCGCGGCAGCGCGCCAGGGCTTCGGCGTTCTGCTGCAGGCGCTGGCGGGCCTGGGCGAGCAGGGCGTCGTCCATGTGCAGCAACTGCTCCAGGGTGGCGTCATCCAGCGCCGGGTGCGCCGCGCGCCAGGCGGTCAGCTCGCCGGCCACCCGCTGCTGCTCGGCGCCCAGCTCGGTCAGTCGGGCCTCGGCACTGGCCTGCTCGCTGGCCAAGCGCTCGCGCTCGATGCGGCCCTCGTTGAGCTGGCGATCTACCTCGGCCTGCCGGGCGCGCGCCTGCTGGATCGCGCCATCGAGCTGCTGCTGCCAGCGGGCGCTGTCCGGCCGATCGCCCAGCACGCGTGCCAGCGCCTCGCGACAGGCCGCCTCGCGTGCGGCCAGTTCCGCCAAACGCTGCGCGCACTGTTGCTGCTGCGCCGCGCGGTGCTGCTGTTGCAGGATTTGTTGATCCAGGCGGCTCTGGCGCTCGCGCTGCTCCTCGACCAGCTCCTGTTGCTGTTCGAGCTGTTGGCAGCGCTCGAGCACCTGCGCCTCCAGTTGCATGAATGCCTGGGCGGGCGTCTGGCGCCACGGATCGAGCGACTCATCGGGCAGCAGGCGGGCGAGTTCGGCCAGGGCCTGATCGAGTTGCTCGCCGTCGCGGCTGAGCGCCTCGCGTTGCAGCTGCAACTGGGCGGTCGCGCTCTGGCAGGCTTCGCGGGCCTGTTGCCAGGTGTTTTGCAGGCTTTCGTGCTGCTGTTGCAGCCCGAGCAACTGCTGCTGGCGCGCCTGACCGGCGCTGAGCTGCTCGGCCAGCTCGCGCAGTTGGGCCTGAAGCCAGAGCTCGCGGGCATCGTCCGCCTGCGCCAGCAGTTGCTGGTGGCGCGGGGCCGCGGCCAGGCGGGCATCCAGGCTTTCGATTTCGCCGGTCAGCGTCTGCCGGCGTTGCTCCGCCTCGCGCAGTTGCGTGGTCAGGGTGACGTGGCGGTCGCGCAGGGTCCGCAGGCGCTCGTCCTGCGCATCCAGCGCGGCCTTGGCGGCGTCGGCTTCGCGGGCGTCCTGCTGGCCGAGCGCGGCGAGCAGGGCATCGGCCTGATGCCAGGGGTGTTCGTCGCTGCCACAGACCGGGCAGGGCTCGCCCGGCACCAGCGCCGCGCGCAAGGTTTCGACGCTTTCGCTGCGGGCCAGGCGCTGGCGCTCCAGCAGCGCCAGGGTCACCTGCAGCACCTGTTCGGCGGCGTCGCGTTCGGCGCGCAGGGCCTTGCCGTCCTGCGCCAGTTGCTCAAGCTCGGCCTGCTGCGCGGTAGCGGCCGTCTGCTCGGTCTGCTGGCGGACGAGCAGACGCTGGCGCGACTGCCACAGTTCGTTCAGCGCGCTCAGCTCGTGTTCGGCCTGCCGTCCTGCGTCCAGTTGGTGGTTGAGCGCGCTCAACTGTTCGGCCAGACCGCGCGCGCCGATCTGCGCCTGCAAGGCATCCAGCGCCGCGCGCGCGCTGCGCTGCGCCTGCTCGGCGCTCGCCGCGCGCTGCTCCAGCGCCGGTAACTCGGCCTGGCCCTGGCGCAGCCGACCGGCCAGTTGCACCGCCTGCTGCAGTCGCGGGCGATAGCCGTCCCAGCCGGCGCAAAGCGGCTGCAGGCGGGTGCTGCCGGCGAGGGTCTGGTTGAGCGCGGCCAGGGTGCGTTCACCCTCGGCCTGGCGGGTTTGCAGCTGGAGTAGCGCAGTCTGGCCGCTCTGACAGGCGAGGTCCGCCTGCTCGGCGTGGCGACGGGTTTCGCCCAGATCGCTGTGCAGATGGGCCAGGCGCTCTTCCTCGCGGCGGGCCTCGGCCAGTTTCGGCTCGGCCTGCTGACGCGCCTGCTCGGCGGTCTTCAGCGCGGCGGTCGCCTGCTGGCAGTGCTGTTCCAGCTCGCTCAGGCGGGTGCCGATCGCCTGCAGGCTGCTCTGCTGGCGATCCCGGGCGGCCCGGGCCTGCTCGACCAGCGCCGGTAGCTCACGCTGGCGGAGGAAGCGGTGACGCTGCGGCGCCAACGGTTCGGCCAGCGCGAGGATGCGCCGGGCATCGGCCAGCGCCTCATGCTCGGCCTCGGCCGCGTGCAGTTGCTCCTGGGCGGCGTCGCGTTCCTGGCCGAGGCGGGCGAGGTCGGCCAGCCACTGGCGTTGTTGCTCCAGCGTTTTCAGTTGTTCCTGCGCGGCCTTGAGCGCGGCCTGCTGCTCGGCGTGCTGTGCTTCCAGCGCCGCGCGCGCGTCGGTTTCCAGCGGTTGCAGGCCGCCGGCCTGCTGTTCCAGCCGGGCCAGCGCGTCCCTGGCCTCTTTGGCGGCCGCGAAGGCGGCCTGGCCGAGACGGCTGTAGAGGCCGGTGTCGGTGAGCTTTTCCAGGAGCGTGCCGCGCTCGTTGTCGTCGGCCTTGAGAAAGGCGGAAAACTCGCTCTGCGCCAGCAGCACGGCGCGGGTGAACTGGGCCAGGGTCAGGCCCAGGCGGGCTTCGAGCAGTTCCTTGAATTCACGCTTCTTGCCGCTCGCCAGGAGCGTGCCGCTGTCCAGATCGGTCAGGCTCTGGCTGCTGGCCTGCAGCTTGCCGTTGATCTTCTCCTTGGCGCGCCTGACCTCCCAGCGGGCGCGGTAGCGGTGGCCGTCGACGCCGACGAAATCGACCTCGGCGAACCCAGCTCCACAGCCGCGGCGCAGCAGGTTGCGCTCGTCGCCACCGCCGATCTCGGCATCCACCTCGGGCACCTTGTTCAGCGGCGACACGCTGTCGAGTCGCGGCGTGCTGCCGAACAGCGCCAGGCACAGGGCGTCGAGAATGGTGCTCTTGCCGGCGCCGGTGGGCCCGGTGATGGCGAACAGCCCGGCGCTGGCCAAGGGTTCGGCGCTGAAGTCGATGACGTGCTCGCCGGCCAGCGAGGCGAGGTTCTTCAGGCGGATGGCGAGGATTCTCATGGCGCGTTCTCCTCGCCGGCGAACTCGACCCGCTGTAACAGCGTGGCGAAATCCTCCAGCGCCTGCTCGTCGGGCGGGTTGCCGTACTCGGCCTGCCAGGCGCGGGCGAACAGCTCGGACGGGGTGATGCGGTCGAGCCCCAGCAGCACCTCGGATTCGGCTTCGCGCCCGCGCCCGGCGTATTCGCTGGCGATGCGCACCAGCCGGCAGGCCTTGCCGGTCAGCGCCGCTTCGATGCGCGCGCGCAGATCCGGCAGCGGTTCATCGAGCTGCACGCGCACTTCCAGCCACGGCAGCGCCTCGTCGAACAGGCCGCGCGCCGGCAGCGCCGCGAGCCGGTCGAGCACCTCGGGCAGCGGCGCCGGGCCGATGCGCAGCAGGTCCACCGACCGCGGCACCGGCAGGCTGTCCACGGCCGCCAGGCGTTCACCGTCCAGCGTCACGCGCAGCACCTGGTGCGGGTAATTCACCTCGGCAAACGACAGCGGCAACGGCGAGCCGCTGTAGCGGATGCGCGCCTGCCCGGCGACCTGCTGCGGCTTGTGCAGATGGCCGAGGGCGACGTAGGCGATGGACTCGGGAAACAGGCTGGCCGGCAGCGCCTCGGCGTTGCCGATGACGATGTTGCGCTCGGAATCCTCCGACACGGCGCCGCCGGCCAGGTGCGCGTGGCTGATGGCGACCAGCGCCTGACCGGGTTGGCGACGGGCTTGCCCGGCGGCGATCAGCTGCTCGTGCACCTGGCGGATGCCGGTCAGGTAGTCGTCACCGGCCTCACCGCCGGTGACCTCGGCCGGGCGCAGAAACGGCAGCGCCAGGCACCAGGCGGCCACCTGGCCCGCCGCATCGTGCAGCGGCAGCAGCAGGCGCTCGTGATCCAGCCCGCCGTCGGCCAGCCAGCCGATGCGGCCGATGGCGTGGGCATTGAGGCGCTTCATCAGCGGCGCCGGCAGCTCGATGCGCCCGCCCGAATCGTGGTTGCCGGCGATCAGCACGATGTCCAGCTGCGGCAGGCGGGTGTGGGCGTTGACGATGAAGTCGTACAGCCGCTCCTGGGCCTTCAGCGGCGGGTTGACCGTGTCGAAGATGTCGCCGGCGACCAGCAGCGCATCGGCCTGCTCGGCCACCAGGGTGTCGAGCAGCCAGGCGAGAAAGGCAGCGTGTTCGAAATCGCGGTCCTGGCCGTGCAGGGTCTGGCCAAGGTGCCAGTCGGAGGTGTGGATCAGGCGCATGGGTCTCGGCCGGCAGACAAAGTCCGGGACGCTACCGAGGATGCTCGAGGGCTGCAAGTCGGTCGGCGCTAATCCACAAACGCTGCGTTTGTCCAGACGATAAATCTGTTTCCGACGAAAGGTAGGAATCCCCCCGGAGGCCGTCGGTCTGTCTGACATACCGAAAAGCTTCAGCTTGCCCGTGCAGAGAAAACTGGTCGATGAAAACCCTCTCCCGTCACCTGGCCGACAACTTCACCTCGCAGTACCGCACCCGCGTCGAACCGCAAGGCAACGGCTACCTGCTGGTGCGGGTCGGCTATCCCATCAACGGCACGGAAACCACCCGCGTGATTGCCGACCAGCAGGTGCGTAATGAACTGCTGGTCGAGACGCTGCTCGAAGACATCCGCAACGAACTGGCCAAACCGCACTGACGGCGGCGCGGCGTTCCTTCGCCGGGCTTTTCAACGGCGTTGGGTGAGGGAATGGCGGCCGTGGCCGGACAGCGGTGGACAACGCGTTGCGGTTGTCCACCCTACGCGGCTTGAGGTGCTGGGTAGGGTGGAAAGCTCGCGGAGCGATTGTCCACCCTACGCCTACAACTCCCCCCGTTGTGCCAGCGCCCGTATCCGCTCGGCGGTGCGCAGGGCGATGGCCTGGATGGTCAGCGCCGGGTTGACGCCGCCGGAGGTGGGGAACACCGAGCCGTCGCAGATCCACAGGTTGGGGATGTCCCAGCTGCGGCAGTCGGCGTTGACCACGCTGGTGGCCGGGTCGGCGCCCATGCGTGCGGTGCCCAGCAGGTGGGCGCTGCCGTCGGTTTCCGACCAGATGTCGCTGGCATCGATGGCTTCGAGGCCCTGGCGCATGAAGCCCAAGGCGTGTTGCACCAGGCGCTTGTCGTTGTCGCACAGCGAGTAGCTCACCCGGGCGATGGGCAGGCCGAGGGCGTCGGTTTCCTCGGCCAGGGTCACCCGGTTGGTCTCCAGCGGCAGGGTCTCGCCGACGATCTTCAGCCCGACCTGGTGGTTGTAGTGGCTCATGGCCTCGCGCAGCGCCTCGCCCCACAGGCCGCGGTTGCCGGTCTGGCTGGCGGCCCAGGCGCCAGGCAGCGGGCCCTGGCTCATGATCGCGTAGCCGCCGTGAAAGTCCTTGCCGGCGTCCTGGTAGTTCCAGTGCTCGCAGAGGGCGAGCGAGGGCGGGCCCTTGTACCAGCGCACTTCCTCGGCCAGGCGCCCCCACACCGCCTGGTTGGTGTGCACCATGAGGTGCTTGCCGAGCAGCCCGGAGCGGTTGGCCAGGCCCTCGGGGTAGCGGGCATTGGCTGAATTGAGCAGCAGGCGCGGGGTCTCGATGGCGTAGCCGGCGACCACCACCTGGCGCGCCCGTTGGAACTGCCAGTGGCCTTCGCGGTGGTAGTGCACGCCGCTGACGCGGCCGTCGCTGCCGGTTTCGACGCGCCCGACCATGGCCAGGTCGCGGATCTCGGCGCCGGCCTTCACCGCGCGTGGAATCCACACGTTGAGCACGCTCTGCTTGGCGTTGGTGCTGCAGCCGGCCACGCAGAAGCCGCGGTAGATGCACGGCGGGGCGTGTTCGCGGGGGGCCGAGACGGTGGCCAGCGGGGTCGGCGTCCAGGCCACGCCGAGCGCCTCGCAGGCCCGCGCCAGCGCCAGGCCCGCGGCGTTGACCTCGTGCTGGCGGTAGGGGTAGCGACCGCGCCGGGGCCCCCAGGGGTAGCGCAGCGGGCCGGCGATCTTCAGCGCGTCCTCGACCTGGGCGTAGTAGCGCCACATCTCGCGCCAGTCGAGCGGCCAGTCGACGGCGTAGCCGAGCTGCGAGCGCGCGCGGAACCATTCGGGGCGAAAGCGCAGGGCGACCATGGCGTAGTGCACGGTGCTGCCGCCGACCGCCTTGCCGCTGTTGTTGGTGCCGAGCGTGAGCGGGTTGGCGCCGTCGCACAGTCGCTCGTCGGTCCAGAACAGCTTTTCCTGGTGCGACTCGTCGGAGGCGAACTCCTCCAGCGGTCGCCACCAGGCGCCGGCATCGAAGGCGACCACCGAAAAGCCCAGTTCGGCCAGCCGGCAGGCGAGGGTGCCGCCGCCGGCGCCGGTGCCGACGATGGCAAAGTCCACCGGCTCGTTCTGCGGGTACTCGCGCATCGGCAGCCAGCCGCCGCGTTTCATCACGTCCGGCGCGCGGCCATGCTTGCCGCGTGGGCTGCGTTCGGCCTCGTACAGCGCCTCAACGGACACGGCGGTCGGCCTCCGGGGCTTCCCACGGGTCGCGGGCGTTCGCTCCCAGGCGCACGTAGCCACGCGGGTTGGCCGGGCCACCGAAGCCGATCTCGCTCCAGGCGCTGGGGTGGCTGTAGTAGGCGTCGGCGATGTCGTGCAGCACCCGCTGGGCGAAGAACAGCGCCGGGTCCAGCGCGCCCCAGGCCGGATGCTCCAGCGTGCCGGCCTGCATCGCGGCGAGCAGCGCGTCCTGCGCCTCGGCCGGCAGCTCGGCGAATGGCCGGCCGTGGCGGGCCTCGGCCTCGGCGGTCAGCGCGGCGAGCCCCAGCGTCCAGGCCTCGCGCAGCGGCGGCAGGCGGGCGTTGCGGTAGCCGTCGCCGCGCCTGCCGGCGAGCTTCACATCGAGCATCGCCGCCAGCGGCACCGGCGTGCGCCCGGGCCGTGGCGGGACGATGCGCGCGCCGAGCGCCTCGACGGTGCGCCACTGGTGCGGATCGAGGAAGCGTGGCTGATGTGCAGTCAGCGCCAGGCGGGCGTCGATCACCGCGCGGGTCGGCGCGTCCCAGGAGGGCGAATCGCGCTTGGCCAGCACGTCGTAGCCGGGGTAGAGCAGCTTCATGGTCAGGTCCACCAGCGGTAGGAGGCCAGGGCGGCGCGTTCTTCATCGAGCAGGCGTTCGGCGGCCAGCCCGGCGATGGCCAGCCCGGTGAACGCCGGGGGCGCCGGCAGCGGCGGGCCGGCCTGCACGGTCTGCCGCCAGTTGCGCCAGCCGCCGTGGTTGCGCGCCACGCCGAGGGCGTGGAAGGCGCTGCCGGCCAGCCCCATCAGTGCGGTGAAGCGCAGCCAGAAGCGCGCCAGGCGGCGCAGCTTCCGTTCGTGGCGCCGGCTCAGGGCGCTGGCGGCGAGCAGCCCGGCGGCCAGCGGCGGGGCGCTGACCGGCAGGTACATCGCCGGGTTCTGGAACGCGCCGCGAAAGTGCAGGAGGCCCGCCTCGGCGCTCATGGCGAGCAGCCCGGCGGCGCTCATCAGCGCCAGCGACTGGCCGGTCGGCAGGCCGAAGATGCGCGGCACCACGTGGCGCTCCTCGCCGCGCAGGCGCTCGGCGTAGTAGGCCAGCGCGCCGGTCAGCACCAGCGCGCCGGGCGCGCCGAGCGGGGCGGCGTAGAACAGGTTGGTCCAGCCGAAGCCGCCGGGGCGCTTGGTGATGTTGTAGAGGTGAAAGCCGGTGCCGGTCAGCCCGGTGACCACCGAGGCGATGGCGATGGCGTGGCGCAGGTGGCCGGCGTGCGGGGTGCGGTCGCGCACGCCCTGCTGGCTGGCCAACAGCGACAGCCCGGAAATCGCCAGCGGTGCGTACATGGCGCGGCGCTCGAAGCCGCCGCGGTAGTGCTCCAGGGTGCTGTCGGCCAGCACCGCCGCCGACAGCAGGCGCGCCCCGCGGTCCAGACGCCGGGCACAGTCGGTCAGGGTGACATTGGTCGGCCGGCGTCCGGCGCGGCGCGGGCGCTCCTGGCGCTGCCACAGCCAGGCGGCCGCGCCGAGGGTGCCGGTGGCTGCGACGGCGAGCAGCTCCAGGTGGGTCCGTGATACCAAGACTCCCTCCGGGTCAGATGGCGTAGTGCGCGGCGTCGGCGTGTCGGAAGCTCAGCCCGTGGCCGGGGGCGCCGAGGTCGGGGGTGATCCGCCCGCGTGCCAGCACCGGGGCGCCGTCGAACAGCATCGACTCGATGCGCACATGGTCGTAGAACCACTCCAGGTGGCGCAGCCTGGGCACCGCGCAGGCCGCCGGCAGGTGCAGCGCCGGCGCGCAGTGGGTGGAGAGGTCGAGGTGAAACGCCTCGCACAGCGCCGCCGCGCGCAAAAAGCCGGTCACCCCGCCGCAGCGGGTGATGTCGGCCTGCAGCACGTCCACCGCGCGGGCTTCGAGCAGCAGGCGAAAGTCGTCGGGGGTGTAGGCGTATTCGCCGGCGGCCACGTCCATGCCCACCCCGGCGCTGTCCAGCGCCTGGCGCACCCGGGCCAGCCCGGCGCGATCGTCCGAGCTGACCGGCTCCTCGAACCAGTCGACGCCGAGGCTGGCCAGGTGGCGGGCGACGGTGATCGCCTGGCGCGGGCTGTAGGCGCCGTTGGCGTCGACCATCAGCATCGCCTCGCCGATGCCTTCGAGCACGTCCTTGACCCGCGCCAGCTCGCGCTCGGGGTCGTCGCCGATCTTCATCTTCACCCAGCGGCAGCCGTCTTCCTCGGCCCAGCGGCCGAGCTGTTCGCGCAGGCTGCGGTCGTCCTCGCTGAGAAAGCCGCCACTGCCGTACACCGCCACGCTGTCGCGCTGGCGGCCGAGCAGCAGCGCCAGCGGCAGGTCCAGCAGGCGCGCCTTGAGGTCCCACAGCGCGGTGTCCAGCGCCGAGATGGCGCAGGCGCAGAGGCCCGAGCGGCCGACGTTGCGCACCATGGTCCAGAGGTGCGCGGTGATCCGCGAGGGGTTCAGGGCGTCGTGGCCTTCCACGTGTTCGCGCAGCAGACCGTCGATCAGCCGCACCACCGCCGCGTCGGCGTAGGTGTAGCCCAGCCCGGTCTTGCCGCCGCCCTCGACCTCGACCACCACCAGGGTGGTGGCGTCCCAGCGCAGGGTGCCGTCGGCCTCGACCTCCTCGGTGGGAATCCGGTAGGCCGCCGCGCGCAGGGCGCTGACGCTGACTTCGGCAGCGTTCATTGGCGGCCGCCCGGCAGCATGTTCGATAGCACCTGCTTGGCGGTCTGCTTGATGATGCCGGCCTGGTCCGGGTCGCCGTGCAGCAGGGTGGTGGCGAACTTCTTGGCCTGGGCGAACTTGATGTGCGGCGGCAGCGGCGGCACGTTCGGGTCGGTCTTGAATTCGATCAGCACCGGGCGGTCGGCGGCGAAGGCGCGCTCCCAGGCATCGGCCACCGCGTCCTCGCGGTCGACGTAGATGCCCATCAGGCCGATGGACTCGGCGAAGCGGTGATAGGGCACGTTGGGGATGTTCTGCGAGGCCTCGAACTTCGGGTCGCCGGCCATCACCCGCTGCTCCCAGGTCACCTGGTTGAGGTCCTCGTTGTTGAACACGCAGCAGATCCAGGTGGGGTTGGCCCATTCCTGCCAGTACTTGGCCACGGTGATCAGCTCGGCCAGGTTGTTCATCTGCATGGCGCCGTCGCCGACCATCGCCACCACCGCGCGCTCGGGGTAGGCGAACTTGGCGGCGATGGCGTAGGGCACCCCGGCGCCCATCGAGGCCAGCCCGCCGGAGAGCGAGCACATCATGCCGCGGCGGATCTTCACGTCACGGGCGAACCAGTTGGCGCAGGAGCCCGAGTCGCTGGTGATGATGGCGTTGTCCGGCAGGCGCGGCGACAGCTCGTAGGCCACCCGCTGCGGGTTGACCGGCTCGGCGGCGACCATGGCCCGGTCGGTGAGGGTCTTTTCCCAGTCCTCGCGCCAGCCGATGATCTTCTGGCGCCAGCTGTCGTCGGATCGGGCCTCGAGCAGCGGCAGCAGCGCGCGCAGGGTTTCGGCGGCGTCGCCCTCCAGATTCACCTCCATCGGGTAGCGCAGGCTGAGCATGTCGGCCTTGATGTCGATCTGCACGCCGCGCGCCTGGCCTTCCTTGGGCAGAAATTCGGAGTAGGGAAAGCCCGAGCCGATCATCAGCAGGGTGTCGCACTCGGTCATCAGCTTGTAGCTCGGCTCGGTGCCGAGCAGGCCGATCGAGCCGGTGACCCAGGGCAGGTCGTCGGGCAGCGCGGCCTTGCCGAGCAGCGCCTTGGCCACCCCGGCGCCGAGCCGGTCGGCCACCGCGATCACCTCGTCGGTGGCCTGCAGGGCGCCGGCGCCGACCAGGATGGCGACCTTCTTGCCGGCGTTGAGCACCTCGGCGGCCAGCGCCAGGTCGGCTTCGTAGGGCACCTTCTTCGGCCGGCTGTAGCCGATGCCCGAGTGCACGGTGCCGTGCGAACGCGGCGGCTCGCTGTAGTCTTCTTCCTGCAGGTCGTTGGGCAGCACGATCACCGCGACCCGGCGATCGCCCACGGCGGTGCGAATGGCGCGGTCGATCAGGTGGCGCACCTGCGCCGGCGCGGCGGCCTGCTGGACGAAGCTGCCGGCGACGTCCTTGAACAGCGACACCAGGTCGACTTCCTGCTGGTAATGCCCGCCCATGGCCAGGCGCGACTGCTGGCCGGTGATGGCCAGCACCGGCTGGTGGTCCAGGCGTGCGTCGTACAGGCCGGTGATCAGGTGCGAGGCGCCGGGGCCGGAGGTGGCGATGCACACGCCCAGCCCGCCGGTGAACTTGGCGTCGGCCGAGGCCATGAACGCGGCCATTTCCTCATGGCGGGCCTGGATGAAGCGGATCTTCTCGCCGGAGCGGTTGAGCGCGCCGAACACGCCGTTGATGCCGTCGCCCGGATAGCCGTAGATCCGGCGAACCCCCCATTGGTAGAGACGTTCGACAAGGTAGTCGCTGACGGTCATGGCCATGGCGGGGTCCTCGTTCGGGGGCGGACGCGCCGACCGCATGGCCGTGCACCCGCCGGGGTTCTGAAGCCTCGTTTAAGGTCTTGACGGCGGGGGCGGGCAGAGGTTCGAGGGTTTCGTCGGCTCAATGGCTGGCGGCGGCCACCTTCCAGTAGGCGCGCCAGCGGCTGACCAGCGCCTTGGGCGCCTCGGCGTAGACCCGCGCGCCAAGCGTCAGCGCCTGCGCCTGCAGCACCGCGCGGCGGGTGGCGATCGCCTCGGCCAGCGCGGCGCGGGTGTCGTCGTCGTCCACCAGCGCGGGCTGCTCGGCCAGGAGCGTCTGCAGCAGGGCCAGGTCATGGTCGTCGCCCAGGTAATCGGCCAGGCGCTTGAGTTCGCGCTTGCGCGCCTTGAACAGCGCCGGCCAGGCGTGTTCGAGCAGGCGCGTCTGGTACCAGTGGTCTTTGGCCCGCTTGCGCCATTCGTGCAGGGCTTCGTCGCTCGGCTGGCGGCGCACCGCGCGCAGGGCATGGCAGCCGTCCTGATAGCTGCGCTGCAGGCCCTTGGCCCACAGTGCGAAGCCCTGCCTGCGCAGCGGCCAGCAGGCGATCCCGTCGCTGACCTGGCGCAGCGTGTCGATCACCGGCGCCAGCGGCGTGTCGGTCGGCTCGTTCCCGGTCCGCTCGACCAGGCGCTGGCGCACCGCGCTGAACGCGGGGTCGGCAAAGCGCGCCGGGCAATGCGCGATCAGCGCGTCCCAGCATTCCACCAGCGCGCTGGCATCGCGCTGCGCCGAGAGCTGCCGGGCGCTGTCGCGCAGCGTGGCGTTGAGCGCCTTGAAGCGCCCCTTGCCCAGCGACTGACGCACCAGGCGCAGCAGCGCGCGGGTTTCCTTGAGCCGCTTGCGGGCATCGTGGATACCTTCGGCCGAGCCGTCTTGCAGCGCGGCGATGGCCTTCTCCAGACGTCGGCCGGCCAGCCGGCGGATTTCGTCGGGGCTGGAGCAATCGGGCTTGATGCGAAACGACATGCCGCCTCCCGGATGAATGGACCTGCAACGAGCCTAGCCAGCGGCAATGGCGCCGACCAGTGCGGCCCATCGGCCGTTGGCGCGCCCGCCGCAGGGGGTAGAATGCGCGCCCGGTTTTTGCGGAACGCGCCCATGACCACGCCTTCTTCCTCGCGCCCGAGCATCGTCCACCTGCCCCAGGGCAACTGGGCCACGGTGCTCGACTGCCTGTGCGCGCGTTTCCCGACGGTCGACCGGGCCACCTGGCGCGAGCGCATGGCCCGTGGCCGGGTGCTGGACGCCGCCGGCCAGCCGATCGGCGAGGACCGGCCGTACCAGACCGCCCTGCGCGTGCAGTACTTTCGTGAGGTGCCGGCGGAGAAGCCGATCCCCTTCGAGGAACGCGTGCTGTACCAGGACGAGCACCTCCTGGTGGCCGACAAACCGCACTTTCTGCCGGTGCAGCCCTCCGGCGAGTACGTCGAGCAGAGTTTGCTCAACCGCCTCTGCCGGCGGGTGGACAATCCGCACCTGGCGCCGTTGCACCGTATCGACCGGCTGACCGCCGGGCTGGTGCTGTTTTCCACCAACCCGGCGACGCGCGGCGCCTACCAGGCGCTGTTTCGTGAGCGGCGCATGCACAAGCGCTACGAGGCGCTGTGCGCACCGCTGCCGCAGCTGGAGTTTCCGCTGATCCGGCGCACGCGGATCGTCGATGGCGAGCTGTTCTTTACCATGCAGGAGGTGCCCGGCGCGCCGAACAGCGAGACGCGCATCGAGGTGCTCGAGCGCGGCGAGTCGCTGTGGCGCTACGCGCTGTATCCGGTCAGCGGCCGTCGCCACCAGTTGCGCGTGCAGATGGCCGCGCTCGGCGCCGGCATCTGCAACGATCCGCTGTACCCCGTGCTGTGGCCGCGCGAGGAGCGCGAGCGCGAGGACTTCAGTCGGCCGCTCAAGCTGCTGGCCCAGGCGCTCTGCTTCGACGATCCCTTGACCGGCGCGCCGCGGCATTTTCAGAGCAGCCTGCGCCTGGATTAAGCCTAAAGCACAGCAAATGTAACAATTGGGATGCACTATGATGGCCGTGGCTCCATCAGCCCGGGAGAGCTCCGTGCTTAAACGTATTGCCGTCGCCGACCTGCGGGTCGGGATGTATGTGCAGGAGATGTGCGGCTCATGGATGGATCACCCCTTTTTTCGCTCGCGCTTTCTCGTCGATGGCGTGGACAAGCTCAGCCTGATTCGCGGCAGCCGCGTGGAGAACGTCGTCATCGACACCGCCCGCGGCCTCGACCTGCTCGAGCCCGGCGCGATGCCGCTGGCCGAGCCCGAGGCGCCGCCGGCCAGTCCCTGCGATAACTGCAGCGACAAACCCAGCTGCGAACAGCGCCCGGCGGCCCCGGTCGTGCGCGCCGCGCCGCCGCGCGCGCTGGATGAGGAGCTGGGCAAGGCCGTGCAGCTGTGCCAGCGCTCGCGCGAGGCGATGACGCAGATGTTCACCGAGGCGCGCATGGGCCAGGCGGTGTGCGCCGAGCAGGCGGTGGCGCTGGTCGAGGACATTTCCGCCTCGGTGCTGCGCCATCCCGATGCCTTCATCAGCCTGATCCGCCTGAAATCGGCCGACCAGTACACCTACCTGCACTCGGTGGCGGTCTGCGCGCTGATGATCGCGGTGGCGCGCCAGCTCGGCCTGGAGGAAGCGCAGGTGCGCGAAGCGGGCGTTGCCGGCCTGCTGCATGACCTGGGCAAGGTGGCGCTGCCCGACGAGATCCTCAACAAGCCGGGTCGGCTCAGCGAAGCGGAGTTCGCCATCGTGCGCGGCCATCCGGCCGCCGGCGCCGAGATCCTGCGCCGGGGCGGGCAGGTCGGCGAGGCGGCGATCGACGTCTGCCTGCATCACCACGAGAAGATCGACGGCAGCGGCTACCCCCACGCCCTGGCCGGCGAGGACATCTCGCTGATGGCGCGCATCGGCGCGGTGTGCGACGTGTACGACGCGATCAGTTCCAACCGGGTGTACAAGGCCGGCTGGGCGCCGGCCGAGTCGATCCGCAAGATGGCCGAATGGCGCGGGCACTTCGATCAGCGGGTATTCCAGGCCTTCGTCAAGTCGGTGGGCATCTACCCCACCGGCTCGCTGGTCCGCCTGCACAGCGGGCGCCTCGGCGTGGTGCTCGAGCAGGGCGCGCAATCTCTGCTCACCCCGCAGGTCAAAGTGTTCTTCTCGACCCGCTCGATGACCCCGGTGGTGCAGCAGGTGATCGATCTGGCGCGTAGCGACGACCGCATCCTCGGCTGGGAAGACCCGGCCAAGTGGGGCTTTCGCAACCTCGAGGAGCTGTGGGCCGGGGTGTCGCTGCGCAAGGGCTCGCCGTTCTAGCGCTGGCGCGCGGCGTGCCGATCCGCAAGACTGCAAAGGCACGCACCCGCACGCGGAGGTAGATCATGCACGGCACCGTTGGATTGCTGCTTTTGCTGCTGACCGCAGGCCTCGCCCAGGCCGCCGAGCGGGTGCTGCACCTGGAGGGCCAGGCCCTGAGCGTGGAAGTGGCCGCTACCCGCGCCGAGCGCGAGCGCGGGCTGATGGAGCGCACCGAACTCGGCGCCAACGCCGGCATGCTGTTTGTCTTTCCCGTCGCCCAGCGCCAGTGCCTGTGGATGAAGAACACCCCGCTGCCGCTCTCGGCGCTGTTCCTCGATGAGCACGGCCGGGTGCTCAACCACGTCGATCTGACCCCGCACGAGCGCCGCCTGCAGTGCAGCGCCGGCCCGGCGCGCTATGCCATCGAGGCCAACCAGGGCTGGTTCGCCGCGCGTGGCATCGGCCCCGGCAGCCGGGTCGAGGGCCTGCCGCCGGTCGACTGACGGCAGCGCCCGGCGCTGAGCAGAAGCGCTTGGTGCCGGTCGAACGGGCAGCCCACCCGTTGCCGCAGGAGGTCGCATGAAGGTTCTGATGCTGCTCACATCCCATTCCCGCCTGGCCGACACCGGCCTGGCCACCGGGCTCTGGCTCGACGAGTTCGCCGCGCCGTACTACGTGCTGCACGATGAAGGCATCGAGCTGGTGCTGGCTTCGCCGGCCGGCGGCGTGGTGCCGATCGACCCGCGAAGCCAGGCACCGGCGGCGCAGAGCGAGGCGACCCGGCGCCTCGCCACGGACCTCACCGCCCAGGCGCAACTGGCCGCCGCGCTGCCGCTCGAGGAGATCGAGGTGAGCGAATTCGCCGGGCTGTTCGTGCCCGGCGGCCACGGTCCGCTGTGGGATCTGGCCGGCAACGGGCGGGTCACCGGGGTGGTGGAGGCGATGGTGGAGGCGGGCAAGCCGCTGGCGGCGGTCTGCCATGGCGTGGCGGCGCTGCTCGAGGCGCGCGGCACCGACGGGCGGCAGTTGGTGCAGGGGCGGCTGGTCACCGGATTCAGCAATGCCGAAGAGGCGCAGCTCGGGCTTGCGGGCGTGGTGCCGTTCTCGCTGGAGGACCAACTGCGCGCACGCGGCGGTCTCTACAGCCAGGGCGAGCCCTGGGAGCCGTACCTGCGGGTCGACGGCCTGCTGGTCACCGGGCAGAATCCGGCGTCCTCGGCGCTGGCCGCCGAGGCGCTGCTCAGGCTCTTGAGCCTGGCTGAGGCCGTCTCAGCCTGACGGGCATTCCTCCAGGCAGTCGGTGCGCGCGGCCATGATGAAGTCGTTCTGGTGCAGCCCGCCGATGGCGTGGGTCCACCAGCTCACCGTCACCTGCCCCCACTCGGTGACCAGCACCGGGTGGTGGTTCTGGCTCTCGGCTAGCTCGCCCACCGCCAGGGTGAAGGCCAGGGCCAGGCGAAAGTTGGGGAAGCGATAACGCTTCACCAGCCGCGCCACCCCTTCCACCGTCTCCACCTGCCAGCCGGGCACCTGCGCCATCAGCGCGGCGATGCCCTCTTTGTCCAGCGCCGGCAGATCACCCCGGCAGGGCACGCATTGATCGTTCTTCAGCTCGCTCATGGCGGCTCCCCCCTGACAGCCCAGTGACCGGCTGCCCGGCGTGCGCCGAGCGGCCGGAACTTGATTTCATCGTCCTGCCTCTGTTGATCAGCGGCGCCCGCGCCGGGCTCCGCACCCCGTCCGTTCCATTGCCTGGAGACACGACGATGAACAGCAAGAAAACGCTCTGCCTCGCCCTTGCCGCCGGCCTGGCCTTCAGTGGTCTGGCCCTGGCGCAGACCGCCGGTGAGGTCCGGCTGAAGGTCGAGGAGCACGATGAGTATGGCGAATATCTGACCGACGGCCAGGGCCGTGCGCTGTACCTCTTCACCTCCGACACCCAGGAGGAGGGATCGTCTCAGGCCGCCAGCAGCTGCCAGGACCAGTGCGCCGAAGCCTGGCCGCCGCTGATCGTGCAGGGCACTCCGCAGGTGGGTGAAGACCTCGAGCAGGATCGCGTCGGCACCCTGCAGCGTACCGACGGCCAGACCCAGGTGACCTACGGCGGCTGGCCGCTGTACTACTTCGCCAAGGACCAGCAGTCCGGCCAGGTCACCGGCCACGATGTGAAGGGCTTTGGCGGCGAGTGGTATCTGGTGTCGCCGGAAGGGGAGAAGGTCGACGAGTGATCGCCCTTTGCCTGGCCAGGGATGGCAAGGTGCGGCGCCCGGCCACAGGGGGCTGAGCGGGTAATAGATTATGCTTTTGCTCAGGTATTTTCCGTGGAGGGCCGCCTGTGCAAATCCTCGATCGCCGCCAGGCGCTCGCCATCGCGCCGCTGTGGCGCCTGGGCTTTCGTCCGTTCTTTCTTGCCGGCGCGCTCTACGCCGCCCTCGCCATTCCGCTGTGGATCGCCGCCTGGACCGGCCTGTGGCCGGGCTGGCAGCCGGCCGGTGGCTGGCTGGCCTGGCATCGTCACGAAATGCTGTTCGGGTTCGCCCTGGCAATTGTCGCCGGTTTTCTGCTGACCGCCGGGCAGACCTGGACCGGCCAGCCGGCGCCCACCGGCCGCCCGCTGATGGCGCTGGCGCTGCTCTGGCTGGCCGCGCGGCTGGCCTGGCTGGTCGGCGCGCCGCTGCCCGTGCTGACGCTGCTCGAGCTGGCCTTCCCGCTGCTTTTGGCGCTGACGCTCGGGCGGATGGTCTGGCGCGTGCGCCAGGTGCGCAACTACCCGGTGGTGGCGGTGCTGCTGTTGCTCAGCGCGGCCGATGCGCAGTCGCTGGTCGGGCTGTGGCGCGACGATCTGGCCTGGCAGCGCCAGGGCGCGCTGGCCGGCATCTGGCTGGTCGCCGCGCTGATGCTGATGATCGGCGGGCGGGTGATCCCATTCTTCACCCAGCGCGGGCTGGGCCGCGAAAAGATGGTGCAGCCCTGGCCCTGGCTGGAGATCGTGCTGCTGGTTGGCGCCGCGCTGATCGCCGGGCTGCATGCCGCCGGCACCGCGCTGAGCCCGCAGCCGCTGCTGGCGTTGCCGTGCCTGCTGCTGGCGGTCGGCCAGGCGCTGCGTTCCTGGCGCTGGCACGATGCCGGGATCTGGCGCGTGCCGCTGCTCTGGTCGCTGCACGTGGCGATGCTCTGGCTGGTGCTGGCGCTGCTCTGGCTGGGCCTCTGGCATCTGGGCCTGGTGGCCAGCTACAGCGCCGCGCTGCACGCGCTGACGGTCGGCGCGATGGGCGGGCTGATCCTGGCGATGATCGCCCGGGTGTCGCTGGGGCATACCGGGCGGCCGCTGGTGCTGCCGGCGGGGATGCTGGCGGCCTTCGTGCTGCTCAACCTGGCCAGCCTGCTGCGCCTTCTGGCCACCGAGCTGGCGCCGTTGTCGAACCTGCGCCTGGCCGCGCTGTGCTGGCTGCTGGCGTTCGGCCTGTTCGTCTGGCGCTATGCGGCGATCCTGCTCGGCCCGCGCGCCGACGGTCATCCCGGCTGAAACGAAAAGGGCGCCCGCTGTTGCCAGCGGACGCCCTTCGGGGCACGGCAGAAGGGCTTACTTCTGCTGCAGGACCCACTCGGCCATCAGCTTGGCCTCTTCTTCGGTCACCTGGTTCGGCGGCATCGGCATGGCGCCCCAGACGCCCTGGCTGCCGTTCTTGATCTTGCCGGCCAGGTATTCGACGGCATCGGGCTGATCGGCGTACTTGGCCGCAACGGCGTTGTAGGCCGGGCCGACCAGTTGGGCGTCTACCTTGTGGCAGGCCAGGCATGCCTTGCTGTTGAGCAGGGCTTGCACGTCCTGGGCGACCGCCGGCTGCAGGGCGAAGGCACCGCCCAGCGCGAGCAGGGAAACCACGACTTTTTTCATGCTTGCATTTCCTCGAGGCTATGGTGGGAGGCCCACCCGGTTCGCCCGGATGTCTGTGCCGGGCGTTGCACTAATCTAACCTGAGCGGCAGACATTCCCTTGCCATGAGTCACGCTTTGGGCTGACTGCGCTTCGGCAATGGTAGTGGACCTTCGAACCCTTGCGAAGTTGGCTATCGCTCCCGGGGAATGCCTCTCCATTGCGCGAGTCAAAGCTGCACCCTTTTTCCCGGCGAGGAAATAGCACCATGGCATTGGATCAAGAGAAGTTCGACGCACTGCTTAACGAAGCCCAGGCCCACGCCGACCGCGCCGAGGCGGAAAACAACCCGCGGCTGTACCGTGAAGCCTTCGCCGCCAGCCTCGAGGCCCTGCGCCTGCTCGGCGAGGAATCGGGCGCCTGGCGCCAGGCGGTGGCACGGGCCACCGAGGAGTTCGAGGGCAGCGAAGGCATCTAGCGCGCCGCCGCTGCGGCCGGCGCTGCCCCGGCGCCGGCCCGATCCTCTATCATGCGGGCTTTTGTGCCCGCGGACTGACCATGCCTTCGCCCGTCCCCCTGGATGACCGTACCCTGCGCGTACTGCCCTGGCTGGTGGCGGTCGCCTTCTTCATGCAGACGCTCGACGGCACCATCCTCAATACCGCGCTGCCGGCCATGGCCCGCGACCTGGCGCAGGACCCGCTGCGCATGCAGGGCGTGGTGATCGCCTACATGCTCACCGTGGCGCTGTTGATTCCGGTTTCCGGCTGGCTGGCCGACCGCTTCGGCACGCGGCGGGTGTTCGTCAGCGCCATCGTCCTGTTCAGCCTGGGCTCCTTGCTCTGCGCGCTGTCGCAGAGCCTCGCCCAGCTGGTCGCCTCGCGGGTGGTGCAGGGCGCCGGCGGCGCGCTGATGCTGCCGGTGGGGCGCCTGGCGATCCTGCGCCTGTATCCGCGCAGCGACTTCGTGCGGGTGATGACCCTGGTGGCGCTGCCCGGGCTGATCGGCCCGTTGATCGGCCCGACCCTGGGTGGCTGGCTGGTGCAGTACGCCTCCTGGCACTGGATCTTTCTGGTCAACCTGCCGGTCGGGGTGCTCGGCGCGCTGGCGGCGCTGCGCTTCATGCCCGAGCTGACCGGCGAGCGGATGCGTTTCGACGGGGTGGGCTTTGTGTTCTTCGGCGCGGCGATGGTGCTGATCACCATCGCCCTGGAGGGCCTGGGCAGCGTGCAGATGCCGCATGCGCGGGTGATGCTGCTCTTGTTTGGCGGCATCGCCTGCCTGGCGGTGTACTGGCTGCATGCGGCGCGGGTGCGCCAGCCGCTGTTCAGCCCGGCGCTGTTTCACACGCGCAGCTTCTCGGTGGGCATCCTCGGCAACGTGTTCGCCCGCCTGGGCAGCGGCGCGCTGCCGTTTCTGGTGCCGTTGGTGCTGCAGCTGGCGCTGGGCTATTCGCCGGCGCAGGCGGGCATGACCATGATTCCGCTGGCGCTTGGGGCGATGGCGATCAAGCCGTTGGCCAAGCCGCTGATCGACCGCTTCGGCTACCGCAACACGCTGACCGGCAACACCCTGCTGCTCGGCGCGCTGATCGCCAGCCTGGCCCTGCTCGATGCGACGACCCCGCTGCCGCTGTTGCTGCTACAGCTGGCGCTGATCGGCATGGTCAACTCGCTGCAGTTCTCGGCGATGAACACGGTGACGCTGATCGGCCTGCGCGACGAGCACGCCAGCAGCGGCAACAGCCTGCTGGCGGTGGTGGTGCAGCTTTCCATGAGCCTGGGGGTGGCCACCGCCGCCGCGCTGCTCGGCGGTTTCTCGCCGCCCGGCGCCGAGGGCGAGGCGGTGCTGCGGGCATTCCAGCTGACCTTCCTGGGCGTCGGCGGTCTGGCCACGCTGGCGGCGGTGCTGTTTCTGCAGCTCGACGACCGCGAGGTGGTCGGCCGCGACCTGAAGTCCGAGGAACTTGGCGAGTGAGCCTCAGCCGGGCAGCTCGCCGCTGTTGACCCGGTGGGTGTGCAGCACCGCCGCCAGCTCCTCGCGCACCAGCGGGTCCAGCTCGCCGGCGAGCAGCTCCTCCACCTTGCGGATCACCCAGCGCTGGCCGCGATCGACGAAGGCCAGCCGCTCTGCCAGGTCCTCGATGGCCATGGCCTTCTCGTAGAAGGCGCCCACCTCGCGGGTCGGCTCGGTGCCCAGGTGCTTCAAGCAGTTGCGCAGGCGCCGGCAACTGTCGGCCTCGCCGAAGTGGATCGCGTCCAGCTGGGCGCGTTCGGCGCCGTCGCCGACCTGGCGCAGGCTTTCCACGGCCACCTTGGCCCCGGCCAGTTCGGCGCTCATCAGTTGGTTGAGCGCAGCGATCAGGCTGTCGTTTTGGCTGGCGCTGTTCATGGCGGTCTCCGATGGGGGGATGCCTTGAGCCTAACCCGACTACGGCGGTCGGGCAAAAGCGCCGCCGCCTGAACCTGCCGCCGCTTGCCGGCCTCCGAGCAGTAAGAGTCGGCGACGGAGGCTGTCATGCGCATCCATCATCTGAACTGCGGCTGCATGTGCCCGCTCGGCGGCAGGCTGTTCGACGGCTTCAGCAGCGGGCTTACCGCGCAGCTGGTGTGTCACTGCCTGCTGCTGGAAACCGCCGCCCACGGCCTGGTGCTGGTGGACACCGGCTTTGGCAGCCGCGAGATGGCCGAGCGCGGCCGGCAGCTGAGTCCGCTGTTTCGCCTGCTCAACAACATCCAGTACGAGCCGCGCCACTGCGCGCTGGGGCAGCTGCGCGAGCTGGGCTTCGACCCGCGCGACGTGCGCCACATCGTGCTCACCCACCTGGATTTCGACCACGCCGGCGGGCTGGACGACTTCCCCGAGGCCCGGGTGCACGTGCTGCAGGAGGAGATGGACTACGCCCGCGCCCAGAGCAGCCTGCTCAGCCGCCAGCGCTACCGTCTGGCGCAGTGGCAGCAGGTGAAGGACTGGCGCTTCTACCGCCAGGGCGGCGAGCCGTGGTTCGGCTTTCAGGCGGTGCGCGGATTGGACGGGCTGCCCCCGGAGGTGCTGATGATCCCGTTGCGCGGGCACACCCACGGGCATGCCGGGGTGGCCATCGACAGCGGCGCCGGCTGGCTGCTGCACGCCGGCGATGCCTACTTCTACCGCGGCGAGGTCGGCCTGCACGAGCCGCACTGCACGCCGGGGCTGCGCTTCTACCAGTGGATGATGGAGGTGGACCGCACCGCGCGGCTGTCCAACCAGCAGCGCCTGTGGGCGCTGTCGCTGGAGCGGCGCAGCGAGGTCAGCCTGTTCTGCAGTCACGACGCCAAGGAGCTGGAAGCCTTCCAGCACGGCGCCGCGCTGGCGCCGGCAGCGCGCACCTGAGGGCCGGCGCGGTGGCCGGCCCGGCGGGCGGGTCAGTGCATCTTGTGCTTCTCGTGCAGAAAGTGCAGCACGGCGGCGCGGTAGTGGTTGTACTGCGGGTCGTCGGCCAGGGCGATGCGGTCGCGCGGGCGCGGCA
This sequence comes from Pseudomonadaceae bacterium, assembly GCA_030602315.1. Lineage (GTDB taxonomy): Bacteria > Pseudomonadota > Gammaproteobacteria > Pseudomonadales > Pseudomonadaceae > Azomonas. The sequence continues at coordinate 10,883 of JAUVZY010000026.1, read as the reverse complement.
GCTCCACCTTGAGCACTTCACCGATGGTGGCCGAGGGGCCGTTGGTCATCATCACGATGCGGTCGGAGAGCAGCACCGCCTCGTCCACGTCGTGGGTGATCATCATCATGGTGTTGCCCAGATCCTTCTGGATCTTCATCACCTCGTCCTGCAGGTGGGCGCGGGTCAGCGCATCGAGGGCGCCGAACGGTTCGTCGAGCAGCAGCACCTTGGGCTTCATCGACAGCGCGCGGGCGATGCCGACGCGCTGCTTCATGCCGCCGGAGATCTCCGAGGGGTACTTGTGCAGGGCGTGGCTCATGTTCACCAGTTTGAGGTTGTGCTCGATCCAGTCGTGGCGCTCGGCCTTGTTCATGCTGCGCTTGAACAGCTTGTTCACCGCCACCTCGACGTTCTGGTAGACGGTCAGCCAGGGCAGCAGCGAATGGTTCTGGAACACCATGCTGCGGTCGGGGCCGGGGCCGGAGACTTCCTTGCCGTCGAGGATCACCCCGCCCAGGCTCGGGTCGAGCAGGCCGGCGACGATGTTGAGCACGGTGGACTTGCCGCAGCCGGAGTGGCCGATGATGGAGATGAATTCGCCCTTGTCGATGGACAGGTTGACGTCCTTGAGCACCTGCGAGGCGATGCTGCCGCGCACGAAGCTCTTGTCCAGGTGTTCGATGGAGAGATAGCTCATGTCGATGTCCTCAGGCGGCAGCCGTGCCGTGGGTGATGCGCTGGCCGATGAAGGCCACCAGGCGGTCGAGGCAGAAGCCGACCACGCCGATGTAGACGAGCGCGAGGATGATGTCGCTGATGCGCGAGGCGTTCCACGCATCCCAGATGAAGAAGCCGATGCCCACGCCGCCGATCAGCATTTCCGCGGCGATGATCGCCAGCCAGGAGAGGCCGACGCCGATGCGCAGGCCGGTGAAGATGTAGGGCGCGGCGGCCGGCAGCATGATGGTCTTGAAGTACTCGAAGCTGTTGAGCTGCAGCACCCGGGCAACGTTGTTGTAGTCCGGCGAGATGTTGCGGATGCCCACCGCGGTATTGATGATGATCGGCCACACCGCGGTGATGAAGATCACGAACAGCGCCGAGGGGTGGCTGTCCTGAAAGCCGGCCAGCGACAGCGGCAGCCAGGCCAGCGGCGGCACGGTGCGCAGCACCTGGAACAGCGGATCGAGGCCGCGCATGGCGAAGTCGGAGCGGCCGATCAGCGCGCCGAGGCCGACCCCCACCACCACCGCGATCAGGTAGCCGTAGGCGACCCGCTCCAGGCTGGCGAACAGCTGCCAGGCCAGCCCGACGTCGTTGCCGCCATTGTCGTAGAACGGGTTGACGATCAGCTCCCAGGTTTCCTCCAGCACCAGCGAAGGCGGCGGCAGGGCGGCGTCGGCGCCGCGGCAGAGCAGTTCCCAGATCAGGCCCAGCACCAGCAGGATGACCATGGGCGGCAACACCCGTTGCATGAAGCCCTGGCGCAGGCGGGTGCCGAGCAGGGCAAGCCGCGACGGCTCGGTGAGCCTGGCCGGGGTGGCGGCGGACGGCTGGATTTTCACGTTGGCGTTCATGGACGCATCCTCGCAGGTGGTGGAGTCGGGATCAGGCCTTGATGGCCAGGCTGTCCAGGTAGGCCTGGGGATTGGTCGGGTCGAAGGTCTTGCCGTCGAAGAAGGTCTCGACCCCGCGCGAGGTGGAGGCCGGGATCTGCTCGGCCGGCACCTTCAGCTCGGCGGCGGCGGCGCGCCAGATGTCCTCGCGGTTGACCTTGGCGATCAGCGCCAGGCTGTCCAGGTCGGCCGGCAGGTAGCCCCAGCGCTTGTTCTCGGTGAGGAACCACAGCTCGTGGCTCTGGAACGGGTAGGAGGCGTATTCGCTCCAGAAGCGCATCAGGTGCGGGCTGTTCTCCACCACCTTGCCGTTGCCGTAGTCGAAGGTGCCGGTCAGGCGCGCCTCGATGTCCTTGGCCGGGGCGTTGATCCAGCGGCGCGAGGCGCAGATCTTCGCCACTTCGGCCTTGTTGGCCATGTCTTCGCAGAACATCTGCGCTTCCATCACCGCCATCAGCAGCGCGCGGGTGGTGTTGGGGTTGGCGGCGATGAAGTCGCTGCGCAGGGCCAGGGATTTTTCCGGGTGGTTGGCCCACAGCTCGCCGGTGGTGATCGCCGAGTAGCCGATCTTCTGGTTGATCAGCTGGGCGTTCCACGGCTCGCCGACGCAGAAGGTGTCCATGCTGCCGACCTTCATGTTGGCGACCATCTGCGGCGGCGGCACCACGATGGTGGCGAGGTCCTTGTTCGGGTGGATGCCGGCGGCCGACAGCCAGTAGCGCATCCACAGGTCGTGGGTGCCGCCGGGGAAGGTCACCGCGGCCTGGGCCTTCTTGGCGGCGAAGGCGGCCTTGAGCGGGCTGGCGTCGGCGCCGATCTTCAGGTCGGCGTATTCCTTGGCGATGGAGATGCCCTGACCGTTGAGGTTCAGCCGCGCGACGATGCTCATCGGCACCGGCTGGCCGTTGTTGATGCTGCCGACGGTGAGCTGGTAGGGCATCGGGGTGAGGATGTGCGCGCCGTCGATGCCGTTGCGCGCGCCGCCCAGCACCAGGTTGTCGCGGGTGGTGCCCCAGGAGGTCTGCTTGAGCACCTCGACCCCGGTCAGGCCGTACTTGGCGAACAGGCCCTTCTCCTCGGCGACGAACAGCGGCGCGGCGTCGGTGAGGGCGATGAAGCCGAGCTTGACCTTGGTGGTTTCCAGCGCGCCGCCGCCGGCCCAGGCGGCCGAGCGCAGGCCCGGCATGCCGCCGAGCAGGGCGACGCCGCTGGCGGCGAGAATCGAGTGTTTCAGAAAGCGCCGGCGCGAGGCGTTGAGGGGCGCTTTGTCATCGTGGGTGGGCTTGTCAGTCATGGTCCGGTTTCCTTGCGAGCATAAAAAAACGGCGCCACGCCTGCTCCGCTGGGGAGAGGGGTGGACGCCGTTGTCCTGAAGTCGAGGGTTGTGGGCCGTGGTGAATCTCGGCTGAGAGATCCTTAGCAGCCGCCGTGCCAACCTTGGCAAACACCGTCGATAAGCCTGCAACGATTGCGGGATTGACCGTGAATCAAGCACTTGGCGGGGGCGGCGAGAGGATGTCCGGGCCGCACCGCCGGCGGGCGAGGCCGGCGGCAGGCGCCAATGCGGAGCGTGCGCCGGCCGGCGTGCCTTGAATGGGTGCCTTTCGAGGCGTTTTGGCGCGGCGGCCTAGCGGCGACCGTGCGGGCGCGGGGCGGGGCGCGCCGGGGCGTTGCCGGCGGCGCTGGCGAGCAGGCGCTCGGCCAGATCGTCCAGGCGCAGGCCCTGATCCATCGCCGCCTGGCGCAGGCGGGTGTGGGCCTGGCTCTCGCTGAGGTCGTACTGCTCCATCAACAGTTTCTTCGCCCGCTCGATCAGCTTGCGCTCGTTGAGCGCCTGGCGGGCTTCCTTGAGCTCGTCGTTGACCCGCTGCAGGCGCTGGGTCTGCAGCTGCAGCAGCTCGAGGGTGGAGCGCTCCACCGCGTCGGTCATGCCATCGGCCGGCGGGCTGTCCAGTTCGCGGGCCTGGACGCTGAACAGCTTGGCCTGCTCGCTGGTGGTGCCGAGTTCGGCAAGCCGGTCGAGCAGCAGGCGGTGGCTGTCCAGCTCCTTGCGGATCTGCTCCATGCTCTGCCGGCAGCGTTCCAGCAGGTCCCATTCGAGCTGGGTTTCCACCGCCTTCATGGCGTCGATGCGGCGGGTCTGCAGCTCGAACCACAGCTCGCACAGTTGCTGGTCGACCTTGGCCTCGGCACTGGTGCGCAGGGCGATGTCGCGGAACTGGGCGACCTGCTTGCTCAGGCTGTCGTCGCACAGCGCATGCCAGCGGGTCAGCGCCTCGCCGCTGGCGAAACGCACGAAGGTGGCGAAGCAGCGCTCCTGGCCTTCGATCAGCTGCTGCAGGCGCTCGACGCGCTCGGCGTCGAAATAGCCCTGGGCGAAGCCGACCACCCCGGCGGCGCGCTCCTGGCCGGCCAGTTCCTTGCCCTGCATGAAGTTGAACAGCGCCACCAGCGCGCGGGTGATGTCCGGGTCGGCGGCGGTGTCGGCGGCCTCGAACACCACCGCCAGCAACCCGCCGATCAGCCGCACCAGCGCGGCGGTGGCGTCGGCGAGCGCGATGCGCTGCTCGCGGATGCGCCGGCGCAGCCCCGGCAGCTCGTCGAGGCTGTAGAGGGCGAAGGCGATGCGGCTGTACAGGCGGGTCTTGTCGCCGCCGTGCAGGCTGTCCAGATCCATCGCCTCCAGTGCCTCGCGCACTTCGCGCTCGGCGCTGTCGACGTCCTGGCTGAAGGTGTCCAGCTGCTGCAGGCGGCGCGGGTCGCTGCCGGAGAGGTAGATGTTGGAATAGCCGCGCTCCTTCTGCAGGGCGTGGACCAGCCGGCTGACCTTGGTCACCAGTTCGCAGGTGCGGGTCAGATCTTCCAGCCCCAGCAGTTCGCTGCGCCGGGCGGCGAGCATGAAACGCAGGGTGGCGGGCAGTTTTCGCGGGGTCATTGGCAGCGCCTCGGTCGGTGAATACCGACCGAAGCAAGAAGCGCGCCCGCGCTACCTCAGTGGGCGTGGACGCGCCGGTCGCGCTCGGCTTCCAGCGCGCTGATGATGTCCGACTCCGGCAGGCCGAGGGTGTGCAGGGCGAACGAGGAGAGCTGCAGGCCAGCCTCCAGGGTTTCCGGCACGACCGCCGTTGCACCAACCTGGCGCAGTTCGCGGGCGTGCTGCTCGTCCCTGGAGCGGGCGAAGATCGGCAGTTGCGGGTAGTCGGCGCGTGCTGCGCGAACGGTGTGCATGGCTGCACCAGGTTGATCCATGGTCACCAGCAACAGCGCCGCCTGCGAGGTGTGCAGCTTGCGCAGCAGCTCGGGCTTGGCGGCGTTGCCGTAGAACACCGGCCGGCCCTCGGCGCGCAGGCGGTAGGCGACGTGCGCATCGTGCTCGATGGCCACATAGGGCACGCCCTGATTCTCCAGTACACCGGCCAGCAGCTGGCCGACCCGGCCGAAGCCGGCGATCACCACATGGCCACGCAGGTCGGCATCCACCAGCTCGCCCTGCTCGAGCTGCGCGTGCGGCCCGACCGCCTTGTCCAGCCGCTCGCCGAGCAGCCGGCCGAGGCGCGCCAAGGGCGGAGTGGCCATCAGGCTCAGGCTCACCACCAGCAGCATGAACTGGGCGATGTCGCCGTCGATCAAGCCGGTGGTGGCGGCCACGCCGACCACGATGAAGGCGAATTCGCCGCCTTGACTGAGCAGCAGGCCGCCCTCCAGCGAGCGGCCCCAGGACAGCCGGCCGATGCGGAACACCGTCATCGCCACCGCCGCCTTGATCGCCATCAGGCCGATCACCGAGGAAATCAGCCAGAACCCGTTGGTGCCCAGCAGGCGCACGTCGATGCCCATGCCCACGGTCATGAAGAACAGGCCCATCAGCAGGCCCTTGAACGGCTCGACGGTGACTTCCACCTCGTGGCGGTACTCGGTCTCCGACAGCAACAGGCCGGCGAGGAAGGCGCCCATCGCCATCGACAGCCCGACCTTGGCGGTGACCGCGGCGATGCCGAGGGTGACCAGCAGGATCAGCGCCATGAACACTTCCGGCTGGTGCTGACGGGCGAAGCCGCGGAACAGCGGCCCGACCACCCGACGGCCGACCACGAAGATGATCGCCACGGTGGCCACCGACTTGAGCAGGGTCAGGCCCACCACCATGCCCATGCCCTCGGTGGAGGGGCGCGCCAGCAGATCGACCAGGATCAGCACCGGCACCACCGCCAGGTCCTGCAGCATCAGCACGCCGAAGGTGGCCTGGCCCATCGGCGAGGCCAGCGCGCGCTGCTGCGACAGCAGCTGGATCACCACCGCGGTGGACGACAGCGACAGCACCAGGCCCAGCACCACCGCCACCTTGGCATCGTTGCCGAAATACGCCGCCAGCGCGCCGATCAGCAGGGCACTGACCAGCACCTGCGTCAGCCCGCCGGCGAACACCCAGCGGCGCATCGCCCACATGCGCTGGGCCGACAGCTCCAGGCCGATCAGGAACATCAGAAAGATCACCCCCAGCTCGGCCAGCGCCTGCACGCCCTCCTCGCGGGGGAAGGTGAAGTTGGCCAGCCAGGGAAACTCGTCGACCCACAGCGCCACGCCATGCGGACCGACCAGCAGGCCGACGGTTAGAAAGCCCAGCACCTGATTGATGCGAAAGCGCTGCAACAGCGGAATCAGAATGCCGGCAAGGCCGAGAAACAGCAGCGCTTCACGCAGGAAGGGGAGGGATTCGTGGTGTTCCATGCGTACGACAGCCTCGCAGACGGCAGACCGCCAACAGGACGCGGCCCAAAAGGCCCAAGTCTACCGGCGGTCCCGGGTGTCGCCTAGGCGCCCGCCGCGCGGATAGTCCGTAGGGCGGACAACGGCGCCGCCTTGTCCGCCGTTGGGCCGGCGTCGGCAGGTTGCCTGCGGTGGTCAAGACCTGGCGGTCGTTGACCACCCTACAGGCTCAGTGCAGTTTCAGGCGCGGTTCGGTGCTGCGGCCGATGCGGTCGCTGAGCATCAGCAGGCCGGTGCGCACCAGGCCGTAGAGGGCCATCTGGTGCATGCGGTACAGCGAGACGTAGAACATCCGCGCCAGCCAGCCTTCGAGCTTGACGCTGCCCATCAGGTTGCCCATCAGGTTGCCGACTGCGCTGAAGCTCGACAGCGAGACCAGCGAGCCATAGTCCTTGTAGCGGTATTCGGGCAGCGGCTTGCCGTCCAGGCGGGCGGCGAGCGATTTGGCCAGCAGCGAGGCCTGCTGGTGGGCGGCCTGGGCGCGCGGCGGCACGGTCTTGTCGCTGCCGTCGCCCAGCGGGCAGGCGGCGCAGTCGCCGAGCACGAAGATGTCGTCGTCGCGGGTGGTCTGCAGGGTCGGGCGCACCACCAGCTGGTCGATGCGGTTGGTTTCCAGCCCATCGAGATCCTTGAGGAAGGCCGGTGCGCGCACGCCGGCGGCCCAGACCTTGAGCACCGCCGGCACCAGCGTGCCGTCGCCGATCAGCATGTGCTCGGCGGTTACTTCCTTGACCGGCGCGCTGGTCAGCACGGTGATGCCGAGCTTGTTCAGCGTGGCGTGCACCGGCTGGCTGATGCGGTCGGGCAGCGCCGGCAGCACCTTGGGGCCGGCCTCGATGATGGTGATGGCCATGTTCTGCGGCTGGATGCCCTTGAGACCGTAGGCGGCCAGCTCGCGGGCGGCGTGGTTGAGCTCGGCGGCCAGCTCCACCCCGGTGGCGCCGGCGCCGACGATGGCGATGCTGACGGTGCCGTCGGCGGTGCGCCGGGCATGCGCCGAGAGGTAGAGGTTGAGCAGCTTCTGATGGAAGTTCTCGGCCTGCTGCAGGCTGTCCAGGCAGATGCAGTGCTCGGCGGCGCCGGGGGTGTTGAAGAAGTTGGTGCGGCTGCCGACGGCGATCACCAGGCTGTCGTAGTCCAGGGTGCGCGGCGGCACCAGCTCGGTGCCGTTCTCGTCGGTCATCGGTGCCAGCAGGACGCGCTTGTTGGCCCGGTCCAGCCCGCACATGCTGCCCAGCTCGAACTCGAAGTGGTTCCACTTGGCCTGGGCCACGTAGTTCAGCTCGTTTTCCGAGGTGTTCAGCGAGCCGGCGGCGACTTCGTGCAGCAGCGGCTTCCAGATGTGGGTCAGATTGGCGTCGACCAGCGTGACCTGCGCGCGGCGCTTCTTGCCCAGCGTGCGGCCCAGGCGGGTGGCAAGTTCCAGCCCTCCGGCCCCACCGCCGACGATGAGGATGCGATGCATGAATGGATGTCCTGAAGTGAAAAAGTGGGCGATCTGCCGCCTCCGACGAAGCGGAAACGACTTGAAAAAATTTGAGCGCGGAAGATTGCACGAAATGCGCGTTCCGACCAGCGTCCTTCAGTACCGGTTTTGGCCGTTCGGACTACTTCCAGCGAATAGCGCCGGGCGTGATCGCCGAGGCTCTGGCATGCCGGCGCCCGTGGGCGGCGGTGCGGCGCGGGCTGCTGCGGATGGCGGGTGGCGCCAGCGCTGATCGGCAGATGCCGGCCGGTGCGCGCAGGCGGCTGCGGCAGGCCGGCGGGGCGTACCGGCACCGGGGCCGAGCCCGACTTGACGGCCACGGCCGGCTGGCATTGATTGAACACCACGTCCGCCAAACAGGAGAGGCCCATGCAGACCCTAGGACACTTCATCGACAACCGGCCGCGTGCCGGCCGCGGGCGCCTGGCGCCGGTGTACGACCCGGCCACCGGCGCGGTGCAGCGCCAGGTTGCCCTGGCCAGCGCCGAGGAGGTCGGTGAGGCGATCGCCAGCGCCCAGGCCGCGTTCGCCGACTGGGCCGCCACGCCGCCGCTGCAGCGCGCACGGGTGATGTTCCGCTTCCGCGAGCTGCTCGAGCAGCGCCAGGACGCGCTGGCCCGGCTGATCAGCAGCGAACACGGCAAGGTGCCCTCGGACGCCCGCGGCGAGGTGACCCGCGGGCTGGAGGTGGTGGAATTCGCCTGCGGCATCCCGCACCTGCTCAAGGGCGAGTTCTCTGCCAGTGTCGGGCGCGAGGTGGACAGCCACTCGCTGTTGCAGCCGCTGGGCGTGTGCGCCGGGATCACCCCGTTCAACTTCCCGGCCATGGTGCCGCTGTGGATGGTCCCGGTGGCGCTGGCCTGCGGCAACAGCTTCGTCCTCAAGCCTTCGGAGAAGGACCCCGGCGCCGCCCTGATGCTCGGCGAGCTGTTGGCCGAGGCGGGGCTGCCGGCCGGGGTGCTGAACATCGTCAACGGCGACCGCGAAGCGGTGGACGTACTGCTCACCGACCCGCGGGTGCAGGCGGTCAGCTTCGTCGGCTCGACCCCGGTGGCCGAGCACATCCACGCCACCGCCTCGGCCCACGGCAAGCGCTGCCAGGCGTTGGGCGGGGCGAAGAACCACATGGTGGTGATGCCCGACGCCGACCCCGAGCAGGTAGTCGGCTCGCTGGTCGGCGCCGCCTACGGCTCGGCCGGCGAGCGCTGCATGGCCATCTCGGTGGCGGTATGCGTCGGCGACGCGGTGGCCGACCACCTGGTGGCCAGGCTGAAAAACGAAATCGCCGCGCTGCGCGTCGGCCCCGGCAGCGCCGAGCCCGAGCCGCACATGGGCCCGCTGATCAGCGCCGAGCACCTCGAGCGGGTGCGCGGCTACATCGCCCAGGGCCTGGCCGAAGGGGCCGAGCTGGTCTGCGATGGCCGCGAGGTGCGGGTGCCGGGCCATGAACAGGGCTTCTACCTGGGCCCGACGCTGTTCGACCGGGTCAGCCCGGCGATGCGCATCTACCGCGAGGAGATCTTCGGCCCGGTGCTGGTGGTGGTGCGGGTGGAGAGCTTCGAGGCGGCGCTGGCGCTGGTCAACGCCCACGAATACGGCAACGGCGCGGCGATCTTCACCCGTGACGGCGACACCGCCCGGCAGTTCGAGGCGCGGGTGCAGGCCGGCATGGTCGGCATCAACGTGCCGATTCCGGTGCCCATGGCGTTTCACTGCTTCGGTGGCTGGAAGCGCTCGCTGTTCGGCCCGCTGCACATGCACGGGCCGGACGGGGTGCGCTTCTTCACCCGGCTCAAGACCGTGACGAGGCGCTGGCCGACCGGCATCCGCGCCGGTGCCGACTTCGCCATGCCGACCATGAAGTAGCGCCGGCCCGAGAGCGCCCCGCAGCCGGCGACGCGGGGTGCGACACGGCAAGGCGAAGGCCGCCCGGCTCAGGCGGCCTCCGTGGCCTCAGCGGCTGCCGGCACCGCCGGTCTGGCCGCCTTGGGCGCCCTGGCCGCGCTGCTGGCCCTGGCCTTGCCCCTGACCTTGTCCTTGGCCCTGGCCTTGTCCCATGCCTTGGCCCTGGCCCATGCCCTGGGTGCCCTGGCCACCGCCCTGCTGGAACAGGCTGGTGAGGATGTCGGAGAGCTCGTTCAGGCTCTGCGAAATCTGCATGCCGTATTCCTGGCCGCCCTGATAGGTGCTCCACTGGTCATCGGTCATGCCGGTGCGCTCGTTGAGGCGCGTCTCGATCGCCTCGAGGCGTTGCCGAATCTGCTGGAAGCGCGGCTGATTTCGCGCCATGCCGAACTCGGCACCGCCGTCTTCCAGCGCCTCGACCAGATCCTCGACCGCTTCGCGGACTTCGTCGACCTGGTCGATCAGGCGGTCGCCCACCGTCGCCTCGGCACTCGACGTGCCACGCGTGCCGCCGAGTATGGTCGCCAACTGGCTCAGCATGTTGCCGAGCTGGTTCACCTGCTCGGTGACCGTGACCCGGTAATCCTCGCCGCCAAGCCAGGTGGTCCAGACGGCATCTGTCTGGTCCTGCTTCTCATCCAGCGTCTGCTCCATCTGTTCGAGCTGCCGCTCCATCTGGTCAAGCTGGCTCTGGTGCTGTTGCCAGTTGGCATAGCCCATGTTTTCGCCCGCATCGCGCACGCGCTCGACCAGGTCGGCGATGGTTTCGCGCAGGTCATCGACCTCATCGACCACTTCGCGGCTCACGCGCACCGAGCTGCCGCCGGTCTGCCCCTGCGTACCCTGCGCGCCTTGCTGCTGGGTCTGGCCCTGGGTCTGCTGACCCTGGGTGCCGGGGCTGGTGGTTTGCTGGGCGAGGGCGGGCAGGGCGATGGTCGCGCTACCGGCCAGCAGGGCAGTTGTCAGGGCAAGCGGTTTCATTTTCATGGCGTTCTCCTCTTATCGTTTTCAAGATTCGCGAGACTGCCGACTCCGCGTACTGCGTCGGTGAGCGGCAACGCCGCCCACCCGGTGCCCGTGGCACCCACTGGCGCCGCTAGGCCCCCTCGGGGAGCAGGTTCTGCACC
>JAUVZY010000039.1 GCA_030602315.1 Pseudomonadaceae bacterium | reverse complement strand
CCCTGCTGGCCAAGGAATCGCTGATGGAAGAGATCGACATCCATGAGCTGAAGAAGCGCGGCCCGCAGAACCGCATCGAGGAACTGCGCCTGGAGCTGTTCGACAAGGTCAACCAGCTGGGCATCGGCGCCCAGGGCCTGGTCGGCCTGACCACCGTGCTCGACGTGAAGATCAAGGACTACCCGACCCACGCCGCCTCCCTGCCGGTGTGCATCATCCCCAACTGCGCCGCCACCCGTCACGCCCACTTCGTGCTGGACGGCTCCGGCCCGGCCGAGCTGACCCCGCCGCCGCTGGACGCCTACCCGGAGATCGTCTGGGAAGCCGGCCCGAGCGCCCGCCGCGTCAACCTCGACACCGTCACGCCGGAAGAGGTGCAAAGCTGGAAGCCGGGCGAGACCATTCTGCTCAACGGCAAGATGCTCACCGGCCGCGACGCTGCGCACAAGCGCATGGTCGACATGCTCAACGCCGGCCAGGAACTGCCGGTGGACCTCAAAGGCCGCTTCATCTACTACGTCGGCCCGGTCGATCCGGTGCGTGACGAGGTGGTTGGCCCGGCCGGCCCGACCACTGCGACCCGCATGGACAAGTTCACCCGCCAGATCCTCGAGCAGACCGGTCTGCTCGGCATGATCGGCAAGTCCGAGCGCGGCCCGATCGCCATCGACGCGATCCGCGACAACAAGGCCGTGTACCTGATGGCCGTCGGCGGCGCCGCCTACCTGGTCGCCCAGGCGATCAAGAAGTCCAAGGTGCTGGCCTTCCCGGAACTGGGCATGGAAGCGATCTACGAGTTCGAGGTCCAGGACATGCCGGTCACCGTGGCGGTCGACGCCAACGGCGAATCGGTACACATCACCGGCCCGCAGGTCTGGCAGAAGAAAATCGCCGAAAGCCTGGCGGTGGAAGTGAAGTAAACGGCCAATGCGCCGGGCTGCCAGGCCCGGCCAGCGGTCCAATAAAAAGCCCGTATCCGCCGGATACGGGCTTTTTCGTTTGCGGGCGTGACGCCGGCGCTCAGCCGAGGCCCATCAGCCGCGCCAGCCCCTCGCGCATCGCCACCGGCTGCTCCAGCCGGTAATGCGCCAGCAGCTTGCCGATATCGGCGCGAGAGTGGCGGATATCGCCGGCGCGCGCCGGCAGATGCCGAACCTCGGGCAGCCCGCCGAGCAACTCGCCGATGTCGCCCAGGAGCTGGTTCAAGCTGGTGGCCCGACCGAGCCCGACATTCACCGCCCCCGGCGGCACCTCCACCTGCTCCAGCGCCTGCATCAAAAGCGTCACCAGATCGGCGACGTAGACGAAATCGCGGGTCTGCTCGCCATCGCCGAACACGCTGATCGGCGCGCCGGCGCGCGCACGCTCGGTGAAGATGCTGATCACCCCCGAATAGGGCGAGGATGGGTCCTGGCGCGGGCCGAAGATATTGAAGAAGCGAAAGATCGCCGGCTCCAGACCATGCTGGCGCCGGTAGAAGTCGAGGTAGTGCTCGCTGGCCAGCTTGTCGGCCGCATAGGGCGTCAACGGCGCCTTGGCGGTTTGTTCGTCGATCGCGCACCCCTCGCCGTTGTTGCCGTACACCGCCGCGCTGGAGGCGAATACGACCCGGCGCACGCCGGCCTTACGCATCGCCTCACAGACATTGAGCGTACCGATCAGGTTGCTGCGATGGGTGCCGAGCGGGTCTTCCACCGAGGCCTGCACCGAGGCGACGGCGGCCAGATGTACCACTGCCCGGCAGCCGGCAACGGCCGCGCTCACCGTGTCGGCATCGGCGACGTCGCCGATGCGCAACTCCAGGCGCGGGTGGCTGGGCAGGTTGTCGCGCTTGCCGGTGGACAGGTTGTCCAGCACGCGCACGGCATACCCGCGCGCCAGCAGCACGTCGACCAGGTTGGAGCCGATGAAACCGGCGCCGCCGGTGACCAGAATCGGGGAATCAGACATGGCGGTAATAGCTATCCAGCAGGGCGTGCAGACCAGCGCGCCAGGCGCGTGGCTTGACGCCGAAGGTGTGAAAGATCTTGCGGCAGGCCAGCACGCCATGCTGCGGTTCGCTGGCCGCATCATCCAGCTCGGCATGCCCGCGGGCGATCAGCTGCGCGCCGCGCAGCGGGCGGAACGCCGAGGCCTCGCTGAGGATCGTCTGGCCGACCACCATCGGCGTGGCCGCCTCGTGGCCGCCATAGTGGTAGGTGCCCCACAAGGGCGCGTCGCAATCGAGCTGCTTGAGCACGGCGAGAATCACCCGCGCGGCATCCTCCACCGGCGTCGGGTTGCTGCGCCGATCATCCGCCAGAAAGACTTCGCTATTGCCTTCGAGACGCTGCAAGAAGCGCCCGAGCAGGCCCTCGCGGCTGTCATCCAGCAACCAGCCGAAGCGCAGCAGGATGTGCCGCGGGCACAGCGCCCGCACGCACTGCTCGGTGCGCACCAGCGCCTGGCCGCGGGCATCGAGCGGCGAGGTCGGATCCTTCTCGCTGTAGGCGGTGGTACGGCTGCCGTCGAACACCCGGTAGCTGGACGGCTGCAGCAGGATCAGCCCGTAGTGCTGGCACAGCTCGGCGAGCCGTTCGACCGCAACCTCCTGGGCGGCCAGCCGCTCGGGCTCGACGCGCCCGGCCTGGAACCAGTCGAAGTAGTAGGCGAGGTTGATCACCACCTCCGGGCGGTGCTCATCGAGCAGGTCGGTGAGGCTGGCGGCATCCCAACCGGAGGCCGGCGGACGCGGCGCGAGAAAGCCGATGTCTTCCTCGGCGCCCAGGCGGATCAGCGCTTGCCCCAAAGCATTGCCGCCACCCAGCAGCATCAGGCGCATGCGCATAGGCTGGAAGATTCCCTGTGATAAAGAAGCGAAAGCGCGCCGGTCTGTCAGACACCGACCCGTACGGCCGGGCCGGCTACCGCGCGCGCAAGAGAGCCGCAGTGTAAGAAGAAGCCTGTCCCATCACAACTGCGCGGCGCCCTCGGCACGGTGGCGCGGCAGCCCCAGCGAGATCGCCGCGGCGAGCAGGACGAACGCGCTGGACACCCACAGGCAGGCGGCCAGGCCGAAGGCCTGGAACACCCAGCCCGAGAGCAGCGTGCCCACCAGCCGTCCGGCGGCGTTGGACATGTAGTAGAAGCCGACATCCAGCGAGACGCCGTCTTCCTTGGCATAGGAGACGATCAGGTAGCTGTGCAGCGAGGAATTCACCGCGAACACCAGGCCAAACAGCGCCAGCCCCGCCAGCAGCACGGCCGTGCCGTAGGCGCTGTCCAGCCCCAGCGCGATGGCCGCCGGCAGGCCCGCCAAGAGCAGCGCCCAGGCAAACGCCGCGCGACCGTCCGGCACCTGCCCCCGGCGCTTGCCGGTCAGCAGCGGCGCGACCGACTGCACCAGACCGTAGCCGATCACCCAGGCGGCGAGAAACCCGCCGACCCACCAGAAGTCCCAGCCCAGTGCGCTGGCCAGGTACACCGGCAGCGCCACCACGAACCACACATCGCGGGCGCCGAAGAGAAACAGCCGCGCGGCGGAGAGAATGTTCACCGCCGGGCTCTTCGACAGCAGGTCGCGGAACTTGGGCTTGACCTTGGCCTTGCCCAGATCCTTGTTCAGCAGCACCAGACTGGTGACCCACACCAGCGCCAGCGCCACGGCCATCGCCAGCACCGCGCCGCCGAAGCCCAGCAGGCTGAGCAAGGCGCCGCCGAGGAAGAAGCCGACGCCCTTGAGCGCGTTCTTCGAGCCGGTCAACAGCGCCACCCAGCGGTACAGCGTGCCCTGCTGGTCGCCCGGCACCAACAGCTTGATGGCGCTTTTGGCGCTCATCTTGTTCAGGTCCTTGGCGATGCCCGACAGCGCCTGCGCCGCCATCACCCAGGGCACCGTCAGCCAGGCCGCCGGCACCGTGAGCATCAGCAGGGCGACCACCTGCATGACCAGGCCCAGGTTCATCGTGCGATTGAGCCCCAGCCGCGCGCCCAGCCAGCCACCGACCAGGTTGGTGGCCACGCCGAACAGCTCGTAGAACAGGAACAGGCCGGCGATCTGCAGCGGGCTGAAACCCAGCTGGTGGAAATGCAGCACCACCAGCATGCGCAACGCGCCGTCGGTGAGGGTGAAGGCCCAGTAGTTGCCGGTGACCACCAGGTACTGGCGGATCTCGGGGGCAAGGCGTTGAAGAGCGTGCATGGGAAGACCGGATGGTTGAGAGCGTTGAGTCGATGTCGGGTGGCGGTGTGTCCGTTGCCCTGCGCTGACGGTGGCCAGAACCGGCGGTCGTTGACCACCCTACGGCCATGGCTGCAGCGGTGCGCGCCCGAACCGTAGGGCGACAGCGCAACGCGTTGTCTGCCACAGGCCCGGCACGCTGCGCCACGGTGGCCAGGACCTGCTGGTCGCTGACCACCCTACGGTTCGTGCGGGCCATAGGGTGGTCAACCGCGCAGCGTTGGCCACCTTCGGTCATCCTGCGCCGACGGTGACCACGACCGGCGGTCGTTGACCACCCTACCGGAGGTCGGCCTGCCCCACCTTACGCACCAGCTCCACGGTGCGGTTGGCGTAGCCCCACTCGTTGTCGTACCAGGCGTAGATTTTCACCTGGGTGCCGTTGACCACCATGGTCGACAGCGCATCGACGATGGACGAGCGCGGATCGCCGCAGTAGTCCACCGATACCAGCGGGCGCTCCTCGTAGCCGAGGATGCCGGCCAGCGGGCCTTCTGCCGCGGTCTTGAGCAGCGCGTTGACCTCCTCCACGGTGGTGGCGCGCTCGACCTCGAACACGCAGTCGGTCAGCGAGGCGTTGGCCAGCGGCACCCGCACCGCATGGCCGTTCAGGCGGCCGCGCAGCTCCGGGAAGATCTCGGCGATCGCCGTGGCCGAGCCGGTGGTGGTGGGGATCAGGCTCATGCCTGAGGCACGGGCGCGGCGCAGGTCCTTGTGCGGCTGGTCGAGGATGCTCTGGGTGTTGGTCAGGTCATGGATGGTGGTGATCGAGCCGTGGCGGATGCCGAGCGACTCGTGGATCACCTTGACCACCGGGGCCAGGCAGTTGGTGGTGCAGGAGGCGGCGGTGACGATGCGGTGCTCGGCCGGGTCGAACAGCCCGTCGTTCACCCCCATGACGATGTTCAGCGCGCCCGGCTCCTTCACCGGCGCACTGACCACCACGCGCTTGACGCCCTGCGCGAGGTAGGCCTCGAGCACCGCCACGGTCTTCATCTTGCCGCTCGACTCGATCACCACGTCGCAGCCGGACCAGTCGGTCTCGGCGATGGCCTTGTTGGCAGTCACCTTCACCCGCCGCCCGCCGATCACCAGCGCCTCGCCCTCGGCATGGGCCTCGTGCTGCCAGCGGCCCTGCACCGAGTCGAAAGTCAGCAGGTGCGCGTGGGTCGCCGCGTCGCCCGCCGGGTCGTTGATCTGCACGAATTCAAGCTCCGGCCAGTCCCACGCCGCGCGCAGAGCCAGTCGTCCGATGCGGCCGAAGCCGTTGATGCCTACCTTGATGGTCATGGTGCGTTTCCCTGAATCACGCGCCGCGCGGCGCGAACATGATGATGGCCATGCCCGCCAGGGCGACGGCCGAACCCAGCAGATCCCAGCCGGTGGGCCGGATCTCGTCGACGATCCACAACCAGAGGATCGCCGCACCGATATAAACGCCGCCGTAGGCGGCATACACCCGGCCCGCCGCGGTCGGATGCAGCGACAGCAACCAGGCGAACAGCGCCAGCGAGGCCGCCGCCGGCACCAGCAGCCAGGCACTCTTGCCTTCGCGCAGCCAGAGGTACGGCAGGTAGCAACCGACGATCTCGGCCAGCGCGGTCAGCGCGAACAGGCCGAAGGTCTTGAGCATCGCGGCTCAGTTACCGAACTGCGCCAGCCAGCCGACGTGCGCCGGATGCTGGATCGCCTTGGGCCGTAGCGACTGCACCAGGGCCACCGCCGCCTCGCGGGGCAGGCCCTGCTCGATCAGCAGGCGCGCGGCGATCAGCCCGGTACGCCCCGAGCCGCCCTTGCAGTGGATGGCGACCGTCTGGTTGGCGTCGAGCGCTTCGCAGATCGGCCCGCGCGCCTGGGCCCAGGCGGCGTCGAAGTCCTCGCGCGGCACGTCCTCGTCGGAGACCGGCAGGTGATACCAGGCCAGGCCCCGCTCGGCGCACAGCGTCGGCAGGCTGGCTGCGCCGTTGGCCTCCAGCTCAGCGACCGGCATCAGGGTGACCAGCACCCGCGCACCGGCGCCGATCAGATCGTCGAGCGCCGCGGCAAGGCTGGTCTCGCGGGTGCCCGGGCACGGGGTGAACAGCAGCCGGCCGGGACGGTTGGGCAGATCGAGAACATCGTAGGGATGCGACATGGCTAAGCCTCAGTAATCAGATCGAGCGTTGATTGACCCGCGCGGACAGTGCCTCGGCCGATTCCTTGCGCTCGGAGTAGCGGTCGACCAGGTAGTCGCCGCGCCCGCGCAGCAGCAGGGTGAACTTGACCAGCTCCTCCATCACGTCCACCACCCGGTCGTAGAACGCCGAGGGCTTCATCCGCCCGGCCTCGTCGAATTCGAGATACGCCTTGGGCACCGAGGACTGGTTGGGGATGGTGACCATGCGCATCCAGCGGCCGAGCACGCGCATCTGGTTGACCGCGTTGAACGACTGCGAGCCGCCGCAAACCTGCATCAGCGCCAGGGTCTTGCCCTGGGTCGGACGAATGGCGCCGCTGTTGAGCGGAATCCAGTCGATCTGCGCCTTGAACACCGCGCTCATCGCGCCGTGGCGCTCCGGCGAGCACCACACCTGCCCTTCCGACCAGAGCACCGCCTCGCGCAGTTCCTGCACTTTCGGGTGAGCTTCCGGCGCGTCGTCCGGCAGCGGCAGGCCGGCGGGGTCGAAGATGCGCGTCTCGCAACCGAAGGCTTCCAGCAGGCGCGCCGCCTCGAAGGTCAGCAGGCGGCTGAACGAGCGCTCGCGGTTGGAGCCGTAGAGCAACAGGATGCGCGGCTTGTGCGCGAACGTGCCGGGCAGGCCGAGCTTCTCCAGCGTCGGCAGGTCGAGCAGGTCGGGATCGATGTTCGGCAGGTCGGTCATGGCGACTCCGGTCAGCAGCAGGCGGCCGCGCGGGCCGGGCGGTTGCCCATCCGGTCCAGGCGGGTGAGGTCGGCGGCCAGCCAGGGACGATGGGCAGCCAGGGTGGTCTGCAGCAGCGCGCCGGCCCAGGCCGGCAACTGGGGGTGCAGGCGGTAATACACCCACTGGCCCTGGCGGCGGTCGGCCAAGAGCTCGCAGGCGCGCAGCTGGGCCAGGTGCCGGGAGATCTTCGGCTGGCTGTCGCCGAGCGCGCAGGTCAGCTCGCAGACGCACAGCTCGCCCTGGTCGGCGATCAGCAGCGCGAGGCGCAGACGGGTTTCGTCGGCGAGGCACTTGAACAGGGAAACGGGACTGTCGAGCATGGCATCGGCACTGGCGTTACATGCGAGTCGGCGAATATATTGATTCACGCATATACGGTAAACCCTACCCGCGCACGATGACCGCCCGATGACAGCCGATGACCTGAGTCAGACCCGGCCCTGCCGCCGCTTGGCATGCTCGTGGCCACCTTCGAACGCTACAGCGAGACCGCGTACATGAACGACCCGGATGTCTTTGACGTGATCGTGATCGGCGGCGGCCAGTCGGCCCTGGCCTGCGCCTGGTTCCTCAACCGCACGTCGCTGTCCTTCCAGGTGCTCGACGAGCAGCTCGCCCCCGGCGGCGCCTGGCTGCATGCCTGGAAGTCGTTGCACCTGTTCTCCCCGGCCGCCTACAGCTCGATCCCCGGCTGGCCGATGCCACCGAGCGCCGACACTTATCCCAGCCGCGCCGAGGTCATCGACTACCTGACCCGCTACGAGCAGCGCTACCAGTTCCCGATCCTGCGCCCGGTGCACATCGACGCGGTGTTCGCCGAGGCCGACCACCTGCGCCTGGTAGCCGGCGCGCGCACCTGGCGAGCCCGCGCGGTGATCAGCGCCACCGGCACCTGGGGCCAACCGTACATTCCCGACTACCCCGGCCGCGAGCGCTTTGCCGGGCTGCAGGTGCACTCGGCGTTCTACCCGGACACCGTGTCCTTCGCCGGCAAGCGGGTGTTGATCGTCGGTGGCGGCAACTCCGGCGCACAGATCCTCGCCGAGGTTTCCGAGGTCGCCGAAACCACCTGGATCACCGAAAAGGAGCCTTTGTTCCTGCCGGACGAGGTGGACGGCCGCGTACTGTTCGAGCGCGCCACCGAGCGCTGGAAGGCCCGTCAGGAAGGCCGCGAAGTCAGCGAGCCGATCGGCGGGCTGGGCGATATCGTGATGGTCGAGCCGGTGCGCGAGGCCCGCGAGCGCGGGGTGCTCAAGGCACGCCGGCCGTTCGAGCGCTTCGATGAACGCGGGGTGATCTGGCGCGACGGCAGCCGGCTGGACGTGGACGCGGTGATCTGGTGTACCGGCTTTCGCCCGGCACTGACCCACCTGCGCCCGCTCGGCGTGCTGGAGCCCGACGGGCTGGTACAGGTCGAAGGCACCCGCAGCGTGCGCGAGCCGCGCCTCTGGCTGGTCGGCTACGGCGAGTGGACCGGCCCGGCCTCCGCCACCCTGATCGGCGTCACCCGCAATGCGCGCAGCGCCGTGGAAGAGATCGTGCAGACACTAACCCTAGCGTAGGGTGGACAACCGCACAGCGTTGTCCACCCTCTGTCCACACCGGGCCTGCCGGCCCGTCGGGTCGGTTGGGGGATCGATAAGGCGCGATCCACCCGACGGGAACAGCGCCCGCCGTGGACAACGGCGTAGCCCTGCCCACGACTGTTCCGGCGAACCCCGCCGGATCGAGCACGGCTCGCGTCCGCCCCGTTCGGCAGGCTGGTTCAGCCGCGCGGAGCTTCTTCGTCGCTCTTGGCGGGCCTCAAGCCCACCCAACACAATCAACCCTTCATTCGTTTGACACCCAGGCAAGGAACCACTGATGTCCACCCCCTGCGAAACCCTCGGCGAACAGGTCGCCGGCACCCCCATCGGCTTCTTCGAACGCTACCTGACGGTCTGGGTGTTCCTCTGCATCGTCGCCGGCACCCTGATCGGTCTCTACGCGCCGGGCGCGGCCCAGGCGGTCGGCGCCCTGCAGGTGGCGCAGGTGAACATCCCGGTCGGCCTGCTGATCTGGGTGATGATCATCCCGATGCTGATGAAGATCGACTTCAGCGCCCTGCACGAGGTCTACCAGCACCGCGCCGGGATGGGCGTCACCCTGCTGGTGAACTGGGCGATCAAGCCCTTCACCATGGCCTTTCTGGCCTGGCTGTTCCTGCGCCACCTGTTCGCCGGCTGGCTGCCGGCCGGGGAGATCGACAGCTACGTGGCCGGGCTGATCCTGCTCGGCGCCGCACCGTGCACCGCGATGGTGTTCGTCTGGAGCAACCTGTGTAACGGCAACGCCAACTTCACCCTGACCCAGGTGGCAGTCAACGACGTGGTGATGGTGTTTGCCTTCGCCCCCATCGTCGCCCTGTTGCTGGGCGTGTCGTCGATCCCGGTGCCGTGGGACACGCTGATCCTCTCGGTGGTGATGTACATCGTCATCCCGCTGTCCATCGCCCAGCTGATCCGCCGGCAGTTGCGCCGGCGCGGCGAAGCGGTATTCCAGGCGGCGCTGGCGCGGATCACGCCGTTCTCCATCGTCGCCCTGCTGGCGACCCTGGTGCTGCTGTTTTCCTTCCAGGGCGAGGCCATCGTCGAGCAGCCGCTGATCATCGGCCTGCTGGCGGTGCCGATCTTTCTGCAGACGCTGCTGATCGCCGCCCTCGGCTATTGGCTCAACCGCCAGCTGAAGGTACGCCACGAGGTGGCCGGACCGTCTGCGATGATCGGCGCGTCGAACTTCTTCGAACTCGCCGTGGCGGTGGCCATCGTGCTCTACGGCTTCGATTCGGGCGCGGCACTGGCCACGGTGGTCGGCGTGCTGATCGAGGTGCCGGTGATGCTCTGGCTGGTGAAGATGGTCAACCGCAGTCGTGGCTGGTACGAGCGCGGGTTCCCCGAGCAGCCCTAGCGGGAACGGGCATCGCCCTTCTCGAAGCGGTAGAACAGGTTCGGCTCGCTGATGATGTAGAGCGTCTGCTGCGCATCGAGGGTGACGCCCTCGGCCTGGGGAATGCCGGCGGCAAGACCGGCGAAACCGCGACCGAGCGAGGCGTAACCGAGCAGCTCACCGGCGGCGCTGAACTCCATCAGCAGACGCGACTCGTCACTGAGCAGCAACAGATGGCCACTTACCGGATCGAACGCCAGCGACGAGAGGTCCCTGGCGAACAGCTGATCCTGCATCGCCTCGGTCAGGTCGGTGACTTTCAGCTGCGGCTGGCCACGGAGCAGCGCACGCAGGCCATCGATGCGGTAGACCCGCAGCGGGTCGCGCTCCTTGGCGATAAACAGGCGGTCGTTGAGCAGATCGTAGGTCAGCCCCTCGAAGCCCTTGTTGTCCGCCTCGGCCAGAGCCAGCGTCAGGGCTGGCTGGTCGGCCCGGCTGATGCGGCCCTCGGCCGCCTGGGGAATGCTCAGCACCACCACCGCCTGACGCCTTTCCTCGACCACCGCCACCTGCCCATCACCGAAATAGGCCACGCCCTCGACATCCTCGAAGCCCTCCAGCACATAGCGCCTGACCACCTCGCCGGCCTTGGTCAGCGCCAGCAGCTCATTGGGGCCGTTGGTCACCGCCCAGAGCAGCTCGCGGTCAGGATCGAAGGTGAGGCCGGAGAGGTTGCGCTCGATACCCGGCACCGGCTTGCCGTCGATGGCCACGCGATAGCTCGCCACGTCGATGCGCGGCAGCTCTTGCGCCCGCTCCGCCGCCTGCAGGTACCACCCGTGGTACAGACGTTCGAAATAATGCTGCCGGTGCAGCACCAGCGCGCCAATCGCCAGCGATACGGATATCGCCAGCAGCAGCGAAAGCACGGTCCATGGCCGTCGGTCAGATCGATGCGAAAGCAGCACGATATTCTCCATCCCCTAAGACAGCGGACATGACATGCCCGCCAACGCGGCCAGATTGACCGTCGCCGATGACAAAGGTGCGATTCGGGCGAATACGGCGGCCACCACCGGGGCGCTGCGCCCCGGGCGGCTCGGGCAGGTCAGTAATCGAGCACGATTTTGCCAAAGTGCTGGTTGGTTTCCTGATAGCGGAAGGCGTCGCAGATGCCATCGAGGTCGAAATGACGGTCGAGCATCGGCCGCATGCCGTTGGCATCGATGGCGCGCACCATGTCCTGCTGCTGGCGGCGGCTGCCGACCAGCACGCCCTGCAGGCGTAGTTGCTTGATCAGCGCCGGCACCACCGCCAGCTGACCGGTGACCCCGGTGAGAATGCCGATCACCGACACGTGGCCACCGACCCGCGCGGCATCCATGCTCTGCGCCAGGGTGTCCGGGCCACCCACTTCGATCACATGGTCGACGCCGCGCCCACCGGTGAGCTGGCGGGCGGTCGCGCCCCACTGCGCATCGCGGCGGTAGTTGATCAGGTGATCGGCACCCAGGGCCTGCATGCGCTCGAGCTTCTCGTCGCTGGATGAGGTGGCGATCACCGTGGCGCCCAGCATCTTGGCGAACTGCAGGGCGAACACCGAGACGCCGCCGGTGCCCTGCACCAGCACAGTGTCTCCGGCCTTGAGCCGGCCGTCCTCGATCAGCGCGCGCCAGGCGGTGAGTCCGGCAGTGGTCAGGGTCGCCGCCTCGGCATGGCTCCAGCCCTTGGGCGCGCGGGTGAAGGCGGTTGCCGGGGCGGTGACGGTTTCGCGGGCATAGCCGTCGATACCGTCGCCCGGCACGCGGGCGAAGCCCTCGACGTTCGGCTCGCCATCGACCCAGTCGGGGAAGAAGGTGCTGACCACCGCATCGCCCACGGCGAACTCGCTGACGCCCGCCCCCACCGCGACCACCTCACCGGCACCATCGGCCATGGGGATGCGCGCCTCGCTCGGCCCCCACATGCCGCTGACCACGGCAAAGTCGTGGTAGTTGAGCGAGCTGGCATAGAGGCGCACGCTGATTTCACCGGCGGCTGGCGCGGGGGCCTCACAGGTGCCCACCACGACCTTGTCGTAACCGCCGCCCGCCTGCACGTAAATGGCTTTGTTGCTCATGCGCTGTCCTCTTGTCGTTGTGACACTGGTGGAATGTGTTCGACCAGTGCCCGGTCGGATCGGCACAGGGTAATCGGCGACGGCGCGCGCGCCGATTGTCCTTTGGACGGACACAAAAAAGGCCTCGCAAGGAGGCCTTTTGTTCGGACCGACGGGCTTAGAACGGAATATCGTCGTCGAAGCTGTCGTAGTCCGGGGTCGGCTGCTGCGCCGCTGGCGGCTGCTGGCGCGGGGCCTGCTGCTGGGGCTCGCGCTGCGGGCGCGGCTGGCGCGGGGCGCTGTCGTCACCGGCGCCGCCACGGCTGCCGAGCAGCTGCATGGTGCCGCCCATGTCGACGACGATTTCGGTGGTGTAGCGGTCCTGGCCCTGCTGGTCCTGCCACTTGCGGGTCTGCAGGCGGCCTTCGACGTAGACCTGCGAGCCTTTGCGCAGGTACTCGCCGGCGATCTCGGCGACCTTGCCGAAGAACACCACGCGGTGCCACTCAGTGCGCTCCTGCATCTGGCCGGTCTGCTTGTCCTTCCAGCTGTCGGAGGTGGCCAGGGTGATGTTGGTCACCGCATTGCCATTGGGCAGGTAGCGGGTCTCGGGATCGCCGCCGACGTTGCCGACCAGGATGACCTTGTTCACCCCTCTCGTGGCCATGGGTAACTCCTTGAAGTATTCGATGGGAAAAGTGCCGGGCATGTTAACCCAGCGTCCGGTACCGGCCAACCGGCGAAGCGTGATGTCCGTTCAGCGCGCCGGGGCTCTGGAGGTTAGCAACAATCCGGCGAGGATGAAGCCGCCGCCGATCCAGTGGTAGGCCCTGAGTGCCTCGCCCAGCAGCAGCCAGGCCAGCACGGCGGTGAACAAGGGCATCAGGTAATTGGTCATCGACGCCCGTGAGGCGCCCAGCACGCGCACGCCGTGGTTCCAGCCCAGGTAGGCGAGCAGCGAGGCGAATACCGCGGTGTAGCCGATGGCCGCCAGATTGCCCGGGGTTGGCGCAAAGCCACCGACCCGCTGCAGTTCCCAGAGGTAGACCGGCGCCAGCAGCGGCAGGCCGATGGCGATCAGCACGGTGAGCAGCACCAGGGTCGGCATGCCCAGATAGCCGTGCCAGCGCTTGAGCAGCACGGTGTAGAGCCCCCACAGGCTGATCGCCAGCAGCATGACCAGGTCGCCCTGATGGAAATCGAGCGCGGCGAGCCGCGCCCAGCTGCCCTGGCTGATCAGATAGAGGATGCCGCCGGCCGCCACCGCCAGCCCCAGCCAGGTGTGCCGGCCCGGCCAGTTGCCCAGCAGCAGCCCGGAGGCGATGAACGCCACCAGCGGCAGGCAGGTGTTGATCAGGGTGATGTTTACCGCGCCGGTGCTCTGCGCGGCGAAGTACAGCAGCGTGTTGAAGCAGGTGATCGCCGGGATCGCCAGTGCCACCAGCCGCCAGCCGGCACGCCGCAATTCGCCGCGCCAGCGCCACAGCGAGGCGGCGGTGAACGGCAACAGCAGTGCCAAGGCCAGCGCCCAGCGCCAGAAGGCCAGGGCCATCGGCGGCACCTCGCCGAGTACCGCGCGGGCGACCAACGCGTTTCCCGACCAGCAGAGCACGGCGGTGACCAGGCCGGCCCAGGCCAGCCAGGCAGCGCGTAGGCTCGGGGAACTGGACATGTTGCGGACAGACTGCTGGCTCACGGGAGGCTTCCGGATGGTTGGGCGGCCCCGACCACCCGGGCCGGGGCACAGAAACGCACCCCGGCAGGATACGGCGCCGCGCCTCAGGAAGCGAACGCGCTGCCCGCTTTGACGCTGGCGCGGGGCCGGGAGCTGAAGGCGTGCAGATCGCGCAGGAAGTTGTCGCGCCAGGCGTCGAGGTCGAAACGGCGAATCGACTGCATCATGGTCTCCCAGCGATCCTTGCGCTCGGCCAAGGGCATGCGCAGCGCACGGTCCAGCGCCTCGGCCATGCCGATGCAGTCATACGGGTTGACGATCAGCGCCGCACTCAGCTCGCTGGCCGCCCCGGCAAAACGCGACAGCACCAGCACGCCGGGGTTTTCCGGGTCCTGTGCGGCCACGTACTCCTTGGCCACCAGGTTCATGCCGTCGCGCAGCGGGGTGACGAAGCCTACTTCGGCGTTGTGGAACAGCCCCATCAACACGCGCCGCTCATGGCTCTTGTTGAGGTAGTGCACCGGCGTCCAGTCCAGATCGGCATAGCGCCCGTTGATGTGCCCGGCCTCGCTTTCCAGCTGTTGGCGGATCGCCTGGTAGGTCTTCACGTCCGAGCGCGAGGTCGGCGCGATCTGGATGAACTCGACGTTACGCCGGTGCTCGGGGAAGCGGTCGAGAAACTCCTGATAGGCGTTGAAGCGCTCCACCAGCCCCTTGGAATAGTCCAGCCGGTCGACGCTGATGATGGTCTTGCGCAGGTCCCCGGCGCGGTTGCGCCCCACCGTCAGGCGCCGGGCGCGATAGGCCTCGGAGAGGTGGCGGATTTCGTCCGGCACCACGCCGATCGGATACACCCCGGCGCGGAAGTTCTGCCCGTAGGCGGTCAGGCTGCCGTCGCGCTCGATCACCCCGCGCACCTCGCGGGTGATGTAGTCCTGGAAGGCCAGGCGGTCGGTTTCGGTCTGGAAACCGATCAGGTCGTAGTAGCACAGCGTCTTCAAAAGCTCGTTGTGCGGGGGGATCGCGGTGAGGATCTCCGGCGCCGGAAACGGGATGTGCAGGAAGAAGCCGATGCGGTTGCGGATGCCTTGGGCGCGGCAGGCTTCGGCGAAGGGGATCAGGTGATAGTCATGCACCCAGATGATGTCATCGGGCCTGAGCAGCGGTTTGAGCTTCTCCACCAGCATCGCGTTGACCCGCCGGTAGCCGTAGTACTCCTCGCGGCTGTAGCGGGCCAGGTCGATACGGTAGTGGAAGATCGGCCACAGCGTGGCGTTGGAAAAGCCGCGGTAGTACTGGTCGTAGTCCTGCTTGTTCAGCGACAGGGTGACGTAGTTGATATTGCCGACCTGCTCGCTCTTGACCTCCGGCAGGTTGTTGACCTCCCCGCTCCAGCCGAACCAGATGCCGCCGTTCTGACGCAGCGCGTCGTGGATACCGACTGCCAGGCCACCGGCGGCGACCTTCCCCTCGCGAATGGGAGCGACCCGATTGGAAATGACGACAAGACGACTCATGGTGATGGCGACCCCTGCGATTCTTGTTGGAAGTGAACGGCGGGCCGCTCGTCGAGCGCATGCAGCAGTCCCGCCAGCCAGCGGCGGACGGCATCGACCGACGCCAGCCGCTGTCGGGCCACGGTCTCGCCGGGTCCGACTTTTATCGAATGCCCGCCGAGCCGGTTCACCACCGCGAACCCGGCCTCGTCGGTCAGGTCATCGCCGATGAACACCGGACAGCGCCCGGCGAACGGCGGCTCGTCGAGAAAGGCATGAATGGCCTCGCCCTTGCTCGCACCGCGCGGCTTGAGCTCGTACACGCACTTGCCCGGCTGCAGGGTCAGCACATCGGCATAGCGGCGGGCAAAGCGCTCGGCCAGCTCACGCGCGGGCTCGGCCAGGTGCGGCGCTTCGCGGTAATGCAGGGCGAAGGCCACACCCTTGTCTTCCAGGCGTAGCCCCAGATGGGCAGCACAGGCCTCGTGCAGCGCCTGCTGGATCGCCTCGAGCACCTTGCGCTCGAAGCCCACGCAACTCACGCGACCGTCAGCGTGCCGACGCTCGGCGCCATGCACCCCGGCCGCCGGCAGGCGCAGCGGGGCGAGCAGCTGGTCGAGCTGCGCGATGGGCCGGCCGGACACCACGGCGACCGGCACGCCGGCTTCATGGAGCCGGGCCAGCGCGGCGAGGATGTCGGCGTGAATGAATACCTGCTCGGGACGGGGCTGAATGTCGGCCAGGGTTCCGTCCACATCGAAGAAGAAGCTGCACCGCCGGGGGTCGGGTGC
>JAUVZY010000042.1 GCA_030602315.1 Pseudomonadaceae bacterium | reverse complement strand
CGTGCTGGCGTGCGGGTCCTGGTAGATGTGGTCGACCCGCTGGGTGTTGAACAACGAGGCGCGCCGCTTGATGCCGTGCACCTCGTAGCCTTTTTCGAGGAGAAATTCCGCCAGGTAGGAGCCGTCCTGGCCGGTGATGCCGGTGATCAGTGCGCGTTTCTTTTCCATGGATGTCCCTGCAGTCGAGTTCAAGAAAAACCAGCGGCGTCCGCCTAGTTCGTACTCCTGCGCAGCAACTGCAAGCGCTCCAACAGGCCGTAGAAAATGATTTGCGGCGACGGAAACTTGTAGAAAAAGCGGTAGATGTCGTAGGCGGTGCGCGGCTCGTCCATCGGCACGCTGCGCAGCTTGGCCGCATCTACCAAGGCAATACCCTCGCCTTCGACGTCATGCAGCACGGAAAGCTCCATCGGCTTCATCGACAGGCTGAAATTCAGCGCACCGGGCGACGGACTGCGCGTCAGTTGCAGCCCGCTGCGGCATTCCTTGCAGCCGTACAGGTTCACCGTGAACTCCAGCCCGGCGAGCTTGGGGTTGAGCCGCTTCATGGTGGCCGCCGACAGCTCGCAGAAGGCGTCGTACACCGCCAGGCTGTCGTCCAGGCCGATGAAGCAGTAGTCCTTCTGGCGCTGCTGCAGGGCCACCTGGTAGCGCGACGAGGCGACGAACATGTGCTGGCCGGGGTCGCCGAAGTTGGTGGTCAGCGAGCGGTACGGGTAGACGAAGTGCAGGTCGTTGACGATCAGATAGGCGTTGTGCAGCTTGAGCCAGGACGACTCCGGCCAGGCGCGGATGTCCCGCGGGATGCCGGTGATGTCGCTGATGTCGGTGCCGTGGCGCGCCAGCCACTGGCGAAAGCCGTGCCATTGCCGGCGCGACCAGGCCTGTCCCCAGGAGGCGGCCAGCTGCATGAAGAACACGTCGGCATCGCCATTGTCGATCGGGGTGAACGGCAGATTGGCGGTCTGGTTGAGCTGC
The DNA here is from genome assembly GCA_030602315.1 of Pseudomonadaceae bacterium. Lineage (GTDB taxonomy): Bacteria > Pseudomonadota > Gammaproteobacteria > Pseudomonadales > Pseudomonadaceae > Azomonas. The sequence goes on along the minus strand of JAUVZY010000042.1, from coordinate 9,683 downwards.
TGGCTGTACAGGCTGATGCCGGCCACGCGCGGATCGTCCGCGTAGTAGGCCAGCGCCCGGCAGGCGTAGTCGTAGAAATGCGGCGAGACGAACAGATCGTCCTCCAGGACGATGATGTCGCCGTAGGTCTCGGTCAGGTCGCCGCAGGCCAGCACATGCTCGCGCAGGCCCAGGCGGTTCGGGCGCGCCAGCAGTAGCTTCTCGCCGAACGGCCAGTCGAAGTCCTCGGCCACCTCCAGCGGTTCGTCGGTATCGGCACGATCGAGGCTGATCACCAGCCGCACGTTGCCCGCGGGATAATGCGCCTTGCCCAAGGAGCCGAGCAGGCGGCGCAGGCTGTGCGCGCGGTTGTAGCCGATCACCACGATGGTGGGCAGTGTCGCGTTCATAAGAAGGATCCCTTTCAAGCCTGTGGAAGACACGACGGTGACCGTTTGTCGTCACCCTCGCCCGGCCTAATCCCTGACAACACCCTCCGCGGGAAAATCCCCGCAGGGCGCTCATCTCCCCAGAGAAGCCGTCGATACGGCAGCGATTTCGCTGTTTCCCAGCGCCAGCGCCTCGCCGTACAGCGCCAGGTATTGGCGCGCCACCACCACGTTGTCGAAGCGCGCCAGCACCGATTCGCGGGCCTGCCGGCAGAGCGCGGGGTAGTCGGCCTCGAAACTCACCCAGCGGATGCCGGCGGCCAGATCCTCCGGCGCGAAGGGGCGCGCCTTGTAGCCATCGACCCGGTGGCTGACGATGTCGCGCGGGCCGGTGGCGTCGAAGCACACCACCGGGGTGCCGCAGGCCATGGACTCGGCGAGGGTCTTGCCGAACGCCTCCATCACGCTGGGCGCGACGAACACATCCGCCGCCGAGTAGGCCAGGCGCAGGCCGATGGCATCGTGCAGGTAGCCCAGGTCGCTGTAGTCGAAGGGCAGCGCCTCGACCACCGAACGATCCACATGGCCGAAGAAGCACAGGTGGTAATGGCGCGGGTCAAGCAAGGCGAGCGCCTGCAGATAACGGTCGAAGCCCTTGTACGGGTCCTTGGCGCTGATCGCCCCTGACAACACCAGCTTCTTGTCGGTGTGGATGCCCAGCAGCGCGCGGGCCGAAGGCTTGTCGATGGGAAAGAACTCGCGGGTGTCGATGCTGTTGGCGATCACCCGCACCTGGCGGCCGGCGAACACGCGGCTGGCGCGGGCCTGTTCGGCCAGCCACTGGCTGATGCCGACCAGCCACAACTGGCGCGGCAGGTAGGTGCGCTTGCGCTGCTGCACCAGGGTGGAGAGGTCGTACTCGCTGTGGCTGCCCAGCTGCGGGCAGCGTCCGCAACGGCCAGTAAAGCGCTCGCAACCCAGGGTGTAGTGACAGCCGCCGGTCATCGGCCACATGTCGCGCAGCGTCCAGATCACCGGCTTGCCGATGCGCGAGAGGTCCTGCAGCTTGACCATCCCGGCGCTGATCCAGTGCAGGTGGATGACGTCGGCCGCGCGATAGGCCTCGGTGCGGGTGAAGTCGCGGCCGAACAGGCCAGTGCTGAACGCCCCGCGCCGACCCAGCGGGTAGAGCGTCGGCAGGGTCAGGTCGAGCTGTTTGCGCAGAAGGTTGGTGCCGGCGCGCCAGGGCGTGCTGCCCAGGCTGACCACCGTGCGATCGCCGTGGGTTTCCCGGCAACTGCTGAGCAGTTGCGAATGCACGCCCAGTTCCCGCAGCCCTTGGTGTAGCCAGTAGGCGCCTCGTGCGGCACCGCCGGTCAATTCGCCGGCGACCACATGCAATACGTTCACGTGCTGCCCTCATCTGCCACAGCGGCCCTGCTGAGATGCCCCTCCGATTCGGTTGAGTTAACGTTCGTCGCCGCCCAGCCGGCGGTACCAGCGAGCCGAAGCGACCAGCACCCATGCCACCAGCGACAGATAGATCGCGATGCTGGCAGCGGCGAACGCCTGGACGGTAATCAGCGCCTCGCCAAGCAGTACCGCCCCACTCAGCAACGCGAGAATGCGCAGCGACGTGCTGACCACCTCAAAGATTAGGAACTGCCCTTGCAGCGAAAGTGCCGGTACGGCCACCACGCAGGGGCGCGAGAGAAAGATCGTGTACTCGGCCAGCGCCAGGTAGCTGGCGAATTCCCCCGCTACCCGCCATTGCGGGCCGAAAATCCAGGCGAACAGCGGCGGGCCGAAGCAGAACACCAGCGAGAACGGCACCAGCCCCACCAGCGCCAGGCCGCCGACACCCTTGAGCAGCAGGCCGGTGACCGGCTCGCGGGCGTGGATCGCCGCCGACAGGCGCGGGTAGTACACATCGCCCACCGACTTGCCGACCAGATTGGTCGGCATGCCCAGCGCCTGCTTGCACAGGGCGAAGAATCCGGCGACCACCGGGCCGAAGAACGCCGCCAGCACCAGCGTCGGCAGGTGCTGGGAGAAGCCATTGATCAGCACCTGGGGCGCGCGAAACAGCGGAAAGTCGCGGTGCCGGCGAGCCATCTGGACCATGCTCGGAGCCGTTTCCGGCGCGGCGCGGGGAGCGTCTGCATGCCGGCGGAACATGCCCAGCCCCAGCAGCGCGGCATGCAGCGCCTGGTTCAGCGCCGAGGTGGTCACCAGCACCAGCGCACTGGGATTGAGCAGCCCGGCAATGCTGCGCAGGCTGTTGAACAGCAGCGAATGCAGGGCCGCCATGCTGGCGGTGAGGCGAAAGCGCTGCTGACGAAACAGCCACTGCTGGCTGATTTCCAGAAGCGCGCCGCAGAACATCACCCAGGGCAGCAGCAGCAGATACGGCGCGACCACGCCGATACCCAGGGCGTGGGCGATGCGCTCGCCGAAGCCGAGCAGCACCAGGCTCATTAGCACCGCCACGCCCAGCGCCAGCAGGATCGACAGCCGCACCAGCGCCCGCGCCTCGCTGTCGCGGCGCTGCAGCACGATGGCGATCGGATAGGTCAGCGCCGCCACCGGCACCAGCGTCATGGAGAGGGAGAGAAAGGTGCCGAGGATGCCGTAGGCCTCCGGCCCGTACAGGCGGGTGATCACCGGCATGAACGCCATGGTCACCGCCTGGGCGCCAGCGGTGCCGGTGATCACCGTGGCGATGTTACGCAGCAACCGGCTGCGCAGCCCCTCGCGCCATAGGCCGACGCAGCGTTCGCGCCAGCCGCGCCGCGCCGGTGGCGGCTCGACCACGGCCACGGCGCGCGACTCAGGCATACACCGGCTGGCGGCCGATGCCGTAGTACTCGAAGCCCTCACGCTTGATCTGCAACGGGTCGTACTGGTTGCGCCCGTCGAAGATCAGTGGCGCCTTGAGCAGTCGCTTGAGCGCCTTGAAGTCCGGATGGCGGAACGGTTTCCACTCGGTGACCAGCACCAGCGCGTCGGCGTCGATGGCGGCTTCGTACTGCCCGTCGGCCAGCTGCACCAGGCCTTCGTCCAACCACTGCGCCGGCAGCTCGCGGCGCGCCGTGTCGCGCGCCACCGGGTCGAACGCCTTCACCCGCGCGCCGGCCGCGATCAGGCTGCGGATCAGCACCAGGCTCGGCGCCTCGCGCATGTCATCGGTGCCCGGCTTGAACGACAGCCCCCACACGGCGAAGGTGCGCCCACGGAGCTCGTCATCGAAACGCCGGCTGATCTTCTGGAACAGCGACTGTTTCTGCAGCTCGTTGCGCGCCTCCACCGCCTGCAACACCTTGGGCTCGAAGTCGCTCTGGTGGGCAATGCTGATCAGCGCCTTGACGTCCTTGGGGAAGCACGAGCCGCCATAGCCGCAGCCGGCGTAGATGAAGTGATAGCCAATGCGCTGATCCGAGCCGATGCCGATGCGCACGTTCTCCACGTCCACCTCCAGCCGCTCGCAGAGGCTGGCGATCTCGTTCATGAAAGAGATCTTGGTCGCCAGCATGGCGTTGGCCGCGTACTTGGTCATCTCCGCATCGCGCACGCCCATGAACAGGGTGCGCGGGCGGTTGCGCACGAACGGCGCATACAGCTCGGCCATCACCTGGCGGGCGCGCTCGTCATTGGCGCCGATGACGATGCGATCGGGCTGCATGAAGTCCTGCACCGCGGCGCCTTCCTTGAGAAATTCGGGGTTGGAGACCACCGAGATCTCCAGCTTCAGGCCGCGCGCCTCCAGCGCGTCGCAGACCGTCCGGCGCACGCGGTCGGCGGTGCCCACCGGCACGGTGGACTTGTTGACCACGATCGCCGGCCGGGTGATCAGGCTGCCGATCTGCCGTGCCACTTCCAGCACATGGCTCAAGTCGGCCGAGCCGTCTTCGCCGGGTGGCGTGCCGACGGCGATGAAGAACACATCCGACTCCTCCACCGCCTCGGCCAGTTCGGTAGTGAAGCGCAGGCGCCCGGAGGCATGGTTCTCCACCACGATGTCCTCCAGGCCCGGCTCGTAGATCGGCAGCACACCGTTCTTCAGGCCGTCGATCTTGGCCGGGTCGACGTCCACGCAGAACACGGTGTTACCCATTTCGGCGATGCACGCCCCAGTGACCAGGCCGACATAGCCGGTGCCAATGACGGTGATGTTCATCTAATGCTCCTCGATCTTTTTCTAAATGAGCCCACCGGGTGCCCCGCCCGATCGCGGAAAAAGGGCACCCGTCCGCCCGCATGGGCGGCTGGCAGAGACGGGGAAGAACGGCGCCCGGACGGGCACCGGAGAGGGGGCGTCAGACCGGCGACTGCTGCTGTTCGCTGTAGCCGTAGTGGTCGTAGTAGCCGCTGAACTTGCGGTACTTGCGCGCCTTCTTGATGTCGACCTGGTTGAGCACCACGCCACTGAGCGGAGCGCCGCGCTGCAAGAGCTGGCCGATGCCCTTCTGCGCCTGCGGGATGTGCGTGCTCTCGGACTTGATGACGTAGATCACCGCGTTGGCCAGGGTCGACAGCAGCGCGGCATCGCTGACCGCCAGGCTCGGCGGCGAGTCGATGATGATGCGGTCATAGCGCGCCTTGAACGCCTCGAGCAGCTTGAGAAAGCGCGGCGAGGCCAACAGCTCCAGCGGGTTGGGCGGCACGGTGCCGGCCGGCAGCATGTCCACCTGACCGACCGTCTGGATGCATTCCTCGATGCGCGCATGGCCGGCGATGAGGTTGGCCAGCCCCGGCGTACCGGCCGGGAAACGGAAGTTCTTGGCCAGCGTCGGGCGGCGCAGGTCGGCGTCGATCAACAGCACCCGCTGCAGCTGACCCATGGCGAAGGCCAGGTTGGTGGCCAGCGAACTCTTGCCCTCGCCGGGCGCGGTGGAGGTGATCACCAGCACCTGGCGCGGCTGGCTGCCGTCACCGAGCATCAGGTTGGTGCGGATGGTGCGAATCGACTCGCAGAAGCGCCGATCCTCGCTGCGCTTGAAGAACTGCGCCACCCCGTCGCGCTCGGCGCGCGGCACCAGCGGCATGATGCCCACCACCGGCAGGTTGAGCTTGGTCTCCACGTCCTCCGAGCTTTTGAAGGTGTTGTTGAGGATGTCACGCACCAGCGCCATGGCCAGCGCGGCGATCAGCGCCAGCAGGGTCGCCACCGTCATGATCAGCGGCTTGTTCGGCTTGGCCGGCTCCAGGGGCGGCACCGCCGGGTCGACGACCCGCGCATTGGTGCTCGACAGATCGGAGGTGGCCGTGGTCTCGCGCAGCCTCGTCATGAAGGTTTCATACAGCGCGCGGTTGGTCTCCACGTCGCGTTGCAGCTCGCGCACCTTGTATTCCTTGCGCGAAATGCCCTGGATCTGCTCCTTGTTTTCGTCGAACGAGCGGCGCAGCGACTGCTCATTGGCGACCGCCAGCTGGTAGTTGCGCTCGATGCTGGCGACCACCTGCTCGACCTGATTGCGCAGGCTGGCGGTGGCGGCGTTGAGATCCGAGCGCGCCGATTCCAGCGACGGATGGCGAGCGCCATAGCGCCGCGACAGGTCCTCGACCCGCGCCCGGGCATGGGCGACGTCGGCCTTGAACTGCTGGATCAGCGGATGGCCGAGCACCGCCGGCACGCTGGCCAGACGCTCCCAGCCCTGATTCTTCAGCCCCTGCACCTGACGGTATTGGCTCTCGGCCTCGGCACGCGCACGGCGGGCGTCGATCATGCGGTCGCCGACCAGGGCCAGTTCGTTGGCGCTGATGGTTTCCACGCCGTTGACGTCCACCAGCCCCTCGGCTTCGAGGTAGGCCTGCAGACGGTCTTCGGAGGCCTGCAGCGAGGAGCGCAGCTCGAGCAGCCGTTCGTTCATCCAGCTGGCGGCGGTCATCGACATGTCCACCTTGGCCTCGAGCTGGCTTTCGATATAGGCATGCGCCAGGGCGTTGGCGGCATCCGCGGCGGCGACCCGGTCGGCCATCGACACCGCGATGTGCACCAGCTGGCTCTTGCCCTCCACCCACACGCTGGTGCGCTCCATCAGCTCCAGCACCGTCAGGTCCATCACCTGTGCTTCGGTCAACGGCTCCTTCGCCGCCGCGAACAGCGGCCGCCCCGGCAGCACGCTCTCCTGCGCCGAGGCCAGCCAGCCGCGCAGCGCGTCCAGCGACCGGCCGTTTCGCCGCGGATCGAACTCGGGGTGCTCGGTGAGGTTGAGATCGCGTACCACCCGCTCGGCGACCCGACGGCTCTTGATCAGCCCCAGCTGGGTCTGCAGGTATTCGCTGAGTTCGCCATCGCGGTCGGGCAACGGCTGAAAGCTGACCACCGGACTGCCGCGCTCCTCGATCATCACGGTCACTTCGGCGCGATAGATCGGCGTCATGTTCCACACCAGCGCCGCTGTCAGCAGGATCAGGCCGAGGACCAGCGCCAGCACGCTCCACTTGCGCATCCAGACGGCATGCCAGACGCGCTTGAGGTCGAGATAGTCGCCGTCTTCCTCGCCGGGGCCCGGAGCCCAGCGGCGATCCGGTTGCACAGGGCTGTTCATGCTCAGAAGAATCCTTGGTTGATGGTGATGGTGTCACCCGGACGCACCAGCGTGCCGAGGTTGGCCTTTTCCGCCTTGCGGGCCTCGTCGTCGCCCCGAACGATGGTCATGCGATTGGTCGACGCACGCTCGGTGAGTCCGCCGGCCAGGGCGATGGCGCGGTCCAGCGTCAGCCCCGGCTGGTAGGGATAACCGCCAGGCTGCTTGACCTCACCACTGATGTAGAAGGGGCGGTACTGGGCGACGCTCACCGAGACGCGCGGGTTGAGCAGATAACCGTCCTGCAGGCGCTCGGTGAGCATTCGCTGCACCTGCCCGGTGGTCTTGCCGCGGGCCTCCACTTCGCCGATGAACGGGAAGGTGAAGGTGCCGGCATCGGTCAGGTGGACTTCCTCGAAACTCAGGTCCGGCTCGCCATGCACGCTGACGCGGATAACATCACCGGCGCCGAGCTGGTACTGCGAGTTGGCCTGGACCGCCAGACTGGCGCCCAGCAGCAGGACGAGAGACAGGAAATGGCGAATGCTGCGCAGAGACATGGTCGGCTTCCTCTTCGAACGTTGCCTCTTGGCCCATCCGGGCCCCGAGTGGATAACGGACCAGCACGCCGGCCCGGCGTTCCTTTAAAGACTCAGCGCCAGGCTGAGCATGTAGACATTGCGTCGGTAGTTCTCGTCGAACTCGCTCGAATCGTTGTCACTCCAGCGGTAGGCCAGGGTCACGTCGATCCAGCGCATCGGCGAGTAGGTCAGGCCCAGGCCGTAGGAGAGAAACTCGTCTTCGCGCGCGATGCCCTTGTAGTCGAACTCGCTGTAGCGCACGTCGAACTCGGAGCGAATGCGGCTGGTCCAGGCGTGCTCCCAGCCCAGGCGCGTGGTCCAGTTGTGGATCGCGCTGGCGCCGTCGTCGCCCTCGTCGAAGGCCTGGCGGGTGTCGAGACGGAAGATCGAGTAGGTCCGCGGCTTGTAGGCCACCCCGACCTCCCAGGTCGGCCGGGTGTAGTCGTCGTAGACGTCGCTGTCGAACTCCTTGTTCTGCAGGCCGACCCGCACAGTGCCTTCGGTCTTGGCGGTGGCATCCCAGGTCGCCCCCAGCAGCAGCGCCGTTTCCTGGTTGTCCTTGATGCTGTTGCGCTGCACATAGCTGTGGTCGGCATAACGCAGCTCGGCCAGCGCGCGGGTCCGGCCACCGAGGCGGTGGAACCAGGTCGAGCGCAATTCGGTGCTGTCGCGCTCTTCCGAGGCATTGAGATCACCGCTGTTGTGGTAGCGGCGCTGCTCGTAATTGGCGCCAAGCTCCAGCTGATTGCGCGCGCTCTGTGCGCCGAAGCCGTACACCAGCCGGGCGATCTTGCTGCTGTACTTGTCGTTCTCCTCGCGCGACTCGGTGTTCACCGTCTCTTCCATGCGGTGGTAGGCCAGTTGCCACTTCAGCCGCTGGCGTGAGGTGAACTCCATGACGCTGTCGAGCACCAGATGGTGGTCGGTGTTGGTGGCATCCGAGTCGGAGTGGTAGATCTTGTGGTCCGGCTCGTAACGCAGCCGGTAGCCGCTGTTGCGGGTCTCGGCGATCAGCACGAACTCGGGGTTGATCCCGGTGATCCACGACGACTTCTCGTCCCGATGCAGGCCGCGGTAGTTGTCGTCGTAGCTCTCGCTGACCTCGAGGGTCGGCACGAAGCGGAAACCGGCCAGATCGACGCTCGCCGGATCCAGCGCCCAGACCGGAGTCGAGGCCAGGGCCAGGGCGGCAGTGGTGACTTTGCACGTGTTCATCAGGGAGTCCCTTCTCGAATGGGATCGCTTCCTGCCGCTCGCGCCGGGCACGCTACCGCCCCAGGAAAGCGCGATTCCTGTAGGCAGCTGGGCAACGGTGGGCAGGAAAGTGGACGGTTGGGGTGGGTTGTTCCGGGGTTCAGCAGATGGGAATGTCTGCCCGCTTGGGCCCGGGCAAGGGCTGGATATCGAGCAGCGGGACCGGCACCCGCTGCTGGCGATTGAGCAGATTGAGCAGCAGCAGCACGCGCTGCTCGCCATCCATCGCCAGGAAGATCGCGTCCATGTCCGCCAGCGGTCCGCTGGTGATGCGCACCGCCTCTCCCGGCCTGAGCAACGGCGCACCCTCGCGCTGGCTGCAGCGCACCCGCAGGTGATCGATGATCTGATCATCCACCGGGCACGGACTGCCGGAGAAGCCAACGATACGGCTCACCCCGCGCGTCGAGCGCAGCGATACCCAGTTGTCGTCCATGCCCAGATGGATGAACAGGTAACCGGGAAACAGGGGCTGCTCGAGCTGGCGCAACCGCCCGCCCTTGAGCGACTCCACCGTCAGGCACGGCCAGAAACACTCGAATCCCTGCCGCGCCAGATGCTCGAGCGCACGCGCGTCCTGACGTGGCTTGCACTGAACCAGATACCAGGCCACCTTCGATGACTGCGCTTGTCCGCTCATAGCTTCTCCCTCAGCCTGGGGGCCGCGACGGCTGGAGTACCCAGCCACTCGGCCCCGTCGACGCCTGCGTTTTTCAGGCTTCTTCTGGACCCGTCCGGACTGGGGCTAGTTCCCGCCAAGGGGCAAAGCGGGCCACCCCGGGCGGCTCAGCCGGGCCTGGGCAAAGCAGTCCAGCGCGCAGCCGCGACGCGGGATGGACGCCGCCAGCCTCGATCAGTATCATGCGTCGCCTCGGCCAGCCGCCTGCGCGCAGGCCTGTCGATACAAGCATCCGTAGCTCAGCTGGATAGAGTACTGCCCTCCGAAGGCA
>JAUVZY010000035.1 GCA_030602315.1 Pseudomonadaceae bacterium | reverse complement strand
CCAGCAGCGAGTGCGGGACGAATCGGTGACAGGTCCGCTTGCGTCATCGCTCGTTCCTCTTGTTGCTGTTGTGACAAGGATTGTCTCGCCTTGTGGGTAGGTGCAAGGCGCACCTATGCGGAAACTCATTTGATTCTAGGAGTATTGGACATGAATGAAACCCTTTTTGACCGACTCGGCGGCCGCACAGGTATCGACAGGCTCTGCGATCGCATCGTCGAGCTCCACCTCCAGAACGAAGTCGCCGGCCCACGATACCAAGCCCTCGACGACAAGACACTGGACCACGCCCGCGCGAAGGTGAAGGAATTCCTCGCGGCCGGCAGCGGCGGACCTGTGGAATACACCGGCCGGTCGATGCTCGAAACGCACACCGGGATGAACGTCAGTGCGGCCGAATACGTGGCCGTGGTCGACGACATCTTGCAAGCCATGACCGAGATGGAATATCCGCGCCCGGTCTGCGACGAAGTCCTCGGCATCGCCTATTCGCTGAAGTCAGAAATCATTCACAAATAGGTGAAGGTGCCGGCGGGCCGTCTGACCCGTCAGACGCGCCTCAGTTACACCCAATAGGAGGAACGACCATGTTGAATCTCGAAATCCGTCGACTTGCCGACAACACCCCGACGCCGGTGAGTATCGCGTCCCTTGCCATGGAGGTCAGGGGCGAATTCCAATTTCCGCGCGAGGACGCACAGGCCTCGGGCAAGGCAGGAGGAAACGGGGCCGACAGCACCGGACCGGCCGTGATCGTCCGCTGCACCGACCGGCAGGACGTCATGCGCTGCCTGGATTTTGCTTCGCGGCATGATTTGCTGGTTGCGATGCGTAACGGACGCAACGAGCACGCGGCGTGGGACGACTGCGATCAGGGGATCGCGGTCGACCTCAGCGCGCTGCGCACACCGCCGCGGTGACGGCCGGGGCGAAGCTTGAGCGAGCACGAGGGGTCAGGCCTGCAAGGGTTGCGGATGCTTCAATGCCAGGCCTGACCCCACTCGATCCCTCGCAAATGGAGGATGGAGTTGACCCCGGTCGATTGCGTGCGCAAGAGGGGAGTGATACCTTGGTGACACCACCCATCGGAGCACCCACATGAACACGACTTCGCTCAAACTGCCGGACGACGTCAATCAACTGGCGGTGGCCGCAGCCAGGCATCAGGGAATCAGCCCACATGCGTTCATGGTGGACGCGATCCGGGCGGCTGCCCTGGCAGCTGAGAAACGTGCGAGCTTTGTCCGCGATGCGCTTGCAACACAGGCAAAAACCCTGGCGTCCGGCGAAGGTCATGAGGCGGACGCAGTGCATGCCTACATCCGCGCGCGCGCGCGCGGCGAGACGGTTTCCAGGCCAGAGGTCACGGCTTGGCGCGACTGATCTACGGCCAGCAGGCGCTGGCCGACCTTGAGCGGGTGACCGACTTCCTGCTCGACACCGACCCACCTGCTGCGGTGGCGACGGTCGACCTGATCCTCGAGGCAGTAGAGATCCTCGCGCGCCACCCGCTTGTTGGCCGACCGGCGGAGCACGGCTTGCGCGAACTGGTCATTTCGCGCGGCGCCACCGGCTATGTGGCCCTCTATGCCTTTGAGGAAGCCCACGATACCGTTTTGATACTTGCGCTTCGCCACCAACGCGAAGCGGGTTATCCATCGTCCTGACAGTGGGACAGGGGGATTTCAGAGTAACGGCGCCAACCACCTCCGCGCGGCATCCACGCTCATGCCGGTACGCCCGGCCCAGTCCTCGAGTTGATCTTCGCCGATCTTGCTGATGGCGAAGTAGTGGCTTTGCGGGTGGGCGAAATAAAAGCCGGCGACACTGGCGGCAGGGGTCATGGCCATGGATTCGGTGATACCCATGCCGGCATTGGTGGGGGCGTCGAGCAACTCGAACAGAGCGGCCTTGACGGTGTGGTCCGGGCAGGCGGGGTAGCCGGGCGCCGGGCGGATGCCCTGGTATTGCTCCTTGATCAGCGCCTCGTTATCCAGCGTTTCGTCCTTGGCATAGCCCCAGTGCTCCTTGCGCACGCGTTCGTGCAGCCACTCGGCGCAGGCTTCGGCGAGGCGGTCGGCCAGCGCCTTGACCATGATGCTGTTGTAGTCGTCGCCCTTGGCCTCGTAGGACTTGGCCAGTTCCTCGGCGCCGATGCCGGCGGTGACGATGAAGCCGCCGACGTAGTCGGTGACGCCCGATTCCTTCGGCGCGACGAAGTCGGCCAGCGACAGGTTCGGCTTGCCGTCGGCCTTGATGGTCTGCTGGCGCAGGTGGTGCAGGGTGGCGATGGTCTTGCCGTTCTCGCCATACAGCTCCAGGTCGTCATCGCGGACCTGATTGGCCGGCCAGAAGCCGAACGCGGCCCTGGCCTTGATCAGCTGCTCGTCGATCAGCTTGGCGAGCATGGCGCGCGCGTCGCGGTAGAGGTTGGTGGCGGCTTCGCCGACCACTTCGTCCTCGAGGATACGCGGGAACTTGCCGGCCAGATCCCAGGACATGAAGAACGGCGTCCAGTCGATGTACTCGGCGAGCACCGCGAGGTCGATGTCCTCCAGCACTTTCACGCCGGTGAAGGCAGGCTTGACGGCCTGGTAGGCGGACCAGTCGAAGGCCGGCTTGTTGGCGATCGCCTCGGCGTAGGACAGTCGCTCGGTGCGCTTGCTGCGCTTGGCGGTGCGCTCGCGAACCTCGGCGTATTCCTCGCGCAGCCTGGCGACGTAGTCGGGCTTGAGCTCCTTGGACAGCAGGGTGGTAGCCACGCCGACCGCGCGCGAGGCGTCGGTGACGTAGACCACGGCGTCGTTGCTGTACTGCGGGTCGATCTTCACCGCGGTGTGCGCCTTGGAGGTGGTGGCGCCGCCGATCATCAGCGGCAGGCTGAAGCCCTGGCGCTGCATTTCCTTGGCCACATGCACCATCTCGTCCAGCGACGGGGTGATCAGGCCGGACAGGCCGATGATGTCGCACTTCTCCTCGCGGGCGACCTGCAGGATCTTCTCTGCCGGCACCATCACGCCGAGGTCGACGATGTCGTAGCCGTTGCAGCCGAGCACCACGCCGACGATGTTCTTGCCGATGTCGTGGACGTCGCCCTTCACCGGTGCCATCAGGATCTTGCCCTTGGCCTCCGGCTTGTCGCCCTTCTCGGCTTCGATGAAGGGGATCAGGTGCGCCACCGCCTGCTTCATCACGCGGGCGGACTTCACTACCTGGGGCAGGAACATCTTGCCCGCGCCGAACAGGTCGCCGACCACGTTCATGCCGGCCATCAGCGGGCCTTCGATCACCTCGATGGGCCGCGCGCACTGCTGGCGGGCCTCTTCGGTGTCCTCGACGATATAGGTGGTGATGCCCTTGACCAGCGCGTGTTCCAGACGCTTGTTGACGTCATAGCTGCGCCACTCCTCGGTCTCGGCTTCCTTGACGCTGCCGTCGCCCTTGTACTGATCGGCGATGGCCAGCAGCGCCTCGGTGGCGCCGGGGTGCCGGTTGAGCACCACGTCCTCGACCTTCTCGCGCAGCTCGGCCGGGATCTCGTCGTAGATCTCCAGCTGGCCGGCGTTGACGATGCCCATGGTCAGGCCGTTCTGGATGGCGTGGTAGAGGAATACCGAGTGGATCGCCTCGCGCACCGGGTTGTTGCCGCGGAACGAGAAGGACACGTTGGACACGCCGCCGGAGGACAGCGCATAGGGCAGCTGGTCGCGGATGTAGGCGCAGGCCTCGATGAAGTCCACCGCGTAGTTGTTGTGCTCCTCGATGCCGGTGGCCACGGCGAAGATGTTCGGGTCGAAGATGATGTCTTCCGGCGGGAAGCCGACTTCATTGACCAGGATGTCGTAGCTGCGCTGGCAGATTTCCTTCTTGCGCGCGGCGGTGTCGGCCTGGCCGACCTCGTCGAAGGCCATCACCACCACCGCGGCGCCGTAGCACTTGCACAGGTGGGCGTGGTGCTTGAACTGCTCGACGCCTTCCTTCATGGAGATCGAGTTGACGATGCCCTTGCCCTGGATGCACTTGAGGCCCGCCTCGATCACCTCCCACTTGGAGGAGTCGATCATGATCGGCACGCGGGAGATGTCCGGCTCGGAGGCGATCAGGTTGAGGAAGGTGACCATCGCCGCCTTCGAATCCAGCATGCCCTCGTCCATGTTGATGTCGATCACCTGGGCGCCGGCTTCCACCTGCTGGCGGGCCACGTCCAGCGCCTCGGCATAGTTTTCCTCGCGGATCAGGCGAGCGAACTTGGCGGAACCGGTGATGTTGGTGCGCTCACCCACGTTGACGAACAGCGAGTGGCGGTCGATGGTGAACGGCTCGAGGCCAGACAGCCGGCAGGCCTTGGGAAGCTCAGGGATCTGGCGCGGCTTGTACTTGGCCACCGCCTCGGCGATCGCCTGGATGTGACCGGGCGTGGTGCCGCAGCAGCCGCCGACGATGTTCAGGAAGCCCGCCGCGGCGAATTCCTCGACCACCGCGGCCATTTCGGCCGGGGTTTCGTCGTACTCGCCGAAGGCGTTGGGCAGGCCCGCGTTGGGGTGGGCGGAGACGTGGGTCTCGGCCTTGGTGGCCAGCTCTTCCAGGTACGGGCGCAGGTCCTTGGCGCCGAGCGCGCAGTTCAGGCCCACGGAGATTGGCTGGGCGTGGCGTACCGAGTTCCAGAACGCCTCGGTGGTCTGCCCGGACAGGGTGCGGCCGGAGGCGTCGGTGATGGTGCCGGAGATCATGATCGGCAGTTCGATGCCGTCTTCCTCGAACACCTGCTGCACGGCGAAGATCGCCGCCTTGGCGTTGAGGGTGTCGAAGATGGTCTCGATCAGGATCAGGTCGGCGCCGCCCTCGATCAGGCCGCGGGTCGCCTCGGTGTAGTTCTCCACCAGTTCGTCGAAGGTGACGTTGCGATACCCCGGGTTATTGACGTCCGGGGAGATCGAGCAGGTGCGGCTGGTCGGGCCGATCACCCCGGCGACGAAGCGCGGCTTGTCCGGGGTCTCGGCGGTCTTGGCATCGCATACCTGGCGGGCCAGGCGCGCGCCTTCGACGTTCAGTTCGTACACCAGCTCCTCCATGCCGTAGTCGGCCATGGAGATGCGCGTGGCGTTGAAGGTGTTGGTCTCGAGGATGTCGGCGCCAGCGTCGAGGTAGGCGCGCTCGATGGCGGCGATGACCTCGGGCTTGGTCAGCAGCAGCAGGTCGTTGTTGCCCTTGACGTCCTGCGGCCAGTCGGCGAAGCGCTCGCCACGGTAGTCGGACTCCTCCAGCTTGTAGCTCTGGATCATGGTGCCCATGCCGCCGTCGAGGATCAGGATGCGTTCCTTGAGGGCTTGCTGGAGGGCCTGGAGGCGGGCGGCGCGGTTGGACATGGGGACTACCTGGTGCAGCGCGGAAAAAGGACGCAGATGATAACAAAGCTGCAGGTGGTTACTTATCGGCGCGAACCAGCATGAACAGGATTCATGTTGGCGAGTGGCCCGCGCGGGCGCTCGGGCGGGGCCGCGTTGGGAATCTTGCCGAATGAAGTCCGACTAATTTGGTATGTCTTCATCCGGTCGCGGGCTTGGAGTACACTGCCGGCATCTTTGCGAGGAGCTTCCATGAGCGCTATCACGGTCACCGAAGCGGCCCAGGACTATCTGGCCGATCTTCTGAACAAGCAGAACACGCCGGGCATCGGCATTCGCGTGTTCATCACCCAGCCGGGTACGCCCTATGCCGAAACCTGCATCGCCTACTGCAAGCCGGGCGAGCAGAAGCCGGAGGATTCGGCACTGGCGCTGAAGGATTTCACCGCCTGGATCGATGGCGTCAGCGAGCCGTTCCTCGAGGACGCGGTAATCGACTATGCAACCGATCGTATGGGCGGGCAGCTGACCATCAAGGCGCCCAACGCCAAAGTGCCGATGATCAAGGAAGACAGCCCGCTCACCGAGCGCATCAACTACTACCTGCAGACCGAAATCAACCCGGGCCTCGCTAGCCATGGCGGGCAGGTGAGTCTGGTCGATGTGGTGGAGGAGGGCGTTGCGGTACTGCAGTTCGGCGGCGGCTGCCAGGGCTGCAGCATGGTGGACGCCACGCTGAAAGACGGCGTGGAGAAGACGCTGATGGAGCGCATCCCGGAGCTCAAGGGCGTGCGCGATGTCACCGATCACAGCAACCGCGAAAACGCGTTCTATTGATCGAAGCACACCTGGCGGCAGAAAAAAGCGACCTTGAAGGTCGCTTTTTTTATGGGGCGCCGGTCAGGCCGGTGGGCCGGCCGCCCTGTTCGACGGCCTTCATTCGCCGCGGTATTCGCAGCCGCTGGTGCAGGTTTCGTGGATGCGGATGCGCGACAGCTCTGGCAGCAGCGGCTTGAGCTCCTGCCAGATCCACTTGGCGAGGTTCTCGCTGGTCGGATTTTCCAGGCCGGGAATGTCGTTCAGGTAGTTGTGATCCAGACGCTCGTAAAGCGGTTTGAAGATTGCCTTCAGTTCGCTGAAATCGCGAATCCAGCCGGTATACGGGTCCACCTCGCCCTCGATGTAGATCGCGACACGAAAGGAGTGGCCGTGCAGGCGCCCGCATTTGTGGCCCTCGGGCACGTGCGGCAGGCGGTGGGCGGATTCGAAGGTGAATTCCTTGAAGATTTCCAACGTGGGTGCTCACTGAGATACGGCAGGGTCGAGGGCGCGATTATCCGCGCTGTGGCGTTCGGGCGTAAAGGGCGCGGGCTCAGGCACTTTGGCTGGCGGGCTGGGGACTAACCAGTTATCGCAAGCTCCCGATACAGGCCCGCCGATGCCCCAGAACACCATGGAGCACAAGACCTTCCTGGCCCTGCTGATCGGCGTGTCCGTTGCGCTGGGCTGGATCCTCCTACCCTTTTACGGTGCGGTGTTCTGGGCGGTGATTCTGGCGATCATCTTCGCGCCGGTGCACCGCTGGTTGATCGAGCACTATCCCAATAGCCCCAATGCCGCCGCTCTGGCCACCGTGCTGGTTTGCCTGGTCGTCGCGGTATTGCCGACGGCGTTCATCGTCGATCGCCTGCTGCGCGAGGTGATCGACCTGTTTCGCCGGGTCCAGGAGGGCGAACTGCAGTTCGGCGCCTATGTCGATCAAATGCGCAGTTATCTGCCGTATTCGATGCGTCAGCAGTTGACGCAAATGGGGCTGGGGGATGCCGAAAGCATTCGCGAGCGACTGACCGAGGGGGCGTTGGCCGCCAGCAATCTGATCGCTGCCCGAGCTTTCAGCGTCGGCCAGGGAACGGCGCAGTTCTTCATCTCCTTCTTCGTCATGCTCTATCTGCTGTTCTTCTTCATCCGCGACGGCCGGTTGATGGTGATCAGAATTCGGAACGCGGTGCCGCTCAGCAAGCAGCAGAAGCAGCGGCTGTTTCGCAAGTTCACTCAGGTGGTGCGGGCGACAGTGAAGGGCAATGTGATCATCGCAGTAACCGAAGGCGTGCTGGGCGGGATCATCTTTGCAATCCTGGGGATACCGGCGGCGCTGTTATGGGCCGTGGTGATGGCGTTTCTGTCGCTGCTGCCTGCAGTAGGCGCTGGCATAGTGTGGGGGCCGGTGGCGCTCTACTTCATGCTGAATGGCGAGGCGCTGAAAGGGGTGATCCTCACGCTCTACGGCGTGCTGGTCATCGGCCTGGTAGACAATCTGTTGCGGCCGGTGCTGGTTGGCAAGGACACCAAGATGCCGGACTACATCGTGCTGATTACCACGTTGGGAGGGTTGTCGCTGTTCGGCCTCAACGGCTTTGTCATCGGCCCGCTCATCGGTGCCCTGTTCATTTCCAGTTGGGCGCTGTTTACCGGTCCGGACGAGCCATCGCCGCCGACGACCTAGGCAGATCAAGCGGTCTGGCCATTGTTGCGACTGCGCAAAAAGAAAAGGCCCCGCACGAATGCGGGGCCTTTCTGGCAACACAGCGACCTGTTGCCAGGTCGCGAACCGGTTCTTAGTGGAACTGGTTCATGGTGTTGTCTTTACCGCTTGCCTTCAGAGCAGCTTCGCCAGCGAAGTACTCTTTGTGGTTGTCGCCGATGTCGGAGCCAGCCATGTTCTGGTGCTTGACGCAGGCGATACCCTGACGCAGTTCTTGACGCTGAACGCCCTTCACGTAGGCCAGCATGCCTTCTTCGGCGAAGTAGCCCTTGGCCAGGTTGTCGGTGGACAGCGCGGCGGTGTGGTAGGTCGGCAGGGTGATCAGGTGGTGGAAGATGCCGGCGTGAGCGGAACCGTCGCGCTGGAAGGTACGGATCTTCTCGTCCGCCAGCTTGGCCAGTTCGGTCTCGTCGTACTCGACGCTCATCAGCTTGGCGCGATCGTAGGCGGACACGTCCTTGCCTTCGGCAACCATGGCATCGAACACCTGCTGACGGAAGTTCAGGGTCCAGTTGAACGACGGGCTGTTGTTGTAAACCAGCTTGGCGTTCGGGATGACTTCGCGGATGCGGTCAACCATGCCCTTGATCTGGCCAACGTGCGGCTTCTCGGTTTCGATCCACAGCAGGTCAGCGCCGTTCTGCAGGGAGGTGATGCAGTCCAGAACGCAACGGTCTTCGCCAGTGCCAGCCTTGAACTGGAACAGGCCGGAAGCCAGACGCTTCGGCTTGAGCAGCTTGCCGTTGGCCTTGACGACCACGTCGCCGTTGGCGATGTCGGCAGCGGACTCGATGTACTCGCCGTCCAGGAAGCTGTTGTACAGGTCGCCCAGGTCGCCCGGCTCGTTGGTCACGGCGATCTGCTTGGTCAGGCCAGCACCCAGGGAGTCGGTACGGGCAACGATCACGCCATCGTCAACGCCCAGCTCGAGGAAGGCGTAGCGAACAGCGTTGATCTTGGCGAGGAAGTCGGAGTGCGGAACGGTCACTTTGCCGTCCTGGTGGCCGCACTGCTTCTCGTCGGAAACCTGGTTTTCGATCTGGATGCAGCAAGCACCGGCTTCGATCATCTGCTTGGCCAGCAGGTAGGTCGCTTCGGCGTTACCGAAACCAGCGTCGATGTCGGCGATGATCGGTACTACGTGGGTTTCGTAGTTGTCGATCTGAGCCTGGATTTCAGCTTCCTTGGCCTTGTCGCCAGCGGCGCGAGCAGCGTCCAGAGCGGTGAACAGCAGGTCCAGCTCACGGGCGTCAGCCTGACGCAGGAAGGTGTACAGCTCGCCGATCAGACCGGAAACGGCGGTCTTCTCGTGCATGGACTGGTCCGGCAGCGGGCCGAACTCGGAACGCAGAGCAGCAACCATCCAGCCGGACAGGTACAGGTAGCGCTTGTTGGTGGTCTTCAGGTGCTTCTTGATGGAGATCAGCTTCTGCTGACCGATGAAGCCGTGCCAGCAACCCAGCGACTGGGTGTACAGGGAGGAGTCGGCGTCGTACTCGGCCATGTCCTTGCGCATGATGGCCGCGGTGTACTTGGCGATGTCCAGACCGGTCTTGAAGCGGTTCTGGATGCGCATGCGAGCGGCGTACTCCGGATTGATAGCGTTCCAGCTGCTACCCATTTTCTCTTTCAGAGCGGCGACGGCCTTGATCTCGTCTTGGTAAGCGGACATGTCAAATCCTTCAAAGTTGAGTGTGGTTAAGCACGGACAATCCGGCCTGGAACCTTGGTGCTAGCGCTGACAGTCAGTGTGCGCGAGGCAGAAGTGTCGGGGATGACTGGAGAGATGTCGCGGAGGAAGGAGAGGGGAGACGAGGACGGTGACTCTCAGCTTGGGTGAACACAGGCAAGCCAGGGTGCCCGGAGCCGGTTGCATCAAACCGATGCCTCGTTAGCGCTTCCCCGTCCCTCGGGACGACTCGTGCCAGTCAACCTCGCCGGTGTGCCTTGTGGGCGCCACTGTCGCGGAGCGGCTCGGCTGGTTGGCTGGAGCACGATCCGAAGACCCTTTTTGCCAGGGCCCCTGGTTAGCGGGAGCGTGGCCATCATGCCGTCGTGAAAATGCTTCGTCAACGCCTTTGTAGTGATTTTTTTAGGGCACTACATCTTTGGTTTGATGTCCCTGCGCCAGCTCAGTCGAGAACATCCACCTTAAGTCTTAGGCGGTAATCCTGCTGGCCCTGGGTGGAATAACGACGGAAGGTGCCGTCCTGCGTGGACGAGGCGCTTTCGTCGATCCCGCCGACATCGATCCATTCCCCCAGGCGACCACTGACGCGGGTTTCGGCGCCCTGAAAATCGATGGCGCCTGGCTGGCTGCGGCTGAGGCGGTCACGCCGGCTGCTCAGGGTGATTTGCACGCGCTCGCCGAGTACATCGGCGGTGGCGTAGAAGCCGCGATTGAGGTCCTGATATTGCGTCGAGCGATAGACCTGGCCATAGGCGTCAACCTGGGTATTGGTGACCGGCACGCTTTGACCGGTGGTGATGAAGGCCGGGTAGCCTTCGGTGGCCTGCACCTGCTGTACGCCGCCGTCGCGGCTTTGGGTGTTGTGGCGAATGATGCGGACCTGATCGCGGCCTTGCACTTCGCCGCGCCCGGCGATGATCTCCACGTTTCCCGCTCGCGCGCTGCCCTCGAGCGCGTAGCCCCGTGCGCTGCTGTTGCCGCTGTCCTGGGTGTCGACGCTGATCAGCAGGCGGCGCGGTGCCTGATCGAGCTGGCTCAGCACATCCCGGAGTTCGGCGATCACCGCGTCAGGTGCGTTGACGATGAGCTGATTGCCGTGTGCGCTCACGCGGCCCTGGTTGCCGACCACCGATTGCGCGACGTCAAGCATGTCGCCAGCCATGCGGTAGTTGAGCGTGATGACCTGTGTGCCAGCGAGCGCCGGCAGTGCGCAGGCGAGCAGAAAGGCGGGCAGGGTAACGCGGCATTTCATAGCAGGAAGCTCCGCAAGTCCGGATCGGCAAGCCCAGAGTCCCAGTGGCGGTCGAACACCTCCAGCTGCTGGCGTGCTCTCGAGGGGGCGTTGTAATGGGCGACGCCGGCATAGCGCTCATTCAGGTTGCGCAGCACGAGGCCAACCTCGTCGACGATCAGATAGGCCGCATCGGGCGCGGCCATTTCCGGGTTGAGTTTGCGCAGATGCATGTTGCTGGTCAGGCGCTTGGCGAGGTGCAGCAAGCGGTGACCCTGGCGGACGGCGCGTCCGCTGTCTTGCACCAGAACGCGCAGCTGATTGCGCGGGCTGGCGAGCAGTAGCTGGGTCAGCGCCTGTTGAATCGTGGAGTGGTCGAACAGCCAGGGTTCGAGGTCGGGTGTATAGATGCAAACGCTGCGTCGGGCCTGCTGCAGCTGGGCCACCACGTGCATGCGCAGCTCACGCAGGTCACCGAAGGGCTGTAGTTCGCTCGTCACACCAAGCTGGCAAGGTGCTGGCTCCCAGATCTCTCCCTCGGTCTGGGCAGGCCCGGGGTTGTGAATGACGAAACGCCCCGGTGAGTCGAACTCGATCGCCGGCAAGTCAGCGTCGTTTTCCGGGTTGTCAGGCGTTTCATCATTCATACGCTACCTCATTGGCTGCGACGGACCATTTCCACGTGGGGGATGCCGGCTTCGATGAATTCGTCGCTGACGACTTCGAAGCCCAGTCGGCTGTAGAACTCTGCGGCATGGACCTGAGCGGTCAGGCGTTGCTCGGCCAACCCGCGGCGCTCTGCCTCTTCAATCACCGCACGCATCAGTGCCTCGCCGATATGCATGCCGCGCCAGTCTCGCAGAACCGCGACCCGACCGATCTGGCCATCGGGCAGCAGGCGAGCGGTACCTACAGCATAGCCGCCTTCGAAGGCCAGGAAATGGACGGCGTCTGGATCTTCGGCGTCCCACTCCTGTTCCGGCGGCACCGACTGCTCGGCGATAAAGACTGCTTCGCGGATGCGACGCAGGTCGGCGTTGTCCTGATGCCAGTCGGCGATCCGGACGCTGATTTCACTCATCGGCAAACTCCAGACTTCCTTGTACTACCAATTCCTTGAGCAGGGCGCGGGCGTCCTCGTCGGCGAGCCAGGGCCCGAGATTGTCAGCGTGC
Source organism: Pseudomonadaceae bacterium (assembly GCA_030602315.1). Classification (GTDB taxonomy): domain Bacteria; phylum Pseudomonadota; class Gammaproteobacteria; order Pseudomonadales; family Pseudomonadaceae; genus Azomonas. Next base: position 7,188 of record JAUVZY010000035.1, on the reverse strand, counting down.
AGTGCGCTGCTGTCGCACGCTAGCTTGAGCAGATCGCGCAGATGGGGCGGCAGCAGCCGGCTTTGGCCGCTGGCGAACAGCAGGAGGCCGACATCCACCTCGGCCCAGGCCAGGCGGGAGCTGGCGTTGCGCACCAGGATCGCGCCCTGTTCGAGCGCCTCGATCAGTTCCTCCTCGCTGATTTCCGGGCCGGCGATGCGCTCGGGATAGCGGGGCTCGGTCATGAACTGGCCAAACCAGGTCAATAGCAGGCGATCATCACCCATGTGCTCGTTGAGCAGCGCGCGCAGGCGTTCTATCGCATCGGCCTGGATCTGGTGCGGATCGCTGGCGGGGCTGATGTCCGGATCGCTGTAGCGTTCTTCGTCGGGCAGGAACTGGGCGAGGAAGTCGGTGAAGTGCGTCAGCACTTCGGCAGCCGACGGCGCGCGGAAGCCGACCGAGTAGGTCATGCACTCGTCTTCGGCGGTGCCGAAATGAGCGAAGCGCGGCGGCAGATAAAGCATGTCGCCGGGTTCGAGCACCCATTCGTCGACCTGCTGGAAGTCGGCCAGGATCTTCAGGTCGCCGTGTTCGAGCAGCGGACTGTCGCTGTCACACAGCTGCCCGAGGCGCCAGCGCCGGCGTCCATGGGCCTGCAGCAAGAATACGTCGTAGTTGTCGTAATGCGGTCCGACGCCGCCACCTGGCGCGGCGTAGCTGATCATGATGTCGTCGATGCGCCAGTTGGGCAGGAAGCGGAAGTGCTCGACCAGTTCGGCCACTTCGGGCACCCACTGATCGACCGCCTGGACCAGCAGGGTCCAGTCTTTTTCCGGCAGCTGCTGGTAGGTGCTCTCCTCGAAGGGGCCGCGGCGCAGTTCCCAGGGGCGCGCACCGTGCTCGAGAATCAGTCGGGACTCGACTTCTTCTTCCAGCGACAGCCCGGCCAGTTCGTCGGGAGAAATGGGGCTTTCGAACCCCGGGATCGCCTGGCGGATCAGCAGAGGCTTCTTCTGCCAGTAGTCACGCAAAAATTCGCGGGCACTGAGGCCGCCAAGGATCTGCAGGGGGGTGTCGGACGTCATCGTGAGGACCTTGCAACGTAAAGCGGTACAACAAAAACGCCCGGCGGCGCCGGGCGTCCGTGGGTGCGCCGTGCCGTCAGATACGCTTGGCTTGCGCGACGGCGTTGCCGATGTAGCTGGCTGGGGTCAGCTCGCGCAGTTCGGCTTTGGCGGCGGCCGGGATGTCCAGGCCGTCGATGAAAGTCTGCAGGGCGGAGGCGGAAATGCCCTTGCCGCGAGTCAGTTCTTTCAGCTTTTCATAGGGGTTTTCGATGCCGTAGCGACGCATGACGGTCTGGACCGGCTCGGCGAGCACTTCCCAGCAGGCGTCCAGATCTTCGGCGATGCGCTGGGCGTTGAGCTCAAGCTTGCCGATGCCCTTGAGGCTGGCTTCGTAGGCGATGACGCTGTGGGCCAGGCCAACGCCCAGGTTGCGCAGCACGGTGGAGTCGGTCAGGTCGCGCTGCCAGCGGGAGATCGGCAGCTTGCTGGCCAGGTGCTGCATGATCGCGTTGGCGATGCCGAGGTTGCCTTCGGAGTTCTCGAAGTCGATCGGGTTCACCTTGTGCGGCATGGTCGAGGAGCCGATCTCACCGGCGACGGTCTTCTGCTTGAAGTAGCCGAGGGAGATGTAACCCCACACGTCGCGGTCGAAGTCGATCAGGATGGTGTTGAAGCGGGCGATGGCATCGTACAGCTCGGCGATGTAGTCGTGCGGCTCGATCTGCGTGGTGTAGGGGTTCCAGGACAGGCCCAGATCGCCCTCGATGAATTCGCGGGCGTTGGCTTCCCAGTCGACATCCGGGTAGGCGGACAGGTGGGCGTTGTAGTTGCCCACGGCGCCGTTGATCTTGCCCAGCAGCGGTACGGCCGCGACCTGGGCGATCTGCCGCTCAAGGCGGTAGACCACGTTGGCCAGCTCCTTGCCAAGGGTGGTCGGGGAGGCCGGCTGGCCGTGGGTGCGCGACAGCATCGGCACCTCGGCGAATTCGACGGCAAGGCCTCGGATGGCCTCGGCAACCTGGCGCATCAGTGGCAGCAGCACGTTGTCGCGGCCTTCGCGCAGCATCAGGGCGTGGGACAGGTTGTTGATGTCCTCGCTGGTGCAGGCGAAGTGAATGAATTCCTTGACCTTGGCCAGTTCCGGCAGCTGGTCGGCCTGCTCCTTGAGCAGGTACTCGACGGCCTTCACGTCGTGGTTGGTGGTGCGCTCGAACTGTTTGACCCGCTCGGCGTGCTCAAGCTGGAAGTCGGTGGCCAGACGATCCAGCAGTGCATTGGCCTCGGCCGAGAATGGCGCGACCTCAGGAATGCCTGGATGCGCGGCGAGTCGCTGCAGCCAGCGCACCTCGACCAGTACACGGAAGCGAATCAGGCCGTATTCGCTGAAGATCGGGCGCAATGCGCCGGTTTTGCCGGCATAGCGGCCGTCTACGGGGGAAACCGCGGTGAGCGAGGAGAGCTGCATGGGGCGATTCTCGAGCTATCGGTCGAAAAAAGGGCGAGCATCATACCTGAAATCGCCCGCTGCCGGCACGGACAGGTGCTGGCGTTCTACGCCGTGTGGCGCAGAAGCGGGTAGAGCGCATCGAGCAGCTTGCGCCTGGACAGGATCATCTCCCAGCGGTGTCCACCCAGTTGCCGCCAGAGACGGGCCGAACGGATGCCGGCCAGCAGCAGCGCGCGAATGGTCGCTGCCTTGTCCGGCTGCTGCAGGTGCCGCATGTCGCCATGCACCTGAATGCGCTGGCGGAAGGTGCTGAGCGTGTCCTGGTACAGGGCGCCGAAGGCGGCGATGACGTTTTCGTGGGTCACATCGAAATGCGCCACCTGCTGCTGGATCTGCCCAAGGCGATTGCCGATCACCTGCAGCATGTCCTCACGCTTGGCGAGCTGGCGCTCCAGCGCGATCATCGCCAGCGCATAGCGCAACGGCTCGCGCTGCAGTTCGACGTTGTTGCGCTCCAGCGCGCTGGCGAGCGCCCGGTAGCCGTCCTTGAGGTTGAGGTCGTCGCCACCGTAAACCTCTTCGGTGGATTGCGGGTCACGCACCAGGAGGCTTCCGAGCAGGCAGGCGAGTGGGGCGGTCGGAACCTGCCCGGTTCGGGCGATGCGGTCCACCAGAGAGGCCGCTTCGAATACGCCGCCGAGGGCGATCAGTTGTTCCCGCCGGTTGCTCACGCCAGCTCCTCCTGCAAGGGCTCTGCCTGTTCGATGACGCCACCGCCGAGGCAGACTTCTCCGGCGTACAGCACCACGGACTGGCCCGGGGTCACCGCACGCTGGGGCTCATCGAATTCGACACGATATCCCTCAGGGGTTCTGCGCACGGTGCAGGTCTGGTCGGCCTGGCGGTAGCGGACCTTGGCGGTCAGGCGCAAAGGCTCGCTGACATCGATGGGGTTGACCCAATAGATATGCGAGGTCAGCAAGGCCTTGGAAAACAGCCGCGGATGATCGTTGCCCTGGCCCACCAGCAGCACGTTGCGCTGCAGGTCCTTGTGCAGTACGTACCAGGGCTCGTCGCTTGCGTCCTTCAATCCGCCGATGCCAAGGCCCTGGCGCTGACCGATGGTGTGGTACATCAGGCCGTGATGGCGGCCGATCACCTCGCCGTCGGTGGTCTCGATATCGCCCGGCTGGGCGGGCAGGTACTGCTTGAGAAAGTCGCGAAAGCGACGCTCGCCAATAAAGCAGATGCCGGTGGAATCCTTCTTCTTGGCGGTGGCCAGGCCGTGCATTTCGGCAATCGCACGCACTTCGGGCTTTTCCAGTTCACCCACCGGGAACAGCGTTCTGGCGATCTGCTCGCCGCCGACGGCGTGCAGGAAGTAGCTCTGGTCCTTGTTCGGATCCAGGCCCTTGAGCAGTTCGCTGCGGCCGTCCACATCGCGCCGGCGAACGTAGTGGCCGGTGGCAATCATGTCGGCGCCAAGTGCCAGTGCATACTCGAGAAAGGCTTTGAACTTGATTTCGCGGTTGCAGAGGATATCCGGATTCGGTGTGCGGCCGGCCTTGTACTCGGCAAGGAAGTGTTCGAACACGTTGTCCCAGTATTCGGCGGCGAAATTGGCGGTATGCAGTTTGATGCCGATCTTGTCGCAGACCGCCTGGGCGTCAGCCAGGTCCTCTTTGGCGGTGCAGTATTCGGTGCCGTCGTCCTCTTCCCAGTTCTTCATGAACAGGCCTTCGACCTGATAGCCCTGTTGCAGCAGGAGCAGGGCCGAAACGGATGAGTCGACGCCGCCGGACATGCCGACGATTACACGGGTGTTGGCTGGGTCATGCATGGGGTGCGAATCCCGCGTGCGGAAAAAGCGCCGATTCTAGCAGAGGTGCGACTGGGCCATGACGGCCCGCCGAATCAGCGAATCAGAGAGAGCGGATGGATTTCGCCCTGGCAGTAGTCGTCGATGCAGCGCAGGACCAGTTCGCTGCGCCATTGTTCGCGGCGCTTCAGTAGCTCATCACGGGTCAGCCAGCGGGGGCCGAGAATGCCGTCGTCTAGCGGATGCTCCGGGCGGTAGCCCAGCGGGCGCGCGGCGAAGCAAACGCGCTGATAGGTCACGCCGTTGCTTGGGGCGGTGTACAGATAGATGCCGGTCACGCCGGTGAGCTGCACATCCCAGCCGGTCTCTTCGAGGGTTTCGCGCACCGCTGCCTCGCAGAGCGTCTCGTTGGCTTCGAGGTGGCCGGCTGGCTGGTTGAGCACCTGCTTGCCATCGGCGAGCTCTTCGACGAGCAGGAAGCGGCCCTGATCCTCGACGATGGTGGCGACAGTCACATGGGGGGTGAAGCGCATGAGTGCCTCCTGTTGGGCCTGAAATGAAAAGCCCCGGCGCAGCCGGGGCTTTTGGGGCTTCGCGGCAGCCTTACGCCAGGGCGGCGAGGGCAGCGTTGAAGGTTTCGCTCGGACGCATGGCCTTGGCAGTGAGCACTGGATCGGTGTGGTAGTAGCCACCGATATCCATGGCCTTGCCCTGAACTTCGTTCAGTTCGGCGACGATCTTCGCCTCGTTCTCGGTCAGCGCCTTGGCCAGCGGAGCGAACTGGGCTTGCAGTTCGGCATCGTCGGTCTGCTCGGCGAGCGCTTCTGCCCAGTACATGGCCAGGTAGAAGTGGCTGCCACGGTTGTCCAGTTCGCCGACCTTGCGCGACGGCGACTTGTCGCTGTCGAGGAACTTGCCGTTGGCCTGGTCCAGGGTCTTGGCCAGTACCTTGGCCTTGGCATTGTCATAGACGTTGCCGACATGCTCCAGCGAGGCCGCCAGGGCCAGGAATTCGCCGAGCGAATCCCAGCGCAGGTGGTTCTCTTCCATGAACTGCTGGACGTGCTTGGGCGCAGAGCCACCGGCGCCAGTCTCGAACAGGCCGCCGCCGTTCATCAGCGGCACGATGGAGAGCATCTTGGCGCTGGTGCCCAGTTCCATGATCGGGAACAGGTCGGTCAGGTAGTCGCGCAGCACGTTGCCGGTCACCGAAATGGTGTCCTGACCCTTGCGGATGCGGTCCAGGGAGAAGCGGGTGGCTTCGACCGGGGCCATGATGCGGATTTCCAGGCCGTTGGTGTCATGGTCGCGCAGGTACTGCTCGACTTTCTTGATCACTTCGGCATCGTGGGCGCGGTTGGAGTCCAGCCAGAACACGGCAGGGGTGTCGCTCGCGCGGGCGCGGTTGACAGCCAGCTTGACCCAATCCTGGATCGGCGCGTCTTTTACCTGGCACATGCGCCAGATGTCGCCGGCTTCCACGGCCTGCTCCATCAGCACATGACCCTTGTCGTCGACCACGCGCACGACGCCGTTGCCGGCGACTTCGAAGGTCTTGTCATGCGAGCCATACTCTTCGGCCTGCTGGGCCATCAGGCCGACGTTGGGCACGCTGCCCATGGTCACCGGATCGAAGGCGCCGTGTTGCTTGCAGTCCTCGATCACGGCCTGGTAGACGCCCGCATAGCAGCGGTCAGGGATCAGGGCCTTGGTGTCGTGCAGCTTGCCATCCGGACCCCACATGCGGCCGGAGTCGCGGATCATGGCCGGCATGGAGGCGTCGACGATGACGTCGCTCGGGACATGCAGGTTGGTGATGCCCTTGTCGGAGTTCACCATGGCCATGGCCGGACGCTGGGCGTACAGCGCCTGGATGTCGGCCTCGATGGCTTCGCGCTGCTCGGCCGGCAGATCCTTGATGCGGGCGTACAGATCGCCGATACCGTTGTTGACGTTGAAGCCGACTTCCTTGAGCACGGCAGCGTGCTTTTCCAGGGCTTCCTTATAGAACTCGGCAACGATGTGGCCGAACATGATCGGATCGGAGACCTTCATCATGGTTGCCTTCAGATGAACCGAGAATAAGATATCCTGTTCTTTAGCATCTTTGATCTGCTCTTCCAAGAAAAATCTAAGCAATTTCTTGCTCATTACGGAAGTATCTATGATTTCACCTGGAATTAAAGCCAATTTGTCCTTCAAAACTGTTTTTTGATCCGTAGTGTCGATAAATTCAATGGTTGAATTGCCTGCCGTTTGTTCCGTAATGGTAGCTGAGATTTCGGTTGATCGTAGGTCGCCTTCCTGCATGGTAGCTACGTGAGATTTGGAGTCTTTTCTCCAAATACCCATAGAATGCGGATTTTTTTTCGCAAAATTTTTGACTGGTCCTGGAACTCTCCTATCTGAATTTCCCATACGGGTTACTGGGTTTACAGCACTTCCCTTCACAATATTAAATTTCTTTAGGATCGCCTTTTCTTCATCGGTTTTCGGATCAATGGGATAATTGGGGACATTATATCCCTTTTCTTGGAGTTCTTTAACAGCTGCATTAATTTGTGGGATTGAAGCACTAATATTTGGAAGTTTAATGATATTAGCTTCAGATTTTTTGACCAATACTCCAATCTCATTCAAATCATTGGATTGTTTTTGTTCTTCTGTCAAATATTCCGGGAAATTTGCTAGAATTCGACCCGCTAGAGAAATGTTCCTTGTTTCTACGGGGATTCCTGCTACACTGGCAAATTTTTTCACAATTGGGAGGAAAGAGTAGGTGGCTAACCGTGGGGCTTCATCCACAATTGTGTAGATTATTTTTTCATTCGATTTACTCATGAGTCTCATCAATTTCTTATTGATTAAAATTT
>JAUVZY010000021.1 GCA_030602315.1 Pseudomonadaceae bacterium | reverse complement strand
AGGGCTGCCTTTCTCGAGGCGGCCCTTTTTCGTGGCCCTCTTCGGGCAGGCAATCATGAAGAAAATCCTTTTTCAGCTGCACTGGCTGCTCGGCATCAGCGCCGGGCTGGTGCTGGCGTTGATGGGCGTGACCGGGGCGGGGTTGTCCTATCAGGACGAGTTGCTGCGGCTGTTGAACCCGGGGGTGATGAGCGTCGGCGTGCCGGCCGGGGCAAGTGCGCTGGGGCCGGATGCGCTGGTCGCCCGGCTGGGCGAGCAGGCGCCGGGCCGGCAGGTGCTCGGGCTGTCCCTGTATAGCGCGCCGCAGGCCTCTGTCAGGGTGAATCTCAGTGGCGGCGGTCCGCGTGGGGAGACCGTGTACGTCGATCCCTACACCGGCGAGCTGCTCGGTGCGGCGCGCGGGCAGGGCTTTTTCCAGTTCGTGATGAAGCTCCATCGCTGGTTGGCGATTGGCGACACCGGCAAGGCCATCACCGGCGCCGCGACGCTGGCGCTGGTGTTTCTCTGCCTCTCCGGCCTTTACCTGCGCTGGCCACGTAAGGCCACCAGCTGGCGGGCCTGGCTGATCCTGGATTGGCGGCAGCAGGGACGGGGCTTTCTCTGGAGCCTGCATGCGGTGGTCGGCACATGGGTCTTGCTGGCCTATTTGCTGGCGGCATTGACCGGGCTGTACTGGTCCTACGACTGGTACCGCAGTGCCGTGCATCAGCTGGCAGGCGAACCGCTGGCCCACGCGGGCGGTTCGGGCGGCAAGCGCGAGCAGCAGGCCTCGGTGCTGGCAGCGCCTGTGGCGCTGAGCATTGCGCGCCCGTGGCAGGGTTTCGGGGAAGCCGTGCAGGGCGACTGGCGACTGGTCCGCATCAACCTGCCGGCGATGCCGGGCGATCCGTTGCAGGTGCGCTACGTGGCGGCCGATGCGCCGCATGACTGGGCCTTCAGCCAGCTGCAGATCGCCGCCGACGGCAAGGTCATCGCGCATGATCGCTTCGCCGACAAGTCCGTCGCCGGCCAGCTTCTGGGCAGCGTCTACCCCCTGCACAGCGGGGCCTATTTCGGTGCGCCCGGGCGCCTTGTCCTCTTGCTTGCCAGCGCGCTGATGCCGCTGTTTTTCATCAGCGGTTGGCAGCTCTATCTTGGACGCCGGCGCAGCCGCCAAGCTGCGCATCGGCTGCGCGAGGAGCTGGGTTCGGGCAAGGATGGCAGTCCCTGGCTGGTGCTTTATGCCAGCCAGAGCGGATCGGCCGAGCGCCTGGCCTGGCAGACTGCCGGGCAGCTGCAGGCGGCGGGCGAGCCGATCGCGGTGCGTTGCCTGAGCCAGACCAGCAAGCACAATCTGCGCTGCGCCGAGCGGGTGCTGTTTGTGGTCAGCACCTTCGGCGACGGCGAAGCGCCGGACAGCGCCCGCGGCTTCGCGCGTCAGGTGCTGGACGGGGAGCTGGACCTGGGCCATCTGCGCTATGCCCTGCTCGGTCTGGGTGATCGGCACTATCAGCGTTTCTGCGGCTTTGCCCGTGAGCTGAGGGAGTGGCTGGAGCGCCAGGGGGCGCAGGCGTTGTTCGCGCCGGTCGAGGTGGACGGCGGCGATGTCGGGGCCATCGAGCTTTGGCGGCGCCAGGTCGACCGCCTGCATGGTGGCGCTCGTTACGCGGCGCCCGCCGAGCCGGTGTTCACGCCCTGGACACTGCACAGTCACACCTGCCTGAACCCGAACTCCTCTGCCGAGCCGGTCTACCGTCTGGCGTTTCGCATCGTCGGCGCGGCGTGCTGGAAGGCCGGTGATCTGGTGGAAATCCAGCCGCCGGTGCCTGGCGAGGCGCCACGGCGCTATTCGATCGCCTCGCTGATGAGCGAGGACGAGCTGGTTTTGCTGGTGCGCCGGCATCGTCGCGCCGATGGCAGCGATGGACTGTGCTCCGGCTGGTTGGCTGGCCTGGCACCGGGCGCCCAGGTGCCCCTGCGAGTCTGCGCCAACCCAGCCTTCCGCCTGCCGGAGGATGGGCGGCCACTGCTGTTGATCGGTAACGGCACCGGCCTGGCCGGTTTGCGTGCCCTGCTTCAGCAGCGCATTGCAAAGCGCCAGCGGCGCAACTGGCTGATCTTCGGCGAGCGCACCCGCGCACAGGACTTTCTCTGTGGTGAGGAGCTGCACGCCTGGCATGCGGCCGGTGAGCTGGCGCGGCTGGATATTGCGTTCTCGCGGGACCAGGCGCAGAAGGTCTACGTGCAGGACCGCCTGCGCCAGGCGGCGGACGAGGTGCGCCGCTGGGTCGCGCAGGGCGCCTCGATCTACGTCTGCGGCAGCCTGCAAGGCATGGGGCAGGGCGTAGAGGCCGCGCTCGTCGAGATCCTGGGCGAGCAGACGCTGGCCCAGATGCGTGAGCAGGGCTTTTACCGGCGCGACCTGTACTGAGCGGCGCCGGCTTGCGATGGTCGGTCGACCGTCGCAAGCTACGCCCCATGAACACACGCATCCTTCTCAACTGCGACATGGGCGAGAGTTTCGGCGCCTGGGAAATGGGCAACGACGCCCTCGCCATGCCGCTGATCGATCAGGCCAACCTGGCCTGCGGTTTCCATGCCGGTGACCCGCTGACGCTCCAGCGCAGCGTCGAACTCGCCGTGCGCCACGGTGTGACGATCGGCGCGCACCCGGCCTATCCCGACCTGATGGGCTTCGGCCGCCGCCATCTGGCCTGCTCGCCGCCGGAGGTCCGCGCGCTGGTGCTGTATCAGATTGGCGCGCTGGATGCTTTCTGCCGCGCGGCGGGCACCGAGGTCGCCTATGTCAAGCCGCATGGCGCGCTGTACAACGATCTGGTCGGCGATGACGCTCTGCTTGAGGCGGTGTTATCGGCCTGCGCGGACTACCGGCCAGGGCTGGCGCTGATGGTGCTGGCGCGTGCCGACAACACCCGCGAGCGGCGCCTGGCGGCAGCGGCCGGGGTGCCGCTGTTGTTCGAGGCCTTCGCCGATCGTGCCTATCAGGCCGACGGCCAGCTAGTGGCGCGGCGCCAGAGCGGTGCAGTGCACCACGACCCCGAGCGGATTCTTCAGCAGGCCGTGGCCATCGCTCGCGGCGAGGCGTTTCCCGACTCCCAGGGCCAGCCGCTGCGCCTGGCTGCCGACAGCCTGTGCGTACATGGCGACAATCCCGAGTCGCTGGTTGTGCTGCGCCGGCTGCGCGCGGCCCTCGATGCCGCATGATCCAGTTCGAACCGGCCGGAGCCGAGGCGCTACTGGTGCGCCTGGCCGAAGCGCCCGACGCGGCGCTGCCGGCGCGCATTGCCGTGCTGGCCGAGCGCGTGCGTGCCGAATTGGGCGATGTGCTGACCGACGTGGTGCCGGCCTGGACCAGCCTGCTGTTGCATTATGACCTGCGGCGTATCGACCACCGGCAGTTGGCTGAGCGTCTCGCGCCGGTGCTCGAAGCCTGGCAGCGCGGCCCTGACACCCAGACGGCGGGGCGTCTGCACCTGATTCCTGTCTGGTACGCCGGCGAAGACCTGCCCTGGGTGGCGCAGCAGTGCGGCTTGTCGGTGAATACGGTGATCGACCTGCACTGCGCGGCGGAGTACCGGGTCGGCGCCATCGGCTTTGCCCCCGGGTTTGCCTATCTGACCGAGCTGGATGCCCGCCTGGCCCTGCCGCGCCGGGCGACGCCGCGCACCCGGGTGCCGGCCGGCAGCCTGGCGATCGCCGAGCGGCAGACCGCCATCTATCCGCAGACTTCGCCCGGTGGCTGGCATTTGCTCGGGCGCAGCCCGTGGCGGCTGTTCGATGCCGCCCGGCAGCCGCCTTGTCCGCTGGCGGTGGGCGACCGGGTGCGTTTCATACCGATCGACGAGGCGGCCTATCGCGCGGCCGGTGGCGAGGGGTGAGCGGCTGGCGCGTGCTGCGTGCCGGCCCGTTGAGCCTGCTGCAGGATGCCGGCCGGCTGGGCTGGCAGCATCTGGGTGTCTCGCCGGCCGGGCCGGCGGATGGGCATGCCGCCGCCTGGGCCAACCATCTGCTGGGCAATCGTGCCGGCACGCCGCTGTTGGAAATCGCCTTGGGCGATGTGCTGCTCGAGGCGCACTGCGCAACCTGGGTCGCGCTGTGCGGAGCGGACGCGCCGCTCTCGCTGGACGGACAGCCGCGCGCGCTCTGGAGCCGCTTTGCCGTGGCCGCCGGGCAGCGCCTGCAGATCGGCTTCGCCCGCCGTGGCCAGCGCCTCTATCTGGCGGTGGCAGGCGGCTTCGAGCTCGATGCGGTGCTCGGCAGCGTGGCGACCCAGCGCCGCGATGGCCTGGGCGGGCTGGATGGGCGGGGCAGTGCGCTGGCTGTGGGCGACTGGCTGGCGTGCGCGCCCAGCAGTCTGCCCGGACCCGCCGCCACGCCAGCGCGCTTCATTCCCGACTATGCGCAGTCGCCGGTGCTGCGGATGATGGTCGGCGGCGATGCGCAAGCGTTCGGCCGCGAACAGCTGGCAGGCTTTTTCCAGCAGACCTGGCGGGTGACCGCGCAGTCCGACCGGATGGGCGCGCGCCTGGCGGGTGAGCCGCTGCGTGCGCCGGCGCGGCCGTGGTCCGAGGGGGTGGCCTTCGGCGCGTTGCAGGTGCCGCCGGATGGTCAGCCGATCGTGCTGCTCGCCGACCGGCAGACCATGGGTGGCTATCCGCTGCTGGGCTGGGTGCATCCGCGGGACTGTTGGCGCCTGGCGCAGAGCACCGCGCACCAGACCCTGCGTTTTACGCCGATCAGTGTGGAATCGGCGCAGGCCGACCTGCGCGCGTTCTACCGTTTCTTCGGCTGATGCTCAGCGCATCTGCACCTGGATCGCGCCGTCGGCGGTGAAGGTCAATTGCTGGGTGCCTGGCTCGATTTCAGGTACCGCCATGGCGTCCATCCGTTCGGCCTTCATCGCCATGCTGCGCATCACTGGCGTAAAGCCGCTACCCGAACTGTGCAGGTTCAGGCTCATCACCCGGTAGTCGCTGCCCCCCAGGGCTTCGCTGGCCAGCTTGGCGCGGGCGCGGAAGGCGGCGATCGCCTCCTTGAGCATCGCGTCCTCGTTCTGCTGACGAATCGCGTCGGACACGCTGAAGTGCAGGCTGCCCATCTGCAGCTCGCCGAGCAGTTCGGCGGTCAGGCGCGACAGGGCGCTGAAGTCGCTGCCCGACAGGCGCAGCTCGGCGCGCTCGCGCCAGCCACTCAGGCGCCGACCGTCCCGGTCATAGATGGGGTAAGCGTGGCGGTTGCCGAAGCTGACTTCCACGCCCTGCGCCTGTCGCGCCCGCGTGACGGCCTGGTTGAGCACCTGGGTGATCTGTGCGGCCAGTTTGGCCGGATCGCTACCCTGTTCTTCGCGAAACAGGGTGACATGCATGCGGTCCTGCACCACTTCGCGGCTGACCTCGGCACGCAGCGAGACCTGGTTGTAGACCGGCTCGGCGGCGGCCGGCAGCGCGGCGAGTGTGCCGAGCAATAGAGGGGCGGCAAGCAGTCGGGATGCGCGGAGCATGGAGTCGTCCTCTGGTGGTGAAGACCGTCACTCTAGCGCATCGAGGCTGGTGGCGTGCGGCACGCTGCGGCCCTTTGCCGCATTGGGCTGGCCCAGCGGTGCGCTTGGTTATACTCGCGACTCCTTGGGGGAGGGGCCATGTACGAACCCGTGCAACTGTTGTCCGCCAGTCGACTGAACCTGCGCCTGCTGGTGCTGATTCGTGTGCTGGTGCTCGCCGCCCAAGCCGGTTCGGTGGGGTTGGCCTATGCCAGCCGCCTGGTCGAACTGCCGTGGATGGCGCTGGGCATCACCCTGGCGGTCTCCGGCGCGCTGTGTCTGGCCAGTGCCCTGCGCCTGCGCGGCCCGTGGCCGGTCACCGAGCTGGAGTATGCCGCGCACCTGGCGGTCGATCTGATCGTGCACAGCGTGCTGTTGTACTTCACCGGCGGCTCGACCAATCCGTTCGTCTCCTATTACCTGGTACCGCTGACCATCGCCGCGGCGACGCTGCCCTGGCTGTACACCCTGGCGATCGCCGGACTGGCCTTGGGCAGCTACACGCTGCTGTTGATGCGTTACGAGCCGCTGCAGCTGGAGCCGGCCTTGCTCGGCACCCTGCAGGTCTACGGCATGTGGCTGAGCTTTGCGCTGGCGGCGGTGCTGATCACCTTCTTCGTCGCGCGGATGGCCGGGCAGCTGCGCGAGCAGGACCAGCGCCAGGCCGAGCGCCGCGAGGAAAGCCTGCGTGATCAGCAACTGCTGGCCGTTGCCACCCAGGCGGCGGGTGCCGCGCATGAGCTGGGCACACCGCTGGCGACCATGAGCGTGCTGCTCAAGGAACTGCGCCAGGAACATACCGATCCGGCGCTGCAGGAAGATCTGGCTCTGCTGCAGTCGCAGGTCAAACTGTGCAAGGAAAGCCTGCAGCAGCTGGTGCGCGCCGCCGAGGCCGATCGGCGCCAGGCGATCCAGGAGCAGACGGCACGCGAGTGGGTCGAGGCCGTGCTGCGCCGCTGGCACCTGATGCGCCCGGAGGCGAGCTACCGCTTCGAATGCGACGGGCGAGGCAGCGCACCGCGCATGATGCCGCCGGCCGACCTGTCGCAGTCGCTGCTCAATCTGTTGAACAACGCCACCGACGCCTGCGCGGAGAACCTGGACATCCGGCTGACCTGGGACGGCCAGTGGATCCGCGTGACCATCCGCGATCACGGCCCCGGCGTGCCGTTGGCGATCGCCGAACAGATCGGCCGGCCGTTTCTGACCACCAAGGGCAAGGGTTTCGGTCTTGGGCTGTTCCTCAGTCAGGCCAGCGTCAACCGCGCCGGTGGCACCGTTAAGTTGTATAACCAGGCCGATGGCGGCACATTGACCGAACTGTGCCTGCCCTATGGCGTGGCGCGCGTCTGAACCGCGCTGCGGCAGACGGATGATTATTGAAGTCAGGCGCTGCAAGACCCATCTAGAAGGTCGTGGCTGCCTTTGCGTGCGAGAGGAAATCGAGATGACCAACGAACAGCTGCCTGACGGTGAGGAGCAGCCTCACCTGTTGCTGGTCGATGACGATCCCACCTTCACCCGGGTACTGGCCCGGGCCATGGGACGGCGCGGGTTGCGGGTGAGCATCGCCGGCTCGGCCGACGAGGGCCTGGCCATGGCCCGCGAGGATATGCCGGACTACGCCGTGCTTGACCTGAAGATGGACGGCGACTCGGGGTTGGTGCTGCTGCCCAAGCTGCTCGAGCTCGACCCGGAGATGCGCGTGCTGATCCTGACCGGCTATTCGAGCATCGCGACCGCGGTCGAGGCGATCAAGCGCGGAGCCTGCAACTACATGTGCAAACCCGCCGACGCCGACGATGTGCTGGCCGCGCTGGTATCGGACCATGCCGACCTGGAAACCCTGGTGCCGGACAACCCGATGTCGGTCGATCGCCTGCAATGGGAGCACATCCAGCGCGTGCTGGCCGAGCATGACGGCAATATCTCGGCCACCGCCCGAGCCCTCGGCATGCACCGGCGGACCTTGCAGCGCAAGCTGCAGAAGCGCCCGGTACGGCGATAGAGGCGAAAGCCTCGGCAAAGGCGCGGGCGGCTTGCGGCTGGACGATCCGAGTGTCGGGTGCGCCTGGCTTTCGCGTCCGGCCTAGCGCCGGCGGCGCTCTTTGCTGAAATATTTGGTTATCATGCCCGGCCTTTCGCCCCGAGCCGCGACATGCTTGCCCTCACCCTCCAGACGCTGAGCGTCACCGCGCCAGTCTTCGCCATGCTGTTTCTCGGCACGCTGCTGCGCCGGCTGGGCTGGATCGATCCGGCCTTCATCAATACGGCCTCCAGTCTGGTGTTTCGCGGCACCATGCCGGTGCTGCTGTTTCTGGTGATGCAGCAGGCGGACCTGAACACCGCGCTGCAGCCCAAGGTGCTCGGCTACTTCGCGGTGGCGACGCTGGTGACCTTCCTCGGCGCCTGGGGCTGGGCGCTGCTGCGGGTGCCGCGAAACGATCGCGGGGTCTATGTGCAGGGCTCGTTTCGCGGCAATAACGGCATCGTCGGGCTGGCGCTGGTCGGCAGCCTCTACGGTGACTACGGGTTGTCGCTCGGGGCGGTGCTCACCGGGCTGGTGATCCTGATGTTCAACGGCCTGTCGGTGATGATCCTTGCGATCTACAGCCCCAACGGCCAGGCCAGCCTGCTCGGCGTGCTCAAGGGCATCGCCCGCAATCCCTTGATCATCGGCGTGGTCAGCTCGCTGCCGTTCGCCTATTTCCAGATCGGTCTGCCGCAGTGGCTGGTGACCTCCGGCGATTACTTCGCGCGGATGACGCTGCCGTTGGCGCTGATCTGCATCGGCGGCACCCTGACGCTCTCGGCCCTGCGTGCCAGCAGCGCATTGGCGATCAGCGCCAGCCTGATGAAGATGGTCTGGCTGCCGCTGATCGCCACCTTCGGCGCCTGGCTGGTCGGCCTGCGCGGCGCCGAACTTGGCATCCTGTTCGTCTATTTCGCCTGTCCGACGGCCGCCGCCAGCTTCGTCATGGCCAAGGCGGTGGGCGCCAATGCCGAGCTGGCGGCAGCGATCATCGCGCTGACCACGCTGATTTCGGTGGTCAGCATCAACGCCGGCATTCTCACCCTGCAGGCTTTGGGGCTGGCCTGAGCCATCGCGCGCAGCGCCATCTCCCCCCACTCGGCGGCAGCGTTTTTCGCCTGACGTGATCTGTGCCGCGCCTGCTGCGGCCAGCAATCCCCGAATCGCCCAGTAGCCCGCACAAATAAAAAAACGATGTGGGTAAAGTTCTGGCCTCGCGAGGCCGCCTTGGACAGTGATGCCGGCCGTTCGTTTTCAAGGGGGGATCATTCTGTGACGTTGTTCTCGCCATCCAGCCGCGCCCTGACCCGCGCCGAGGTGCGCCTGATCAATCCGCGCCGCTGGCTGATGCCGGCGCTGGCAATCGGTCTGGTACTCAATCTCACCGTATTCGCCGGCGGCGTCTGGCTCGGCAGCACGCTGCGCGAGCCTCTGCCGGAGCTGGCCGAGGCCGACGCCACTCCAGCTGCAGAGCGCAGCTTCACCATCGACCGGCTCGGTGTGCTGGTCGGGCGGCTCAAGGCGCTGGAGTCCGACGTGCTCTCATTGCACGGAATGCTGGTCGAGCAGCGCACGCTGACCAGCCAGGTGTCCTCCCTCGACCCGACCCTGGTACCGAGCCTCTTGCCCGACAAGTCGGCCGCGGACGGCAAGGGCCAGGGTGGCCTGCTGCTCCCGCCGCGCTCTTGCGAAGAGTCCGAGGTAGATGTCGAGGCGGCGCCGCTTGAAGGGCTGCGCCACGGCGAGGCGGTCGCCAGTTGCCTGCGGCGCGAGCTGGATCGGTTGCTTGAAGGGGTGGCCGAGCGCAATGCCGCGCTGATGGCGATTCCGGCCTGGCGCCCGGTGCCGGAAGACGCCCGTCTGGTGTCGAACTTCGGTAACCGTATCGATCCATTCAGAAAGCAGCTGGCCTTCCACGCCGGAGTGGATTTCGCCATCGCCAGCGGTGCGCCGGTCTATGCGGCGGCCGGCGGCAAGGTGCGTTTCGCCGGGCGCCGCGGCGCCTTCGGCAACCTGATCGAAATCGCGCACGGCAATGGACTGGTCACCCGTTATGCCCATCTGTCGCGCATCGGCGTGCGTAACGGCGAGGTGGTGACGCCGGGGCAGGCCATTGGCGCGGTCGGCTCCACCGGTCGCTCCACCGGAGCGCATCTGCATTTCGAGGTGCTGCGCAATGGTCGCTATCTCGACCCGCGACGGTTCCTCGCCCTGGCTGAAATGGAACGCGACATCGATGCGCTGGCTTTCGATTAAGCCGTTTTCCACCCGCGATCTGCTGCGTGCGGAGCATCGCCTGCAGGCGTATCGGCAGGGCAATCGCTGGCCACTGCTGGCGCTGGTGCTGCTGCTGGCGATTGCCGGGCTGCTTTGGCAACAGCAGCAGGAGCGTCAGCGACACGCGCAGCAGGTTGCCGCGCTGGCCAAGGCCGGCGAGCAGTTGCAGGCCGAGCTGGAGCAGAACCGCCTGGTGATGCTCGAGGCGCAGGCCGCTCAGGCGCAGTTGCTGCGGCGCATCGAGACGATGTCGGCCGAGGCCAAGACGCTCAAGACCGAGCTGGCGTTCTTCCGCCGGCAGAAGAGTGCAAGGTAATCAGGGGGTGACGATGTTCAGTGGCAACAAGAAAAAGGCCGCGCCGCGTGTGGTGATCGACGAGTTCTCCAGCCTGCTGTCCGGCAATGTCTCGCTGTCGGGCGATCTGGAATTCGAGGATGGCCTGAAGGTCAGCGGGACGATCCGCGGCAATGTTATGCACAAGGCCGGCAGCCGCAGCCTGCTGGCGCTCAGCGCCGAAGGCTGCATCGAGGGCAATGTCAGCAGTTACGATGCGCTGATCGACGGCACCATCATCGGCGATCTGATGGTCGACCACCTGCTGGAGCTGCACTCCAATGCGCGCATCCGCGGCAACATCAGTTATCGCCAGCTGAGCATGGAAAATGGCGCGGTGGTCGAAGGCCGGCTGCACCGGCTGGGCGACGAGCAGGAGCAGGCAACGGTGGTGGAGTTGCCGCGCCTGCCCGAGCGGGAAGCCTGACGGAGGCTGCCCGCGCCGCGATCAGCGCTGCCGCTGCCAGGCGCGCCCGGCAATCACCAGCAGGGTGATGGCGGTCAGCGGCAGTGCGTAATACAGCACCGCATGGCCCATCGTCTCGGCAAACGGGCGGCCGGTGTGGGCCAGCACCAGATAGACGGTGTAGGCGACGTAATAGCCGACGAACAACAGGCCTTCCCAGCGGTTGATCGCGTAACCTGAGAAGAAGATCGGCAGGCAGGCGATCGCCACGCCGATCATCACCGGGAAGTCGAAGGCGAGCGCGCTGGGCGACACGTTGATCGCTGCCGGCGACACCAGCGAGGCCAGGCCGAGCACGCACAGGAGGTTGAACAGGTTGCTGCCGACGATGTTGCCCACCGCGATGTCCCGCTCGCCGCGAAACGCCGCCATGATCGAGGTGGCCAGTTCCGGCAGGGAAGTGCCGACCGCGATCACGGTCAGGCCGATCACCAGCTCCGAGAGGCCGAGGGCGCGCGCCAGGGTCACGGCGCCTTCGACCAGCAGGTTCGAGCCGCCCACCAGCAGGGCGAGGCCGACCACCACGAGGCCCAGGTTGACCGCCCAGGCATAGGGCTTGGGCTGCTCGGTCAGGCCGAATTCCTTGGCGAATTCATCATCCTCGGCGTTGCTCTGCGCCTGCTCGCGGCGGCTGGAGATGACCAGGAACACCGTATAGGCCACCACCAGGGCGAACAGCAGCGCGCCGTCGAGGCGGCTGAGCACGCCATTCCAGGCCAGCGCATAGACCAGCACGCTGGCGCCGATCATCAGCGGCACGTCCAGGCGGATCAGTTGGCGCGATACCACCAGGGGGGCGACCAGTGCGGTCAGGCCCAGAATCAGCAGCACGTTGGCGATGTTGCTGCCGATGACGTTGCCGATCGCCAGGTCGCCGCTGCCGTTGAACGCCGACTGCACGCTCACGGCGGTTTCCGGGGCACTGGTGCCGAAGGCCACCACGGTCAGGCCGATTACCAGCGGCGAGATGCCAAATTGCGCCGCCAGCCGGGCAGCGCCACGCACCAGTACTTCGGCACCGGCGACCAACAGGACCAGGCCAGCGATCAAATAGACAAAGGTCATCGCACTCACGACGAAACGCTCCTAACTCGGACGGCTACGTTTATATGAACGGTAGAGGATTACGGCGAGGGTAACTGCCGTCAGCGGCAGCACGAACCAGCCCATGGCCTGGCGGAACAGGGAGAGGGCCGGCAGGCCGGTGGCGAACATTACCAGATAGAGCGTGTAGGCGATGTAGTAGGCAAAAAACAAAAGGCCTTCCCAGCGGTTGATGCAGTAACCGCTGAAAAAAATCGGCAGGCAGGCAAAGAACACCGCCAGCATCACCGGGAAATCGAAGGCCAGCGCGTTTGGCGATACCGACAGGCCCTCTGGGGCGACCAGTGCGGCGCTGCCGATCACCAGCAGCAGGTTGAAGATGCAGCTGCCGACCACGTTGCCTACGGCGATGTCGCGCTGGCCGCGGATGGCCGCCATCACCGAGGTGGCCAGCTCCGGTAACGAGGTGCCCACGGCCACCACCGTCAGACCGATGATCAGCTCCGAGAGGCCGAAGGCCAGCGCCAGGCTGCGCGCGCCTTCCACCAGCAGGTGCGAGCCGCCCACCAGCAGGCTCAGACCGAGCACGATCAGCGCCACGTCGATCCACCAGCGCGAAGGCCGCGTGTCCTCCGCTTGCGCGGTCTGCTCGCGCTGTTCACGCAGCTCGCGGCGGCTGGCACGGACCATGAAGACTGTGTAGCCGACCAGGGCCAGCAGCAGGGCGATCGCCTCCAAACGGCCGATCAGCCCGTTCCAGGCCAGAAGGTAGGTCACCAGGCCGGCACCGATCATCACCGGCACGTCGATGCGGATCAGCTGGCGCGATACCACCAGCGGCGCGACCATCGCCGAGAGGCCGAGGATCAGCAGGATGTTGGCGATGTTGCTGCCGACCACGCTGCCGATGCTGATGTCGCCGCTGCCGCTGATCACTGCCTGGATGCTGACGGCGGTTTCCGGAGCGCTGGTGCCGAAGGCTACGACGGTCAGGCCGATGACCAGTGGCGTGATACCCAGTTGCGCGGCGAGGCGGGCGGCGCCGCGCACCAGGAGTTCGGCGCCGGCGAGCAACAGGAGAAAGCCGACGATCAGATAGCCGATGGTCAGCAGGCCCATGCAGCGCTCCTGTGGGCGAGGGCGGGGTTATTCCTCGACTTCGGCGATTTCGACGGTGGTAACGCCGTCGTGCAGAAGGTCGATGCGACGGGCGGCCTCGACCGACAGGTCGATGATCCGGCCGGGTTTGTAAGGTCCACGATCGTTGATCCGTACGGTTACCGACTCGCCGTTTTCCAGGTTGGTGACCTCAACCAGGGTGCCGAACGGGAGCTTCTTGTGAGCGGCCACCAGCTCGTTCTGGTCGAAGGTCTCGCCGCTGGCGGTCGTCTGACCATGAAAGCCGGGGCCGTAATAGGATGCCTTGCCCTTTTGCTGGAAGGTCGAGGCGTTTTCTTCCGGCTCGGCCTGTTTGCCCTCCACGCAGCCGGCCATCACCAGCAGCAGGAACGGTGTCATCAGCAGTTTGCGCCACAGCATGATCAAGCCCTCCAGGGTTGGCGCCGAAAAAAGCGCTGAACACGGGGGCTGACCGAAAGGCGGGACGTGTCCCCCTGTGTCGTTCAGCCTCCAGCGTTCAGCGCTTTTCGGCGGTTCTTTACCCTTCGAGCTTTTTCTTCAGCAGTTCGTTCACTTGACCGGGGTTGGCCTTGCCCTTGGAGGCCTTCATCGCCTGGCCGACGAAGAAGCCGAACATCTTGCCGCGCTTGGCTTCATCGCTGGCGCGGTACTGCTCGACCTGGGCGGCGTTGGCGGCGAGCACCTCGTCGAGCATGGCCTCGATGGCGCCCGAATCGGTGACCTGCTTGAGGCCCTTGGACTCGATGATCGCATCGGCCGAATCGCCTTCACCGGCGGCCATCGCCTCGAAGACCATCTTGGCGATCTTGCCGGAGATGGTGTTGTCCTTGATGCGCAGGATCATGCCGCCGAGCTGTTCGGCCGAGACCGGCGACTGCTCGATCTCCAGGCCGTCCTTGTTGAGCAGACTGGACAGCTCGCCCATCACCCAGTTGGCGGCCAGCTTGGCGTCGCCGCAGGCCTTTTGCACCTGCTCGAAGTAGTCGGCCATCTCGCGGCTGGCCGAGAGCACCGAGGCGTCGTAGGCTGAGAGGCCGAACGCGGCCTCGAAGCGCTCGCGCTTTTGCGCCGGCAGTTCGGGCAGCTCGCTGCGCAGTTGCTCGAGGTAGCTCGGCTCGATCACCACCGGCAACAGGTCGGGGCAGGGGAAGTAGCGGTAGTCGTTGGCTTCTTCCTTGCTGCGCATCGAGCGCGTCTCGTCCTTGTTCGGGTCGTACAGGCGGGTTTCCTGGATGACCTTGCCGCCGTCCTCGATCAGGTCGATCTGCCGCTGGATCTCGTGGTTGATCGCCTTTTCGATGAAGCGGAAGGAGTTGACGTTCTTGATCTCGCAGCGGGTGCCGAACTCGGCCTGACCCTTGGGGCGTACCGACACGTTGCAGTCGCAGCGCAGCGAGCCTTCGGCCATGTTGCCGTCGCAGATGCCCAGATAGCGCACCAGCGCGTGGATCGCCTTCACATAGGCCACCGCCTCCTTGGCCGAGCGCAGGTCCGGCTCGGAGACGATCTCCAAAAGCGGGGTGCCGGCACGGTTGAGGTCGATGCCGCTCATGCCGTGGAAGTCTTCGTGCAGGCTCTTGCCGGCGTCCTCTTCTAGGTGTGCGCGGGTGATGCCTATGCGCTTGACCGTGCCGTCTTCGAGGGTGATGTCCAGATGGCCCTTGCCGACGATGGGGTGGTCCATCTGGCTGGTCTGGTAGCCCTTGGGCAGGTCAGGGTAGAAGTAGTTCTTGCGCGCGAAGACGTTGCGCTCGGCAATGTGCGCGTCGATCGCCAGACCGAACATGCAGGCCATGCGCACGGCATTTTCATTGAGCACCGGCAGCGTGCCGGGCATGGCCAGGTCGATCAGGCTGGCCTGGGTGTTCGGCGCCGCGCCGAAGGTGGTGGCGCTGCCGGAGAAGATCTTCGAGCGGGTGCTGAGCTGGGCGTGGATTTCCAGCCCGATCACGGTTTCCCATTGCATGTCTGTGTCGTCCTCAGAAGCCGGCCGGGGCGCGGGTGTGCCAGTCGGTCACCTGCTGGTACTGGTGCGCCACGTTGAGCAGGCGCGCCTCCTGGAAATACGGCGCCAAGAGCTGCACGCCCACCGGCAGGCCGTCGACGAAGCCCGCGGGCATCGACAGTCCCGGGATGCCGGCGAGGTTGGCGGTGATGGTGTAGATGTCTTCCAGATAGGCCGAGACCGGATCGGCGTTCTTCTCGCCGAGTTTCCAGGCGAGGTTGGGCGTGGTCGGGCCGAGGATCAGGTCGACGTCCTTGAACGCCTCGACGAAGTCGTTCTTGATCAGCCGGCGGATGCGCTGGGCCTTGAGGTAGTAGGCGTCGTAATAACCGGCCGACAGCGCGTAGGTGCCGACCATGATCCGGCGCTTCACTTCTGCGCCGAAGCCTTCGCCGCGCGAGCGCTTGTACAGGTCGGTCAGGTCCTTGGGGTTCTCGCAGCGGTAGCCGTAGCGCACGCCGTCGAAGCGCGACAGGTTGGAGCTGGCCTCGGCCGGGGCGATCACGTAGTAGGCCGGAATCGCGTGCTGCATGTTCGGCAGGCTGATGTCCTTGACCGTGGCGCCGAGCTTTTTCAGCTGCTCGACCACCGCCAGCACGGCGTCGGCGATCCGCGCATCGAGGCCGGTGGCGAAGTATTCCTTGGGCAGGCCGATGCGCAGGCCATTGAGCGGTTTGGCCAGGGCGGCGAGGTAGTCATCCAGCGGCTGGTCGACCGAGGTGGAGTCCTTCGGGTCGAAGCCGGCCATGGCGCCTAGCAGCAGCGCGCAGTCCTCGGCGGTGCGCGCCATCGGGCCGCCCTGATCGAGGCTGGAGGCATAGGCGATCATGCCCCAGCGCGATACGCGCCCGTAGGTGGGCTTGAGGCCGGTAAGGTTGGTCAGCGCCGCCGGCTGGCGGATCGAGCCGCCGGTGTCGGTGCCGGTGGCCGCCGGAATCAGCCGCGCGGCAATCGCCGCGGCCGAGCCGCCGGAGGAGCCGCCGGGTACGCGGCTGGTGTCCCAGGGGTTCTTCACCGCGCCGAAGTGGCTCGATTCGTTGGCCGAGCCCATGGCGAACTCGTCCATGTTCAGCTTGCCCAGCGACACGGCGCCGGCGGCGGCCAGCTTCTCCACCACCGTGGCGTCGTAAGGCGAGACGAAGTTGGCGAGGATCTTCGAGGCGCAGGTGGTGCGCACCCCCTGGGTGCAGAACAGGTCCTTGTGGGCGATCGGCGCGCCGAGCAGGGCGCCGGTTTCGCCAGCGGCGCGGCGGGCGTCGGCGGCGCGCGCCTGGGCCAGCGCCTGTTCGGCGGTCACGCTGATGAAGCTGTTGAGCGAGGGGTCGAGCGCCTCGATGCGCGCCAGCAGCGCGGCGGTCAGCTCGTGAGCGGAAAACTGCTTGGCTTCGAGCGCGCGGGCGATCTCGGCCAGGGTCATCTGATGCATGGCGGCGTCCTTCACTCGATCACCTTGGGAACCAGGTACAGGCCTTCTTCAACGGCCGGCGCGATGGCCTGGTATTCGTTGTGATGGTCGCTCTCGGTCACTTCGTCGGCACGCAGGCGCTGGGTGGTTTCCAGCGGGTGGGCCAAAGGCTCGATGCCGTCGGTGTCGACCGCCTGCATGCGGTCGATCAGGCCGAGGATGTTGTTCAGCGTTTCGGTGGTGCGCGGCAGGTCGGCTTCTTCCAGGCCCAGGCGAGCCAGGTGAGCAATCTTCTCCACTTCGGAGCGTTCAAGCGCCATTGGAGGTCTCCAGCAGGGGCGAAAGGGGCGGTCGCGGCGTCGGACGGCGAGCGGTCGCAAAAGGCGCGAATCTAGCATGATCGACGCCACCCTCGGTAGCGCAGGGCCCTGGAGGCAGGGCCACGATCGGCCGCGAAAATGCGCGAACCATCACCTGCTGGCCGGCTGCTCGCCTTGCCCTGATGCAGTGCGGTTGTTAGAGTTTGCCGCAATTTTCCCCCCACGCTTCGCCCCAGGGCTCCCTCTCCATGTTCAAGAAATTGCGTGGCATGTTTTCCAGCGATCTGTCGATCGACCTGGGCACGGCCAATACCCTCATTTATGTGCGCGATCGCGGCATCGTGCTGGACGAACCGTCGGTCGTGGCGATCCGTAGTCATGGCAACCAGAAAAGCGTCGTCGCGGTGGGTGCCGAGGCCAAGCGCATGCTCGGCCGTACCCCCGGCAACATCAACGCCATCCGCCCGATGAAGGACGGCGTGATCGCCGACTTCAGCGTCTGCGAAAAGATGCTGCAGTACTTCATCAACAAGGTTCACGAAAACAGCTTCCTGCAGCCGTCGCCGCGCGTGCTGATCTGCGTGCCGTGCAAATCGACCCAGGTCGAGCGCCGCGCCATCCGTGAGTCGGCGCTCGGTGCCGGTGCCCGCGAGGTCTATCTGATCGAGGAACCGATGGCTGCGGCCATCGGTGCCGGCCTGCCGGTCGAGGAAGCGCGCGGTTCGATGGTCGTCGACATCGGCGGCGGTACCACCGAGATTGCGCTGATTTCGCTCAACGGTGTGGTCTATGCCGAGTCCGTGCGGGTTGGCGGCGACCGCTTCGATGAAGCCATCGTCACCTACGTGCGGCGCAACTACGGCAGCCTGATCGGCGAATCCACCGCCGAGCGCATCAAGCAGGAAATCGGTGCCGCCTTCCCGGGTGCCGAGCTGCGCGAGATCGATGTGCGCGGCCGCAACCTGGCCGAAGGGGTGCCGCGCAGCTTCACGCTCAACTCCTCCGAGGTGCTCGAAGCCCTGCAGGAGTCGCTGGCAACCATCGTGCAGGCGGTCAAGAGCGCGCTGGAGCAGTCCCCGCCGGAACTGGCGGCGGACATCGCCGAGCGCGGCCTGGTGCTGACCGGCGGCGGTGCGCTGCTGCGCGATCTGGACAAGCTGCTGGCCCAGGAAACCGGCCTGCCGGTGATCGTCGCCGAGGATCCTTTGACCTGCGTCGCCCGCGGTGGTGGCCGTGCGCTGGAAATGATGGATCGCCATACCATGGATCTGCTGTCGACCGAATGAGCTGCGAGCCGCAAGCTACGGGCTGCAGGTCGGGCTCCGTGCCCTGCCTGCAGCGAACTGCTTGCAGTTGAAGGCTTGAAGCTCGCCGCCATGAGGTAACGGTCATCAAACTCCTTTTTGCCAAAGGCCCCTCGCTGGGTGTCCGCCTGCTGGTGTTCGCCGGGCTCTCGGTGGCGCTGATGGCGGTCGACGCCCGCTTCGATACCCTGCGCCCGCTGCGCGGACAGCTCGGTGCGCTGCTCACGCCGTTCTACTGGCTGGCCGACGTACCCGGGCGGGTGGCCGAGGGGGTCAGCGAGCAATGGACCAGCCGCACCGAGCTGCTGGCAGAGAACGAGCGGCTCAAGGCCGAGGCGCTGGTCATGCAGCAGCGCCTGCAGAAGCTCGCGGCGCTGACCGAGCAGAACGTGCGGTTGCGTGAGCTGCTCAACTCGTCGGCGCTGGTCGAAGATCAGGTGCTGGTTTCCGAGCTGATCGGTGTAGATCCCAACCCGTTCACCCATCGCATCATCATCGACAAGGGCGAGAAGGACGGTGTGTTCCTCGGCCAGCCGGTGCTCGATGCGCGCGGACTGATGGGCCAGGTGGTGGAGGTGCTGCCCTACACCGCCCGCGTATTGCTGATTACCGATACCACCCACAGCCTGCCGGTTCAGGTGAACCGCAACGGTCTGCGCGCCATCGCCTCGGGTACCGGCAATCCCGAGCGGCTGGAGTTGCGCCATGTCGCCGATACCGCCGACATCAAGGAGGGTGATCTTCTGGTGAGCTCCGGTCTCGGGCAGCGCTTTCCGGCCGGTTATCCGGTGGGCATCGTCAGCGAGGTGATCCACGACTCCGGGCAGCCGTTCGCGATCGTGCGGGCGACGCCGACTGCCGCGCTAAATCGCAGCCGCTATCTTTTGCTGGTGTTCTCCGACCGTCGCACTCCCGAGGAGCGCGCCGCCGATTCGGCGCTGGCTCAGGAACAGGCCGACCAGGCCGGACAATCGCCTGCAACTGCGCCGGCCGCTAGCACGCCCGCGGCGGCCCCGGCCAGCGGGGCGCGCAAACCAGAGGGGGAGGGCGCTCGTTGAGTCCGCACGGATCGCATAACGGTTGGGCCATCTGGATCAGCTTCGCCCTGGCCCTGGTGCTCTCGGTGGTGCCGATGCCGCCGTTTCTGGAGGTGGGCCGGCCGATGTGGGTGGCCCTGCTGCTTGCCTACTGGATGCTTTATCTGCCCCATCGGGTCGGCATGGCCAGCGCCTGGGTGCTGGGGCTGACGCTGGATGTGCTGTACGGCACCCTGCTGGGGCAGAACGCGCTGGTGCTGACGCTGATCGGTTTTCTGTTGCAGACCCTGCAGCAGCGCCTGCGCATGTTCCCGACCTGGCAGCAGGCCGTGGTGCTCTTGGTGGTGTTCGGCCTCGGCCAGCTGCTGCAGCTGTGGCTTTATGTGCTCACCGGCAACCTGCCACCGCCTACTTTCACTTACCTGCTGCCCGCGCTGATCAGTGCGCTGCTCTGGCCCTGGCTGTTCAGCGCCCTCGGCGGATTGCGCCTGCGGCTGCGGATCAACTGACGGCGTCGCCATGGCCGACTTCTACCTCGCCTCTGCCTCGCCCCGCCGCGCCGAACTGCTGGCGCAGATCGGGGTGCGCTTTGCCACCTGTCCGACCGATATCGACGAGCGGGTGCTTGCCGCAGAGGCGCCCGCCGCCTATGTCGAGCGCCTGGCGCGGGCCAAGGCGGCTGTCGCACTCGCACGGCTACCACAAGGCGCCTGTGTGCTGGGCTCGGATACGGCGGTGGTGCTCGACGGACAGATCCTTGGCAAGCCCGCCGATTTCACCGAGGCGCAGGCGACGCTGCGCGCGCTTTCCGGCCGTGCCCATGAGGTACTCACCGCGGTGGCGCTGGCCGATGCGACGCGCTGCGAGGTCCGTGTGGTGGCGACGCGCGTCTGGTTCACGGCACTGAGCGATGCGCAGATCGCCCGCTACTGGGCCAGCGGCGAACCCTGCGACAAGGCGGGTGCCTATGGCATCCAGGGGCTGGGCGCGGTGTTCGTAAGTCGCATTGAAGGCAGTTATTCGGCTGTGGTCGGCTTGCCGTTATGCGAGACGGCGCAATTGCTCGAAGCCTTCGGGGTCGCCAGCTGGAATTGCTGAGCGGCGCTGGCGCAAGCCGGTCTCAGGACAAACGCTTGAATAACGAGAATCCAAGATGAGCGAAGAAATCCTGATCAACATCACCCCGATGGAGTCGCGGGTCGCGGTGGTGGAGAACGGCGTGTTGCAGGAGGTGCATGTCGAGCGGACTCAGCGCCGCGGCATCGTCGGCAATATCTACAAGGGCAAGGTGGTGCGCGTGCTGCCGGGTATGCAGGCGGCCTTCGTCGACATCGGCCTGGATCGCGCGGCCTTCATCCATGCCTCGGAAATTTCCAGCCGCGAAGGTCATGCGGTGGAGCCGATCAGTGCGCTGGTGCATGAAGGCCAGGGGCTGGTGGTGCAGGTCACCAAGGACCCGATCGGCAAGAAGGGCGCACGCTTGACCACCCAGTTGTCGATCCCCTCGCGCTATCTGGTCTACATGCCCGGCACCAGTCATGTCGGCATCTCGTTGAAGATCGAGACTGAGGCCGAGCGCGAGCGCCTCAAGCGGGTCGTGGCCGAGGCGATGACTGCCGAGGGTATCGACGCGGGCGGCTTCATCCTGCGGACGGCGGCGGAGAATGCGCGGGCCGAGGAGATCGTCACCGATATCCGTTATCTGCGCCGCCTGTGGGAACAGATCGACGGGCAGCTCAAGCGGGTCAGCGCACCGGCGGTGATCTACGAAGACCTGACCCTGGCCATGCGTACCCTGCGCGATCTGGTCACGCCGAACATCGAGAAGATCCGCATCGACTCGCGGGAAACCTTCCAGCGCGCCAGCCAGTTCGTCGGCGAGCTGATGCCCGAGGTCGCCGACCGTGTCGAACATTACCCAGGCGAGCGGCCGATCTTTGACCTTTACGGGGTCGAGGACGAAATCCAGAAGGCGCTGGACCGCAAGGTCATGCTCAAGTCCGGCGGCTACCTGATCATCGATCCGGCCGAGGCGATGACCACCATCGACGTCAACACCGGCGCCTTCGTCGGCCATCGCACGCTGGAAGAGACCATCTTCAAGACCAATCTCGAGGCGGCGACCGCCATCGCCCGGCAACTGCGCCTGCGCAATATCGGCGGCATCATCATCATCGACTTCATCGACATGGAAGACGAAGAGCATCGTCGCCAGGTGCTGCGCACGCTGGAAAAACAGCTGGAGCGTGACCACGCCAAGACCAACATCATCGGCATCACCGAACTGGGTCTGGTACAGATGACCCGCAAGCGCACCCGCGAGAGTCTCGAGCAGGTGCTCTGCGAGCCCTGCGTGGCCTGCCAGGGGCGCGGCAAGCTGAAAACGCCGGAGACGGTGTGCTACGAGATCTTCCGCGAGATCCTCCGCGAGGCGCGTGCCTACCAGGCCGAAGGCTACCGCGTGCTGGCCAACCAGAAGGTGATCGACCGGCTGCTGGATGAGGAGTCAGGCAACGTCGCCGATCTGGAAAGCTTCATCGGTCGCTCGATCCGTTTCCAGGTGGAAATCAATTACTCCCAGGAGCAGTACGACGTGGTGCTGCTTTAATGAGGCTGTGCGGGCGTTGGGCGCCGGCGGGCGTGCGCCGGGGGTGAGTTGAATGGGGCAGGTGGTCGGATTGGTGACCAGCGTGCTGCGACATCTGCTGCAGCTCGCCGTGCTCGGCGTGTTGCTGCTCGCGCTGTACGCCAGTCTCGGTCGTCAGCTGGTGCCGCTGGTCGCCGAATACCAGGAGGAGGTGCAGGCACGCGCCTCGGCGGCGCTGCAGATGCCGGTGCGGATCGAGCGGCTGGAAGGACAATGGCGAGGGTTGTCGCCGCATCTGCTGGCCCATGACGTGCTGCTCGGCGAGGGTGACGACGCACTGCGCCTTGAGCGCCTGCGCGTCATCGTCGATGTGGGCCAGAGCCTCTGGCAGCGGCGCGCGGTCGTCTACGCGGTGGAGATCGAGGGACCGAGCCTGGGGTTGGTCGAGCAGCCGGATGGCCGCTGGCAGGTCCGCGGCCTGCCGCTGCGCGAGGGTGAAGCAACCGATCCTGCTGGGTTGATCGCCGCCCTGCAGCGCTTGCCGCGGCTGACCCTGTACAACGGCCAGCTGACCATCGAGCCGCAGGATGCCGAACCGCGCACCCTGACCTATGTCGACCTGCAACTGGCCAGCGCCGGACCACTGATGCGCCTGGACGGGCGTGGGCTGTTGCCGGATGGCCAGCCGATCGCATTGAACCTGCTGGCCCGGGTCGAAGCCGAGCGCTGGCAGGACGCCAGCGTGCGCGCCTATCTCAACCTGCCGCAGAGCCAGTGGGCAGAGTGGCTGCCCGCGCGCCTTGCCCAGCCGTGGCGCGTCGAGCAGATGAAGGCCGGGGGCGAAGCCTGGCTGCACTGGCAGACTGGCGCGCTGCAGCGGGCGGTGCTGCGCCTGCATGCGCCACAGCTCACCCTTGGCCAGGCCGAACAGGCCCCGGTGACGCTTGGCGATGTCGGACTCACCGCCTACCTCGACCGGCATGCCGAAGGGTATCGGCTGCTGCTGGACAACCTTGCTTTCGAGCATGAAGGCGTGCGCTGGGGTGAGGCGCGTCTGGTCGCCAATCAGGAGCAGACCGGCTGGCACCTATGGGCCGATCGTCTGGAGCTTGGCCCCCTGGTGCCGCTGGTCGAGGCGCTGGCGCCGCTGTCCCCGCTGGCCCGCGAGTGGCTGCATGGCCTGGCGCCCAGCGGCACGCTGCGTAACGTCGACCTGCATTACCGGCCCGCAGTTGTCGGTGCCGAGCGCCTGAGCTACGCCTTCAACCTGTCCGGGGTGCGTTTTGCCGATCACGGCTGGGTACCGGCGGCAGATAACGTCGCCGGCGCTATGCAAGGTGATCTGGCCGCCGGCGAGCTGCGCCTCGATGCCCCCGACAGCGCACTGCACCTGGCGCGCCTGTTCCCCGAAGGCTGGCGCATGCGCAGTGCCCGGGGCCGCTTGCGCTGGACCGTTGATGACGAGTCCTTCAGCCTGATCGCCCCGTATCTGCAGGTGCAGAGTGAGGTCGGTGAGTTGGCCGGGGATTTTCTTATCCGGTTGCGTCGCGCACCGCAGGCCGAGGATTACATGGACCTGCGGGTCGGCCTGCGCCAGGGGGACGCGCGTCTGGCCGGGCAGTTTTTGCCCAGCCGTTCGCCGGCGCTCAGTCCGGCGCTCAACGAGTGGCTGGGTGAGGCGATTCGTGGCGGCCTCGTCGAGCAGGGTTATTTTCTCTACCAGGGCGCGCTGGCCGCCGATGCCCCGGCGCATGCGCGTCACCTGGGACTTTATTTCCAGGTGCGTGAGGCAGAGCTGGACTACCGCGCCGGTTGGCCGGCGCTGCGCGACGGACGCGGCGAGATTCTGGTCGAGAATGGACACACGCGTGTACGTCTGGCCGAGGGCCGCGTGCTGAACAGCCAGGTTCAGGAGGCCTCGGCCGAAATTGCCGCGCCCAAGGCCGGGCAGGCGCCGCGGCTGCAGCTGAACGGCCGTCTCGCTGGCCCGCTGCAGGACGGGCTGCAGCTGCTGCGCGAGTCGCCGCTGGGACTGGCCGAGATGTTCGACGGCTGGCAGGTCGAGGGTACGGCCAATACCACCCTGTCACTAGAAATCCCCTTGCACGCCGATCAGCGTCCGCGCGTGCAGGTGGACTTCACCACCCAGGGCGCGCTGCTGGACATTCCCAGCCCCGCGCTGCGCCTCGAGCGGCTGGAGGGGCGCTTTCGCTACGACAGCGAGGCCGGCTTCAGCGGCCAGGCGATACGCACGCGGCTGTTTAACGAATGGGTCAGCGCTCGGGTGGTGGCGACCGGGACGCCACGGCGACCCGCCAGCCGGATCGAAGCGCGCGGGGCCGTCGAGCTGAAGCGATTGCAGCGCTGGCTGGCGTTGCCCCAGCCGTTGCCGGCCAGTGGTCGCTTGCCCTATCAGCTGCAATTGACCCTCGATGGCGCAGACAGCCAGTTGCGCATCGAGTCTGCCCTGGAAGGCGTGGCGCTCGATCTGCCCGAGCCCTTCGGCAAGGACGCAGGCAGTCGGCGCCAGGCCAGTCTGCACATGACGCTACAAGGGGCCGAGCGCCGTTACCGTGCCGATTATGCCGAGCTCGCCTCGCTGGCGCTGGCGGCCCCGCCGGGCGAATGGCGCAGCGGTCGCGGCGAGCTGCGCCTGGGCGGAGGCTCTGCCCGTCTACCGACCCAGCCAGGGCTCGTCGTGCGTGGCCGTCTGCCCCAGCTGGATCTCGCGGCCTGGCGAGCCTGGCTGCCGGGGGCTGGGGCCGGGGCGCCTGCCGCGGGGCGCGGGGCGCTCGCTCCGCCGACGTTTCTGCGCGAGGCCCAGCTGAGCATCGATCACTTCACTGGCTTCGGCTTGTCCGTCGACGACCTGCAGGCAACCCTGCGCCAGGACGCGGCGGGCTGGCGCCTCGGCGTCGCGAGCGAGCGCGTGCGCGGAGAGCTGACGCGCGGCCCGCGCGCGGACGACATCCTCACGCTGCACCTGGCGAGCGTGCGTCTGCCAGCCGCGCCCGTCGGAGAGCCCGCCAGCGCTGAGGATCCCTGGGCGGAGATCGATCCGGCCCGGTTGCCGGCGCTGAATGTGCAAATCGACGAACTGTGGCGTGGTGAGGAACGCTTTGGCGCGCTTGCCGCCCGCCTGCGGCCGCTGGCCGACAGCGCACGCATTACCGACATCAATGCGCAGCTGCGCGGCATCCAGCTGAGCGGCACCATGACCTGGGGCGCCTCGCGCACTCGCTATCAGGGCAATCTGGCGGGCCGCGACATCGGCGAGGTGCTCGTCGCCTGGGGCTTTGCCCGCTCGGCAGCCAGCGAGCGTTTCGCCCTGGCCGTGGACGGCAGCTGGCCGGGCTCGCCCGCGCATTTCAGCTTCACCCGGCTCTCCGGGCGGCTCGAGCCGAGCCTGCGCAACGGCCGCTTCATCGAGGTCGACGGCGGCGCGCAGGCCCTGCGGGTATTCGGCCTGCTCAATTTCGACTCGATTGGCCGGCGTCTGCGGCTGGATTTTTCCGATCTGCTCGATCGTGGCCTGAGCTACGACCGCGTTCGCGGCGTGCTCGCCGCCGATGCCGGCGTCTATCGGACCGAAACGCCGCTGGTGCTGAGTGGGCCGTCAAGCAATCTCGAGCTCAACGGCACCCTGGATCTGGCCGCCGATCGCATCGATGCCAAGTTGCTGGTTACCTTGCCGGTCACCAACAATCTGCCGCTGGCGGCGATTCTGGCCGGCGCACCGGCCATCGCCGGCGCGCTGTGGGTGGCCGACCGGGTGCTGGGCGATCGCATGGCGCGCTTCGCCACCGTGCAGTACGACGTGCGGGGCCCCTGGCAATCGCCGGAAATCAGCTTCGACCGACCGT
The DNA here is from genome assembly GCA_030602315.1 of Pseudomonadaceae bacterium. Lineage (GTDB taxonomy): Bacteria > Pseudomonadota > Gammaproteobacteria > Pseudomonadales > Pseudomonadaceae > Azomonas. The sequence goes on along the minus strand of JAUVZY010000021.1, from coordinate 25,269 downwards.
TCGAGAAGCCCCACTAGCCCGCCAGTTCGCCTGTCCCATCGGAGATCCGCCATGTCGCTTGCCGTGATTCAGCTGGTGTCGCAGGCCGATGTCGCCGCCAACCTGGCGCGGGCCCGCCTGCTGCTTGAGCAGGCGGCCGCGCAGGGCGCGCGTCTGGCTGTGCTGCCGGAAAACTTCGCCGCCATGGGCCGGCCCGATCTGCCGGCGCTGGGCCGCGCGGAAGCGCGTGGCGAAGGGCCGATCCTGCCCTGGCTGAGCCAGAGCGCGCGCGAGCTGGGGCTGTGGATCGTCGCCGGCACCTTGCCGCTGCCTCCGGACGGTGACCCTGAGGGCCGGCCGCGCGCCTGCTCGCTGCTGGTGGACGACCAGGGCGCCCGTGTGGCGCGCTACGACAAACTGCACCTGTTTGACGTCGATGTGGCCGATGCGCGCGGGCGCTATCGCGAGTCCGATGACTACGCCTTCGGCGGCCAAGTGGTGGTTGCCGACACCCCGGTCGGTCGCCTCGGGCTGACGGTGTGCTACGACCTGCGCTTCCCCGAGCTGTATACCGCGCTGCGCCTGGCCGGGGCCCAACTGATCAGCGCGCCCTCGGCGTTTACCCGAGTTACCGGCGAGGCGCACTGGCAGACGCTGATACGGGCACGCGCCATCGAAACCCAGTGCTATCTCCTGGCGGCAGGGCAGGGCGGTAGCCATCCGGGTGGGCGGGAGACGCATGGCCATTCGGCTATCGTCGATCCGTGGGGTCGGCTACTCTGCGAACAGGCGCAAGGTGAGGCCGCCTTGGTGGTGGTGCGTGACCCCGCCGAGCAAGAGGCCATTCGCCAGCGCATGCCGGTGCTCGCTCACCGACGGTTTTGTCCGCCGTGCCTGCCCGGCGCGGCCGCTTCGGAGTGACTATGACTGATCTGCTGTTAACGGCGAGCAATCGCCTGCTGGGCCCCGGTGGCCTCGCGCTGGATGACCTGCCGGCGTTGCTGGGCGAGCTGGCCGGTCCCGGCATCGATGCCGCGGACCTCTATTTCCAGGACCAGATCACCGAGTCCTGGGTGCTGGAAGACGGCATCGTCAAGGAAGGCGGCTTTCATCTTGAGCAGGGTGTCGGTGTGCGCGCGCTATCGGGTGAGAAGTGCGGTTTCGCCTACAGCAACGCGATCACCGCCGATGCGCTGCGTCAGGCCGCGCAGGCCGCCCGATCGATTGCCCGGGCGGGGCAGACGGCGACCGTGGCGTTGGCACAGCCGGGCGCTTTTGTCCCGCTGTATGGGCAGGGCAATCCGCTGGACGATCTTGACCGGGCGGCCAAAGTGGCCCTGCTCAAGCGGGTCGACGAAGCTACCCGCGCGCTCGATCCGCGTATCAAACAGGTGACCGTGAGCCTGGCAGGCGTCTGGGATCATGTACTGGTGGCCGCGCTGGACGGCAGTCTGGCCGCGGACATCCGTCCGCTGGTGCGTTTCAATGTCAGTGTGATCGTCGAACAGAACGGGCGACGCGAGCGCGGCGGCCAGGGTGGCGGCGGTCGCGTCGGCTATCGCTATTTCCTCGAAGGCGACCGGGTGATGGAGTATGCGCGTGAAGCGGTACGTCAGGCGCTGGTGAACCTCGAAGCCGTTCCGGCACCGGCGGGCAGCATGGAAGTGGTGCTCGGCCCGGGTTGGTCCGGGGTGCTGCTGCACGAAGCGGTGGGCCACGGCCTGGAGGGGGATTTCAACCGCAAGGGCAGCTCGGCTTATAGCGGTCGGGTCGGCCAGCAGGTCGCCTCGAGCCTGTGCACCATCGTCGATGACGGAACCCTGGCCAACCGGCGCGGTTCTCTGACGGTGGATGACGAGGGTACGCAAAGCCAGTGCACCACGCTGATCGAGAACGGCGTGCTCAAGGGCTACATGCAGGACAAGCTCAATGCCCGCCTGATGGGGGGTGCGCCCACGGGCAACGGGCGGCGTGAGTCGTACGCGCACCTGCCGATGCCGCGCATGACCAACACCTACATGCTGGCCGGCGCCAGCGATCCGCAGGAGATCATCGCCTCGGTGAAAAAGGGCATCTACTGCGCCAGCCTGGGCGGTGGCCAGGTGGATATCACCAGCGGCAAGTTCGTGTTCTCTACCAGCGAGGCCTATCTGATCGAGGACGGACGCGTCACCACACCCGTGAAGGGGGCCACGCTGATTGGCAACGGTCCGGACGTGATGACCCGCGTCTCGATGGTGGGCAACGACCTCAGCCTGGACAGTGGTGTCGGAACTTGCGGCAAGGACGGTCAGTCGGTGCCGGTGGGTGTCGGTCAGCCAACCTTGAAGATCGACGCGATCACCGTGGGTGGGACGGGCGCCTGAGGCAGGCTGGAAGCTGAGCGCTTGAAGCTTGAAGAATAAGCAGACGTCGATGTCGCTTCAGGGCTTCAGGCCTCAGCCAACAGCGGAGAGCTCGACGATGCTGGCGTTGTCTTGCTATCCGCTTGGCGTGCGGCTGCTTTAGCGCAGACCCCGCTTGGTCTCGTCCAGGTCGCGGATGTACTTGAAAAGCTTGCGCGCGGCGGCGGGCGGTTGATTGCGCGCCGCTTCATGCTGGGCCTGGCGTATCAGGCCGCGCAGGTGCTGGCGATCGCCGTCAGGGTAGTCGCTGACGAAAGCATCCACCGCGCTGTCGCCGTCGGCGAGCAGGCGGTCGCGCCAACGTTCCAGAGCGTGGAAGCGTTCGTTGTATTGGCGGGTGGAGGCGTCCAGTTGGTCGACGAGCGCGACGATTGCCTCGATATCCTGGCCGCGCATCAGCTTGCCGATGTACTGGATGTGGCGTTTGCGGGCGATGTGCGCCTTGTGCTTCGGCGCGTCGGCCAGTGCCTTGCGCAGCGCGTCGGAGAGCGGCAGGCGGTCGATGGTCTCCGGTTTGAGCGTGGTCAGGCGCTCGCCCAGGTCCTGCAGGGCCTGGAGTTCACGTTTGACCTGCGTCTTGCTCTTTTCGCCGGTATCGTCGGCAGCGGAAAAATCAGACATGGGGATGGTCCAGTTGGAAACGTCGCCATGATAACAGCAGCCGTGGTCGGCCATGCGTCCGCATCGGTCACGGTGATGCCTAAGCGGGTTTGGAGTACATATGAGCGAGATTGACGGAATCGGGCCGCAGGATCTTGGCGGCCTGCAGGATCGGGTACAGCAGATCATCGACGAAGCCCGCCGCCAGGGTGCCACGGCCTCGGAGGTTTCGGTATCGATGGAGCAGGGGCTGTCGGTCACTGTGCGCCAGCAGGAAGTCGAGACGGTCGAGTTCAACCGCGACCAGGGCTTTGGCATCACCCTCTATGTGGGTCAGAGCAAGGGATCGGCGAGTACCACCAGCAGCGGGCCGGAAGCGATCCGGGAAACTGTCGCCGCCGCCCTGGCGATCGCCAGGCACACCTCGGCAGACCCCTTCGCCGGTCTGGCCGACGCTGCGCTGATGGCCCGCGATCTGCCGGACCTTGATCTCTTCCATCCCTGGAATATCGATCCCGAACGCGCCATCGATACTGCCCTGGCATGCGAGGCGGCGGCCTTCGAGCGTGATGCGCGCATCCAGAATGCCGACGGCACCAGCCTCAACACCCACCGTGGCGCGCGCGCCTATGGCAACAGCCACGGCTTCATCGGCAGCTACTGCAGCACCCGCCACAGCCTCAGCTGCGTGATGATCGCCGAGAGCGAGGGCCAGATGCAGCGGGACTATTGTTATGACGTCAAGCGCATTGGTGCCGAGCTGGCTGACCCGCAGCAAATCGGTCGCCGGGCGGCGGATCGCGCCGTACGTCGGTTGGGCGCGCGGCCGGTGCCGACCTGCGAGGTGCCGGTGCTGTTCGCCGCCGAAGTGGCGACTGGCCTGATTGGACATTTCCTCGCGGCGATTTCCGGCGGCAATCTCTACCGCAAGTCCTCGTTCCTCGAAGGCGCCCTCGGTCAGCAGTTGTTTCCCGAATGGATGCGGCTGGATGAGCGCCCTCATCTGCGTCGGGCGCTCGGCAGCGCCGCGTATGACGGTGACGGCCTGGCCACTTTCGACAAGGCCTTCGTGGAGGATGGCCGACTGGTGTCCTATGCGCTTGGTACCTACTCCGGGCGCAAGCTCGGGCTGCCTAGCACGGCGAATGCCGGCGGCGTGCATAACCTGTTCGTCAGCCACGGTGCGGACGACCAGACGGCGCTGCTGAGGCAAATGGGGCGAGGTCTGCTGGTCACCGAGCTGATGGGGCAGGGGCTCAATCTGGTGACCGGTGATTATTCACGTGGCGCCGGCGGTTACTGGGTAGAAAATGGCGAGATCCAGTTTCCGGTGCAAGAGGTCACCATCGCGGGGAATCTGCGGGACATGTTCCGTCAGATCGTAGCCGTCGGTAGCGATCTCGAAACCCGCGGCAACATCCACACCGGCTCGGTGCTGGTCGAGCGGATGACGGTGGCCGGGCGCTGACAGGCCGGTTCGGTGGGCCAGATCATGCGCTGACTCGCCCTGCCGCGCCTCGCTCGAATTGGCAGCGGCAACCGGCGATCGGTTGCCGGCTGACGTTACTCGCCTTCTTCGAAGTAGTCGTCGATCAGCGCGATCAGCGCCTGCAAGGCCTCTTCGGCCTGTTCGCCGTCCGTCCACAACTGGATCGGCGTGCCTTTGCTGGCCGCGAGCATCATCACCGCCATGATGTTCTTGCCGTTGACCAGGCTGTCAGGCGTTCGCCCGATCTTGACCTCGCACGGAAACTGATTGGCCACACCGACGAACTTGGCGGCGGCGCGGGCATGCAGGCCGAGCTTGTTGATAATCAGAACTTCGCGGGCGGGCATAGGTCAGGGGTGGGCAGGTGGCTGCGGGGGTGGAAGACAGCATTGCGGCATCAGACGAGCTCCCGATGACGGACCTGGATATTTCTCAGGCGCCCTTTGAGCTCACGCCCCAAGCGTTCCACCAGGTACACCGAGCGATGCTGGCCGCCGGTACAGCCGATGGCCACGGTCACGTAGGCGCGGTTGCCGGCCGCCAGTCGTGGTAGCCATTTGTCGAGGTAGGCGAAGGTGTCCTGATAGAACTCCTCGACCTCCGTGTGGGCGCTGAGGTAATCAATGACGGCCTGGTCGCGACCGGTGAAGGGGCGCAACTCGGCCTTCCAGTAAGGGTTGGGCAGGCAGCGCACGTCGAACACCAGATCGGCATCCACCGGCATGCCGCGTTTAAAACCGAACGATTCGATCAGAAATGCGGTGCCCGCCGCCGGCTGCTCCAGCAGGCGCAGCTTTATCATGTCACCCAGCTGATAAAGGTTTAGGTGGGTGGTGTCGATCTTGAGGTCAGCCAGATCGGCGATCGGCGCCAGCAGCAGCTCTTCGTCGTGAATCGCCTCGGCCAGCGAGCGGCTCTCGCTGGTCAGCGGGTGGCGCCGGCGGGTTTCCGAAAAACGCTTGAGCAGCGTGTTGTCAGCGGCATCCAGATACAGCACGTCGCACTGGATATGCCGCGCGCGTACCTGTTCGAGCAGTTCTGGAAAGCGCTGGATCTGACTGGGTAGATTACGTGCGTCGATCGAGACGGCGACCGACGGTTGCAGCGATTCGGTATGCAGCAGCGCGCGCTCGGAAAGCTCTGGCAGCAGTCCGGCAGGCAGGTTGTCGATGCAATAGAAGCCGTTGTCTTCCAGAACGTCGAGAGCGGTGCTCTTGCCTGAGCCGGAGCGACCGCTGACGATGATCAGGCGCATGGCTGTCAGCGACCGTTCTGTGCGTCGACCACGGCCTGGAACAGGCTGGCCGAGGTCGGCGCCTGGCGCAGTCGTTGGCGCACGTCTTCGCGGTCGAGCATGCTGGCGATTTGCCTTAGCAGCTCCAGGTGCTCGTCGGTAGCGGCTTGAGGAACCAGCAGGACGAACAGCAGGTCGACCGGCGCGCCGTCGATGGCATCGAAGTCGACCGGGGCGTCGAGGCGCAGCACCGCACTCAGTGGCGACGTGCAGCCGGCCAGACGGCAATGGGGAATGGCGATGCCATTGCCGAAGCCGGTCGAGCCGAGCTTTTCACGGGCGATGAGACTTTCAAAGATGTCCTGGGAGTCCAGGTCAGGCAGGTCGGTGGCGACCAGTTTGGCGATTTGTTCCAGTACGCGCTTCTTGCTGCCTCCCGGCACGCCGACGAGGGCGCGACCGGGGGTCAGGATGTCTTCAAGTCGAATCATGGTAGGGGGAATCAGGCGCCCTGCTGACGTTCGAGCTGCTTTTCCTTGTGCTTGATCAGCTGACGATCCAGTTTGTCGATAACGGAATCGATGGCGGCATACATGTCCTCATGTTCTGCGTTGGCCACCACATCATGACCGGCTACGTGCAGGCTGGCTTCGATCTTCTGCTTGAGCTTTTCGACCTGCAGGATGACTTGGACACTGATGATGCGGTCAAAGTGCCGCTCCAGACGGCTGAACTTCTCGGTGACGTAGTCACGCAGAGCGTCGGTGATTTCCAGGTGATGGCCGCTGATGTTGACTTGCATACTGCGTTCTCCTTGTTTTACCTGCTCGATGCCGCGAAATCCGCGGCACCTCGCGATGACGACCAGATGTCGTCAGATCAACCTTTTGCGCTCGCTGGACGGGGCGATACCCAGAGACTCACGGTATTTCGCTACGGTGCGGCGTGCGACCTGAATGCCTTGTGCTTCCAGTAAACCAGCGATCTTGCTGTCGCTCAACGGCTTTTTTGGGTTTTCCGCTGCCACCAGTTTCTTGATGATGGCGCGAATCGCCGTGGACGAACATTCGCCGCCTTCGGCAGTGCTCACGTGGCTGGAGAAGAAGTATTTGAGCTCGTAGATGCCGCGGGGCGTATGCATGTATTTCTGCGTGGTGACCCGCGAGATGGTCGATTCGTGCATGCCGACGGCTTCGGCAATGTCGTGCAGTACGAGCGGCTTCATCGCTTCGTCACCGTAGTCGAGAAAGCCTCGCTGGTGCTCGACGATCTGCGTGGCCACCTTCATCAGTGTTTCGTTGCGGCTTTGCAGGCTCTTGATGAACCAGCGCGCCTCCTGCAGCTGATTGCGCATGAAGGTATTGTCCGAGCTGGAGTCGGCTCGGCGCACGAGATTGGCGTAGTGGGCGTTGACTCGCAGCCGCGGCATCGCTTCCTGGTTCAGCTCCACCAGCCAGCGGCCGTTGTGCTTGCGCACGATCACGTCGGGAACGACATATTCGGGCTCGCTCGCTTCGATCTGTGAGCCGGGGCGCGGGTTGAGCGTCTGGATCAGTTCGATCACATCGCGCAGCTCGTCTTCACGCAGCTTCAGTCGACGCATGAGCAGGTTGTAATCGCGGCTGCCGAGGGCGTCGAGATGTTGTTCGACCAGGAGCTTGGCCTGCTCGAGCCAGGTGGTGTCGGCGGGCAGCTGGCGCAGCTGCAGCAGCAGGCACTCCTTGAGGTCGCGCGCACCGACACCAGCCGGCTCGAACTGCTGGATGCGGTGCAAGACTACCTCGACTTCGTCGAGCTCGATTTCAAGCTCCGGATCGAGGCCTGCATGGATCTCCTCGAGGCTGTCGTCGAGGTAGCCCTGGTCGTTGATGCTGTCTATCAATGTCACCGCGATGAGGCGGTCGGTATCGCTCATCGGAGCCAAATTGAGTTGCCAGAGCAAATGGCTCTGCAGGCTTTCGCCGGCGGAGGTGCGAGTGGTGAAGTCCCACTCGTCATCATCACTGCTGGGTAGGCTGCTGGCGCTGGTCTGGTAGACGTCTTCCCAGGCGGTATCGACCGGTAATTCGCTGGGGATGCGCTCGCCCCACTCGTTGTCGTCGAGACCGGTTTCTGCCGTTGAGGGACTCTCGTAGCTGCTTTCGGGCGAATTGCTGCTGCCGCTTTCGTGGCTCTCGCCGAGCTCCGATGCAGCGTCGTCGGCGTCGTAGTCTTCGCCGTCTTCCTGGCGCTCGAGCATGGGATTGGCTTCCAGCGCTTCCTGGATTTCCTGTTGCAGGTCCAGGGTAGAAAGCTGGAGCAGTCGAATGGCTTGTTGCAGCTGCGGCGTCATCGTCAGCTGCTGGCCCATCTTCAGGACTAGCGATGGTTTCATATGCGAAGGACTGCTGGTGTTCGAACATCACCGGCGCCCATGCGGGAGCCGCGCCAAGCAAATTATATGCCTGAGATTGGCGGCCTTGCCTAGCCCTGCTGGCGCGCGCGGATCATCAGAGGCGGAATTCGTGGCCCAGGTAGACTTCCTTCACCAGTTCGTTGGCAAGGATGCTCTGGGCGTCACCTTCGGCGATCAGTTGGCCATCGTTGACGATGTACGCCGTCTCGCAGATATCCAGCGTCTCGCGGACATTGTGATCGGTGATCAGAACCCCGATGCCCTTGTTCTTCAGGTGATGGATGATCTGCTTGATATCGCCCACCGAGATCGGGTCGACACCGGCGAAGGGTTCGTCCAGCAGAATGAACTTTGGCGCCGTGGCGAGCGCGCGGGCAATTTCTACGCGGCGCCGCTCCCCGCCGGACAGGCTCATGCCCAGACTGTCGCGAATGTGGGTGATGTGGAATTCCTGAAGCAGGCTTTCCAGCGCCTGCTGGCGCCCGTGGCGATCGAGGTCCTTGCGGGTTTCTAGGATGGCCATGATGTTGTTCGCCACGCTGAGCTTGCGAAAGATCGAGGCCTCCTGGGGCAGGTAACCGATCCCGGCACGCGCGCGCCCGTGCATCGGTTGCTGGGTCACGTCCTGTTGATCGATCAGTACGCGGCCTTGGTCGGCGCGCACCAGCCCGACGATCATGTAAAAGCAGGTGGTCTTGCCGGCGCCATTGGGGCCGAGCAGGCCGACGATCTGGCCGCTCTGGATCGAAAGGCTGACATCACGAACCACTTGGCGGCTCTTGTAGGCCTTGGCCAGGTGCTGAGCTTTCAGTACGGCCATTATTCAGCCTGCTCCGCGGTGCCTTGTTCCTGGCGGCGTGGCTGAATCACCATGTCGATGCGCGGGCGCGGCGTGGTGATGTCGGCATTGTTCGCGCGGCCGGCAGAGACAACCTGGCGGCGGGTGTCATAGACGATCTTTTCGCCTTCGAAGGTGTTGCCTTCCTGCACCACCCTGGCCTGGTCGATCAGCACGATGCGCTCGTTTTCCGCAAAGTATTGGATGGTCAGGCCATACGCCTTGACGATCGGGCGGCCCGCGGCCGGTTGCTGTTCGTAGTAGGCGGGCTTTCCCTGGGCGGTAAATACTTCCACATCACCGCTGGCATTCTGGGTGATCGTGACAGTGTGGCCGGTGATCTTGAGGGTGCCCTGGGTGATCACCACGTCGCCCCGATAGACGGCCACGCCCCGCCGCTCGTCGAGTTCAGCGGTATCGGCCTGGATACGGATCGGTTGGTTGCGGTCCTCGGGCAGGGCCCAGGCGGCGCTTGTGAACAGGGCCAGCAGGCAGAGAAGGATATGGGGTCTAGCGAAGCTCATGCTGGCCTCTTACGTTGGAGAGCAGGCGGATCCGGCCCTGGTCCAGGTCTGCATTCATCCCGGTGGCCGTGGTGACGCCGTTGGCGGCCTCGATTCTAACGGGTTGCCGGGTCTGCGCATATTGCTTGTCGGGGAATACGGTCATGCGGCTGGTGCTGATGACGATGGGTCGTCCCTTGGGGTCGGTGCGCTGGATCAGCACGCGATCGATCAGTTCAACCTGATTGCCGCCAGGCGCGACCTCGGCGGTTGCGCTACGCACGTGCCATGGCTCACCGGCGCTGCGGTGCAGGAACAGTTCGGGCTGGTCGACGAGGGTAACGTCGTTAGCCTTGATGTGATCGATGCGCGCCGCGGTCAGAACGTAATCCTTTGAGCCATCGGCCTTGAACTGCACGGTATGCGAGCCCAGGGCAAAGAAGTCGACCTCCGGCTGCGTCGCGGTGGTACGTGCGCCGCCCGGCATGAAGCTTTGCGGGCGGATGTTCCAGTAGCCCACGGCGACCAGCAGGGCGCCGACGAGGCCCAGCAGAAGCGGTATGCGCAGCCTGGCGAGCATGGCGACTCCTTAGAGATAGGCGGCCTGGGCCGCTTCCAGGGTGCCCTGGGCGCGCATGATCAGCTCGCAGAATTCGCGCGCTGCGCCTTCGCCGCCACGCGCCTGGGTGACGCCGTGTGCATGGCTGCGTACAAAGGCATCGGCACTGGCGACTGCCATGCCCAGGCCGACCCGGCGGATCACCGGCAGGTCGGGCAGGTCATCACCCAGGTAGGCAACCTGTTCCGGTGCGAGGGCAAGCTCGCTGAGCAATTGTTCGAGTACCACGAGCTTGTCCTCGCGGCCCTGATAGAGGTGGTGAATCCCCAGGCCCTGGGCGCGCCGCTCGACTACCGGCGTCTTGCGCCCACTGATGATTGCCGTGCGGACCCCCGAAGCAATGAGCATTTTGATGCCATGGCCGTCGAGGGTGTTGAAGGTCTTGAATTCGCTGCCGTCGGTGAGAAAGTAGAGTCGGCCGTCGGTCAGTACGCCGTCGACGTCGAAGATCGCCAGTTTGACGGCGCGCGCGCGCTGCAGCAGTTCGTCCATCACATCACCCCCGCACGCAGCAAGTCGTGCATGTTCAGTGCGCCCACCGGACGGTCGTGCTCGTCGACCACCACCAGCGCGTTGATCTTGTAATCTTCCATGATCTTGAGGGCCTCGGCGGCGAGCATTTCGGCTGTCACGGTCTTGCCGTGGACGGTCATGACCTGCTCGATGCTCGCCTGGCGTACGTCCAGTTGTCGATCAAGGGTGCGACGCAGGTCGCCATCGGTAAATACACCGGCCAGTCGGCCGTCGTCCTCCACCACCACTGTCATGCCGAGGCCTTTCTGGGTCATTTCCAGCAGCGCGTCGCGCAGGCTGGTCTGGCGTGGCACGCACGGCAGGCGCTCGCCGCTGTGCATGACGTTTTCGACCTTGAGCAGCAGGCGGCGGCCCAAAGCGCCGCCTGGGTGGGAGAAGGCGAAGTCCTCGGCGGTGAACCCGCGTGCCTCGAGCAGGGCGATCGCCAGTGCATCGCCGAGGACCAGTGCGGCTGTGGTGGAGGAGGTCGGCGCTAGATTCAGCGGACAGGCCTCCTGGTGGACGCGGGCGTCGAGGTTGACCTCGGCTGCCTGCGCTAGTACCGAGTCGGGGTTGCCGGTCATGCTGATCAGGGTGATGCCCAGGCGTTTGATCAGCGGCAGCAGGGTGACGATTTCACTGGTGGTGCCGGAGTTCGAAAGCGCAAGCACCACGTCGTCGCGCGTGATCATGCCCATGTCGCCGTGGCTCGCCTCGGCGGGATGAACGAAGAAGGCTGTGGTGCCGGTGCTCGCCAGTGTCGCGGCGATCTTGTTGCCGATGTGGCCGGACTTGCCCATGCCCACCACCACCACCCGGCCCTTGCAGGCCAGGATCAGCTCACAGGCGCGAACGAAGTTGGCGTCGATGCGCTCCTTGAGCTGCTGCACCGCTTCCATTTCAAGCGCGATGGTGCGAAGCGCCGAGTCGATCAGCTGAGTGGTCCGGGACATATCGATAGGGTTCTTGCCAAAAAGACCGATTATATCCGCATTCAGGGCCCTTCCCCAGCCTCGATCGCCGGTCGGCGACGCGGTAGCCAGCGCCGGCGGCTCTGGCACGGGCGCGGGGCTTTGCCGCACACGCGCTATGGGCAAAAAAAGTGAGGGTGCTATAGTGCGCGGCCCTGCAAGTCCGCCATGTATCTTTCGCCTCGCCAGAGGCGTCTACAGCTGCGGACCGCCTAAGGAGACGTGATGAGTTCCGCCAGCGCGTACGCCGTCGAGCTGAAAGGGGTAACTTTCCGGCGCGGCGAGCGAAGCATCTTTACCGACATCGATCTGGTCATTCCGCGTGGCAAGGTCACGGCCATCATGGGGCCGTCCGGCTGTGGCAAGACGACCCTGCTGCGGTTGATTGCCGCTGAGCTTATGCCAGCGCAGGGCGAGGTCTGGGTCAACGGGCAGAACCTGCCGGTTCTCTCGCGCAGCGATCTGTTCGACATGCGCAAGCAGATGGGTGTGCTGTTTCAGAGCGGTGCGCTGTTCACCGATCTCGATGTGTTCGAGAACGTCGCGTTCCCGTTGCGGGTGCATACGCAACTGCCTGACGAAATGATTCGTGACATTGTCTTGATGAAGCTGCAGGCGGTAGGGCTGCGCGGTGCAATTGACCTCATGCCGGAAGAGCTATCCGGTGGGATGAAACGCCGGGTCGCGCTGGCACGAGCCATTGCCCTTGATCCGCAGATTCTCCTGTATGACGAGCCGTTCGCCGGTCAGGATCCTATTGCCATGGGCGTGCTGGTGCGCCTGATCCGGCTGCTCAACGACGCACTGGGCATCACCAGTATCGTCGTGTCGCACGACCTCGCCGAGACGGCCAGTATCGCCGATTACATTTATGTGGTCGGTGACGGGCAGGTGCTGGGGCAGGGTACGCCCGCGGAGTTGATGGACTCGGGCAATCCGCGTATCCGCCAGTTCATGAAGGGTGAGGCCGATGGGCCGGTGCCGTTCCACTTCCCGGCGCCTGAGCTGCGCCGCGACCTGCTGGGAGGTGCCTGATGCGCAAGAAATCGGCGGTTGAACGGGTGCGCCTGATGGGGCGCGCCGGGCTGGATGTGGTCGAGGCGCTCGGCCGGTCCACCCTGTTTCTGCTGCATGCTTTGCTTGGTCGGCGCAGCGCCGGCAGCGGCCTGCACCTGCTGGTCAAGCAGCTCTACGCCGTCGGCGTGCTGTCCCTGGCAATCATCGTCGTCTCCGGTCTTTTCATTGGTATGGTGCTGGCGCTGCAGGGTTACAACATCCTGGTTGGCTTCGGCTCGGAGGAGGCGGTCGGTCAGATGGTGGCGTTGACCCTGTTGCGCGAGCTTGGGCCAGTGGTCACCGGGCTGCTGTTCGCCGGGCGGGCCGGGTCGGCGCTGACGGCCGAGATCGGCAATATGAAATCCACCGAACAGCTGTCGAGCCTGGAAATGATTGGCGTCGACCCGCTCAAGTACATCGTCGCGCCCAGGCTCTGGGCAGGCTTCATCTCCATGCCGCTGCTCTCGGCGATTTTCGTCGTGGTCGGCGTGTGGGGCGGGGCGATGGTGGCGGTGGACTGGCTCGGCGTCTACGAGGGCTCGTACTGGGGCAACATGCAGCGCAGCGTCGAGTTCTACGAGGACGTGGTCAATGGGCTGATCAAAAGCGTGGTGTTCGCCATCGTGGTGACCTGGATTGCGGTGTTCCAGGGTTACGACTGCGAACCCACCTCCGAAGGGATCAGTCGCGCGACCACGCGCACCGTGGTTTACGCCTCGCTGGCAATTCTCGGTCTGGATTTCGTCCTGACCGCACTGATGTTTGGAGATCTGTAATGAAAACCCGCTCCATGGAACTTGGCGTCGGTCTGTTCATTCTCGCCGGTATGCTGGCCCTGTTGCTGCTCGCGCTGCGGGTCAGTGGTCTGAACATCGGTGACACCGGTGGCACCTACCGGGTAATCGCCTACTTCGACAACGCCGCCGGCGTCAGCCCGCGGGCGAAGGTCACCATGGCCGGTGTCACCATCGGCAAGGTGGTCGACGTGCGACTCGACCATGAGTCGTTCATGGGGCAGGTGACCATGGAGCTGGATCAGAACGTGAATTACCTGCCGGTGGACTCGACTGCTGCTGTGCTGACCGCCGGCCTGCTCGGTGAGAAGTACATCGGCATCACCGTGGGCGGGGAGGACGACGTACTCGAGGATGGGTCGATCATCCGCGATACCCAGTCCGCGCTGGTGCTCGAGGATCTGATCGGCAAGTTCCTGCTCAATAGTGTTAACAGACCCCAAGCTACCGAATAGGAGAACTCCCATGCTCAATACCGTGCGTCACGGGCTGCTGCTCCTGCTGGCCCTTTTCGCCTTCTCCAGCCTGGCCCAGGCCTCGCTCGGTCCGCGTGAGGTGGTGCAAAAGACTACCGATGAGCTGATCGCCGACCTGCAGGCAAACAAGGCGCAGTACCGGCAGAATCCCAGCGATTTCTACGAAGCACTCCATCGCATTCTTGGGCCGGTTGTCGATGCGCGGGGTATCTCGCGCAGCATCATGACCGTGAAGTACTCGCGCCGCGCCACGCCGCAGCAGATGGCGCGTTTCGAGGAGAACTTCAAGCGCGGCCTGATGCAGTTCTACGGCAATGCCCTGCTCGAATACGACAACCAGCAAATCCGCGTACTGAACGCGAAGATGGCGCCGGAGGGCGACCGTGCCAGCGTGGATATGGAAGTGGTCGGCGCTCAGGGCGTGGTGTATCCGGTGTCCTACACCATGGTCAACGAGGGTGGTCAGTGGCTGCTGCGTAACGTCATTATCAATGGCATCAATGTCGGCAAGCTGTTCCGCGACCAGTTCGATTCGGCCATGCAGCGCAATGGTGGCAATCTGGACAAGACCATCGATGGCTGGGTACAGGTCGTTGCCGAGGCCAAGGAAGCCGCAGGGCAGGCCAATGGCGGCGAGTGAGGCGTCGATCGTTCGCGGCGAGTCCGGTGAGCTGCGTCTGGCGGGCGTTCTGGATTACCGAACCGGGCCGCAGTTGCGCGAAGCCGGGCGGCGGCTGATACGTACGGCTGCTGAACCGGCGCTGCGTATCGATTGTGCAGAGGTCGAGCGCTCGAGTAGCGTCGGTGTGTCGCTGCTGCTGGCATTTCAGCGCGATGCGGCGGCACAGCGCAAGTCGCTTGCCGTAACCAACCTGCCCGCTGACATGCGCGAGATCGCCAGGGTGTCGGGAATACTCGACGTCCTGCCGATCGAAGAGCAACGGTGATCGCCGGGGCGGCGCCTTTTTTGTATGATCACCGGCTCGTGCGACCGGTGCCGATCGAGGGTTGAACATGCAGGCGGTAGAAGTGAAAAGCTTCCTGGAAGAAAAGCTTTCAGGGGCGAAGGTGGAAGTTGAAGGCGAAGGCTGCAATTTCCAGCTGAACATCATCAGCGACGAGATGATCGGCATGAGCCCGGTCAAGCGTCAGCAGCAGGTCTACGCCCACCTCAATCCGTGGATTGTCAACGGCACCATCCATGCGGTCACCATGAAGTTCTTCAGCTCGGCCGACTGGGCCCAGCGCGGCTGACTTCCGGTATCTGAAAACATCCCACCGCGCCCCGCCCTGGCGGGCGGCGCGGTTTTGACGCTTCCCGCCCCAGGGGCCACGGAATCTGTATGGACAAACTGATCATTACCGGCGGCGCTCGCCTCGACGGCGAAATCCGCATTTCCGGTGCCAAGAACTCTGCACTGCCAATTCTGGCGGCTACCCTGCTGGCCGACGAGCCAGTCACGGTGCGCAACCTGCCGCACCTGCACGACATCACCACCATGATCGAGCTCTTCGGTCGCATGGGCGTGCAGCCGGTGATCGACGAAAAGCTCAGCGTCGAAGTCGACGCCAGCACCATCAAGACCCTGGTCGCGCCTTACGAGCTGGTCAAGACCATGCGTGCGTCGATCCTGGTCCTTGGCCCGATGGTGGCCCGCTTCGGCCAGGCCGAAGTGGCCCTGCCGGGCGGTTGTGCGATTGGCACACGCCCGGTGGATCTGCACATCCGCGGCCTCGAGGCCATGGGCGCGCACATCGAGGTCGAGGGCGGTTATATCAAGGCCCGCGCGCCCGAGGGCGGTCTGCGCGGCGCGCATTACTGCTTCGACACGGTAAGCGTGACCGGCACCGAGAACATCCTGATGGCTGCCACCCTGGCCAACGGGCGCACAGTAATTGATAACGCGGCGCGCGAGCCGGAAGTGGTCGATCTGGCCAACATGCTGATCGCCATGGGCGCACGGATCGAGGGAGCCGGCACCTCGACCATCACGGTCGATGGCGTCGCCCGACTGCACGGCGCCAGCTACGCTGTGATGCCCGATCGCATCGAGACCGGCACCTACCTGGTGGCGGCTGCGGTGACGGGTGGTCGGGTCAAGGTCAAGGACACCGATCCGAGCATCCTTGAGGCCGTGCTGCTCAAGCTGCAGGAAGCGGGCGCCGAGGTCACCACCGGTGCCAACTGGATCGAACTGAACATGCATGGCCGTCGCCCGAAGGCCGTGAACGTGCGCACCGCGCCGTACCCGGCATTCCCTACCGACATGCAGGCGCAATTCATCGCGCTCAATACCGTTGCCGAGGGCACCGGCACGGTGATCGAGACGATCTTCGAAAATCGCTTCATGCACGTGCTCGAGATGCAGCGTCTGGGGGCGCACATTCAGGTCGAGGGCAACACGGCCATCGTCACCGGGGTCGAGCACCTCAAGGGCGCGCCGGTGATGGCCACCGACCTGCGGGCCTCGGCCAGTCTGGTGATTGCCGGCCTGGTGGCTGAGGGCGACACCCTGATCGATCGCATCTACCACATCGACCGCGGCTACGAGTGCATCGAGGAGAAGCTGCAGCTTCTGGGTGCCAAGATTCGCCGTGTGCCGGGCTGAGTGCCCGGTCGCCAGACTAAAGGACACCCCGATGCTCACCATCGCCCTTTCCAAAGGCCGCATTCTCGATGACACGCTGCCGCTGCTCGCCGAAGCGGGCATCGTGCCGACCGAGAACCCGGAAAAGAGCCGCAAGCTGATCATTCCCACCACCCAGGACGACGTGCGGCTGTTGATCGTGCGCGCCACCGACGTGCCGACCTACGTGGAGAACGGCGCAGCGGATCTGGGCGTTGCCGGCAAGGACGTGCTGATGGAGTTCGGCGGGCAAGGCCTCTATGAGCCGCTGGACCTGAAGATTGCCCAGTGCAAGCTGATGACTGCTGGCAAGGTGGGCGCCGAGGAGCCGCGGGGGCGTCTGCGGGTGGCGACCAAGTTCGTCAACGTCGCCAAGCGCTATTACGCTGAGCAGGGCCGCCAGGTCGACATCATCAAGCTGTATGGCTCGATGGAGCTTGCTCCGCTGGTCGGACTGGCCGACAAGATCATCGACGTGGTCGATACCGGCAACACCCTGCGCGCCAATGGCCTGGAGCCACAGGAGCTGATCTGTCATGTCAGCTCCCGGCTGATCGTCAACAAGGCCTCGATGAAGATGCAGCACGCGCGGATTCAGGCGTTGATCGACGTGCTGGCGCAGGCCGTGGAAAAGCGCCAGGGATAAGTCCCTGCCAGCGTAATGTGCGCTGGCGGGGCGTGACTGCGGTTCGCCTGGCGGGCCTTTTGGAGAGCTCGCTCACCTGACGCCGGCCAGCCAGCCAGGTCCGTCGCCACACGCATCACCCTATCTGTGCCATAGCAAAATTCTCGGGTGCTGGCACGGAGGGCTTGTTAGAGTTGTGCACCCGAGTCCAAGCCATTTACACGAGGCTCTGCCATGACCGCTCCGCTTTCCATTCGCCGTCTCAACGCTGCCGATCCGGACTTTGCGCGCCATCTGGATCATCTGCTGAGCTGGGAAAGCGTATCGGATGAGGCGGTCAACCAGCGCGTGCTGGATATCACCAAGGCCGTGCGCGAACGTGGTGACGCCGCCGTGGTGGAGTTTACCCAGCGCTTCGATGGTGTCGCGTCGACCTCGATGGCGGAACTGATCCTACCGCGCGAGCGGCTGGAGCTTGCGCTGACCCGCATCAGCCCGGAGCAGCGCCAGGCACTGGAAAAATCCGCAGAACGGGTACGCCTCTATCACGAGCGGCAGAAGCAGGACTCCTGGACCTACACCGAGGCAGACGGTACCGTGCTCGGCCAGCAGGTCACCCCGCTGGATCGCGCCGGCCTCTATGTGCCCGGAGGCAAGGCGGCCTATCCGTCCTCGGTGCTGATGAACGCCATTCCGGCCAAGGTCGCCGGCGTCGCCGAAGTGGTGATGGTAGTGCCGACTCCGCGCGGTGAACTCAACGAGCTGGTGCTGGCTGCCGCCTGCGTGGCCGGCGTCGACCGCGTATTCACCATCGGTGGCGCCCAAGCCGTGGCGGCGCTGGCCTATGGTACCGAGAGCGTGCCGCAGGTCGACAAGATCGTTGGTCCGGGCAACATTTATGTGGCCACCGCCAAGCGCCACGTGTTCGGCCAGGTTGGCATCGACATGATCGCCGGCCCGTCAGAGATCCTCGTGGTCTGCGACGGCCAGACCGATCCGGACTGGATCGCCATGGACCTGTTCTCCCAGGCCGAGCACGACGAGGACGCCCAGTCGATTTTGGTCAGCCCTGACGCAGCGTTCCTCGACGCGGTCGAGGCCAGCATCGCCAAGCTGCTGCCAACCATGGAGCGCGCCGACATCATTCGTACCTCGCTCGAGGGGCGCGGCGCACTGATTCAAGTGGCCGACATGGACCAGGCGATGCGCGTCACCAACCGCATTGCGCCCGAGCACCTTGAGCTCTCGGTGGCCGATCCGCAGGCGCTGCTGCCGCAGATCCGTCACGCCGGGGCGATCTTCATGGGCCGCTACACCGCCGAGGCGCTGGGCGACTACTGCGCCGGACCGAACCATGTGCTGCCAACCTCCGGCACCGCGCGCTTCTCCTCGCCGCTGGGTGTGTACGACTTCCAGAAGCGCTCGTCGATCATCCACTGCTCGGCCGATGGCGCCTCCGAGCTGGGCAAGGTCGCCTCGGTGATGGCGCGCGGCGAGTCGCTGACCGCCCACGCGCGCAGCGCCGAGTACCGCATCAAGTAAGCGGCATTGGAGGGCGGCCGCGGCCCCCTCCGCCTGACGTCACGTGGTGGAAAACGCAGCGCGGTTTTCCACGCTACACAAGCCGATCGAATTCGAGGAGAGAAGGGCGTGAGCAAATTCTGGAGCCCCTTCGTCAAAAGCCTGGTCCCATATGTGCCGGGCGAGCAGCCGAAAATGATCCGGCTGGTCAAGCTCAACACCAATGAAAATCCCTACGGTCCGTCGCCACGGGCGATTGCGGCGATGCAGGCCGAGCTGAACGACAACCTCAGGCTGTATCCGGACCCGAACAGTGATCGCTTGAAGCAGGCTATCGCCGAGTACTACGGCGTGCGCAGCGAGCAGGTATTCGTCGGCAATGGCTCCGATGAGGTGTTGGCCCATGCGTTCCATGGCCTGTTCCAGCACGGCAAGCCGCTGTTGTTCCCCGATGTCACCTACAGCTTCTATCCCGTCTACTGCGGACTGTATGGCATCGAGCCGGGCATCGTGCCGCTGGATGAGCAGTTCCAGATTCGGCCCGAGGACTACGCCCGTCCCAACGGTGGCATCATCTTTCCCAACCCTAATGCGCCCACCGGGCGGCTGTTGGCGCTGGAGGCGATCGAACGCATCCTCGGGGCCAATCCCGATTCGGTGGTGCTGGTAGACGAAGCCTATATCGACTTCGGCGGCCAGACCGCGATCGCGTTGGTGGATCGCTATCCGAACCTGTTGGTCACCCAGACGCTGTCCAAGTCCCGCTCGCTCGCCGGGTTGCGGGTTGGTTTGGCGGTCGGTCACCCTGACCTTATCGAGGCGTTGGAGCGGGTGAAGAACAGCTTCAACTCCTATCCGCTTGACCGCATGGCGATCGTTGGTGCCGCGGCTGCGTTCGAGGACCGCGCCTATTTTCAGCGCACCTGCCAGGCAGTGATCGACAGTCGTGAGCAGGTGGTGGCGCAGCTAGAGGCGCTAGGCTTTGACGTACTGCCGTCAGCGGCCAACTTCATCTTCGCGCGTCATCCGGCGCACGACGCTGCGCAGTTGGCGGCGGGGCTGCGTGAGCAGGGCGTGATCGTGCGGCACTTCCGCCAGCCGCGTATCGATCAGTTCTTGCGTATCACCATTGGAGCGCCCGAGCAGAATCGGGCGCTGGTTGACACCCTGGTCGGGCTCGGCGTTGGTTCCTGACCACCGACCCTCATGGTGCGCCGATCAGTGGTCGCATGCCGACCAGCGCGCTCAAGGTCATCGGTGAGCCATTGCGAATGATGGCGATGCGTACGGTCTGGCCGGGGCGCGCACGGGCCACCTGATTCATCGCGTTGCGTCCATCGCTGGCATCGGCCTCGTCAATGCTCACCACCAGGTCGCCCGGCTGCAGCCCGGCGCGTTGCGCCGGGCCATCTTCGTACACGCTGACCACCACGATGCCCTGGCGCCCCTCCAGGCCGTACGAACGCGCCAGGTCCGGGGTCAGCGACTGCACCTCGACGCCCAGCCAGCCGCGAATTACCTGGCCGTGGTCGATGATCGCCTGCATTACCTCCAGCGCAAGCTTCGCCGGGATGGCAAAGCCGATGCCTTGCGAGCCGCCGGACTCGGACAGGATCGCCGTGTTGATACCGACCAGCTGGCCGCTGGCATCCACCAGTGCGCCGCCGGAGTTGCCGCGGTTGATCGCCGCGTCGGTCTGAATGAAGTCCTCGTAGGTGTTCAGCCCCAGCTGGTTGCGCCCAGTGGCGCTGATGATGCCCATGGTGACCGTCTGGCCCACGCCGAACGGGTTGCCGATCGCCAACGCCACGTCACCCACATGGACGTCGTCGGAGCGCCCTATTCGAATTGCCGGTAGCTCGCCGAGCTCGATCTTGAGCACTGCAAGGTCGGTTTCCGGATCGCGGCCGATCACCCGGGCAAGTGTTTCGCGGCCGTCGCGCAGTGCCACGATGATCTGCTCGGCATTTGACGTGACATGATCGTTGGTCAGCAGGTAGCCGTCGCGCGTCATGATCACCGCCGAACCCAGGCTTGACTCGACGCGCCGCTCTCGCTGCAGAGCCTCGCCCGCTGAGCGCTCCGGCGTCGATTGGCCGCGCTCGTCGCCGGTGCGTTTTGCCGTGTACAGATTCACCACCGACGGCGCGGCACTGGCGACGGCAGCGGCATACGAGTGCGGACGATTATTCGCAAAAAATGGCGCGGTATTCGGGCTCGGGCCGGCCTCATGGTCAATACCGAACCAGTGCGGATAACGCTGGATGATCAGCAGGGCGGCCAGCACGCCCACCAGGGTTGGCCAGCCGAGAAAACGCAGCGCTTGCAGCATCGACTTCATTCATCCGTGCGGTTGCGGGTATCGGGCCGAGCCCTTAACGTGGCCGGCATTATACGAACCTGTTCGCCGGCTGCAGCGCTTTGCATGCCGGGGTTTCCGTCGAAGGAGAAACCATGCCTGTCGAACTCAGGATCTTGCTGGAAGAAGCCGATCGTTACCTCGACGCGGGACGAGTGGCCGACTATTGCCCCAACGGCCTGCAGGTCGAGGGCCGCTCGCAGGTCGCGCGGATCGTCTCGGGAGTCACTGCCAGCCAGGCATTGCTGGATGCCGCGGTGGCCGCCTCGGCGGACCTTGTACTGGTGCACCACGGCTACTTCTGGAAAAACGAGGATCCCCGGGTCATCGGCATGAAGCAGCGTCGGCTCAAGACCCTGCTACTCAACGACATCAGTCTGGTCGGCTATCACCTGCCGCTGGATGTTCACCCCGAAGTCGGTAACAACGTGCAGCTTGCCGCACGCCTTGGCCTGGAAGTCGAAGGGCCGCTCGAACCGGGCAATCCTCGTTCGGTGGGCCTGGTTGGCCGCCTGTCGGTGCCGCTGCTGCCCTCCGAGTTTGCCGCGCGCGTGGCTCAGGCGCTTGGTCGCGAGCCGCTGCTGGTCGACGCGAAGCGACCGATTCAGCGTCTGGCGTGGTGTACCGGTGCCGCCCAGGGTTATATCGAACAGGCTGCCCAGGGTGGCGTCGATGCCTATCTGACCGGGGAGGTATCCGAGTCGACGGTGCATTTCGCCCGCGAAAATGGCATCAGCTTTTTGGCCGCCGGGCATCACGCAACCGAGCGCTACGGGGTCGGTGCGTTGGGGGATTATCTGGCGCGTACCTTTGGTATCGAGCACTGCTTCATCGACTGCGACAACCCGGTTTAGTGGGTGTGAAGCGGTAATACATCTATGACTTTTTGATATAAAAGCGTTCTCTGATTAGAACCATAAGCCATGGTAGAGTGCGCTCGTCCCGGCCGTGCGGCCGTCATCTACTGTCCGAGAAGCCATGATCGACAAACTGACGCATCTTAAGCAGCTGGAAGCGGAAAGCATCCACATCATCCGTGAGGTGGCGGCCGAGTTCAGCAATCCCGTCATGCTTTATTCCATCGGCAAAGATTCTGCCGTCATGCTGCATCTGGCGCGCAAGGCGTTCTTTCCCGGCAAGCTGCCGTTTCCCGTATTGCATGTGGACACGCGCTGGAAGTTCCAGGAGATGTACAAGTTCCGCGCCAAAATGGTCGATGAAATGGGGCTCGAGCTGATCACCCACATCAACCCGGACGGCGTCGCCCAGGACATGAACCCGTTCACTTACGGTAGTGCCAAGCACACTGACGTGATGAAGACCGAGGGCCTCAAGCAGGCACTGGACAAGTACGGCTTCGACGCCGCCTTCGGGGGCGCGCGGCGCGACGAGGAAAAATCCCGCGCCAAGGAGCGCGTGTACTCCTTCCGCGACAGCAAGCACCGCTGGGATCCGAAGAACCAGCGCCCCGAGCTGTGGAATGTCTACAACGGCAAGGTGAAAAAGGGCGAGTCGATCCGCGTCTTCCCGCTCTCCAACTGGACCGAGCTGGACATCTGGCAATACATCTACCTGGAGCAGATCCCGATCGTGCCGCTGTACTTCGCCGCTGAACGCGAAGTGGTCGAGCTCAATGGCGCGCTGGTGATGATCGATGACGATCGCATCCTCAATTACCTGACCCCCGAGCAGAAGGCCAGCATCACCAAGAAGATGGTGCGCTTCCGTACCTTGGGTTGCTATCCGCTTACCGGCGCCGTGGAATCCACTGCCTCCACCCTGCCGGAAATCATCCAGGAAATGCTCCTGGCCAAGACTTCCGAGCGCCAGGGCCGGGTGATCGACCACGATCAGGCTGGGTCGATGGAAGAAAAGAAACGTCAGGGCTACTTCTAAGGTTTCCGCATCATGTCGCATCAATCTGATCTGATCAGCGAGGACATCCTCGCCTACCTCGCCCAGCATGAGCGCAAGGAACTGCTGCGCTTTCTCACCTGCGGCAACGTCGATGACGGCAAGAGCACCCTGATCGGTCGCCTGCTGCACGACTCCAAGATGATCTATGAAGATCACCTGGAAGCCATCACCCGCGATTCCAAAAAAGTCGGCACCACCGGCGAGGAGGTCGACCTTGCCTTGCTGGTGGATGGCCTGCAGGCCGAGCGCGAGCAGGGCATCACCATCGACGTGGCTTACCGCTACTTCAGCACTGCCAAGCGCAAGTTCATCATCGCCGACACCCCCGGTCATGAGCAGTACACCCGCAACATGGCCACCGGCGCCTCGACCTGCGATCTGGCGATCATCCTGATCGATGCCCGCTACGGCGTGCAGACTCAGACCCGCCGGCACAGCTACATCGCTTCGCTGCTCGGTATCAAGCACATCGTGGTCGCCATCAACAAGATGGACCTCAAGGACTTTGATCAGGGCGTCTTCGAAGCGATCAAGGCTGACTATCTGCAGTTCGCCGAGCGCATCGGCCTGAAACCGACCACCCTCGAGTTCGTGCCGATGTCGGCGCTCAAGGGCGACAACGTGGTCAACAAGTCCGAGCGCTCGCCCTGGTACACCGGGCAGTCGCTGATGGAGATCCTCGAAACCGTGGAAATCGCCGGCGATCGGAACCTTTCCGATATGCGGTTCCCGGTGCAGTACGTCAACCGCCCGAACCTGAACTTCCGTGGCTTTGCCGGCACCCTGGCCAGCGGCATCGTACACAAGGGTGATGAGATCGTCGCGCTGCCCTCGGGCAAGACCAGCAAGGTACGCTCGATCGTCACCTTCGACGGCGAACTGGAGCAGGCCGGTCCGGGACAGGCGGTGACGCTGACGCTTGAAGACGAGATCGACGTCTCGCGCGGTGACATGCTGGTGCATGCCGACAACCGTCCGCAGGTCACCGACAGCTTCGAGGCCATGCTGGTGTGGATGGCCGAGGAGCCAATGCGCCCCGGCAAGAAATATGACATCAAGCGCGCTACCAGCTACGTGCAGGGGTCGGTCCCAAGCATCGTCCATCGCGTCGATGTGAACACCCTGGAGCAGGCTGCCGCCAGCGAACTCAAGCTCAATGAGATCGCTCGGGTGAAGGTGAGCCTGGACGCGCCCATCGCGCTGGATGGTTATGAGTACAACCGCACCACTGGCGCTTTCATTGTCATCGATCGCCTGACCAACGGCACCGTAGGTGCCGGCATGATCATCGCCCAGCCGCTGCAGGGGCAGAACCATGGCGGTCATCATGGGCGTCTGGCTCACGTTACCGCCGAGGAGCGGGCCGCGCGCTTTGGCCAGCAGCCAGCCACCGTGCTGTTCACCGGCCTCTCCGGCGCAGGCAAAAGCACGCTTGCCTATGCGGTCGAACGCAAGCTGTTTGACAGCGGTCGGGCGGTTTATGTGCTGGACGGTCAAAACCTGCGCCACGACCTGACCAAGGGGCTCCCGCTCGATCGCGCCGGCCGTGCCGAAAACTGGCGCCGTGCGGCCCAGGTAGCCAAGCAGTTCAACGAGGCGGGCATGCTGACGCTCGCGGCCTTCGTTGCGCCGGATGCCGAGGGGCGTGAGCAGGCCCGAGCGATCATTGGTGCTGAGCGGCTGATCACCGTCCACGTTCACGCCTCGCTCGACGCCTGCCGTGCCCGTGATCCCCAGGGGCTCTACGCGGCGGGTGCGTCGAACGTGCCGGGCGAATCTTTCGCTTATGACGCTCCCGTCGATGCAGATCTGGTCATCGACACCGGGTCCGTCTCGCTGGAAGAGGCCGTCAAGCAAGTATTGGCGCTGCTTCGGGATCGCCAGTTGATCTGATGCGGGGTGCTTCACACCGCTTCGCTTGAAACGAGAAAGGGGCCGGAATGGCCCCTTTCTCGTTTCTGCCTCGGTCGTTCAATCGCTTTCGCCGGGTGAGCTCTTCGCCTGCTTGTCTGTGCTGTGCAATGAGGGAAAACGATAAGAGCCATAGCGAATGATCAACGTCGCCAGGGCCAGCAGCACAATCCCGCCACACACCATCAGGATGCCCATGGTCGGCTTGTGCTCGTGCTGAATGTCGGCAATCAACAGGCGGGTGAGCGCGGTGATTGCCACATAGATCAAGAACCGCACCGGCATATGGTTGGTCTTGAAGTAGATGCCAACCATCGCACCCAGCTCGAGATAGATGAACAGCAGCAGAATGTCATCGATGGTCGCGCCGCCCTTGCCGACCATGCCGATAAAGGCGACGAACGCTGCCCAGGCAATCGAGCCGCCGATGGCGAACA
>JAUVZY010000025.1 GCA_030602315.1 Pseudomonadaceae bacterium | reverse complement strand
TTCGGTCGCTTCTTCAATTCGCTGACCAAACCCGGCGCCCCGGCAGCCCGTCCCGAGCTGCTGGAGCAGGCCCGCGCGCGCTTTCACCTGCCGGTCTGCGCCATCGGCGGCATCACCCTGGACAACGCCGCCGCGCTGATCGCCCAGGGCGCGAACCTGATCGCGGTGGTCCACGCGCTGTTCGCCGCCGACTCGCCCGCCGAGGTCGAGCGCCGCGCCCGGAGCTTTTCTGCGCTATTCAACGGAGCCTGATTTGCGCATCAACTACATACTCATTGATTTGGAAAACCTGTGCCCGGATCGCTTGGACTTACTCACCAAGCACGATTTTCGAGTGAAGGTATTTGTTGGCAGCAACCAGACCAAACTGCCGTTCGAGCTGGTTACGGCCATGCAGGCCCTTGGAGACCGAGGTGAATACATCAAGATCCAAGGCAATGGCCCAAATGCCTTAGATTTTCATATCGCGTTCTACATGGGGGAGCTGGCATCGCAAAGTGAAGCCTGCTTTTTTCACGTGATCTCAAAAGACACAGGCTTCGATCCGCTAATTACACATCTGAAACAGCGAAAGATCTTTGCAAAGCGCTCAGAACGACTCGAAGACATTCCACTGCTAGTTACGCAGGACGACAGGAGCACCGCCCAGCTCGCCCAAATCAACCCCGCAAAATCCCAGCCCGAATCGCCGCAAGACATTTTGGCCCAAGCGATCCAATTCCTTCGGCAGTCTGCGCGAACCCGCCCAGCCAAACTGCCTGCACTCCAGAACGCTCTCCAAGCACATTTTCGAAAAGCGCTTGGCGAAGACGGCCATCAGACGTTGGTTGAGCAACTCCGAAGCAAAGAGATCATCACTGTCGGTGCAAGCAACACTCTTACCTATCGCTTCCCGAAATAATTGTCCGCTACAGCGCTCAGAGGCCTTCAATGTCCCGTTCCGAAATCCTGTTTAACAGCGCCCAGAAGCACATCCCCGGTGGCGTCAATTCGCCGGTGCGCGCCTTCAAGGGCGTCGGCGGCACCCCGCTGTTCTTCAAGCACGCCGAAGGCGCCTATGTGGTCGATGAAGACGACAAGCGCTATGTGGACTACGTCGGCTCCTGGGGCCCGATGATCCTCGGCCACGGCCACCCGGAAGTGCTCGACGCGGTGCGTCGCCAGTTGCAGCACGGCCTGTCCTACGGCGCGCCGACCGCGCTGGAAACCGAGATGGCCGAACTGGTCTGCAGCCTGGTGCCGTCGATGGACATGGTGCGCATGGTCAGCTCCGGTACCGAGGCGACCATGAGCGCGATCCGCCTGGCGCGCGGCTATACCGGGCGCGACAGCATCATCAAGTTCGAGGGCTGCTACCACGGCCACTCCGACAGCCTGCTGGTGAAAGCCGGCTCCGGCGCCCTGACCCTCGGCGTGCCCAGCTCGCCCGGCGTGCCGGCGGCCTTCGCCCAGCACACCCTGACCCTGCCCTACAACGACCTGGCGGCAGTGGAAAAGACCCTCGCCGAGGTCGGCCAGACGGTCGCCTGCATCATCGTCGAGCCGGTGGCCGGCAACATGAACTGCGTGCCGCCGGCGCCGGGTTTCCTCGAGGGCCTGCGCGCGCAGTGCGACAAGCACGGCGTGGTGCTGATCTTCGACGAGGTGATGACCGGCTTTCGCGTCGCCCTCGGCGGCGCCCAAGCGCACTACGGGGTGACCCCGGATCTGTCGACCTTCGGCAAGATCATCGGCGGCGGCATGCCGGTGGGCTGCTTCGGCGGCAAGCGCGCGATCATGGAACACCTGGCGCCGCTCGGCCCGGTCTACCAGGCCGGGACCCTGTCGGGTAACCCGCTGGCCATGGCCGCCGGCCTGACCACCCTCAAGCTGATCAGCCGCCCGGGCTTCCACGCCGAGCTGAGCGACTACACCCGCCGCATGCTCGAAGGCCTGCGCGAGCGCGCCAAGGCCGCCGGCATTCCCCTCCTCACCACCCAGGTGGGCGGCATGTTCGGCCTGTACTTCAGCGAAGGCGAATCCATCGTCACCTTCGCCGACGTGATGGCCAGCGACGCCGAGCGCTTCAAGCGCTTCTTCCACCTGATGCTGGATAACGGCGTGTACCTGGCGCCTTCCGCCTTCGAGGCCGGCTTCACCTCCATCGCCCACGGCGAGACCGAGCTGAAGCTGACCCTCGATGCCGCCGAACGAGCCTTCGCCGCGCTGAAATGAGCATGCCGTTCGATCTTGCGCAGTACCTGGCGCTGAGCCTGACCGCCCTCCTCAGCGCCGGCTGGATCGGCCGGCGCTGGCACACCACGGCCGGCGATGAGCAGACGCCGCTGTTCTGCGCCCTGCTCGGCCTGGTGCTGGCCGCCGGCGCCGGACTGAGCGGGCTGGCGCAGCTGGGCCTGGGTTTCGACACGGGCGAGGCGCGCATCTGGCTGGAGCAGGCCACCTTCCAGCTCGGCGTGCCGTTGCTGGCCACCGCCTGCCTGGCTCTGGCCCGCGGCTGGAACTGGGGGCGACCGGTCTGGGGGCGGGTGGTACTCGGCCTGTGCGTGTTCTTCGAGCTGGCCCGCCAGTTCGGCTGGAGTCAGCCCTATGCCCTGGGTCTGGGTGTGGCCAGTGCGCTGGTGGTGGCCTACGCCGGACTGCTGCACCGCCCGCTGGGCCTGCCGGGTGCCGCCGGGCTGCTGGCCGGCCTGTTGCTGCTGGCCGGCGTGCCGCTGCCCACCAGCGCCTTGACCGGCTGGCGCGTGCTGACGCTGGCATGCGCCCTTCCGCTGCTGGCGGTGCTGCTGAGCGTGTTGAGCACGAGCGCACAAGCTGCCAAGCCCTCGCAGGCCTGATGCGGGAAATGCCGACTGCTACGCCGCAAAGGCTTTGTCAGTCCGGCGGGGCTTATCCATAATGTGACGGTTGCCGCGTTTTGCGCGACCGTCCTTCCACCGCCTGGCACCGAGGCTTCTCGATCCATGATCCGCGCCAGCCGCACGCTCGCACTGGGCTGCCTTCTGCTCCTGACCCCGGCCTGGGCGCTCGCCGGCGGCAACTCGCTGCTGATCCCGGCGACCAGCCGCTGCGCACTGAACAGCGTGCCCGAGGAGCTGCCCGCGGCGCTGACCGCCTGCGAGCAGGCGGCCAAGGACGGCGACAGCGAGGCGGCCTACGAGCTGGGCGAGTTCTACTACAGCGGCCAGCGCGTGGCCAAAGACCTGCCGCGCGCCATGCACTGGTTCGAGCAGGCGTCGCTGCAGGGCCACCCGCGCGCCCAGCACCAGCTGGGGATGATGTTCTTCCGCGGCGAAGGGGTGCAGCCGAACAACGTGCAAGCCTTCATCGTGCTGAAGATGGCCGCGGTCAACGGTGAAGAAGAAGCCTTGGACAGCGCCGACCAGGTCTCCGAACAGATGCCGCGCGACGAGCTCGAAGTCGCCACCCAGGTGCTCGGCCAGATCTTCCGCGACTACCTGTTCCGCCTGCAGAGCGAAGATCAGTCGCGCTGAGCGCACTTTAGCCGTTCGCCTCTAACGCGGGGCTGGCAGCTCTCTTCGCCCCCTTCGCCCAGCCTTCAGCCGCCCGCGCTTTTCTCGGCTCCACCCCGCCCGTATAATCGCCGGTCATTTTTTGCACAATCGCCGGACTGCCATGACCCGCAAGCTTTACATCGAGACCCACGGTTGCCAGATGAACGAGTACGACAGCTCGCGCATGGTCGACCTGCTGGGTGAGGATCAGCCGCTTGAAATCACGGAAGATCCTGCCGAAGCCGACGTGATCCTGCTCAATACCTGCTCGATCCGCGAGAAGGCCCAGGACAAGGTGTTTTCCGCGCTGGGTCGCTGGCGGCCGCTGAAGGAGAAGAACCCGGAGCTGGTGATCGGCGTCGGCGGCTGCGTGGCCAGCCAGGAAGGCGCGGCGATCCGCGAGCGTGCGCCGTACGTCGACGTGGTGTTCGGCCCGCAAACGCTGCACCGCCTGCCGGAGATGATCGACGCGGCGCGCAGCACCCGCGAGGCCCAGGTGGACATCTCCTTCCCCGAGATCGAAAAGTTCGACCGGCTGCCCGAGCCGCGCGTTGACGGCCCCTGCGCCTTCGTTTCGGTGATGGAGGGCTGCAGCAAGTACTGCACCTTCTGCGTGGTGCCCTACACCCGCGGCGAGGAAGTCAGCCGCCCGCTGGGCGACGTGCTGGCCGAAGTCATGCACCTGGCCGACAACGGCGTGAAGGAAGTGACCCTGCTCGGACAGAACGTCAACGGCTACCGGGGCGACGCCGGTGAGGGGCGCATTGCCGATTTCGCCGAGCTGCTCTACGCGGTGGCGGCGATCGACGGCATCGAGCGCATTCGCTACACCACCAGCCATCCGCTGGAGTTCTCCGACGCCATCATCCAGGCCCACGCCGAGATCCCCAAGCTGGTGAAGTACCTGCACCTGCCGGTGCAGTCGGGCTCGGACCGCGTGCTGGCGGCGATGAAGCGCAACCACACCGCCCTCGAGTACAAGTCGCGCATCCGCAAGCTCAAGGCAGCGGTGCCGGACATCTCGATCAGCTCGGACTTCATCGTCGGCTTCCCCGGCGAGACCGAGAAGGACTTCGAGCAGACCATGAAGCTGATCGAAGAGGTCGGTTTCGACTTCTCCTACTCGTTCGTCTACAGCGCCCGCCCCGGCACCCCGGCGGCGGACCTGCCCGACGACACCCCCGAAGAGGTGAAGAAGCAGCGCCTGGCGATCCTGCAGGCGCGCATCACCCAGCAGGGCATCGCCATCAGCCGGGGCATGGTCGGCTCGGTGCAGCGCATCCTGGTCACCGACTACTCGAAGAAGGACCCGGGCATGCTGCAGGGCCGCACCGAGAACAACCGCATCGTCAACTTCCGCTCGGGCAACCCGCGCCTGATCGGCCAGTTCGTCGACGTGCGCATCGACGATGCGCTGCCGCACTCGCTGCGCGGCAGCCTGCTGGACGCCGAACCGGCCGCCCAGGCCGGCTGACCACGTAGCCGGACAACCGCCTCGTTGTCCACACGACCAGCGCCGACTTTCGCCCTGTCCGGGTCGGCGCTATTCTTCGCTCATACCCTTTGCTGAACGGTGTTACATACAGCCCTTGAACGCGCCCATCGAACCGCATCGTTTCATCCTTGAACCCTTCGAAGCACGCCGCTTCGCCAACCTCTGCGGGCAATTCGACGAGCACCTGCGCCTGATCGAACAGCGCCTGGCCATCGAGATCCGCAACCGCGGCAACCAGTTCGAGCTGATCGGCCCGAGCGAGGTAACCAAGTCCGCCGAGGTCCTGCTGCGCCGCCTCTACCGCGAAACCAAGAGTGCCGAGCTGTCGCCCGACATGGTCCACCTGTACCTGCAGGAATCGGGCATGGAGGAGCTGGCCAACCCGCGCGCCGCCGAGGGCGTGAGCCTGCGCACGCGCAAGGGCAACATCCGCCCGCGCGGCGCCAACCAGCAGCGCTACGTGAAGGCGATCCTCGACAACGACATCAACTTCGGCATCGGCCCGGCCGGCACCGGCAAGACCTACCTGGCGGTGGCCTGCGCGGTGGACGCCCTGGAACGCGAGCAGGTGCGGCGCATCCTGCTGGTGCGCCCAGCGGTGGAAGCCGGCGAGAAGCTCGGCTTTCTGCCCGGCGATCTGGCGCAGAAGATCGACCCCTACCTGCGCCCGCTGTATGACGCGCTCTACGAGATGCTCGGGTTCGAGCACGTGGCGCGGCTGATCGAAAAGCAGGTGATCGAGATTGCCCCGCTGGCCTACATGCGCGGCCGCACGCTGAACAACAGCTTCATCATCCTCGACGAGAGCCAGAACACCACCGTCGAGCAGATGAAGATGTTCCTCACCCGGATCGGCTTCGGCTCGACCGCGGTGATCACCGGCGACATCACCCAGGTCGACCTGCCGCGTGGCACCAAGTCGGGCCTGGCCCACGTGATGGAAGTGCTCAAGGACGTCGAGGGCATCTCCTTCACCCGCTTCCTGCCCAAGGACGTGGTGCGCCACCCGCTGGTGCAGCGCATCGTCGAGGCCTACGAGCGCTTCGACGAGGAGACCGAGCGCAACGACGCCGCCCGCCGAGACGCCCGCCGCGATGATTGAACTCGACATCCAGCGCGCCAGCCAGGCCGCTGCGCCGTCTGACGCGGACCTGCTGCGCTGCTGCCAGGCTGCCCTGGCCCAGCGCAGCGAGCCGTCCGAGCTGACCATCCGCCTGGTCGACGAGCCCGAGGGCCGCGAGCTGAACCGCGACTACCGCGGCAAGGACTACGCCACCAACGTGCTGTCGTTCCCCGCCGAGATTCCCGAGGGCTTGCTCGACATCCCGCTGCTGGGCGATCTGGTGATCTGCGTACCGGTGGTGGCGCGCGAGGCCGCCGAACAGGGCAAGGCGCTCGAGGCGCACTGGGCGCACCTGGTCATCCACGGCTGCCTGCACCTGCTCGGCTACGACCACCTCGAAGACGAGGAAGCCGAGGAAATGGAAGACCTGGAGCGCCAGTTGCTGGCGAGCCTGGGCTACCCCGACCCCTATGCCGACGACGACCCGTCGGCGGATCATTGAGGACCTTCGAGTCAACCCCATGAACGAAGACCGATCGAGCAGCGGGCAGAGATCCTGGTTCGAGCGCCTGGCCCAGGCCTTTGCCCATGAACCGAAAAGCCGCGCCGAGCTGATGGAGCTGTTGCGCGACGCCCATGACAACAAGCTGCTGGACAGCGAGGCACTGGCCATCGTCGAGGGCGCGATCCAGGTCGCCGACCTGCAGGTGCGCGACATCATGGTGCCGCGCTCGCAGGTGATCAGCATCAAGGCCAGCCTCAGCCCGCGGGAATTTCTGCCCTCGATCATCGAGGCGGCGCACTCGCGCTACCCGGTGATCGGCGAAAGCCTCGACGAGGTCATCGGCATCCTGCTGGCCAAGGATCTGCTGCCGTTGATCCTCAAGGACGATCACGAAGGCTTCAACCTCAAGGACCTCCTGCGCCCGGCCACCTTCGTACCGGAGTCCAAGCGGCTGAACGTGCTGCTGCGCGAATTCCGCGCCAACCACAACCACATGGCGGTGGTGATCGACGAATACGGCGGCGTGGCGGGCCTGGTGACCATCGAGGACGTGCTCGAGCAGATCGTCGGCGAAATCGAAGACGAGCATGACATCGAGGAAGACAGCTACATCCGCCAGCTGCCCAACGGCGACTACCTGGTCAAGGGGCTGACGCCGATCGAGCAGTTCAACGAGACCATCGCCAGCGACTTTCCCGAAGACGAGTACGACACCGTCGCCGGCCTGGTGATGAGCGCCTTCGGCCACTTGCCCAAGCGCAACGAGACCACCGAGATCGGCGGGTTCCGCCTGCGCGTGCTCAATGCCGACAGCCGCCGCGTGCACCTGCTGCGGGTGTCGCGGCGCGCCGAGTGAGCCCGGCCGCGCCTTAAGGCGCGCCTGGCGAGCGCCGGCGCAGCTTCGTCTGCCCTGGCGGGCACCAGGCGCGGCGCGATGGCCAGCAGCGCCGTACCTCGCCCGGGCCTTGTTCCCGCCGCGCCTTTCCCCTAGCCTGCCGCCTGCCATTTCCTCAAGGACTTCCATGAGCTGGTTCACCCGCCCAGGCTGGCTGGGGCACCTGCTGGCGCTGGTTGCCGGCAGCCTCACCACCTTCGCCCTCGCCCCCTTCGATGTCTGGCCGCTCGCACTGGTCTCTGTCGGCCTGTTCTACCTTGGCCTGCGTCAGCTGGTGCCGCACGGCGGATTCTGGCGCGGCTGGTGGTACGGGCTGGGGCTGTTCGGCTCCGGCGTCAGCTGGGTCTACGTCAGCATCCATGACTTCGGCGCCGCGCCGCCGTGGCTGGCTGGCACCTTGACCCTGGGTCTGGTGGCGGGCCTGGCGCTGTTGCCCGGCCTCACCGCCTGGCTCTGGACGCGCTGGCTGCGACGCGCCGAAGCCCCGCTGGGCGACGCCCTGGCCTTCGCCGCGCTGTGGCTGGCCATGGATGCGTTTCGCGGCTGGTTCCTCACCGGCTTTCCCTGGCTCTACGTCGGCTACAGCCAGCTCGACGGCCCGTTGGCCGGGCTGGCGCCACTGGGCGGGGTCTGGCTGATCAGCCTGGTGATCGCCCTGAGCGCCGCGCTGGCGGTCAATGCTCGCGCCCTGGCACGCCACCGGCCCAGCCTGGCGGCTGCCGCCTGCCTGCTGCTGGCGGCCTGGGGCAGCGGCATCGGCCTCAAGGACCGCGCCTGGACCAGCCCGGCCGGGAACGCGCTGTCGGTGACCGCGATCCAGGGCAACATCCAGCAGAGCCTGAAATGGGACCCGGACGAGCTGGAGCGCCAGCTGGTGCTGTACCGCGACCTCACCTTCCGCAGCCCGCCGAGCGATCTGATCGTCTGGCCGGAAACCGCCCTGCCGGTGGTCAAGGACCGCGCCACGGGCTACCTGGCGATGATGGACCGCTTCAGCCGCGAGCGCGGCGCCGCGCTGATCACCGGCATCCCGGTGCGCCGGCCCAACGCCCACGGCGAGATCCGTTACTACAACGCGCTGACCGTAGCCGGCGAAGGCAGCGGCACCTACCTCAAGCAGAAGCTGGTGCCGTTCGGCGAATACGTTCCCTTGCAGGAGCTGTTGCGCGGACTGATCGCCTTCTTCGACCTGCCGATGTCGGACTTCGCCCGTGGCGAATCCGGCCAGCCACTGCTCGAGGCACGCGGTTATCGCATCGCGCCGTACATCTGCTACGAGGTGGTGTATCCGGAGTTCGCCCGGGCGCTGGCGCGCGACAGCCAGCTGCTGCTGACGGTGAGCAACGACGCCTGGTTCGGCCGCTCGATCGGCCCGCTGCAACACCTGCAGATGGCGCAGATGCGCGCGCTGGAAAGCGGCCGGCCGATGGTGCGCGCCACCAATAACGGCGTCACCGTGCTGATCGATCCGTTTGGCCGCATCACAGAGCGCATTCCGGCCTTCGAACAGGCGGTCCTGCGGGGCGAGGTCACCCCGATGCAGGGGCTCACACCCTGGCTCCAGTTCGGCTCCTGGCCGCTGATCGCGCTGTGCGGGCTCTGGCTGGGTTGGGCGGTGTTTTCGCCGCCGGGCCAAGGCCAGGCGCTGACGCGCATCAGGCACGACGGCTTCAGGATTGCCCGCCGCCTCGGTAAAGCAGCGGATAGACCAGCAGCCCTGCCGCCTCGTTGAGCAGCATGCCGCTCTGCCAGACCGCCCTGGGCTCGGGCAGCCAGCCGCCCAGTGGCCGGCCATTGGGCACGCCCATGAAGCCCACCGGTGCGGCGATCACCTCCAGCCCCTGCTGCTCGAAGCACCAGCGCGAGCGCGGCATGTGCGCCGCCGAGGTCACCAGCACGATGCGCTCGATGCCCTGCTCGCGCAGCAGGGCGGCGCTGTAGACGGCATTCTCCCAGGTGGTTCGGCTCTGCTCCTCCTTCCAGCGCAGGGTCACGCCCAGATCCTGCGCCAGCACCTGCCCGGCCAGCTCCGCCTCGCTCGGCGGCCGGCGGCCGAAGTGCAGCCCGCCACTGGCGAGGATCGGCAGGCCGCTCGCCTTTGCCAGTCGCGCCGCATAACGGATCCGCTCGAAAGCGATATGACTGGGCTGGTCGCCCCCCCAGGCGGCATCGCCGATCTCCCGCCCCGCCCCCAGCACCACGATCGCGCCGGCCTGTTGCGCCAGCGTCGACCAGTGCTCGGTCGCCAGCGCCGGCTCGCGCTCCAGCCGCCCCGCCGCCCACTCGACCGTGAGCGGCATGGCCATCGCCCACAGACCGCCGAATCCGAGCACGAAGCAGACCGCCGCCAGCCGCGGCGCCCGGCGCCGCAGCACGAAGGCGGCCAGCAACAGCAACAGCAGGCCGCCCGGCGGCAACAACAGGTGCTTGAAAATGTAGCGAAGGGGCATGCCGACGGTCTCCCTGGAGGCAGACCGGTGACTTTAGCGCAGCACGGGGCCGGCGCGTTCAACCGGCGGCATCGTCGTCCTTGAACGCTTTCATCAGCGCCGAGCCACAGGCCGAACACACCACCAGCCCGGAGCGCCGCGGCAACGACACCCGCGTGCCGCACAAGGCGCAATCGAGCGCCACCGGTGGCGCTGGCGCAAGCAAGGGGTCGACGGGCACGACGCGCCCCAGACGCGCTCGGCGCGCCAGCCGTGCCTGCTCGTGCGCCGCCGCATGCCAGCCGGACAGCCAGCGCGCGTCGCGCTGCAGGTAGGCGCGCACGAACGCCAGCTCCCCCTCGCTCAGTCCTTCGAGTTCCAGCTCGAGCGGCTCAACGCCCTCCCGCTCGGCTCGCTCCAGCGCCCGCGCCACACGCTGCAGCACCCTCTCATACAGGCCGTCCTCTTCCACCCGCCGCATTCTGCCCATGACCCACCTCACAGGTTCGGCCTTACGACAGAAGCTTAGTCGGCGGCATGGCCATCTGCCCTGTGAACGACGGACGGAACCCACGCCGGCGGCGAAGTTCCTCGGCGGCGGACACTCAGGTATCCTACGGCGTTTCCATGCGTCCGCCCGCCGTCAGGCCTTCAGGCGCGGCCCGCCAGCCCCTCTGCCAAAAGTAGCCATGCACGAACAGTATCTGCCCCGCGAGATCGAAGCCGCCGCCCAGGCCCACTGGGATGCGAACAAGTCCTTTGAAGTGGCCGAGCAGCCCGGCAAGGACACCTTCTACTGCCTGTCGATGTTCCCCTACCCCAGCGGCAAGCTGCACATGGGGCACGTGCGCAACTACACCATCGGTGACGTGATCGCGCGCTACCAGCGCATGCAGGGCAAGAACGTGCTGCAGCCGATGGGCTGGGACGCCTTCGGCATGCCGGCGGAAAACGCCGCGATGAAGAACAAGGTCGCGCCGGCCAAGTGGACCTACGAGAACATCGAGTACATGAAGTCCCAGCTCAAATCGCTGGGCCTGGCGATCGACTGGTCGCGCGAAGTCACCACCTGCAAGCCCGACTACTACCGCTGGGAACAGTGGCTGTTCACCAAGCTGTTCGAGAAAGGCGTCATCTACCGCAAGAACGGCACCGTCAACTGGGACCCGGTGGACCAGACCGTGCTGGCCAACGAGCAGGTGATCGACGGGCGCGGCTGGCGCTCCGGCGCGCTGATCGAAAAGCGCGAAATCCCGATGTACTACTTCCGCATCACCAGCTATGCCGAAGAGCTGCTGGCGAGCCTGGACGATCTGGACGGCTGGCCCGAGCAGGTCAAGACCATGCAGCGCAACTGGATCGGCAAGTCGCGCGGCATGGAAGTGTCCTTCCCTTATGACGTCGCCAGCATCGGCCACGAGGGCGCGCTGAAGGTCTTCACCACCCGCCCCGACACCCTGATGGGTGCCACCTACGTGGCGGTGGCCGCCGAGCACCCGCTGGCCACCCAGGCCGCCCAGGGCAACGCCGAACTGCAGGCCTTCATCGACGAGTGCAAGCGCGGCGGCGTCGCCGAAGCCGATATCGCTACCCAGGAGAAGAAGGGCATTGCCACGTCCCTGCGCGTGCAGCACCCGCTGACCGGCGAACTGCTGCCGGTATGGGTCGCCAACTACGTGCTGATGAACTACGGCGAAGGCGCAGTCATGGCCGTGCCGGCGCATGACGAGCGCGACTTCGCCTTCGCCGAGAAATACAGCCTGCCGGTGAAAACGGTGATCCGCACCAGCGCCGGCGAGGCGACGCCCGCCCCCTGGCAGGACGCCTATGCCGAGCACGGCACCCTGATCAATTCCGGCGAGTTCGACGGCCTGGATTTCGACGGCGCCTTCGACGCCATCGAAGTGGCCCTGCAGAACAAGGGCCTGGGCCAGGCACGCATCCAGTTCCGCCTGCGCGACTGGGGCATCAGCCGCCAGCGCTACTGGGGCTGTCCGATCCCGATCATCCACTGCGACAGCTGCGGCGACGTGCCCGTCCCCGAAGACCAGCTGCCGGTCGTGCTGCCCGAAGACGTGGTGCCGGACGGCGCCGGCAGCCCGCTGGCGCGGATGCCCGAGTTCTACGAGTGCAGCTGCCCGAAGTGCGGCGCACCGGCCAAGCGCGAAACCGACACCATGGACACCTTCGTCGAGTCGTCCTGGTACTACGCCCGCTATGCCTCGCCGCAGTACGAAGGCGGCATGGTCGACCCGCAGGCGGCCAACCACTGGCTGCCGGTGGACCAGTACATCGGCGGCATCGAGCACGCCATCCTGCACCTGCTCTATGCGCGCTTCTTCCACAAGCTGATGCGTGACGAAGGGCTGGTGTCATCGGATGAGCCGTTCAAGAACCTGCTGACCCAGGGGATGGTGGTCGCCGAGACCTACTACCGCACCCTGGAAAACGGCGGCAAGGACTGGTTCAACCCGGCCGACGTGGAAGTCGAGCGCGATGCCAAGGCCCGGGTGATCGGCGCCCGGCTGAAAAGCGACGGTCTGCCGGTGGAAATCGGCGGTACCGAGAAGATGTCCAAGTCCAAGAACAACGGCGTCGACCCGCAGGCGATGATCGATGCCTACGGCGCCGACACCTGCCGCCTGTTCATGATGTTCGCCTCGCCGCCGGACATGAGCCTGGAGTGGTCCGACTCCGGCGTCGAAGGCGCCAGCCGCTTCCTGCGCCGCGTCTGGCGCCTGGCCCACAGCCACGTCGCCGCCGGCCTGCCGGGCGCGCTGGACAAGGCCGCGCTCACCGACGCCCAGAAGGACGTGCGCCGCGCTATCCACGCGGCGATCAAGCAGGCCAGCAGCGATATCGGCCAGCACCACAAGTTCAACACCGCCATCGCCCAGGTGATGACCCTGATGAACGTACTGGAAAAGGCTGCGACCGAGACCGCGCAGGACCGCGCCCTGCTGCAGGAAGGTCTGGAAACCGTGGCCCTGCTGCTGGCGCCGATCACCCCGCACATCAGCCATGCCCTGTGGCAGCAGCTGGGCCATGACGGCGCGGTGATCGACGCCCGCTGGCCGGCGGTCGACGAATCGGCGCTGGTGCAGGACACCCTGACCCTGGTGGTACAGGTCAATGGCAAGCTGCGCGGCGAGATCCAAGTGCCGGCCGATGCCTCGCGCGAGGCGGTCGAAGCCGCCGCCCGCGCCAACGAGAACGTGCTGCGCTTCACCGAGGGCACCACCATCCGCAAGGTGATCGTGGTGCCGGGCAAACTGGTCAACATCGTGGCTAACTGACCCGGCCGCCGGGTCCAGCAAGGGGAACAGAGATGGTCAAACGGAGTCTGGCGGTAATCGGGCTGAGCATGCTGCTCAGTGCCTGCGGTTTCCACCTGCGCGGCCTGGAGGCGACCGACTTCGCCCTCCAGAGCCTCGATGTTCAGGCGCGTGACAGCCACGGGGATCTGCAGCGCCAGGTGACCCAGGCACTGCAGAACGGCGGCGTGCAGGTTTCCGGCACGGCGCCATTCATCCTGGATCTGGCCCGCCAGGAAACACGCGAGCGCGCGGTGAGCTACACCAGCGCGGCGCGTTCGGCCGAGTATGAAATCACCTCCCAGCTGACCTACCGCATCCTCGGCCGCAACGGCCAGCCGCTGCTGACCGATGCGATCGAGGTGCAGAAGGTCTATGTGCGCGACTCCAACAACCTGGTGGGCTCCGAGCGCGAAGCGCAGCAGCTGCGTGACGAGATGAACCGCGAGCTGACCCAGCAACTCGCTCATCGCCTGCGCCTGGTCACCCCCGCTGAACTCGAGCGCCTGCAGCACGAGGCGCAGCTGCGTGCGCGCGCCGAAGCCGAAGCGTTGCGCCAGCAGCGCGACGTGCCGGACCAGGCGCCGCTGCAGAGCTGGCCGCGCTGAGCCCTCTGGCCGCTGCGGCGGCCATCTGCCCATGAAGCTCTCGCCCGCCCAACTGTCCAAGCACCTGCAGGGCGCCCTGGCACCGGTCTATGCGATCAGCGGCGACGAGCCGCTGCTCTGCCAGGAAGCCGCCGATGCCATCCGCCAGGCGGCGCGGGCGCAAGGGTTCGACGAGCGCCAGGTGTTCAACGCCGAGGCCGGCTTCGACTGGGGCCAGCTGCACGAGGCCGGCGCCAGCCTGTCGTTGTTCGCCAGCCGCCGTCTGCTGGAGCTGCGCATCCCCAACGGCAAGCCCGGCGACAAGGGTGCAGCCGTGCTGCTCGACTACCTCGCCCGCCCCGCCCCCGACACCCTCCTGCTGATCAGCCTGCCCAAGCTCGACGGCAGCGCACAGAAGACCAAGTGGGCCAAGGCGCTGATCGACGGCCCCGACTGCCAGTTCCTGCAGATCTGGCCGGTGGACGCCGCACAGCTGCCGCAGTGGATCAGCCAGCGGCTCGGCAAGGCCGGACTCGCCGCCACGCCCGAGGCGATCGAGCTGATTGCCGCCCGGGTCGAGGGCAACCTGCTCGCCGCCGCACAGGAGATCGAAAAGCTCAAGCTCCTGGCCGACGGCAATCAGCTGACGGCCGAGACGGTCCAGGCTGCCGTGGCCGAAAGCGCCCGCTATGACGTGTTCGGCCTGCTCGATGCCGCGCTCGCCGGGCAGGCGGCGCACAGCCTGCGCATGCTCGAGGGGCTGCGCGGCGAAGGGGTCGAGGCGCCGGTGATCCTCTGGGCGCTGGCCCGCGAGCTGCGCCAGCTGGCCACCCTCGCCGCGCTGTTCGCCCAGGGCGTACCGCTCGACCGCGCCTTTGGGCAGATGCGCCCGCCGGTCTGGGACAAGCGCCGCCCCCTGCTGACCCGCGCCCTGCAGCGCCACACCGCGGCACGCTGGGGGCAGATGCTGTGCCAAGCCCAGCGCATCGACGCGCAGATCAAAGGGCAGGCCGAAGGTGATCCCTGGATCGGTCTCGCCAGCCTGTGCCTGCAACTGGCCGGCAAGCGCATCGACCGCCTGAGCTGAAGCGCCGCGCCGTCCATCCCGCTGAAAGCCCGGATCATCGGCCGCCTTGCCCGTGGCGACTGGACAAAACCTGCACAGCTCCTATGATGCGCCCGTCACATCACGAGGTGCCCCATGAGCAAGCGATCGAAACGGCCGAACAAGGCCAAGTCCCTGGTGGCGCAACCGCTCTTTCGCAGTCGCCAGGAAACGCCCGCCAAGGGCAAAGGCAGCTACCGCCGCGAAGCCTCCCGGTTCCACGACCTGGAGGCTTCGGTCCTTTCGGCGGCCTGAAAAGCCAAGCCCGGCAAACCGTGATAAGGTCTGCCACCGATCGTCCCTTCGAGACCGGCTCATGCGCTCCATCCGCTCCCATGTCCTGCTAAGACGCGCGCTCTTCCCGCTGCCAATCCTTGGCCTGGTCGTCGCCTGCGCGGCGCAACCGATCCAGCAGAGCCTGCAGGCCCAAGCGGCAACCGAAACGCCGCCGGCCCCGCTCGCGGTCGTCGCCCCGCAACAGGAGCGCAGTTTCGCGCAATGGCTGCAGGAGTTTCGCGCCGAAGCCCTGGCCGCCGGCATCTCGGCGAGCCTGTTTGATCGAACCTTCGCCGGCATGACGCCCGATCCGAAGATCATCGAGGCCGATCGCAGCCAGCCGGAGTTCAACCGCCCGGTGTGGGAATACCTCGAGTCGGCGCTGTCTGCCCAGCGGGTCGCCAGTGGGCGCCGTCTGCTACGCGAGCATGCCGACCTGCTGCAGCGCATCGAGCAGCGCTATGGCGTCGACCGCCACACGCTGGTGGCGATCTGGGGCATGGAGAGCAACTTCGGCCAGATCATGGGCAGCCGTTCGGTGATCCGCTCGCTGGCCACCCTTGCCCACGAGGGGCGCCGTCCGGAGTTCGCCCGCAGCCAGTTGATCGCCGCGCTGCGCATCCTCGAGCAGGGCGACGTGCGCGCCGAGCGCATGCAGGGTTCGTGGGCCGGCGCCATGGGGCAGACCCAGTTCATCCCCACGACCTTCCAGGACTATGCGGTGGATTTCGACGGCGACGGCCGCCGCGACATCTGGGACAGCTCGGCCGACGCCCTGGCCTCCGCGGCCCATTACCTGCGCAGCAGCGGCTGGCGCCAGGGCGAACGCTGGGGACACGAGGTGGAGCTGCCGGCGGCGTTCGATTTCTCGCTGGCCGATCCCGAAGTACGCAAGAGCGCCGGCGAGTGGCGGGCGCTCGGTGTACGTGGCATTCCGGCCAACGCGCCGGATGACGCCGCCGCGCTGCTGCTGCCCGCCGGCCATCGCGGCCCGGCGTTTCTGGTGTACGGCAACTTCCGCAGCGTACTGCGCTACAACAACTCGACCTCCTACGGGCTGGGCGTCAACCTGCTGGCCGAGCGCCTACAGGGCGGCGGGGTGATCCGCGCCGGCTGGCCGCGCGACGATCGTCCGCTGAGCCGGACCGAACGTATCGAGCTGCAGGAGCGCCTGGCCAGCCTCGGGCTCAACCCGGGCAGCGCCGACAGCATCATCGGCGCCAACACCCGCCGCGCCATCCGCGCCTATCAGCAGCGTCTCGGCTGGCCGGCCGACGGCTATCCGACCCATCAGCTGCTGCAGCGGCTGCGCCAGGAGCCGCCGGAGCGCGCCGCCGCACGCTGAGCCGGCTCAGCTTTCCAGCAGGAAGGTTACCGGCCCGTCGTTGAGCAGGCTCACCTGCATGTCGGCGCCGAAACGCCCACAGGCCACCGACGCGTGCAGCGCCCGCGCCTGAGCCACCAGATAATCGTAGAGTTGCTCACCCAGCGCTGGCGGCGCCGCGCTGGAGAAGCTCGGCCGCAGACCGCTTGCCGTATCGGCCGCCAGGGTGAACTGCGACACCAGCAACAGTCCGCCGCCCACGTCCTGCAAGGAGCGGTTCATCCGCCCCTGTTCATCGCCGAACACCCGATACCGCAGCAGTTTGGCGAGCAGCTTGTCGGCCCGTGCACGGTCGTCTTCGCGCTCGACACCGACGAACACCAGCAGCCCCTGATCGATACTGCCGATGATCTCGCCAGCCACTTCGACCCGGGCGTGCCGGACGCGCTGGATGAGCGCCTTCATCAGGCATCCGCCGGCGGCAGGTTGAGCAGGCGGCGCGCCATCTCGCCGGTGGCACGCACCAGCGCATCGATGATGCCCGGCTCGGCGGCCGAATGACCGGCCTCGCGGATGATCTGCAGCTCGCTGTTCGGCCACGCCTGGTGCAGCGCCCAGGCATTGTCCAGCGGGCAGATCACGTCATAGCGCCCGTGCACGATGACACCCGGCAGGTGGGCGATCTTCGGCATGTCGCGCAGCAACTGATTCGGCTCGAGGAAAGCGTCGTTGACGAAGTAATGGCATTCGATGCGCGCGATCGACATGGCCCGGTGCACCTCGGTGAAGCGCTCGACCACCTGGTGGTTGGGGCGCAGTGTGGCGGTGCGACCTTCCCAGCAGGACCAGGCCTTGGCGGCGCCCATCTGGGCGATCTGATCGCTGCCGGTGAGCCGCCGGTAGTAGGCGCTCATCATGTCGCCGCGCTCTTCGGCCGGAATCGGCGCGAGGTAGTCGTGCCAGTAGTCAGGGAACATCCGGCCGGCACCTTCCTGGTAGAACCAGTGAAAATCCTCACGGCGGCAGAGAAACACGCCGCGCAGGATCAACGCATGGACGCGCTGCGGATGTTTTTGTGCGTAAGCGAGCGCCAGGGTCGAGCCCCAGGAGCCGCCGAACAGCACCCACTTGTCGATGCCCAGGTGCTGGCGGATGCGCTCCATATCCTCCACCAGATGCCAGGTGGTGTTGTTCTCCAGGCTGGCATGCGGCGTCGAACGTCCGCAGCCGCGCTGATCGAAGGTGACGATGCGGTAAACGTTGGGGTCAAAGAAACGCCGGCTGGAGGCATCGCAGCCGGCGCCCGGTCCGCCGTGGATGAACACCACTGGCAAGCCATCCGGAGAGCCACTCTCGTCCACATAAAGCACGTGCGGCGGCTCCACCGCCAGCTCATGCCGGGCGTAGGGCTTGATCTCCGGGTACAGGGTCAGCATGGTCAGGCTCCGAATCGACAGGGCGGTGTTTCCATCGATCATAGCGGGGATCGCCCGTCACGGCATGCCACAGGTCAGTGCCCCGGGCCTGAGCGCCTGCCGCAGCGGCCCGGCGCGCCCTACTTGAGGCCCTTGCCGGAAAACATCAGTACCTTGTCGCCGGCGAACTGCACGCTGATGAAACGTTTGTCGTCCCCCCAGGTGCAGCTGGTCATGCCTAGCGCACCGGCGCATTCGCTGGGCTTGCCGAGCAATTGCTCGACCTGCGCACGCGGCATGCCGGCCTCGAGCTGGGCGAAATTTTCCTGAGTGATCTTGTTGCAGGCAGCCAGCAGCAAGGCACAGCCAATCAGCAGAAGGTGACGCGACATGGGAAAGATCCTTTCGATGGGCAGACAGCGCCGGCGGGCTGGCCGCGGCGAGGCTATTAGAGGCGATCGGCGCGGGCCTGGGCCAGCCGGGCGGTCAGAAGCGTGAGCCCGGTCCCGCGAGGAATGTCTGCTCCGCCTCATTGGAAGCCCGCCCGAGGATGGAGTTGCGATGTGGAAAGCGCCCGAAGCGCGCCACCACCTCGCGGTGGCGCAGGGCATGCTGGCGAAAGTCCTCGAACAGCGGACGCTCCTCCGGTTCGACCATCTCCAGGAGCTGGGTGAAGTGGACGACCGCCTGTTCCTGCAGCACCAGACTCTCGGC
Source organism: Pseudomonadaceae bacterium (assembly GCA_030602315.1). GTDB lineage: Bacteria > Pseudomonadota > Gammaproteobacteria > Pseudomonadales > Pseudomonadaceae > Azomonas. The sequence goes on along the minus strand of JAUVZY010000025.1, from coordinate 14,796 downwards.
GTGCTCCAAAACGAGGTAGACGAACACCCGCTGGATCGGCGCGAGCAGCACGTCGCCGCCCTGCGCCAGGCCATCACGCACCAGTTGCTGGGCCTTTTCATCGCCAGCGTAGGCTTTAGGCTGACCGCGGAAGATCATTCGCGGCAACTGGTCGAGTAACAGAAGCAGCGCCAGCCAGCCTTCCGGCACACCGGACCAGTCGTCCAGCACCCCGTCCAACGCCTGCCGCACCAGCGGCTCGAAGCGCTGGCGCGCCTCGGCGTCCTGCTCCGCGCGGTAGCCGAACCACAGCCGCTGCCTGGCCCTGATCACCGCAGCCGCTGACGGCTCGCTACCGAACCACCAGTCGAGCAGCGGCTGCCAGGGCTGGTGCATCGGTCAGACCTGGTTGTGGTAGCCGGTGATGCGCTCGACTTCTTCCTTCGAGCCGAGGAAGACCGGTACGCGCTGATGCAGCGAGTCGGGCTGGATCTCGAGGATGCGCTGCACACCATTGGTTGCGGCACCGCCAGCCTGCTCGATGATGAACGCCATCGGGTTGGCCTCGTACATCAGGCGCAGCTTGCCGGCCTTGCCTGGGTCACGGTCATCACGCGGATACATGAAGACACCGCCGCGGGTCAGGATGCGGTGCACGTCGGCGACCATCGAGGCGATCCAGCGCATGTTGTAGTTCTTGCCCAGCGGGCCTTCCTTGCCGCGCAGCAGCTCGTCCACATAGCGGTTCACCGGGGCTTCCCAGTGGCGCTGGTTGGACATGTTGATGGCGAACTCGGCGGTGGTCGGCGGCACATGGATGTGCTCGTGGGTGAGCACGAAGCTGCCCAGCTCGCGATCGAGGGTGAAGCCCTTGACGCCGTTGCCCATGGTCAGCACCAGCATGGTCTGCGGGCCGTAGATGGCGTAACCGGCGGCGACCTGCTGGGTGCCCGGCTGCAGGAAGGCCTCCTCGCCGAGGTGGTCATTCTGGGTGAAGCACTCCTCCGGGCAGCGCAGCACGGAGAAGATGGTGCCGACCGAGACGTTCACGTCGATGTTGGAGGAACCATCCAGCGGGTCGAATACCAGCAGGTAGGCACCCTTGGGATAGCGGCCGGGAATCTGATAGACCTTTTCCATTTCCTCCGAAGCCATGGCCGCCAGGTGGCCGCCCCACTCGTTGGCCTCCAGCAGGATCTCGTTGGACAGCACGTCCAGCTTCTTCTGCACCTCACCCTGGACGTTCTCGGTGTCCATGCTGCCCAGGACACCGCCCAGCGCACCCTTGGAAACCTGGTGGCTGATCGCCTTGCAGGCCCGCGCGACCACCTCGATGAGAAAACGCAAATCGGCCGGGGTGTTGTGGCTGCGGGTCTGCTCGATGAGGTAGCGGCTCAGGGTGATACGGGACATGAGGAGGGCTCCGTCAATGGAAATGGCGCGCAGTTTAGCGCGTCTCGAAAAACAATACCCTCCTCTGACCGGGTCGCCCCGGCCAGAGTTCAGCGGCGTTAATGCCCCGCTGGAGGAGGTAGCACCCGCCAGATTTCCGAGGCGTATTCGCGGATGGTGCGGTCGGATGAAAACCAGCCGGTACGGGCGGTATTGAGTACCGCCGAGCGCCACCAGCTGTCGGCATTGCGCCAGCGCTCCTCGACCGCCAGCTGGGCCTGCCAGTAGGCCTCGAAGTCGGCGCACACCATGTAGGTGTCGTGCCAGGTGATGCTGTCCACCAGCCCCGTGTAGCGTCCCGGATCGTCCGACGAGAAGGTGCCGTTGCGAATCGCCGTGAGCACTTCGCGCAGCCGGCTGGAGCCGGCGATGATCGCCTCCGAGTTGAATTCACCGGCGCGCTTGCGCTTTTCCACCTGCTGGGCGGTCAGGCCGAAGATGAACATGTGCTCGGTGCCGATCAGCTCGCTCATTTCGACGTTGGCGCCATCCAGGGTGCCGATGGTCAGCGCGCCGTTGAGGGCGAACTTCATGTTGCTGGTGCCGGAGGCCTCCAGGCCCGCGGTGGAAATCTGCTCGGACAGGTCGGCCGCCGGGATGATGCGCTCGGCACGGGTGACGTTGTAGTTGGGAATGAACACCACCTTGAGCAGGCCGCGCACGGTCGGGTCGTCGTTGATGGTGCGGGCGATGTCGTTGGCCAGCTTGATGATCAGCTTGGCCTGGTAATAGCTCGCCGCGGCCTTGCCGGCGAGGATCTTCACCCGCGGCACCCAGTTGCCGCCCGGATCGGAACGGATCGCCTGGTACAGCGCCACGGTGTGCAACAGGTTGAGCAGCTGACGCTTGTACTCGTGGATGCGCTTGACCTGCACGTCGAACAGCGCGTTCGGGTCGATATCGATGCTCAGCTGCTGCTTGACGATGGTGGCCAGAAGCTTCTTGTTATGCAGCCGCTGGGCCGCGAAGCGCTGACGGAAGCTGGCGTCCTCGGCGTAGGGCTCGAGTGCGCGCAGACGCGTTTCCGGCGCATCCAGCAGGTCTTCGCCGACCGTCTCGGTCAGCAGCCGGGTCAGGTCGGGGTTGGACTGATACAGCCAGCGGCGGAAGGTGATGCCGTTGGTCTTGTTGCTGATGCGGTCCGGATACAGCCCGTGCAGGTGGGTGAACACCGTCTTGCGCATCAGGTTGGTATGCAGCGCCGACACGCCGTTGATGCAGTGCGAGCCGATAAACGCCAGGTTACCCATGCGCACGCGGCGGCCGTGCTCCTCTTCGATCAGCGATACCGCGCGCAGCAGGTCGACATCGTGGATCTCGCGCGCACGCAGGGTATCGAGGTGATGGGCATTGATCAGGTAGATGATCTGCATGTGCCGCGGCAGCATGCGCTCCATCAGCCCCACCGGCCAGGTTTCCAGCGCTTCGGGCAAGAGCGTGTGGTTGGTGTAGGACAGGGTGTTGACGGTCAGCTCCCAGGCGCGCTGCCAGGGGATGTCGTGCACGTCGACCAGCAGGCGCATCAGCTCCGCCACGGCGATCGCCGGGTGGGTGTCGTTCAGCTGGATCGCCGCATACTCGGGCAGGTTCTGCAGCGTGCCGCGCTGCTTGAGGTGGCGGCGCAACAGGTCCTGCAGCGAGGCCGCGGTGAAGAAATACTCCTGGCGCAGGCGCAGTTCCTGCCCCGCTTCGGTGCTGTCGGCCGGATAAAGCACCCGCGAGATGCTCTCGGCGCGCGCCTCGTCGGCGAAGGCGCCGATGTGGTCGCCGGCGTTGAAGCGGTCCAGGTGGAAATCCGCCTCCGGCCGCGCGCGCCACAGGCGCAGGGTGTTCACCCCCTTGCCGCGCCAGCCGACCACCGGCGTGTCATAGGCGATCGCCCGCACACCTTCGGCCCAATGCCAGAAATGGCGGGTCTTGCCATGCTCGTCGGTGATGGCGGTGACATTGCCGCCGAAGCCGATCAGGTAGCTCACCTCCGGGCGCTCGAACTCCCAGGGGTTGCCGAAATTCAACCAGGTCTCGGTCTGCTCGTGCTGCCAGCCGTCGAGAATCACCTGGCGGAACAGGCCATGTTCGTAGCGAATGCCATAGCCATGGGCGGCAATGCCCAGGGTCGACATGCTCTCCATGAAGCAGGCCGCCAGACGGCCCAGGCCGCCGTTGCCGAGCGCAGCATCGGGCTCCAGCGCGCGGATGCGCTCGAGGTCCACGTCCAGCCCGGCCAGGGCCTCGCGCGCCACCTCCAGCAGCCCCAGATTGCTCAGACTGTCCACCAGAAGCCGGCCGATCAGAAACTCCAGGGAGAGGTAATAGACCCGCTTCTTGCCCTCCTGGTAGGTACGGCGGGTGTGTGCCATCCAGCGATCGACGATCTGATCGCGCGTGGCGAGCGCCAGCGCCTCGAACCAGTCGTGGTCGAAGGCGTGCTCAGGGTCCTTGCCGACCGCATAGGTCAGCTTCGCCAGAATCGCCTCGCGAAAACGGGCAACGGCATCGGAATCAACAGCGATGTGCTCCTGCGTCATGGAGGAACCTCGGCAACTAGTCGGCATTTGCAATGAAAAATTCGCGCCACCTGGCGGGAAGGCAGGCGGCGCGGGTGGCTCGCGGCCGTCTTGGACCTTTCGACATCATGCGGGCTGGAAATTCCCTCCGTGGCCATTATGATCCCGCAGCCCACGATGCAGACCTCACCGATGAAGAACCGCCTGATCGCCGCCGCCGACCCCGAACGCCTGGAAACCTGGGCGCGTTACCGCAGCGGGATGTGCCGCACTTGCCAAGCCACCTGCTGCAGCCTGCCGGTGGAAACGCGGGTGGACGACCTGATCCGCATGCAGCTGGTCGACCCGTTCGAACGCGACGAACCGGCCAAGCACATCGCCCGTCGCCTGATGAAAGCCGGAATCGTCGAGCACTTCAACCAAAAGCACGAAATCTTCACACTCAGCCGCCGCAGCGACGGCGACTGCCTGTACCTCGATCCGCAGACGCGCCTCTGCCGTATCTATGACAAGCGCCCGGACACCTGCCGCAATCACCCGCAGATCGGTCCACGGCCCGGCCATTGCGCTTATCAGCCCAAGGCCTGAAGCCCGACTGCGCCAAGGAGAACCCGCATGACGCCCGCACAACAGCTGCAAGCCGCGTTCGACCGCGACATCCCCCTGACCCGCGCCATGGGCTTGCGCGTGCTGTCCTGGGAACAGCACGAGCTGCGCCTGCAATTGCCGCTAGCCGGCAATACCAACCACACCGCGAGCATGTTCGGCGGCTCGCTGTATGGCGCCGCGGTGCTGGCTGGCTGGGGCTGGCTGCTGCTGCGCCAGCAGGAGGCCGGCATCGAAGACGGGCATATCGTCATCCAGGGCGGAACGATCGACTATCCGCTGCCGGTGGTGGCCGATGCCGTTGCGGTCTGCCCGGCGCTGCCGGAGGAGAGCTGGGCGCGCTTCGAGGCCATGTACCGGCGCAAGGGACGGGCGCGCCTCACGCTGGAGACGCGCATTCTCGACAGCCAGGGCCGTGAAGCGGTGAAGTTCAGCGGCCAGTACGTGCTGCACCGCTAACCCATCGGCGCGCTCAGTCGGCCGCGCTGCGCTGGGCGGCCTGCAGCAGTACGGGCTTCCAGCCAGCGTCTGCCGGCAGGGCCAGAAAACCGGGATTCAACCAGCTCTCGCGCGGCGGGTAGTGCAATGGCCGGCCGTCCACCGCGAGCACCTCGCCGCCCGCGCCTTCGAGTACCGCCTGGGCGGCGGCGGTGTCCCACTGCGAAGTGGGTGACAGGCGCGGATAGCAATCGGCAGCGCCTTCGGCCAGCAGGCAGAACTTCAACGAGCTGCCGACATTGGCCAGCGCCAGCTCGCCCCACGCCTCGCGCAGCCCGCCGAGCAACCGCTCCTGCGCTGCACTGGAATGGCGCCGACTGGCCACCACGGTATACGGCGGCGCCTCACGATGACGCACGTGCAAGGCAATCGGTGCGCCGCCCGGATCGGCCCGCCAGGCGCCGAGCGCCGCGCCGCCGTAATAACAGCGCCCGCTAGCGGGTATGCCCACCACACCGAACAGCGGCCGCCCGGCTTCGATCAGCGCCACGTTGACAGTGAACTCCTCGCTGCCGGCGATGAACTCCTTGGTGCCGTCCAGCGGATCGACCAGCCACCAGCGTTGCCAGCCCTGACGCGTCGCCAGCGGCACCTCGCTGTCTTCCTCGGACAACACCGGAATCGCCGGCGCCAGCGCCTGCAGGCCCTCGACCAGCAGGCGATGCGCGGCCATGTCGGCGGCAGTCACCGGCGAGTCATCGGCCTTTTGCGCCACCGCTACGTCCTGGCGCCAGTACGGCAGGATCGCCCGTCCGGCCGCGCGAACCAAATCGATCAGTGCCTGCTGCAGTTCGGCCGTCACCATGGCAGCTCTCCCCGCTGCGCGAGCAGATCGCGCGCCAGATACAGCGCCGCCAGGGCGCGGCCTTCGCTGAAGCGCGGCTCGTCCATCAGCCCGAGCAACTGGCGCAGATCGACGTACTCCACCGTCAAGGGCTCCGGCTCGTCGCCCGGCAACGGCGCGTGGTAGAGGTCGCGCGCCAGCACCACCTGGATCTTCTGGCTCATGTAGCCGGGCGACAGCGACAGCTCGCCCAGATGCTCGAGGCGCCCGGCGGCAAAGCCCGCCTCCTCGCGCAGCTCGCGGTTGGCTGCCACCAGGATGTCCTCGCCCGGCTCCACCAGCCCCTTGGGCAGCGACAGCTCATAGCGATCGGTACCGCCGCAGTACTCTTCCACCAGCACCGCCCGGCCATCGTCGGCGAGTGCCACGATCATCACCGCACCGTAGCCACTGCCCCGTCCGACCAGGCGCTCGTAGGTGCGCTCGGCGCCGTTGCTGAATTTCAGCTGCACCTGCTCGACACGGAACAGCCGGCTGGTCGCGACGATCTCAGAGGCAAGCACGGTGGGTTTCTGACGCATGGACGACCGCTCCGGGAAAAACGAAGGGCTATCATAGCCCGACTTTGCACCTCGACCGGCGGGCGGCTTAACATCCGCCCCATGCCCAGGCACGCCAGCCGGTCGGTGCCCTTTTGCAGCCCAGTTCACCCCGAGCCCGCCATGATCGATCCTGTGCCCTGGTCAACCATCGATACCGTTCTGCTCGACATGGACGGCACGCTGCTCGACCTCCACTTCGACAACCATTTCTGGCTGGAGTACCTGCCCCAGCGCTACGCCGAGCGCCACGGCATCAGCCTGGCCATGGCGCAAATGGAGCTCGGTCCCTTGTTCAACGAGCATCAGGGCCGGCTGAGCTGGTACTGCCTGGACTTCTGGACCGCCGAACTGGATCTGCCGATTCGCGAAATGAAGCGCGAGATCGCCCATCTGATCGCCCTGCGCCCAGGGGCCGACGAATTTCTCGCCGCGCTGCGCCGTCAAGGCAAGCGCGTGGTCCTGATCACCAACGCCCATCCCGATTCGCTCTCGCTCAAGCTCGAGCGCGTCGAACTTGCGCCCTGGTTCGAGCGTCTGATCAGCTCTCACCAATACGGGTTTCCCAAGGAAGACCAGCAGTTCTGGCACGCACTGCGCCAGGACCTGGCGTTCGCACCGCAGCACTGCCTGTTCATCGATGACAGCCTCCCGATACTGCGCAGTGCCCGCCGGTTCGGCATCGCTCACCTGCTGGCCATACGCGAACCGGACAGCCGCCGCGGCCCGAAGGAGACCGAAGAATTCAACGCCGTCGACGACTACCGGCAGCTGATCGCCGCCCTGCAATGATGCGCCCCGTGGACCGTCCGCATGACAGGCGCCGAGCCGGGCGCTCGTCGTTAGCAAGGAAAGGGATGAGCCGATGAGTTCGAAGGATTCTGCCGTCCGTGCAGCCGCCGGCTGCGACATACATGCCGAACTCAGTCGACTGGACTGGGCCGCAAGCCCGCTCGGGCCGCGTGAAGCGTGGCCACAGAGCTTGCTCACCCTGCTCGAGGTCGTCCTGGCGGCACCAACGCCGCTGGCAATCCTCTGGGGCGAGGAAGCGATCCAGCTGTACAACGCCGCCTATGCCGAGGTGCTCGGCGATCGCCACCCCTCGGCCCTTGGCCGCCCGGCTGCCTCGGGCTGGGGCGAGCAGTGGGTGCAGTTCCAGGCCGCCTGGGCCGGCGCTCGCGCCGGTGCCAGCCTGCGCCTGCCGCTGACCGGGCTTGCACGGCAGAGCGACGGCCAGCTGCGCCAGCTGTGGCTGGAAGCCGGGTTCAGCCCGATTCGCCAGCACGAGCAGCCGGCGGGCGTGCTCCTGAGCCTGTGTGACCACACCGAACGCCTGGCGCAGGAGCACCGTCTCAACGAAGCCGCGCAGCGCTACAAGCTGATCGCCGACAACCACCGGGTCAGCGAGCAGCGCCTGCAACTGGCGCTGGAAGCCAGCGACCTGGTGGGCATCTGGGATTGGGATCTGCGCGACCGCCATCAGCAGATGCCGGCGTTCTTCACCCTGGCTCCGCTCAATACGCCGGGCGCGGCCACCGGCCTCAGCCTGCAGAGCTTCCTCGAACACATCCATCCGGCCGATCGGCAGCGCATCCTCGAGGCGATTGACGCCAGCATCGGCGGCGATGGCACGTTTGCCGAGCGCTACCGGATCAACACCAGCGACGGCGCACTGCGCTGGGCGCTGGCGCGCGGGCGCTGCCACTACGATGCCGATGGCCGCCCGGTACGCTTCCCGGGCGCGATCATGGACATCACCCACCAGCAGGCCAACGAGGAAGCGCTGCGCCAGAGCGAGGCGGAGCTGCGTGAACTCAACGAGACGCTGGAGAGCCGCATCCAGGAGCGCACCAGCGCGCTGGCCGAAGTCTACGAACGGCTGCTGGCCGAGATGGCCAAGCGCGAGCAGGCCCAGGAAGCCCTGCGCCAGGCACAGAAGATGGAGGCCGTTGGCCAGCTGACCGGCGGCATCGCCCACGACTTCAACAACATGCTCACCGGCATCATCGGCGGGCTGGATCTGATTCAGCATTACATCCAGACCGGGCGCCATGCCGATACCCAGCGCTTCATCGAAGCGGCGATTACCTCTGCCAACCGAGCCGCTGCGCTCACCCACCGCCTGCTGGCCTTCTCCCGGCGCCAGCCGCTCGACCTCAAGCGCGTGGAGCTCAACCGTCTGATCGGCTCAATGGAGGAACTGCTGATCCGCACGCTGGGCCCGCACATTCGCATCCAGCCCGAGCTGGGGGCGGACGTCTGGGCGGTCACCAGCGACGAGAACCAGCTGGAGAGCGCGCTGCTCAACCTGGTCATCAATGCCCGCGACGCCATGCCCGATGGCGGCACCCTGCGGATCAGCACGCGCAACGTGCGACTCGGGCCGGACGAGCGCGTGGGCGACCTGAAACCGGGGCAGTACGTGGTGCTCAGCGTCAGCGACACCGGTTGCGGCATGTCGCCCAAGGTGCTGGCCAGCGCCTTCGAGCCGTTCTTCACCACCAAGCCGATCGGCCAGGGCACCGGCCTCGGGCTGTCGATGATCTACGGCTTCGTCCGCCAGTCGGGCGGGCACGTCGAGCTCACCAGCGAACAGGGCGTCGGCACCGAAGTGAGCCTCTATCTGCCAGTGCACGAAGGCGACATCGAGACCGCCACCAGCCGCGCACTGCCGCGTGCCGGGCGCCAGGCGCCGCAGGACGAGCAGATCCTGGTGGTGGAAGACGATCCCGCCGTGCGCCTGCTGGTGGTGGAGGTACTGAGCGACCTGGGTTATCAGGTCATCGAAGCGGCCGACGGCGCCGCCGCCCTGGAACACCTCAAATCCGGGCAGCGCATCGACCTGCTGATCACCGATGTCGGGCTGCCGGGCATGAACGGTCGCCAGCTCGCCGATCTCGCCCGCGAGCGGCGCGAGGCGCTGCCGGTTCTGTTTATGACCGGCTATGCAGCGCAGGCCGCCAGTGCCGGCTTTCTCGAACCAGGCATGGACCTGATCAGCAAACCGTTCAGCGTCGACACACTGATCCGCCATGTACACCAGGCGCTGGCCACGGAATAAGCGAAGCGGAACTTTCGCAGGGCCAGCGTTGTCAGACCGTCGATCGCGACACGAGTTCGCCCGTCGTTCAGACATATATTCTGCGCGACGGCGACTGGCCCTCACCGGTCGGATCGCCTAACCACACTCGTTCACAGGAAACGAAGTTCATGAAGTATTCGTCGATGCTCGTGCTGTCCCTCGGCCTGGCGGTCAGCGCCAGCGCGTTCGCCGGCAAGACCACCGAAACCGCCGTTGGCGGCGCACTGGGTGGCGCGCTGGGTAGCGTGGTGGGAGAGCAGTTGGGAGGCTCTACTGGATCCACAATTGGTGCCGGCGTAGGCGGCGCGGCAGGCAGCGCGATTGGCGCTGACAAGCGTAGCCGCACCGAAGCGGCGATTGGCGGCGGCCTGGGAGCGGCCGGTGGCAATGTCATCGGCCAGCAGGTCGGCGGCAGCACCGGCGGCGTAATGGGTGCCGCGGTCGGCGGTGCTGCCGGCGGCGCGCTGGGCAATGCCTACGGCGGCGATGATGACGATCGCCGGCGTGATCGTGACTATCGCGGCGACCGTCGCGATGGCTACAGCAAGAGCTACAGCAGCAATGGCGGCCACCCGGGCCGTGCGCTGGGCCACCGCAAGGAAGAGTGGCACAAGCACCATCGCTAGGCCGTCGACCGCGTTCGACGCGAGCGCAGCCTTCGCGTCGAACACCGGCCCCCAAAACAAGAAGACCGCCAATCGGCGGTCTTCTTGTTCATGCAGGTCGCTGTCTCAGAGCTGCGGACCGGCGTGGCGGATCGCGTCGGAGACTTCGAACTTCTGGAAGTTCTCGATGAACTGACGGGCCAGGCCACGAGCGGCTTCGTCATAGGCGGACTGATCGACCCAGGTGTTGCGCGGGTTGAGCAGCTGCGGATCGACGCCCGGCACGCTCTTGGGCACATCCAGGTTGATGATCGGCAGGTGCTCGGTCGGCGTGTCGATCAGCGCGCCGCTCTGGATCGCCGCGATCACTGCGCGGGTGGTCGGGATGCTGAAGCGCTTGCCGACACCGTAGCCGCCGCCGGTCCAGCCGGTGTTGACCAGGTACACCTTGGAGCCGAAGGCCTTGATGCGCTTGATCAGCAGCTCGGCATACTCACCCGCCGGACGCGGGAAGAACGGCGCGCCGAAGCAGGTGGAGAAGGTGGACTTGATGCCGCTGCCCGAACCCATCTCGGTGGAACCGACCAGGGCGGTGTAACCGGACAGGAAGTGGTAGGCGGCCTGCTCGTTGTTCAGGATCGACACCGGCGGCAACACGCCAGTCAGGTCGCAGGTCAGGAAGATCACCGCGTTCGGCTCGCCGGCACGGTTGGCTTCGACGCGCTTTTTCACCAGCTCCAGCGGATACGCGGCGCGGGTGTTCTGGGTCAGGCTGGCATCGGCGTAATCGGGCAGGCGCGAACGCTCGTCGAGCACCACGTTCTCCAGCACGGCGCCGAACTGGATGGCCTTCCAGATCACCGGCTCGTTCTTTTCCGACAGGTCGATGCACTTGGCGTAACAGCCGCCCTCGATGTTGAACACGCTGCCAGTGGCCCAGCCGTGCTCGTCGTCGCCGATCAGGTAACGGCTCTCGTCGGCGGACAGGGTGGTCTTGCCGGTGCCGGACAGACCGAAGAACAGGGTCACGTCGCCTTCTTCGCCGACGTTGGCGGCGCAGTGCATCGGCAGCACGTCGGCTTCCGGCAGCAGGAAGTTCTGCACGGAGAACATGGCCTTCTTCATCTCGCCGGCGTAACGCATGCCTGCGATCAGCACCTTCTTGTCGACGAAATTGATGATGACGCAACCGTCGGAGTTGGTGCCGTCACGCGCCGGATCGCAGACGAAGAACGGGGCGTTGAGGATACGCCACTCGCCGAATCCGGCCGGGTTGAACTTCTCCGGGTTGATGAACAGGCAGCGGCCGAACAGGTTGTGCCAGGCCGTCTCGGTGGTCATCTTCACCGGCAGGTAGTATTCGGGGTCGGCACCCACGTGCACGTGCGACACGAAATGGTCACGCTCCGCGATGTAGCCTTCCACGCGTTCCCAAAGGGCATCGAACTTGTCGGCCGGGAACGGGCGGTTGATCTTGCCCCAGGCGATCTTGTTCTGGGTGCTCGGCTCCTCGACGATGAAACGATCTGCCGGGGAGCGACCGGTCCGATGGCCGGTCTGTACGACCAGGGAGCCATTGGCAGCCAGCTCACCCTCACCGCGCCGGACGGCTTCTTCGATCAGTTGAGCGGTGCTGATGTCGGTGTACACGGCGATAGCGGGTTGCGTCATTGAGAGTCCCCATCGGCTCCGGGCCGATTCCTCCAAAGCAGGTCGGGCGGAACGTCAGCTCCGGCCACAGGTCGAAAAAGAGCGCCAAATTATGCCAGAAAGGCGCGGCGCTGGGTATTGAGCGCGTGATAGCAAAAAGGTTCCGCAGCCATAGCTGCCAGCTATCATCGCCCGCCCTTCAATGGCGGGAGTCGGAGGGCTGCTCGCTGCCACCACCGGCAAACAGCTGGGCGATGTCGGCGGCATCGAACCCATAACGCTGGTTGCAGAACTGACAATCGATGTGCACCTCTCCCCCCTGCTCGGCCACCAGCGCCTCGGCATCCTGGCGCCCGAGGCTGACCAGCGCATTGGCCGAACGCTCGCGCGAGCAGCTGCAGTTGAAGCGCAGCGGGCGCGGGTCGAACAGGCGCACCTGCTCCTGGTGGTAGAGCCGGTGCAGCAGCGTTTCGGTATCCAGCCCAAGCAACTCCTCGGCGGTCAGCGTATCGGCGAGCGTGACCAGGTGTTCCCAGGCCTGCTGACGGGCTTCGGCATCCTTGATTCGATCCGGCGGCAGCTGCTGCAGCAGCACGCCACTGGCGCGGCGCCCGTCGGCGGCCAGCCAGAAGCGCGTGGGCAACTGCTCGGAGGTGGCAAAGTAGGTCGAGAAGCAGTCGGCGAGGCTGTAGCCCTCCAGCGCGACGATGCCCTGATAGCGCTTGCCCTCGGTGGGATCGACGGTGATCGCCAGCACTCCTTCGGGCATCAGGTCGGCCAGCGTGGCGCCGGCGGGAATCTTGTCCGCCTCGTAACGGGCAATGCCGCGCACCTCGCGCTCGCTGGAACACTCGATCATCAACAGCGGCACCGGGCCGGCCGAGCGGGCCTGCAGCACCAGCAGGCCGTCGAACTTCAGCGTGCCGACCAGAAGCGCCGCCGCCGCGAGCATCTCGCCCAGCAGCTGCGCGACCGGCTCGGGGTAGGCATGCTTGGCCAGCACCTCGGCGTAGCTGCGCTCCAGACCGACCCATTCGCCGCGAACGTCGGTGTCTTCGAAGAGAAAGCGCTGACTGTAATCGGCTTCGAGCATGGCCTGGCCCTCGGATGGTCTGCAAAAAAGGACGGCATTCTAGGGGCAAAGCGCCCCCCGGGCAAAAAGCCGGCTAGGCCCGGTCGTTGCGAAAGCGCTGCAGATCGCGGCGCTGCTTCTTCGACGGCCGCCCGTCGGTGGCCAGCCCCAACGCACCGGCCTTGCGCAGCGCCGCCGCTTCCTCGCGGCGTTGCCGGCTGTCCTGGGTTTCCTCATACAGCAGCTGCGCCTCGGGCGCGCCGCGGCGCACCACCGACAGCGCCCGGACGATGACCGTGCGCTCGTCGAATCCGCTGCGAATCACATATTCCTCGCCCACCTTCGGCTCCTTGCCCGGCTTGCAGCGCTCGCCGCGGCAGTGCACCTTGCCGCCGTCGATGGCCTCCTTGGCCAGCGCGCGGGTCTTGTAGAAGCGCGCCGCCCACAGCCACTTGTCCAGTCGCACCTTGTCGTCGTCTTTCTCGGCCATCGTCTTTTGACTGTCTTTGATGTTGTGACAAGAGTGGCGCAGCCCGCTGCCGTTGTCATGGCCGGCGAACTAGAATGGCGCAAACCCTGCCGGATGGTTCCGATGAATCCCAACCTCAACAGCGTGATCGGTTTGCGCGAGTGGGTCGCCCTGCCGGAGCTCGGCGTGGTCGGCCTGCGCGCCAAGATCGACACCGGCGCCGCCACCTCGGCGCTGCACGCCTCCGATATCAGCGAATTCGAGCGCAATGGCGAACGCTGGGTGCGGTTCACCGCGCACCTGGGCACGCTGGTGCAGCGCCGCCACCGCTGCGAAGCACCGCTGGTCGCGCGCAAGACCATCAAGAGCTCCAACGGCCAGACCCAGACACGCTACGTGATCCGCACCGAACTCGCCCTCGGCGCGCGCGCCTGGCCGGTCGAATTCACCCTGACCTGCCGCAAGACCATGCGCTACCGCATGCTGCTCGGCTCCAAGGCCCTGGTGGACGGCCGCTGGCTGGTCGATCCGTCACGCACCTACATCCAAGACAAACCGCAGATTCTCACCCCCGGTGCCGCATGAAAATCGCCATCCTTTCGCGCAATCCGCAGCTGTATTCGACTCGTCGCCTGGTCGAGGCCGGCGAGCAGCGGGGCCACGAGATGGTGGTCATCAACACGCTGCGCGCCTACATGAACATCGCCAGCCACAAGCCGCAGATCCACTATCGCGGCGCGCCGCTGGAAGGCTTCGACGCGGTGATCCCGCGCATCGGCGCCTCGGTGACCTTCTACGGCTGCGCCGTGCTGCGCCAGTTCGAGATGATGGGGGTGTTTCCGCTCAACGAATCGGTGGCGATCAGTCGCTCGCGGGACAAGCTGCGCTCGCTGCAACTGCTCTCGCGCCGTGGCATCGGCCTGCCGGTGACCGGCTTTGCCCACTCGCCCGACGACATCCCCGACCTGATCCGCATGGTCAACGGGGCTCCACTGGTGATCAAGGTGCTCGAAGGCACCCAGGGCATCGGCGTGGTGCTGTGCGAGACCCAGCAGGCCGCCGAGTCGGTGATCGAGGCCTTCATGGGCCTGAAGCAGGACATCATGGTGCAGGAATACATCAACGAAGCCGGCGGCGCCGACATCCGCTGCTTCGTGGTCGGTGACAAGGTGATCGCGGCAATGAAGCGTCAGGCCAGGCCCGGCGAGTTCCGCTCCAACCTGCACCGCGGCGGCACCGCGAGCCTGATCAAGATCACCCCGGAAGAACGCATGACCGCGATCCGCGCGGCCAAGGTCATGGGCCTGAACGTCGCGGGGGTAGACATCCTGCGCTCCAACCACGGGCCGCTGGTGATGGAGGTCAACTCCTCGCCCGGCCTGGAAGGCATCGAAACGACCACGGGGCAGGACGTGGCCAGCATCATCATCCAGTACCTGGAAAAGAACGCCGAGCACGGCCAGACCCGCACCCGCGGCAAGGGCTGAGAGCCG
>JAUVZY010000015.1 GCA_030602315.1 Pseudomonadaceae bacterium | reverse complement strand
TGGACGGCCTGTTCCAGGTCATCGCCCGGCAGGAAGCCACCCTGCGCAAGGACCCGGCCGCCGCCGCCACCAGCCTGGCGAAGAAGGTGTTCGGCGCGCTGTGAGCGCCAAGGCCCGCTGCTCGGCGGACGAGCGGCGGGCCTTCTGCACACGCTGTCACCCCCGATAAGGCCGCTCAGAGCAGCGGCAGGCTGTAGGAAACGATCAGGCGGTTTTCGTCGAGATCGGTGGCGGCATTGCTGCGAAACACGGCGTTGCGCCAGGAAAAACCGAGACCCTTGAGCACGTCGCCCTGCACGGTGTAATCGAGGCGCAGGTCGCGCTCCCACTCGCGGCCGTCGTCTGCGGCGCGGTCGATGCCCTGGCCCTTGAGGTAGGCGACGCTGGCCTTGAGGCCCGGCACACCGGCCTTGGCGAAGTCGTAGGCGTACTCGGCCAGCCAGGTGCGCTCGCCGGCGCTGAGGAACTTGCCGATCTGGCGGTCGGTGATCAGGTAAGCGGTGGCACCGTCGCCCTGGTTGAGGAACGGGAAGGCGCTCGGCCCCTCGACCGACTGGTAGCCGGCGCCCAGTGCGTGGCCACCGACGCTCCAGGTCAGCAGCGCGCTCCAGGTGCGGTTATCCACCTCGCCGCGCGTCGGATCGCCGGTCTCCCAGTAACCGTTGCTGCGATAGCCCTCGGCGCGGCCGGCCACGTTGCCGTTCTTGCCGTCGGCGCGGCTGTCGAAGTGGCGCAGGTCGGTTTTCAGGCTGCCAACCGGCAGCGGCTGGACGTGCAGCAGGCCGAGAAAGTGCTGCTGGTAGAAGTCTTCCAGGTTGCCGAAGTAGTACTGCCCGGTCAGCGCGTCGGTGAAGCGGTAGTCGGCGCCGGCATAGCGGAACGGGTTGCTGAACTGGCCGGTCTGCGCGTTGTTCGCCCCGCCAATCGACAGCCCGCGCGAATCCGAGGAGTTGCGGCCCTTGGCGTGCTCGAGCTGGCCGGCGATCAGGGTCAGCCGGTCAATCTCGGTGGAGGTGATCTGCCCGCCCTCGAAGGTCTGCGGCAGCAGGCGGCCGTCGTTGAAGGTCACCACCGGCAGCTTCGGCTGCAGGGTGCCCAGGCGCGCCTCGGTCTTGGAAATACGCAGCTTGCCGGTCAGGCCCAGGTGGGAGAACTCGTCCACCGCGCGGCCGTCCTCGTCGGTGGGGAACACGATGCCGCCGTAGTTGGCGCTGGTCGGGTTACCGTGACGGCCGCGCCCGGAATCGAGCTTCACGCCGAGCAGCCCCAGCGCGTCGACGCCGACGCCCACCGGGCCCTGGGTGTAGCCGGAGCTGTAGTTGAGGATGAAGCCCTGGCCCCACTCCTCCTGGGTCGCCCCACCACCGTGGCGCTGGTCGGCGTTGATGTAGAAGTTGCGCAGGCCGAGGGTGGCCTGGCTGTCTTCGAAGAAACCGGCGGCGCCGGCGAGAGGGGAAAGGGCCGCGAGGGCAATGGCGGCGGCCAAGGGGGTACTGCGCATGGTCGAAACTCCTGTAGGTCTTGTGTCCTGGAGCTCATGCGCGGTCGCGACAGCGGATCGTTCGATCCTCGAGCCCCAGTCAGGGGGTCCGGTGCGGTGGTCCGCTGTCGGTGTTGGCTCACTTTAGGGGCGGCTAAGCCGAACCAAAAGGAATATTTGGAACTTTTCTTATAACTAAATCGCAATAGCGCCCGCTTTGCGGGCATGCAGCAACTCGCCCAGCCGTGCAATCTCCGCATCGCTGAGCCGCGCCAGCTGGCCGGCCAGTTGATCCAGCGACAGCGGTTGCGCGGCGATCGGCAGGTGCTCGGCGAGCAGCCGCTCACCGGCGCCGATCAGCAGGGCGAAATGCACCACGTTCTCCAGCTCGCGGGTATTGCCCGGCCAGGCATGCGCCTCGAGCAGCCAGCGCGCGCTGTCGTCGATCTGCGGCACCGCCAGGCCGAGGCGATCGGCGTACACGCCAAGGAAGTACTCGGCCAGCGGCAGGATGTCTCGCGGGCGCTGCCGCAGCGGCGGCAGGTCGAGCTGCCCTTCGGCGAGATAGCGGTACAGCCGCGCGTCGAAGGTGCCGGCCGCCGCCGCCCGCGCCAGATCGATGCTGGTGGCGGCGACCAGGCGGACATCCACCGGACGCGAGCGCTCGCTGGTAGCCCGGCGCACTTCGCGGGTTTCCAGCACCTCCAGCAGGCGTGCCTGCAACGGTCGAGACAGGTCGGCGATCTCGTCCAGATACAGCGTGCCGCCGTTGGCCGAGCCCAGCCAGCCGCTGCGCCCGCCGGCCCCCGTGGCCGGATGCCCGGGCGGATGGCCGAACAGTTCGGCCTCCCCGTGCGCCCGGCTCAGGCCGCCGCAATTGACCGCGACGAACAGCCCCGGCCGCTCGCTGGACTGATGGACGCGCCGCGCCAGCAGCTCTTTGCCGGTGCCTGGCTCGCCGACGATCAGCAGCGGCTGGCTCCCCGGCGCCAGGCGTTCCATGTCCGCCTGCAGGCGCCGCGAGCGCGGGTCGACGAACACCAGCGCGCGGGCGCGGATGCTCAGCGGGCTGCGTTCGTGGTCGGCGAAGGCCAGCAGCCGCGGGTGAATCGAGGTGGGTCGTTGCATGACAGATCCTTATGCAATGCGCCGTGTCCGCGCCTCGATCAGCGCGTGCAGGCGATACAGCCAGGTGAAGCCCTCTTCCCAGTGGTGATGGCCGGACTTCACGTTGATATGCCCGACGCCGGCCAGCAGCACCGGCTCGGCCTGCCAGTCGGCCGCCATCTGCAGCGCGCGCGCCGGGCTGGCGGCTGGATCGTTGTCCGAGGCGACCAGCAGGCTGGCGAACGGCAGGGCCTGACGCGGCAGTGGCGCAAAATCCTGCAGCGGCGCCGGGCAATTGGGCCGCTCGACATCCGCCGGCGCCACCAGCAGCGCGCCCCTGACCCGCGCCAGCCGCTCCGGCGTCGCCTGCGCCGCCCAGTGGGCCACGGTGACGCAGCCCAGGCTGTGGGCGATCAGCACGCTGGGCTGACGGCAGGCGCCGATCGCCTCGTCCAGTGCCTGTACCCAGTCGTCCCGCCGCGGGTTCAGCCAGTCACGCTGCTCGACCCGCGCCGCGCCCGGCAGACAGTGCTGCCAGTGACTCTGCCAGTGATCGTCCGGCGAGCCCTGCCAGCCGGGCACGATGAGGGAAGCGAAGGCAGGTCGAGTCATGGCGGCGATCCTCTGAAGGGTCAGTGGCCGGCAGTCTAGAACCGCCCGGATCACCGTGAAAAAGAATAAAAACGAATTTTCTTATTCCAAATAAAATTTGCTTTTGGTTATAAGAAAATTCGTAAACATTCTTTTACGAAATAACGCACCGAGCCCTAGAGTTCGCCGCACTGCCGACCGCTGCGTCGGCACGGCGCCCGGTGCACGGCAGTACCGGGCCTTTCGGCAACCAGGAGAGCATCGCCATGAGCGCGAATATCCGCACCCTCGCCGGCCAGGATGACGCCGTCATCCTCCGCGAGATCCAGGCGGCGCTGGCCGACCTGCGCTTTGGCTCGGTGGAGATCACCGTGCACAACGGCCAGGTCGTGCAGATCGAACGCAAGGAAAAGATCCGCCTGCAAGGCCCGAACGGCAAGCAGGCCTGAACCCCAACCACCCCGACCGGACCACCGGAGGGTGTACATGAAAACCACAACAGGAAAGGTTAGCCATGCACCCCAACCGGTATGCCCGATGTAGCTGGCGAATGCGGCGCTGAGAGCTTTCTCGCGATACCCCCAAACCCCATTCGTCCGCATGCCGATGGCGTGCGCAAGGAGCTGCATATGTCTTTTTTCAAGCAACGTACCCTGGCCGGCCTGGCCACCCTGCTGATTTCCGCCAGCGCCCTGGCCGAAACCACCCTGCTCAACGTGTCCTACGATCCGACCCGTGAGCTGTACAGCGAATACAACGCCGCCTTCAACAAGCACTGGCAGGCCCAAGGGCACGCGCCGGTGAAGGTCCAGCAATCCCACGGCGGCTCGGGCAAGCAGGCCCGCGCGGTGATCGACGGCCTGCGCGCCGACGTGGTGACCCTGGCGCTGGCCGGCGACATCGACGAGCTGCATCGCATCGGCCAGCTGATCCCCCAGGATTGGCAGAGCCGCCTGCCCGAGGCCAGTACGCCGTACACCTCGACCATCGTGTTCCTGGTGCGCAAGGGCAACCCCAAGGGCATCCAGGACTGGGACGACCTGATCAAGCCGGGCGTGGAAGTCATCACCCCCAACCCCAAGACCTCCGGTGGCGCGCGCTGGAACTTCCTGGCCGCCTGGGCCTACGCCCAGCAGCAGTACGGCAGCGAGGAAAAGGCCAAGGAGTTCGTCGAAAAGCTCTACAAGCAGGTACCGGTGCTGGATACCGGCGCCCGCGGCTCGACCATCACCTTCGTCAACAACAAGATCGGCGACGTGCTGCTGGCCTGGGAAAACGAAGCCTTCCTGGCGCTCAAGGAAGAAGGCGGCGACCAGCTGGAAATCATCGCCCCGTCGCTGTCGATCCTCGCCGAGCCGCCGGTGGCGGTGGTGGACAGGAACGTCGACAGGAAAGGCACCCGCCAGGTGGCCGAGGCCTACCTGAACCATCTGTACAGCGAGGAAGGCCAGCGCATCGCCGCCAAGCACTTCTACCGGCCGCGCAACGCGGCGGTGGCGGCCGAATTCGCCAAGCAGTTCCCCGACCTGAAGCTGGTCACCATCGACGGCGAGTTCGGCGGCTGGAAACAGGCGCAGCCGAAGTTCTTCAACGATGGTGGGGTCTTCGACCAGATCTACCAGGCCCACTGAAGCTACTGCGCTTGCTCATACGGCGTTGAAGACCGGCTCGGGCCTGCTCATTTACAGCCCGTAAACTCCGCGGCCCTCGCCGGTCTTCGCCTTGTCTGAGCTGCGCTCGTGACGCTTCAGTTCGTAGGGTGGATGGCCGACGCCATCCACGCGTTAGAGGCACGCGCCTGCCCACAACAGGCGCGGTTGCGATGCGCGTGGAAAATCGCGTTGCGAGTTTTCCACCCTACGAGCTGCGCTCGTGACGCTTCAGTTTTCCAGCTGTCGCAAAACAAGGTTGAACAAGACCATGTCCCGTAAAACTTCCCCCGTCATACCCGGCTTCGGGCTGACGCTGGGCTACACCCTGGTGTACCTCAGCCTGCTGGTGCTGATTCCCCTGGGTGCGCTATTCATCAAGAGCACCGAGCTGACCTGGGATCAGTTCATCGCCGTGATCACCTCGCCGCGGGTGCTCGCCGCGCTGAAGCTCTCCTTCGGCGCCGCGCTGGCCGCCGCCCTGCTCAACGGGGTGATCGGCACCCTGCTGGCCTGGGTGCTGGTGCGCTACCGCTTCCCCGGGCGCAAGGTGATCGAAGCGATGATCGACCTGCCCTTCGCCCTGCCCACGGCGGTGGCCGGCATCGCGCTGACCGCGCTGTACGCGCCGTCCGGGCTGATCGGCCAGTTCGCCACCGCGCTCGGCTTCAAGATCGCCTACACCCCGCTGGGCATCGCCCTGGCGCTGACCTTCGTCACCCTGCCCTTCGTGGTGCGCACGATCCAGCCGGTGCTGGCCGACATCCCGCGCGAGGTGGAGGAAGCCGCCGCCTGCCTGGGCGCCCGGCCCTGGCAGGTCGCCCGCCACGTGCTGCTGCCGGCGCTGCTGCCCGCCTGGCTGACCGGCTTCGCCCTGGCCTTTGCCCGCGGCGTGGGCGAGTACGGCTCGGTGATCTTCATCGCCGGCAACATGCCGGGCAAGACCGAGATCCTGCCGCTTCTGATCATGGTCAAGCTGGACCAGTACGACTACGCCGGTGCCACCGCCATCGGCGTGCTGATGCTGCTGGTCTCGTTCGCCCTGCTGCTGGTCATCAACCTGTTGCAGCGCCGTCTGGCGCGCGCCTGAGGAGCCTTCCATGACTATTGCTACCCTCGCCGCGCCGGCCGTGGCCGCCCGCCGCCGTGGCAACCCTGCCGGCCGCTGGCTGCTGATCGGCGCCGCCTGGCTGGTGTTCGGCCTGTTCCTGCTGCTGCCCTTGCTGGTGGTGATCAACGAGGCGCTCAAGCAGGGTTTCGGCACCTTCTTTGCCGCCATCCTCGAGCCCGATGCGCTGGCCGCGCTGAAGCTCACGCTGATCGCGGTGGGCATCTCGGTGCCGCTGAACCTGGTGTTCGGCGTGGCCGCCGCCTGGTGCGTGAGCAAGTACGAGTTTCGCGGCAAGAGCCTGTTGGTGACGCTGATCGACCTGCCGTTCTCGGTGTCGCCGGTGATCGCCGGCCTGATCTACGTGCTGCTGTTCGGCGCCCAGGGCTGGTTCGGCCCGTGGCTGATGGAGCGCGACATCCAGATCATCTTCGCGGTGCCGGGCATCGTGCTGGCCACCCTGTTCGTCACCGTGCCCTTCGTCGCCCGCGAGCTGATCCCGCTGATGCAGGAGCAGGGCACCCAGGAAGAGGAAGCGGCGCGCCTGCTCGGCGCCAGCGGCTGGCAGATGTTCTGGCACGTGACCCTGCCCAACATCCGCTGGGGCCTGATCTACGGCGTGGTGCTGTGCACCGCGCGGGCGATGGGCGAGTTCGGCGCGGTGTCGGTGGTCTCCGGACACATCCGCGGGCTGACCAACACCCTGCCGCTGCACGTCGAGATTCTCTACAACGAGTACAACCACGTCGCCGCCTTCAGCGTCGCCAGCCTGCTGCTGGCCCTGGCGCTGCTGATCCTGCTGCTCAAGCAGTGGAGCGAATCGCGCATCAACCGCCGCCAGAGTGCCGAGGACTAACGCCATGAGCATTGAAATCCACAACGTGAACAAGCGCTTCGGCCACTTCCAGGCGCTCAACGAGATCAACCTGCACATCGAAAGCGGCGAGCTGGTCGCCCTGCTCGGCCCGTCCGGCTGCGGCAAGACCACCCTCTTGCGCATCATCGCCGGGCTGGAAGCGCCGGACACCGGGCGCATCGCCTTCCACGGCGAGGACGTTTCCGGCCAGGAGGTGCGCGAGCGCAACGTCGGCTTCGTGTTCCAGCACTACGCGCTGTTCCGCCACATGACGGTGTTTGACAACGTCGCCTTCGGCCTGCGCATGAAGCCGCGCCGCGAGCGGCCGAGCGACCAGGTGATCGCCGACAAGGTGCACGAACTGCTGAACCTGGTGCAGCTCGACTGGATCGCCGACCGCTACCCCGACCAGCTCTCCGGCGGCCAGCGCCAGCGCATCGCCCTGGCCCGCGCGCTGGCGGTGCAGCCCAAGGTGCTGCTGCTCGACGAGCCGTTCGGCGCGCTCGACGCCAAGGTGCGCAAGGAGCTGCGCCGCTGGCTGGCGCGGCTGCACGAGGAGGTGAACCTGACCAGCGTGTTCGTCACCCACGACCAGGAAGAAGCGATGGAGGTGGCCGACCGCATCGTGGTGCTGAACAAGGGCGTGATCGAGCAGGTCGGCGCGCCGGCCGAGGTCTACGAGGCGCCGGCCAGCCCGTTCGTCTATCACTTTCTCGGCGACGCCAACCGCCTGGAGGTGGCCGGCGAGCCGCGCCTGTTCCGCCCGCACGAGGTGTCGCTGTCGCGCCAGGCGGTGCCCGAGCATGTCGCCGCCGAGGTGCGCAACATCCGCCCGCTGGGCGCGCTGACCCGCCTGTCGCTGCGTCTGGAGGGGGTGGCCGAGCCGCTGGAGGCGGAAGTCAGCCGCCAGCACCCGGTGCTCGCCGAGCTGACCCGCGGCAGCACGCTCTATGTGCGCCCGGAAGGCGCGGGCTTCTCGGCCTGACTCACAGTCCCGGCCAGCCGAGCGCCAGCTCGGTCAGGCCGTGGATCAGCAGCCCCACCAGCCCGCCGACCAGGGTGCCGTTGACGCGGATGTACTGCAGGTCCTTGCCGATGTTGGTTTCGATCTGCCCGACCAGCTCGTCGGTGTTCCACGCCTCGACCCGGCCGGCGATGTAGCGGCCGATGTCGTCGCGGTAGCGCTCGATCAACGGCGGCGCGGCGGCCAGCAGCTGCTCGTTGAGCCAGCTGCGCATCGGCGCATCGGCCGCCAGCGCCTCGCCCAGGCGCAGCGCCAGACCGGCGATGCGCTTGGCGATGGTCGAATCGTCCCTGGCCAGATCCGCCTGCAGCCAGTCCACCAGATCGTCCCACAGCCCGGCGAGGTACTCGGTCAGCGCGGGGCTGGCCAGCAGCTGTTCGCGCAGTTCGATGGCCTTGGCGGCGAACGCCGGGTCGTCTTTCAGCCGCGCGATGGTCTGCGCGAGGTAGTCGTCGAAGCGATGGCGCAGCGGGTGCTCGGGGTCGCGGCTGATCTCGCCGAGCACCTCGGAGAGGCGCTGCACCAGCCGCTCGGTGGACCAGTCGCCGGCCATCTCGCCGAGCTTGCGGATACGCAGCAGCTTGCCCAGCTCGTCGGTGAGCACCGCGGCGATGCGCTGCTGGGTCTGCTCGCTCTGCAACAGGCGGTCGAACTGCGCCAGCAGCGCATCCAGCACCGCCTGGTGACGGCGCTCGGCGGTGAGCAGGTCCAGCGCCTGGCCGGCCAGCGGCGCCAGGTCGAGCTGGTGCAGGCGCTTCATCGCACTGCGCTGGATGAACGCGCTGGCGCGCTCGTCGCGCAACGCGCCGACCAGATGCCCGGCCACCGCCACCGACTGGCGGCTGAGCCACTGCGCCCGTTCCGGCCGCGCCAGCCACACCGCCAGGCGCCCGGCGGCGTCGAACTCGCGGACCTTGGCCAGCACCTGTTCGGTGGAGAGAAAGTGGGTGCAGATGAACTCGGCGAGATTCGCCCCGATGCGCGCCTTGTTGCGCGGGATGATCGCGGTGTGCGGAATGGGCAAACCGAGCGGATGGCGAAACAGCGCAGTGACGGCGAACCAGTCGGCGATCGCGCCGATCATCGCCGCCTCGGCAAAGGCCACCAGATAACCGAAGCCTGGGTGGCGCGGCAGCAGGGCAACGCCGAGCACGTAGAGCGCCGCGGCGGCGAGCAGCAGCAACAGGGCAATGGCCTTCATGCGGCCGAGCGGAGAGCGCAGGTCGAACATCGGCGTCCTTCAGGTTCGGGCTTTGCGCTGGGAGTGTGGCAGATGCGCGGCGTTCCCGGGGCAGGCGCCGGCGCCGAAAAAAAGAAACCGCCCGGCAAGCCGGGCGGTAAGGCGGAGAACTCAGTTACCGGTCGCGCGCATGTGCTGCACGCTGAACATCTCCGGCGGACTGAGCTTGGGATCGACAATACCCTTGAATTGCCCGGTTGTGCAGTGCATGGCTTGCACATCGACCATGCTGAAGCTGTCGTCGATGGACACGCCCGAGCCCTTGTTCACCGGCAGGTGGTGGTCCGGGTGGGCCTGGCCGATGGTGAAGGTCTTCCACATCGCGCCCTTGCGGTCGTACGACACGGTGCGCGGCACGGTGAAGGTCTGCGCGTCCATGTAGTGCACGCGCTTGGACAGCGGGTGGCTGCCGTCCACCGGCACCGACTCCACTTCGTAGACCTTGCGCAGCTGCCAGGTGATGTCCGGGAAGCAGCCGCCCTGGCCGCCGAACGCCACCACCTTGTAGCCGTCGCTGTCCTTGTGGGTGTCGTTGTCCAGGGTCAGCGCGTTGTGGTTGTAGAACGGCATCAGCATGAAACGGGTGCCCTTGTAGGTCCACTTCATGTCGGAGATGCGCCCGTTGTAGCCCTCGAAGTCCTCGATCATCAGGTCCGAGCCGAGGAAGGCGTCGGTCACCTGGCCGGTGGCCAGGCGGCGCACGCGGCGCTGGAAGCCCAGGTACAGCCAGGAGTTGTCGCGCTTTAAGTCATCCTGCGCGCGGTGGATCAACAGCTGGGTGTTGCGCACATCGTGCGGCTCCAGCACGTTGACGTAGATGCCGCGAAACAGCTCCGAGGGGTTGGGGGTGATCGCCGGCTTGGGCTCCTGGTTGACCCGCCCGGTGAAGTTGAGGAAGTGGAAGTTGAACTTGATGGTGCGCTCCACCTTGCCCGAGTTCATGTCGCGGTACTTCCAGTAGAACGGGTAGATCGCCGCGCTGTCGCCCCAGTTGTAGCCGTACTTGTAGTTCCAGGCGAGCTTCTCGCCGGCGCGCGGATCATTGGCGTCCGGCTCCTGCGGGAACGGCCGGCCGGCCACCCAGCCGCTGATCTCGCCGGGCTTGGCGCCCAGCTTGACCTGATCGGCACCGTCCTGGGTGGCCTTCACGTAGTTGGGGTGCAGATCGAAGGAGGTGGTTTCGCCCACCTTCAGTTCCACCCAGCCCTTTTCGATGAAGCTGTAGAAGGCCGGGTCGATGATGTCCTTGAACTGCGCCACGTTGGCCTTGTTGATCACGGTGCCGGCAGAGAGCCCGGCATGGCTCGGCTTCTCCTTGGCGTAGGGGTAGAACGAGTTCTTGATCACCGACTCGTCGATGGCCATGGCCTGCCCGGCGGCCAACGCCAGGGCCAGGGTGGTCAGGCGGAAGATGTTCTTCTTATGCATGTTTTCCGTTCCTTTTTTGTGATCAGAAGCTGTAACGCAGAGTCAGCTGCAGCTCGTCTTCCTTCTGCGCCATGCCGATGGGGCCGGCGCGGAAACGACCGAGGGGCTCGTATCCACCGAGGCCGAGGTTGTAGCCGGCCGGCTGGCCTGCGCTGGTTTGGGGATGCCAGGGATTGCAGCTACGGCAGTCGTCGAACTCGCGAGCACCGCGACCGACCTTGATGTTGGCGCCGGCGATGACGCGCAGGTTGTCGCTGAACAGGTACTCCACACTCGGCGCCACGGCGGTGGCCTGGGCGCGGAAGTCATGCGCGGCGAGCAGCTGCGGGCTCAGACGGTCGTTCATCCACCAGCCCTTGATCAGCAGGGTGGCGATCCAGTTCTGCTCCCAGTCGGGCATGCCCACCTTGCCCAGCGCACGCCGCTCCACCTCGTGCTCGTGGATGTGCTGGCCGAACAGCTGGCCGGAGAACAGGAAGGCGCGGTTCTGGTTGAGCCAGGGGATGAAGATGTTCTTGTCCGCGCCGATCACGTAGCGGGTGACGTTCGACTCGGAGAACAGCCGCGACTCCAGGGTGTTGGCGAACTCCTCGCCCTCGGTGTGCGCCACCTCGAAGCGGAACACGGTGTCCAGGCCCTGGGAGTAGTAGTCCAGCGAGCCGCCGATCAGGTTCACCCGTGGGAAGTGGATGTCGAAGGCGATCAGGTACGGCCACACCGCGGTTTCCCCGGTGAAACCGTTCTGCGCGGGGATGCCGCCACGCAGCGAGGGCAGCTGCGAGCGATAGGTCAGCGCGTTGAGGCTAAAGCCGATGTCGCCGTAGACGCCTTCGAGCTTCACGCCGAACTGGCTGTTGGACAGGCTCCAGGACGGCATGTGCGCCTTGCGGATGCCGATCTGGCCCGGGCCGAAGTCGGTGGCGGTGTCGCCGAAGGCGAAGTTGGCCACCGTGCCGCCGTTCTCCCACAGGTTGTTCATGCCGCGGAAGAAGCACGCCGCGTCGAGGATCGAGTTGGGTGTGCCGCACTGGCCAAGGTTGTGCGGGCGGAACTTGTCGAAGTTCCAGACGAACGACAGGTTGAGGTCGTCGAACACCTCGCCGGCGCCCATCCGCCAGTCGGCCTTGGCGATCCACATCGGGATGCGGATGTCTTCCAGCTCGTCGTAGATGTTGTTGCGCGAGAAGTCGACCGGGTTGATCACGTCGAGCACGCGGAACAGGTCGGTGCGGCCCCAGATCACCTGCTGCTTGCCGACCCGCCAGCTGACGATGTCGCCGTTGGGCAGGTCATGGTCGAAGTCCATGTACAGCTCGCGGATGAAGTCCAGCCGCTCGTTGAACTCGGGGAAGCGCAGGTCGTTGCTGCTGTAGTCGAGGTAGTCGTCGATACAGCCGCGGCTGTCCTTGTCGCAGGGCCGCACCGGCACGCCGAAACCCACCCCGCCGCGGGTTTTGTGCAGGTTTTCGCCGAGCACGATCATGCCCTCGTTGGGGTTGCGCGCCGGGTCGAAGGTGTTGGGCAGTTGCAGGCCGCCGCCGTGCGGCACCGCGCCGGCGGGGTTCAGCGCGCCGGTGTCCTCGAGCATGATCGAGCCGCCCGCGCCACTCCCATACTCGCTGGAGTTGAGGTCGTAGACGCCGTCATAGGTGCCGCGGAAGGTGCCGTGGAACTTGATGTTGCGAAACAGCCCCCGATCGTCCAGCGCCCGGTCGGCATTGACCTGCACGGTGTTGCGAAACTTCGACAGCCCCGCCGAGTCGCGCACGTAGGTGGCGTTCTCGTAGAAGCCGGTGATGCGTGTCTCCTCCTCGGCCAGCGCCGCGCCGAGGGGGCTCAGCCCCAGCGCGCCGCCGACCAGCGTCAGCCCCAGTGTGTGCAGCTGTTTTCTTCTTGTTCTCTGCATGACAGTTCCTCTTGGTCAGGGACAGGCCGTGCGCGGGGCTACGCCCAGCGCGCGGCTCCTTGCGGCAGCCCGCCCTCGTCCTCGGAGGAAGACGCTGGCAGGGATTGGGTGTGCTCGGTGGCGGGAACCTGGTCGGCGTGGATGATGCCGTCCTCGTCCGAGTAGGCAGCGGTGATGAAGCGCGGCTTGAACACCAGCACCCAGGAGGGCACCAGCAGCATGGCGGCGCCGCCGTTGATCACGATCATCACGCACAGCAGCATCGCGGCATCGGACTGAAAGCGCAGGTCGGAGAGGATCACCCACATCACGATGCCGGCCATCAGGGTCACCGCGGTGAAGCTGATGGCCATGCCGGTGGTGGCGATGGCGCGGTGCACCGCGGTCGGCAGGCTGCCGCTTTTCACCATCTCCTCGCGGATGCGATCCATCATGTAGATCGAGTAGTCGATGCCGACGCCGATGCCCACCGCGATCACCGGCACCGTGTTGATGTCGATGCTCATCCCCGACAGGCCCATGTAGGCGTAGGTCAGCACGGTGGCGAACAGCATCGCCATCAGCATCATCAGCCCGGCGTGCCAGCTGCCGTAGAAGACCATCACGAAGATGAAGATCAGCAAAAACACCAACGGCAGCACGATCAGGTTGGTTTCGAAGGCCGACTCATTCATCGCCGCGGCCACGCCCAGGGTGCCGCCGGCCAGGCGGATGGTCAGGCCCGGCACGTCCTCGCCGTGCTCGGCGATCCACTGCTTGGCCATGTGCATGGCGCGGCGGATGGTCTCGCCCTGGCGGTCCTTGTAGTAGAAAACCAGGTTGGCGATGCGGTCGTCGGTGTCGTTGAACTCGTCCAGCGCGCCGGGAATCGGGCTGGAGGCCATGTAGGTGAACATCAGCCCGCCGACGTAATCGGCGTCATGCGGGATCTGGAACCAGCGCGGATCGTCGTTGTGCATCAGCCGGTTGACCTGCTTGATCAGGTCCGGCAGGCCCTTGGCGCCGCCCACCGACGGATCGGCCAGCATGTGCGCCTGCAGCGACTGCAGCGCCTTGAGTACCTCGGGGCGCTTGATCCCGCCCTTTTCGGCGTGCTCGGCGACGATGTACAGCTCCTCGGAGCCGGGGAAGCGCTCGTTGATCGCCTTGGACGAGACGTTGTAGTCGTGCTCGGGGTAGAGGATCGGCGAACCGGGCTCGGAGTCGCCGATGGTCACCCGCGAGGCCATCCACAGGCCGACCACGATGGCCGCGGCGGCGGCGAGCAGCAGCCGCCCGGCCGCGCCCGGCCTAGCCACGGTGGCGGCGCAGGTGCCGCCGATGTGGCGCAGGAAGGTTTCCTTGATTTCCGGGTTCTTCGGCGTCGGCAGGATCGACAGCAGCAGCGGCACGCCGATCAGCACCGAGAAGATCACCGTGGTCGCCCACAGCGAGGCGTAGATGCCGAGCTTGGTGTTCAGCGCGATCGAGCCGATGGCGATCAGCGACAGGCCGATGGCGTCCGAGGCGATGCCCAGGGTGCCGGGGCGGAACAGGCTGTCGAAGGTGGCGCGGGCGGCGTCCGGGCCGTTGCCGAGGATCTTCACCTCGGCGTAGTAGCGCTCCACCAGCTGCACGCCGTGGCTCATCGCCCGCGCGGCGATCAGAAACGGAATCACCAGGCCCAGCGGGTCGAGGTTGTAGCCCAGGATGCTGATGATCCCCAGGCCCCAGATGGTCGAGATCATCACCCCGCCCAGCGGGATCAGCACGCCGTAGGCCTTGCGGAAGTGGAAGATCAACAGCGCCAGCATCGCCAGCACCGTGCAGAGGAAGATCTGCAGGATCTGCTCCATGTAGGTGTAGGCCCAGCCGACCAGCACCGGCTGGCCGGTGGCGTAGATCTTCACCCCGGCGCGCGCCTCGGCCTGCCGCAGCGCCTGCAGCTGGGCGAAGGTGGCCTCGTAGTCGAGCTGGCCCTCGATCAGCTGCGCCTTGACCAGCGCCACCTTCAGATCCGGCGACACCAGGGGCCCGTAGACCCGCGGGTTGGCCAGCACGTCGGCCTTCATCGCCGCGAGCTGCTCGCCTGTCATCGGACCGAATTCGCTCTGGTAGTAAGGCTCGGAGTTGATCGAGCCGACCTCGGTGAGCCAGATCTTGCGCGAGTTGCGGTGGGTCAGGCTGCTGACCAGGTTGTGGTTGACCCCCGGCAGGCTGTCCACCGCCTGGGTGACGCGATCGATCAGCGCCAGGTTGTCGTTGGAGAACAGGTCGCCCTCCTCGAACGCCACCGCCACCGCCAGCACGTTGGCCCCGCCGAAGGTGTCCTTGATGCTGTTGTGCAGCTGGATGTAGGGGTGCTCCTGCGGCAGCAGGTCGGCGAAGTCGGTGTAGACCTTCAGCGCCGGAATGCGCAGGGCGAACAGCACGGTCAGCGCGGCGATCAGCGCCAGCACCGTGCGCGGATGACGGAACAGCCAGACCTTGGCCACGAAAAAGACATGCGTGAAGTGGTGCATGGACATGCTCAGGGCCTCACTGGGGTTGGGCGTCGGCGGTGGCCGGGCGGGCATCGAGGGCGAGCAGCTGGCCGCGCCCGCCGGCGGCGATCAGCCGCTCGCCGGCCAGCGCGGCGGCGCGCAGGTAGACCGGGGCATCCGGGGTCGGCAGCGCCTCCCAGCGCTCGCCGGACAGGCGCAGCACGCGGCTGTGGTCGCCCACCGCGAACAGCCCGGCGGCGTTCTCGACGAAGTTGAAGATCGGCGCGCTGCTCGGGGTCTCCTGGCGTTCCCAGCTGTCGCCGCCGTCGGCGGTGTAGTAGATGAAGCCGTTCAGCCCGCCGACCCAGCCTTCCTCGAGGCTGCGAAAGTGCGCCGCGTGCGGGTAGAACTCGTCGGGCAGCGCGCCGGCCGGGTTCCAGCTGGCGCCGCCGTCCTCGCTGGTGAACACCAGGCCGAATTCGCCGGTGAGCACCGCGCGGCGCTCATCGAGAAACTGCAGGCCGGTGAGCATGGCGTCTTCTTCGAGGCTGGTTTCCTCCCAGGCCCCGCCCTGATCGGCGCTGGCGAGCACGGTGCTGTAGGCCCCGGCCGCCCACCAGCTGCCGTCCGGCGCGCAGGCGGCGGTCATCATCTGCTCGCCGGTGGGCAACTTGTGCGCGCGCCAGTGGGCGCCCTCGGCATCGCCGTGCCACAGCTGGCCGTCGAAGCCCAGGGCGATGACGCTGCCGTCCGGGCAGGCATCCAGATCGATGATCGCCGCGCCGCGCGCCAGGCTCTGGCGCTGCCAGCTGGCGCCCTGGTCACGGCTGGCCAGCAGCACGCCGTCGTTGCCGGCGATCAGCAGCAGGCGCTCGGTGGCGGCCATGGCCTGGTAGAAGTCGGTGCGCTGGGTGGGTTGCTGGTGCTGGCGCTCCACCGCGGAGAGATCGAGCGCGGCCTCGCAGCCGGTCAGCGCCAGCGGCAGGAGCAACAGAAGGGGACAACGCGAAGCGGGCATGTCGGCGCCGGCACGGCGAGGCACTGACGCAAGGAAATGAAGCATCACGGATCACCACCACTATCTTGTTTTTGTTTAAAAAGCGGCTGGCAGGTGTTTAGCAATGCCTGTGCCACGCCTGCGACAGGGCCGCAGAACGCGCTTAAACCATTGAGAGAAAAGGGCTTTATTTCAGAAGGCGGGCGCGCCGGGGGCGTCGCGGGCAGGCCACCGGGGCCGGGCAGTTGAGCAAATCATCAAATCGCCCAAGGCGTTCGCTCAATTGATCAAACCCGCGCCGCGGGCATGAAAAAAGGCGCCGCCCCTGGCCGGAGCGGCGCCTTTTTTGAGTCGGTGCCGAACGCGCTCAGGCGCCCGGTTCGTCGTAGCCGATCTTCTTCAGCCGGTAGGCCAGCGCCGGGCGGGTCAGCCCGAGCAGGCGCGCGGCGCCGGAGATGTTGTTCTGCGCCCGGCGCATGGCCTCGCGCATCAGCGAGGCCTCCACCTCGTCGAGGCTGACGCCGCTGGCGAACACCTGGTCGAGCCAGCCGCGCGGCTCGTGCTCGTCCCGATGGATCAGCTCGCCGGCGCTGGACAGCCCGTCGCCGCCGCCATGGTCGACCACCAGCCCCGGGAACAGCGCCTCGACGCTGATGCTCTCGTTGCTTTCGGTGAGGATCACCCCGCGCTCCATGACGTTTTCCAGCTCGCGGATGTTGCCCGGCCAGTGGTAGTGCATGCAGGCCTCCAGCGCGCGGTCGGACAGGCCCAGGGTCTTCTTGCCGTACTCGCTGTGGAACTTGCGCAGGAAATGCTCGGCCAGCAGCGGGATGTCCTCGCTGCGCTCGCGCAGCGGCGGGATCTGTACCGGGAACACGTTGAGCCGGTAGAACAGGTCGGCGCGGAATTTGCCGGCCTTGACCGCCTCGGCCAGGTCCTCGTTGGTGGCGGCGATCACGCGCACGTCGATCTGCCGGGTGTGCTCGCCGCCGACGCGCTCCAGCTCGCCTTCCTGCAGTACCCGCAGCAGGGTGGCCTGGGCGCGCGGGGTCAGCTCCACCACCTCGTCGAGGAAGATGGTGCCGCCGTTGGCCCGCTCGAAGCGCCCGATCCGCGACTGGGTGGCGCCGGTGTAGGCTCCCTTGTCCACGCCGAACAGTTCGGCCTCGATCAGATCCGGCGGGATCGCCGCGCAGTTGACCGCCACGAACGGCTGCTCGGCGCGCTCGCTGCGCAGGTGCACGCTGCGCGCGATGACCTCCTTGCCCACCCCGGTCTCGCCCTGAATCAACACCGACACGCGGCCGCGCGCGGCCTTGTCGATGGTCTTGCAGATGCGCTGGTAGGCCGGCGACAGGCCGATGCCGTAGTACTGGCCGTCCTGGCGCTCCAACCGGCTGCGCAGGTTGGCCACCTGCGACTGCAGCTCGTAAAGCTCCTCGATCACCGGGTCGCTCTTGAAATAGGCCTTGAAGTCGGCGGTATCGCCCCACTCCTCGGCCAGCTTGCCGACGATCCGGCAGCGGTCGTCGCCGCGCCCGCGGCAGGTGACTTCCTTGAAGATCACCTCGCGGCCCATGAACGCCGAGCTGTAGCTGCAGGCGTAGCCGAGCAGGGTCCAGCACACCGGCTGGTCCATCAGGCCCAGCTCGCTCTGGCAGATTTCCACTTCGAACGAGTCGATCCACTCCACCTCGACGTGGAAGCGCCCGCTTTCGATGTCGATATCGACTTCGATCGGCCGCGCCTTGACCAGCCCCTTGAGCGAATGCAGCTGCGGGCCGGCAAGGAAGATGTCCAGTTCGGAGGAGTCGGGGCGCAGCTTGCGCGCCAGCTCGGCGTCCTTGAGGCCGGACTGGTAGCCCATGCGCAGGAAGAAGCCCTTGGCGCGCTCGATGCCGAGCAGCTCGATCAGCTCGCGGCGGAAGTTGGCCAGCGCCGACACCTGCATCAGCAGCATGCGCTGCTCGCCGAGCCAGATCTTGCCTTCGGTGCTCTGGAAGCGGATCTGGTTGCTCAGATCGTGGAAATCGGAATAGCGCAGCTGCGGTTTGTACGTGATGGCCATCAGGCGTCCCCTGTTGTTCTTGTATGGGGTTCCGGCTCCCTGGGCGGCAGGCGTCCGTTAATGCTCCTGCCGCGACTGTAAAGCCGCCTGGTCCGACAGGGAAGAGCGTGAGCGGGTTCCGGTTCTACCAAATGATTAACACCTTGGTAGTAGATGCCCTCGGCGCGGAGGCCGGCTCGCCCGCCTGAGCATTTGAGCAAGACCCTAGCGCCGATTTGAGCAAATGATCAATTCGCCTATCCGCGACGGGCCCCGCGCCGCGCGCCCGCGGCGACCGTTCGCTGCCCCACCGACAGCTAAATTTCCTTTCGCAAACAGTCACTTAACACGCGATGCCCGAGCCATTCGGCGGCCTTGGCATAGCCGTTGCTCCATCGCTTGGCGCCAGCAGTGCAACCCCAGAGGCCGCCATGACCGACGCGAACATCCCCTTCGACCAGCTCAAGCGCTACGTCCGCCTGCGCAGTGCGCCGGACGCCGAGTTCATCGAGTTCGATTTCGCCATCGGCTACCCGGACCTCTTCGTCGAGCTGGTACTGCCCCGCGAGGCGTTCGCCCAGTTCTGCCGGCACAACAGGGTGGAGTTGATGGACGAGGCGATGGCCGCGGCGGTGGACGAGGACATGGTCAAGTGGCGCTTCGGCAAGGCCGGACGGCGAATACCGACCGACCACTGACAGCCCCCTGCCTGGCAACCGGACACACAAAAACAAGACGGTACGGTGACATGAGCATAGAGATCAAAACCAATACGGCGGAGCCGATCCGCCAGACCTTCAGCCATACCCGGCGACGCTTCGGCGACAAGCCGGCCACCCGTTATCAGGAGGCCAGCTACGACATCGAGGCGAAGATCAACTTCCACTATCGCCCGCTGTGGCAGTCGGACAAACAGCTCAACGATCCGACCCGCACCTGCCTGCGCATGCAGGACTGGTACGCCGTTTCCGACCCGCGCCAGTACTACTACGGCACCTACGTGCAGGCCCGCGCCCGCATGCAGGAAACCGCCGAGCACGACTACGCCTTCTGCGAAAAGCGCGACCTGCTGGCGCGCCTGCCCGAGGCCCAGCGCCAGCGCCTGATCGAGCTGCTGGTGCCGCTGCGCCACGCCGAACTGGCGGCCAACATGAGCAACAGCGGCATCTCCGCCGACTGCTGGGCCACCACCATCACCCAGGCCCACATCTACCACGCCATGGACCGCCTGGGCGTCGCCCAGTACCTCTCGCGCATCGGCCTGATGCTCGACGGCAGCACCGGCGCGGCGCTGGATCAGGCCAAGCAGCAGTGGCTGCACGCCGCCGAGTGGCAGCCGCTGCGCCGCCTGGTGGAGGACAGCCTGGTGGTCAAGGACTGGTTCGAGCTGTCGCTGCTGCAGAACCTGGTGCTCGACGGCCTGCTGTACCCGCTGCTGTACCAGAAGTTCGACGAAACCCTCTCGGCCGAGGGCGCCGGCGACGTCGGCATGCTCACCGAATTCATGCGCGTCTGGTTCGCCGAGTCCTCGCGCTGGGTGGACGCCATGGTCAAGACCGTGGCCGCCGAAAGCCCGGAGAACCGCGCGCAAATCGAAGCCTGGATCGACCACTGGCGCGGCCGCGTGGTCGAGGCGCTCGCCCCGCTGGCCGAGAAGGGCCCGGGTCAGGCCGCGCTGACCGCGGTGCAAAAGGACTTCGCCACCCGCCTGGCCAAGCTCGGCCTGTTCAACCAGTAAGGAGCGCTGTCATGTCCCTCGTCTATATCGCCCTGCAAGACAACGACAACGCCCGCTACCTGGTGGACGGCATCACCCAGGACAACCCCCACGCGGTGGTGCAGCACCAGCCGGCGATGATCCGCATCGAGGCCGAAGGCCGCCTGGAGATTCGCCGCGACACCATGGAAGAGAAATTCGGCCGCCCCTGGGACATCCAGGAGATGCACCTGGACGTGATCACCCTCGGCGGCAACGTCGACGAGGACGACGACCGTTTCGTCCTCGAGTGGAAGAACTGATTTCGGAGCCTGCGTGATGACTGACAACAAGAAGAAGCTCGGCCTGAAGGACAAGTACCGCTACCTGACCCGCGACCTCGACTGGGAGCCGAGCTACCAGAAGAAGGAAGACATCTTCCCGTTCGAGCACTTCGAGGGCATCAAGATCACCGACTGGGACAAGTGGGAGGACCCCTTCCGCCTGACCATGGACGCCTACTGGAAGTACCAGGCCGAGAAGGAGAAGAAGCTCTACGC
This sequence comes from Pseudomonadaceae bacterium, assembly GCA_030602315.1. Taxonomy (GTDB): domain Bacteria; phylum Pseudomonadota; class Gammaproteobacteria; order Pseudomonadales; family Pseudomonadaceae; genus Azomonas. The sequence goes on along the minus strand of JAUVZY010000015.1, from coordinate 59,032 downwards.
GATCCTCGACGCCTTCGCCCAGAACAACGGCCAGCAGAGCATCTCCGATGCGCGCTATGTCAACGCGCTGAAGCTGTTTCTCACCGGCATCAGCCCCTGCGAGTACCAGGCGTTCCAGGGCTTTGCCCGGGTCGGCCGGCATTTCGGCGGCGCCGGTGCGCGGGTCGCCTGCCAGATGCAGGCGATCGACGAGCTGCGTCACGTGCAGACGCAGATCCACGCGATGAGCCACTACAACAAGCACTTCAACGGCCTGCACGACTTCAGCCACATGCACGACCGGGTGTGGTTCCTCTCGGTGCCCAAGTCGTTCTTCGACGACGCGCGCAGCGCCGGGCCGTTCGAGTTCCTCACCGCGATCTCGTTCTCCTTCGAGTACGTGCTGACCAACCTGTTGTTCGTGCCGTTCATGTCCGGCGCCGCCTACAACGGCGACATGGCCACCGTCACCTTCGGCTTCTCCGCGCAGTCGGACGAGGCGCGGCACATGACCCTGGGCCTGGAGGTGATCAAGTTCATGCTCGAGCAGCACGAGGACAACGTGCCGATCGTGCAGGGCTGGATCGACAAGTGGTTCTGGCGCGGCAACCGCCTGCTCAGCCTGGTCGGCATGATGATGGACTACATGCTGCCCAATAAGGTGATGTCCTGGGCCGAGGCCTGGGAGGTCTACTTCGAGCAGGCCGGCGGCGCGCTGTTCAAGGACCTGGAGCGCTACGGCATCCGTCCGCCCAAGTACGTCGAGCAGTGCATGGAGGGCAAGCAGCACGTCAGCCACCAGGCCTGGGCGACCTTCTACCAGTACAGCCAGGCCACCAACTTCCACACCTGGATGCCCTCCGACCAGGAGATGGACTGGCTGTCGGCCAAGTACCCGGAGACCTTCGACAAGTACTACCGCGCCCGCTTCACCTTCTGGCGCGAGCAGCAGCAGAAGGGTCAGCGCTTCTACAACGCCACCCTGCCGCAGCTGTGCCAGGTGTGCCAGATCCCGACCATCTTCACCGAGCCGGGCGACCCGACGCGCATCAGCCACCGCAGCCACGTGCACGAGGGCGAGCGCTATCACTTCTGCTCCGACGGCTGCTGCGACATCTTCAAGAACGAGCCGGAAAAGTACGTCCAGGCCTGGCTGCCGGTGCACCAGATCTACCAGGGCAACTGCGGCGGCGCCGACGTCGAGTCGGTGGTGCGCGACTACTACAACATCGAGCTCGGCGTGGACAACTTCGAGTACCTCGGCTCGCCGGACCACCAGCGCTGGCAGCTGTGGAAGGGCGAGCCCCCCCTGGCGCCGCTGAAAAAAGCGAGCTGACCCAGCCGCTCCACGGAGCGGCTTGACCGCCGCTTCGTCCCGATTCCAACAACAAAAGGGACACCTCATGACCATCAAAGCCATCGGCGCGTACCGCTTCACCCCGCGCGACCTCGAAGAAAACTTCCACGGCCACCGCCTGCTGTACCTCGGCTGGGACCGCCACCTGATGTTCTGCTCGCCGTTCGCCCTGCTGGTGAAGCCGCAGATGAGCTTCGCCGAGCTGCTCGACCAGATCGTCCAGCCGGCCATCGCCGCCCACCCCGACAGTGCCAAGGCCGACCTGCGCCAGGCGACCTGGTACCTGAACGACGAGCCCTTCAGCCCCGATTTCGCCGCCAGCCTCGAGGCCCAGGGCCTGCGCCACAAGGACATGCTGCGCCTGGACACCCCCGGCCTGAACGGTCTTGAAGGCAGCTGCAGCTGAGGAGGTTGCCATGAGCTATCAAGTCACCATCGAGCCGACCGGCGATGTGATCGAGGTGGAGGACGGCCAGACCATCCTGCAGGCCGCGCTGCGCCAGGGCGTCTGGCTGCCGTTCGCCTGCGGCCACGGCACCTGCGCCACCTGCAAGGTGCAGGTGCTCGAAGGCGACGTCGACGTCGGCGCCGCCTCGCCCTTCGCCCTGATGGACCTGGAGCGCGAGGAAGGCAAGGTGTTGGCCTGCTGCGCGCTGCCGCAGAGCGACGTGGTGATCGAGGCCGACATCGAGGTGGACCCGGACTTCGCCGGCTACCCGGTGGAAGACTTCACCGCCACGGTGATCGCCCTCGACGACCTGTCGCCGACCATCAAGGGCCTGCGCCTGAAACTCGACCGGCCGATGACCTTCCAGGCCGGCCAGTACATCAACCTCGAGCTGCCGGGCATCGACGGCAGCCGCGCCTTCTCCCTGGCCAACCCGCCGAGCCGCGCCGACGAGGTGGAGCTGCACGTGCGCCTGGTCGAGGGCGGCGCCGCCACCAGCTACATCCACCGCGAGCTCAAGGTGGGCGATGCGCTCACGCTGTCCGGCCCCTACGGCCAGTTCTTCGTGCGCGATTCGCAGGCCGGCGATCTGATCTTCATCGCCGGCGGCTCGGGCCTCTCCAGCCCGCAGTCGATGATCCTCGACCTGCTCTCGCGCGGTGATACGCGGCAGATCACCCTGTTCCAGGGCGCGCGCACCCTGGCCGAGCTGTACAACCGCGCGCTGTTCGAAGAACTCGCCGCCCGCCACGCCAACTTCCGCTACCTGCCGGCGCTCAGCCAGGCCGAGGACGGCGATGGCTGGCAGGGCTTTCGCGGCTACGTGCACGAGGCGGCCAAGGAGTACTTCGGCGGCCGCTTCAGCGGGCACAAGGCCTACCTGTGCGGCCCGCCGCCGATGATCGACGCAGCCATCACCACCCTGATGCAGGGCCGGCTGTTCGAACGCGACATCTTCATGGAGCGCTTTCTCACCGCCGCCGACGGCGCCGGCGAAGGCACCCGCTCGGCCCTGTTCAAGAAGATCTGAGGTGCGCCATGAGCCAGCGCTTTCGCATCACCGAGACCGCCAGCGGCACGAGCTTTTTCTGCGAGCAGGGCCAGACCGTGCTGCAGGCCATGGAGGCCGGCCAGCTCGGCTGCGTGAAGGTCGGCTGCCGCGGCGGCGGCTGCGGCCTGTGCCGGGTGCAGATCCACAGCGGCCGCTATGAATGCGGGCGCATGAGCGCCCGCCACATCAGCGCCCAGGCCCGCGAACTGGGCCAGGCCCTGGCCTGCCGGCTGATTCCGCACAGCGACCTGGCCATCGAGTTCCTCGGCCTGCCCCGCTCCACCGAGCCGGCGCCGGCACCCGTTGCACAAGTCATGACCCAACAACAAAGACAAGAGGTGTCGAAATGAAAAAAGGTGTTCTGCGTCCGGGCCACGTGCAGCTGCGCGTGCTCGACATGGCCAAGGCCCTCGAGCACTACGTCGACCTGCTCGGCCTGATCGAAATGGACCGCGACGACAAGGGTCGCGTGTACCTCAAGGGCTGGACCGAGACCGACAAGTTCTCCCTGGTGCTGCGCGAGGCCGACGAGCCGGGCCTCGACTTTCTCGCCTTCAAGGTGATCGACGACGCCACCCTCGGCCGGCTGACCGAAGACCTGGTGGCCTTCGGCTGCGCGGTGGAGAGCATCCCGGCCGGCGAGCTGAAGGACTGCGGCCGGCGCATCCGCTTCCAGGGCCCGTCCGGGCATCGCTTCGAGCTGTACGCCGAGAAGAAGGTCACCGGCAAGTGGGGCCTCTCCGAAACCAACCCCGAAGCCTGGCCGCGCGGCCTCAAGGGCATGCGCGCCACGCGCATGGACCACTGCCTGCTCTACGGCGACGAGCTGGCCGAAACCCTGCGCCTGTTTACCGAGGTGCTCGGCTTCAGCCTCGCCGAGCAGGTACTCGACCCGGCGGGCAACCGCATCGCCCAGTTCCTCACCCTGAGCATGAAGGCCCACGACGTGGCGTTCATCCAGCACACCGAGAAGGGCAAGTTGCACCACGTGTCGTTCTTCCTCGACACCTGGGAAGACGTGCTGCGCGCCGCCGACCTGATCGCCATGACCAACACCTCGCTGGACATCGGCCCGACCCGCCACGGCCTGACGCACGGCAAGACCATCTACTTCTTCGACCCGTCCGGCAACCGCAACGAGGTGTTCTGCGGCGGCGACTACCACTACCCGGACCAGCCCACCGTGACCTGGACCACCGATCAGCTGGGCAAGGCGATCTTCTACCACGACCGCCAGCTCAACGAGCGCTTCCTCACCGCGCTGACCTGACCCGAACGGCCTAGACCACGAGCGTGCACATGAAAGAGATCAAGCATTTCATCAACGGGCAGTACGTCGGCTCCGCCAGCGGCAAGCTGTTCGACAACGTCAACCCGGCCAACGGCCAGGTGATCGCCAAGGTCCACGAGGCCGGGCAGGCCGAGGTGGACGCCGCGGTGAAGGCCGCGCGCGCCGCGCTGAAAGGCCCGTGGGGCAAGATGAGCGTGGCCGAGCGCACCGAGATCCTGCACCGCGTCGCCGATGGCATCACCGCGCGCTTCGACGAGTTCCTCGAGGCCGAGTGCCTGGATACCGGCAAGCCGAAGTCGCTGGCCTCGCACATCGACATCCCGCGCGGCGCGGCCAACTTCAAGGTGTTCGCCGACCTGATCAAGAACGTCGCCACCGAAGCCTTCGAGATGGCCACCCCGGACGGCAGCGGCGCGCTGAACTACTCGGTACGCCGGCCCAAGGGCGTGATCGGCGTGATCAGCCCGTGGAACCTGCCGCTCTTGCTGATGACCTGGAAGGTCGGCCCGGCGCTGGCCTGCGGCAACACCGTGGTGGTCAAGCCCTCCGAGGAAACCCCCACCACCACCGCCCTGCTGGGTGAGGTGATGAACGAAGCCGGTGTGCCGCCGGGCGTGTACAACGTGGTGCACGGGTTCGGCGGCGACTCGGCCGGGGCCTTCCTCACCGCCCACCCGGACGTGGACGCCTACACCTTCACCGGCGAGACCGGCACCGGCGAGGTGATCATGCGCGCCGCGGCCAAGGGCGTGCGCCAGGTGTCGCTGGAGCTGGGCGGCAAGAACGCCGGCATCGTGTTCGCCGACTGCGACCTGGACAAGGCCATCGAGGGTACCCTGCGCTCGGCCTTCGCCAACTGCGGCCAGGTGTGCCTGGGCACCGAGCGGGTCTACGTCGAGCGGCCGATCTTCGACGAGTTCGTCGCCCGCCTCAAAGCCGGCGCCGAGGCGCTGGTGATCGGCGAGCCCAACGATCCGACTGCCAACTTCGGCCCGCTGGTCAGCCACAAGCACCGCGAGAAGGTCCTCTCCTACTACCAGAAGGCGGCCGACGAAGGCGCCACCGTCGTCACCGGCGGCGGCGTGCCGGACATGCCGGCGCACCTGGCCGGCGGCGCCTGGGTACAGCCGACCATCTGGACCGGCCTGCCGGACAACTCGGCGGTGGTCACCGAGGAAATCTTCGGGCCCTGCTGCCACATCCGTCCGTTCGACACCGAAGCCGAAGCCATCGAGCTGGCCAACAGCCTGCCCTACGGCCTGGCCTCGGCCATCTGGACCGAGAACACCTCGCGCGCGCACCGCGTCGCCGGGCAGATCGAGGCCGGCATCGTCTGGGTCAACAGCTGGTTTTTGCGCGACCTGCGCACCGCCTTCGGCGGCGCCAAGCAGTCGGGCATCGGGCGCGAAGGCGGGGTGCACTCGCTGGAGTTCTACACCGAGCTGAAAAACATCTGCGTGAAGCTCTGAGGCCGCCATGAACCAGCCCGCCACCAGCCCGGAAATCGGCCGCCAGATCCTCGCCGCCGGCTACCGCACCAACCTGCATGAGCGGGGCGAGGGCGCGCCGGTGCTGCTGATCCACGGCTCCGGCCCCGGCGTCACCGCCTGGGCCAACTGGCGCGGAATCATCCCGCAGCTGGCGCAGACGCGCCGGGTGATCGCCCCGGACATGCTCGGCTTCGGCTACAGCGAGCGCCCGGCCGATGCCCGCTACAGCCAACAGCGCTGGGTCGAGCATGCCCTCGGCGTGCTCGATGCCTTAGGCGTCGAACAGGCCGACATCGTCGGCAACTCGTTCGGCGGCGCGCTGGCGCTGGCTTTGGCCATCGCCCACCCCGAGCGGGTGCGCCGGCTGGTGCTGATGGGCAGCGTCGGGGTGAGCTTTCCGATCACCGAAGGGCTGGAAGCGGCCTGGGGCTACACCCCGTCGCTGGCCAACATGCGCCGGCTGCTCGACCTGTTCGCCTACGACCGCAACCTGGTCAACGACGAGCTGGCCGAGCTGCGCTACCAGGCCAGCATCCGCCCGGGCTTTCAGGAGTCGTTCGCCGCGATGTTCCCCGCGCCGCGGCAGAACGGCATCGAGGATCTGGCCAGCCGCGAGGCCGACATCCGCGCCCTGCCCCACCAGACCCTGGTCATCCACGGCCGCGAGGATCGGATCATTCCGCTGGCAACCTCGCTGACCCTCGCGCAGTGGATTCCCAACGCACAACTGCACGTCTTCGGCCATTGCGGCCACTGGACCCAGATCGAACACGCCAGCCGTTTCGCCCGTCAGGTCGAGGATTTCCTCGCCGAGGCGGACCGTGCGGCCCACGAGGAAACACACCCATGACTCCAGAACTGATCCAGCAGCTCGGCGACGAGCTCTACCAGGCGATGGTCCAGCGCGAGACCGTCTCCCCGCTGACCAGCCGCGGCTTCGACATCAGCATCGAGGACGCCTACCACATCTCCCTGCGCATGCTCGAACGGCGCCTGGCGGCCGGCGAGCGGGTGATCGGCAAGAAGATCGGCGTCACCAGCAAGGCCGTGCAGAACATGCTCGGCGTGCACCAGCCGGACTTCGGCTACCTCACCGATGCGATGGTCTACAACAGCGGCGAAGCCATGCCGATCAGCCAGAAGCTGATCCAGCCGCGCGCCGAGGGCGAGATCGCCTTCATCCTCAAGAAGGACCTGATGGGCCCGGGCGTGACCAACGCCGACGTGCTGGCCGCCACCGAGTGCGTGATCCCCTGCTTCGAGGTGGTCGATTCGCGCATCCAGGACTGGAAGATCAAGATCCAGGACACCGTGGCGGACAACGCCTCCTGCGGCCTGTTCGTGCTTGGCGATACGGCCGTGTCCCCGCGCCAGGTCGATCTGGTCACCTGCGGCATGGTGGTCGAGAAGAACGGCCAGCTGCTCTCCACCGGCGCCGGCGCCGCCGCGCTGGGCTCGCCGGTCAACTGCGTGGCCTGGCTGGCCAACACCCTCGGCCAGTTCGGCATCGGCCTGAAGGCCGGCGAGGTGATCCTCTCCGGCTCGCTGGTGCCGCTGGAGCCAGTCAAGGCCGGCGATTTCATGCGCGTCGAGATCGGCGGCATCGGCAGCGCCAGCGTGCGCTTCACCTGATTAGAACAAGAACAGGGGACTCACCCATGAGCAAGAAACTCAAAGCCGCAATCATCGGGCCAGGCAACATCGGCACCGATCTGGTGATGAAAATGATGCGTTCGGAGTGGATCGAGCCGGTCTGGATGGTCGGCATCGACCCCAACTCCGACGGTTTGAAGCGCGCTCGCGAGCTGGGCCTCAAGACCACCTTTGATGGCGTGGACGGCCTGCTGCCGCACGTGATCGAAGACGACATCCGCATCGCCTTCGACGCCACCTCCGCCTACGCCCATGCCGAGAACAGCCGCAAGCTCAATGAGCTGGGCGTGGTGATGATCGACCTCACCCCGGCCGCCATCGGCCCGTACTGCGTGCCGCCGGTGAACCTCAAGGAACACATCGGCAAGCTGGAAATGAACGTCAACATGGTCACCTGCGGCGGCCAGGCCACCATCCCCATGGTGGCGGCCGTGTCCCGCGTGCAGCCGGTGGCTTACGGTGAAATCGTCGCCACGGTGTCCTCCCGGTCCATCGGTCCCGGTACCCGCAAGAACATCGACGAGTTCACCCGCACCACCGCCGGCGCCATCGAGAAGGTCGGCGGGGCCAAGGAAGGCAAGGCCATCATCGTGGTCAACCCGGCCGAACCGCCTCTGATCATGCGCGACACCATCCACTGCCTGACCGAGAGCGAGCCGGACCGCGACGCCATCACCGCCTCGGTGCACGCCATGCTCGCCGAAGTGCAGCAGTACGTGCCGGGCTACCGGCTGAAGAACGGCCCGGTGTTCGACGGCAACCGCGTGTCGATCTTCATGGAGGTCGAGGGCCTGGGCGACTACCTGCCCAAGTACGCCGGCAACCTGGACATCATGACCGCCGCGGGCCTGCGCACCGCCGAGATGTTCGCCGAGGAAGCCGCCGCCGGCACCCTTCAACTGCCCCGTCGCGACGCCGCGCTGGCCTAAGGAGTTCGCACCATGAATCTCACCGGCAAGAAAGTCACCCTGCACGACATGAGCCTGCGCGACGGCATGCATGCCAAGCGCCACCAGATCAGCCTGGAGCAGATGGTCGCCATCGCCACCGGCCTGGATGCCGCCGGCATGCCGCTGATCGAGATCACCCACGGCGACGGTCTGGGCGGCCGTTCGATCAACTACGGCTTTCCTGCGCACAGCGACGAGGAATACCTGCGCGCGGTGATCCCCAAACTCAAGCAGGCCAGGGTCTCGGCCCTGCTGCTGCCGGGCATCGGCACGGTCGATCACCTGAAGATGGCGGTGGACTGCGGCGTGTCGACCATCCGCGTGGCCACCCACTGCACCGAGGCCGACGTCTCCGAACAGCACATCGGCATGGCGAACAAGATGGGCGTGGACACCGTGGGCTTTCTGATGATGGCGCACATGATCAGCGCGGAAAAAGTGCTGGAGCAGGCCCGCTTGATGGAAAGCTACGGCGCCAACTGCATCTACTGCACCGACTCGGCCGGCTACATGCTGCCCGACGAGGTGAGCGAGAAGATCGGCCTGCTGCGCGCCGAGCTGAACCCGGCCACCGAGATCGGCTTCCACGGCCACCACAACATGGGCATGGCGATTGCCAACTCGCTGGCGGCCATCGAGGCCGGCGCTTCGCGCATCGACGGTTCGGTGGCGGGCCTGGGCGCCGGCGCCGGCAATACCCCGCTGGAGGTGTTCGTCGCCGTGTGCAAGCGCATGGGCGTGGAAACCGGAGTCGACCTCTACAAGATCATGGACGTGGCCGAGGACCTGGTGGTGCCGATGATGGATCAGCCGATCCGCGTCGACCGCGACGCCCTGACCCTGGGCTATGCCGGGGTGTACAGCTCGTTTTTGCTGTTTGCCAAGCGCGCCGAGCAGAAATACGGCGTACCGGCCCGCGACATCCTGGTCGAACTCGGCCGGCGCGGCACCGTCGGCGGCCAGGAAGACATGATCGAAGACCTGGCCCTGGACATGGCCAAGGCCCGCCAGACCCAGAAGGTGAGCGCATGAACCGTACCCTGACCCGCGAACAGGTGCTGGCCCTGGCCGAGCACGTCGAAGGCGCCGAACTCAACGCCCACGACATCCCGAAGATCACCAACGACTACCCGGCGATGACCTTCGCCGACGCCTACGACATCCAGTGGGAGATCCGCCGACGCAAGGAAGCGCGCGGCAACAAGACCGTCGGCCTGAAGATGGGCCTGACCTCCTGGGCGAAGATGGCGCAGATGGGCGTGGAGACGCCGATCTACGGCTTTCTCTCCGACTACTTCAGCGTGCCGGACGGCGGCGTGGTGGACTGCTCCAGGCTGATCCACCCCAAGATCGAGGCGGAAATCTCGGTGGTCACCAAGGCGCCGCTCAAGGGCCCGGGCTGCCACATCGGTGACGTGATCGCGGCGATCGACTACGTGATCCCCACCGTCGAGGTGATCGACTCGCGCTACGAGAACTTCAAGTTCGACCTGATCAGCGTGGTGGCCGACAACGCCTCCTCCACCCGCTTCATCACCGGCGGGCGCATGGCCAGCGTGGAAGACGTCGACCTGCGCACCCTCGGGGTGGTGATGGAGAAGAACGGCGAGGTGGTCGAGCTGGGCGCCGGCGCCGCGGTGCTCGGCCATCCGCTGTCCAGCGTGGCGATGCTGGCCAACCTGCTCGCCGAGCGCGGCGAGCACATCCCGGCCGGCACCTTCATCATGACCGGCGGCATCACCGCCGCCGTGGCGGTGGCGCCGGGCGACAACATCACCGTGCGCTATCAGGGCCTGGGCAGTGTCAGCGCCCGTTTCGTCTGAGTCCTGTGGGCCGGCGCCAGCCGGCCCTTTTCCAAGGAGGCAGCCATGCCCATTGCCCAGATCCACATCCTCGAAGGCCGCAACGACGAGCAGAAGGAGCGGCTGATCCGCGAGGTCAGCGAGGCCATCTCGCGCGCGCTGGATGCGCCGCTGACCAGCGTGCGGGTGATCCTGAGCGAGATGCCCAAGGCCCACTTCGGCATCGGCGGCGAAAGCGCCAAGGCCCTCGGCCGCTGAGCGATCTACCCTGATACCCACAACAAGGAGGGTGCCCGCATGGTCCAGCCGGTCGATCTGTACCTGTATTTCAACTTCCGCAGTCCCTACTGCTACCTGGCCAGCAAGCGCATGTTCGCCCTGCTGGACGATTTTCACGTGAACCTGCTCTGGCGCCCGCTGGGCGGCTGGGACGGGCGCTCCGACCCCGAGCGGGCGCAGGTCAAGCGGCCCATCGCCCGCCAGGACGTGGCGCGCTGGGCGCGGCGCATGGGCATCCCGCTGACCCCGCCGCCGGCCAGCACCGACCCGACCCGCGCCGGCGCCGGCTCCCTGCTCGCCGCCGAACACGGCCTGCTGCGCCCCTACGTGGTGGAGGTGATGCGCGCCGAATGGGCCGAGGGCCTGGACATCGGGCAGCCCGAGGTGCTGCTGGAGGTCGGCTCGCGCATCGGTCTGGACCACGGCGAACTGGCCGAGGCGCTGGACGATCCGGCGCGCCACGCGGTGCTGGCGGCCAACTGGCAGGAGGCCCAGGCCAAGGGCGCCCTCGGCGTGCCGACCTTCGTGATCGGCGAGGAGATCTTCTGGGGCCAGGACCGCCTGGACTTCGTCGCCGAACACCTGATCGAACTGCGCCTGGCCCGCCGATGAACCTGGCGCGGCTGATCGACAAGCCCGAGTGTCCGTTCTGCTGGCGCGTGCGCCTGGCCGCCGCCTGGCAGGGCCGCCCGCTGCAACTGCTGTGGCGCGACAATCCGGCGGTGCAGGCCGAGTGGGAGCGGCTGTCGCCCAGTCGCAGCGTGCCGCTTCTGATCGACGGCGAGCTGGTGCTCAACGACTCGAACGCGATTCTCGAATATTTCAACGACACCGGCCCTGCGCTGCTGCCGGCCGACCCACTGCTGCGCGCCCGCGCGCGCAACCTGATCGCCTACGCCGACAACCCGCTGGGCACCGCACTGCGCCCGCTGGTGTTCGAGAAACGCGACAAGCCCCGCGACCAGTGGGACCCGTACCTGCTGGCCAAGGCCGCCGCCGACTTCGAACAGGCCGTGCTGCCGCTCGAAGCGCTGCTCAGCGAGCACCGGCATTTCATCAACGACATTCCCAACCTCGCCGACTGCGCGCTGCTGCCACGTTTCGCCCTGGCCGCGCGCTATGGCCTGGCCATCCCGGCCCAGGCGCCGCAGCTGGGCCGCTGGTATCAGCGGCTGAGCACCACGGCCGCGTTTGCCACCAGCGCGCCGGCCGGTTGGTCGAAGGAGCTTTGCGCATGAAGACCCGAACCGAACACGTGCTGCACTGGGAATCGGCGTTTCACGCCGCCCGTGCGGCGGTGGCCCACGCCGAGGCGCTGGGCGTGCACATCCATGTCGCGGTGGTGGACCGCGCCGGGCTGCCGCTGGCCTACCTGCGCATGAACGGCGCCTTCCTGCACTCGGAAAGCATCGCCCAGGACAAGGCCTACACCGCGGCGAGCTTCGGCTTTCCCACCCGCCAGTGGCTGGAGGTCCTGGGCGATAACCCACGGCTGCAGATCGGCCTGCCGGCGCGCGAGCGGCTGGTGGTGATCGGCGGCGGGCTGCCGATCCTGTTCAACGGCGAATGCATCGGCGGCATCGGCGTTTCCGGCGCCAGCGAGGCACAGGACGAAGCCTGCGCCGAGGCCGGCCTGCAGGCGCTGCGCGGCGCCGGCTAGCGCAAGCCCAGCCGTCTGGCCAGCCGCGCGAGGTTGGCCCGGTCCACCCCCAGCGCGCGCGCCGCCTCGGCCCAGCGGCCCTGGTGCCGAGCCAGCGCCTGGCTGATCAGCTGGCGCTGGTAGCGGTCGACCGCCTCGCGCAGGTCGGCCGGCAGCGCCTCGCCCGCCTGCTCGGCCGCCGCGGGCGTCGGCACGGGCGCGGCGCCCGGCAAATCCAGCAGCTCGGCGCTGATGCCGAGGATGCGCGGGCGCTCCGGGCAGCGGCCCAGCGCCTTGAGCGCGGCGCGGCCGATCAGGTGTTCCAGCTCGCGCACGTTGCCCGGCCAGTCGTAGGCCAACAGCGCCTGCTGCGCTTCGACCTCCAGGCGCAGGCTGCGCAGGCCCAGCCGCGCGCGGTTCTGCTCGAGGAAGAAGCCGGCCAGAAGCAGCACGTCGGCACCGCGCTCGCGCAGCGGCGGCACCCGCAGCGGGTAGACGCTCAAGCGGTGATAGAGGTCGGCGCGAAAACGCCCCTCGGCCACCTCCAGCGCCAGATCGCGGTTGGTGGCGGCCAGCACGCGCACGTCGACGCGGTGCTCGCGGTCGGAGCCGACCCGCTGCAGCTGACCGCTCTGCAACACCCGCAACAGCTTGGCCTGCACCGCCAGCGGCAGCTCGCCGACCTCGTCGAGAAACAGCGTGCCGCCATCGGCCAGCTCGAACTTGCCACGTCGCTCGCCCACCGCTCCAGAGAAGGCGCCGCGCACGTGGCCGAACAGTTCACTCTCCACCAGCGTCTCGGGCAGCGCCGCGCAGTTGAGGCTGACCAGCGGCTTGCCGGCGCGCAGCGAGGCGCCATGGATGGCCTCGGCCACCAGCTCCTTGCCGACGCCGGTTTCGCCACTGATCAACACCGTCAGCTCGCTGCGCGCAAGCAGCGCGACTTCCTCGCGCAGCCGCTCCAGCGCCGGGCTCTGGCCGATCATCTCCGGCGGGCGCTCGGCCGCCTGCTGGTACAGCTCGGCCAGGCGCTGCTGATCCTCGGCGCGCCGCTGCAGCTGGTTGATCCGCTCGCCGGCCATCACCGTGGCGGCGGCCAGGCTGGCGAAGGTCTCCAGGGTGGCCTGCTCGGCGGCGCCGAACGCGGCCGGGTCCAGCGCATCGAGGGTGATCAGCCCCCACAGGCGCTCGTCCAGGTACAGCGGGCAGCCCAGGCAGTCGTGCACCTCCAGCTTGCCCTGCTGGCCTTCGATCAGCCCGTCGTAGGGGTCGGGCAGCCCGCAATCGGCGGCAAAGCGGGTGACGCCGTGGCTGCCGAGCAGCTGGCGCAGGCGCGGCTGATCCTCGATGCGAAAGCGCCGGCCGAGGGTATCGGCGCTCAGCCCGTCCACCGCCACCGGCACCAGCACGCCGCCCTCCAGGCGCAGCAGCGCGGCGGCATCGCTGGGCAACACCCGGCGCAGGGTGGCAAGCAGCCGACGGTAGCGCTCGGCCTGCGGCAGGTCGCGGGCCAGATCGGCCACCAGCGGGATCAGGTCGGCGGTGCGTAGCTGGGTCATTCGGACTCCTTTGCGGTCATTTTGACGCGCCTACGCCGAGTCTAAATGACTCAGCGCCCGGGCAGGAGGCCGTCTTTCCGGGCTTTGACGGCTGGCACGCTTTCTGTAATCCGCTTCGGGTCTTGTTCGCCCTACAACAACGAGGACCGCTGATGCTCAGCCCCCAACAACTTGCCTTGATCAAAGCCACCGTACCCGTGCTGGAAGCCGGCGGCGAAGCGCTGACCACCCATTTCTACAAGATCATGCTCGGCGAGTACCCCGAAGTACGCCCGCTGTTCAACCAGGCCCACCAGGCCAGCGGCGACCAGCCGCGCGCACTGGCCAACAGCGTGCTGATGTACGCCAAGCACATCGAGGAACTGCACAAGCTCGGCCCGCTGGTCGGCCAGATCGTGCACAAGCACGTGTCGCTGCAGATCCTGCCGGAGCACTACCCGATTGTCGGCAGCTGCCTGCTGCGCGCGATCCGCGAGGTGGTCGGCCCGGAAATCGCCACCGATGAACTGATCGATGCCTGGGCCGCGGCCTACCAGCAGCTGGCCAACCTGCTGATCGGCGCCGAGGAAGAGGTGTACGCCGCCAACGAGCGCGCCGAAGGCGGCTGGCGCGGCGCGCGGGAATTCACCCTGGTGCGCAAGGACGTCGAAAGCGAGGAAATCACCTCGTTCTACCTGGAGCCGTCCGATGGCGGCGCGCTGCTCGACTTCGTGCCCGGCCAGTACATCGGCCTGCGCCTGACCCTGGACGGCGAGGAGCTGCGCCGCAACTACTCGCTGTCGGCGCCGGCCAACGGCCGCCAGTTCCGCATCAGCGTCAAGCGCGAGAACGACGGCAAGGTGTCGCGCCACCTGCACGAGAACTTCCAGGTCGGCCAGCGCATCGAGCTGTTCCCGCCGGCCGGCGACTTCACCCTGACCCCGTCGGACAAGCCGCTGGTGCTGATCAGCGCCGGCGTCGGCATCACCCCGATGCTGCCGATGCTCGAAAGCGCCAAGGACAGCGGCCGGCCGATCCACTTCATCCACTGCGCCCGGCATGCCGGTGTGCAGGCCTTCGACGAGCATGTGAAGGCCGTGGCCGAGGCACATCCGCAGGTCAGCTACCGGGTCTGCTACAGCGAGCCGCGCGAGGGCGATGCCGCCGATGCCATGGGCTTTCTCACCCGCGAGCAGCTGGACGCCTGGCTGCCGGCCGAACGCGACGCCGACGTGTACTTCCTCGGCCCGAAGCCGTTCATGGCCAACGTGAAGCGCTTCTTGCGCGAGCTGGAGGTGCCGGAGCAGCAGTGCCGCTTTGAGTTCTTCGGCCCGGCGGCCAAGCTGGAAGCGTGATGATGCGGGGCGGGCGGTGCCCGCCCCGTTTCAGTCGAGGATCACCAGGCGGTTCGGCAGCTCGTTGCGCGTATGCGTGGCCGGCACCGCCTGCTGCAACTGCGCCCCGCAGGCCTCGATGCAGTCGAGAAAGCCCTGCAAGGTGTTGCCCGCGCGCACCTGCGCGGTGAAGCGCGCGACGATCTCTTCCCACACCTTATTGTCCACCCGGCTGGCGATGCCGCGGTCGACGATGATTTCCACGTAACGCTCGGCTTCGGCGACGAAGATCAGCATGCCGGTGGCGCCACTGGTGTGGTGCAGGTTCTGCTCGATGAACTGGCGCCGCGCCAGGTTGCAGGCACGCCACTGGCGCACATGCCGCGGAATCAGCCGGCCGATCAGCCGCGGCTGGCTGAACGCCAGCGCCAGCACGATGAAGCCGACCCACTGCACCAGCACCAGCTGCGCCGCACCGAGCCAGCCGCCGAAGTAGTTCAACGCGCCGGGCAGCACCAGCGCGGTCAGCGCCGCCCAGAGCAACGGGATGTAGCGGTAGTCGTCGGCCTGACTGGCCAGCACCGTCACCAGCTCGGCATCGGTATGCAATTCCACGCGGTCGATGGCCTCGGCCACCTGGCGCTGTTCGTCTTCGCTCAACAGGGTCATCGTCATCCTCTCACCAGCCCCCGGACGCGCCGCCGCCGCCGAAGCCGCCGCCGCCCCCACCGAATCCACCGCCACCAAAGCCGCCTCCGCCGAAGCCGCCCCGGCCCATGCCACCGAGCAGCACGCCGGCCGCCGCCGCGCGCCCCAGACCGCCGCGCCGACGACCGCCGCCGCCGAACAGGCGCACGAACAGGAACATCAGAATGAGGATGATCACCGCCGGCCAGGCCGGCGGCTGCTCGGCGCGCAGCGGCTGGATCGGCGCACCGGCCGCCCCGCTCAACGCTTCGCCGCCGAGCACCTGGATGATCGCCTCGGCGCCGGCGACGATGCCGGCCTCGAACTGGCCCTGACGGAACGCCGGCAGGAGGATGCGGTTGATGATCAGCGAGGCCTGGGCGTCGGTCAGGCGCTCCTCGAGGCCGTAGCCGACCTCGATGCGCACCCGGCGGTCGTCACGCGCGACGATCAGCAGCGCGCCGTTATCTTCCTTCGCCTGGCCGATGCCCCAGGCGCGGCCGAGCGCCACGCCGAACTCCTCGATGCTGCGGCCCTGCAGGTCGGGCACGGTGACCACCACCACCTGCTCGGTGCTCAGCTGCTCGTGGGCGGCCAGCATGCTGGTCAGGCGCGCCTCGGCGGCCGGCGAGAGCAGCTCGGCGCGGTCCACCACCCGCCCGGTCAGGGCCGGCAGTTGCAGCGCCTGGGCCTGGGCGAGGCCGGCACCGGCCAGCAGCAACAGCGCCAGTAGCGCGGTGCGCGGGCTCATCGGAACTGCACTTGTGGCGCCTGCTCGGCGTTTTCCACGGTGGCGGCGAAGTTCTCGCGCACCGGCATGTCGCTGTACAGCACCGTGTGCCAGAAGCGACCGGGGAAGGTGCGGATCTCGGTGTTGTAGCGCTCCACCGCCTGGATGAAATCGCGCCGCGCCACGGCGATGCGGTTCTCGGTGCCTTCGAGCTGCGATTGCAGGGCGAGGAAGTTCTGGTTCGACTGCAGCTGCGGGTAGCGTTCGGAGACCGCCATCAGCCGGCTCAGCGCGCCGCTCAGCTGCTCCTGCGCCGCCTGGAACTGGCGCAGCTGCTGCGGATCGAGGTTGCCGGCGTCGATGTTGATCGAGGTCGCCTTCGAGCGCGCCTCGATCACCGCGGTGAGGGTTTCCTGCTCGTGCTCGGCGTAGGCGCGCACGGTTTCCACCAGGTTCGGCACCAGGTCGGCACGGCGCTGGTACTGGTTTTCCACCTGCGACCAGGCGGATTTGACCTGCTCGTCGTAGGTAGGGATGTTGTTGATGCCGCAGCCGGCCAGCCAGCTCGACAGGACCAGAACGACGGCCAGTCGGCCAAACAGGGTGATGGGCATGGAGAGCATCCTTTTCATGGCGATCCTTCCTTAGGAATAGAGGCTGCCGGGCAGAGTTCAAGCCCGGCCCGCTTGGCGCGGCTGCGCATCATGGCCCAGCGTCCGCCCAGCCGCCAGTGCGCGGGCGGTGCCGGGGCGGGGCGCAATTCTCAGCAGAACGCCTGGATGCCGGTCTGTGCGCGGCCGAGGATCAGCGCATGGATGTCGTGGGTGCCCTCGTAGGTGTTCACCACCTCGAGATTCACCAGGTGCCGGGCCACGCCGAATTCGTCGCTGATGCCGTTGCCGCCGAGCATGTCGCGCGCCAGGCGGGCCACCTCCAGCGCCTTGCCGCAGCTGTTGCGCTTCATCATCGAGGTCAGCTCCGGCGCGGCGGCGCCCTCTTCCTTCAGCCGGCCCAGACGCAGGCAGCCCTGCAGCGCCAGGGCGATCTCGGTCTGCATGTCGGCCAGCTTCTTCTGGATCAGCTGGTTGGCCGCCAGCGGCCGGCCGAACTGCTGGCGGTCGAGCACGTACTGCCGGGCGCTGTGCCAGCAGGCTTCGGCGGCGCCCAGCGCGCCCCAGGCGATGCCGTAGCGCGCCGAGTCGAGGCAGGTGAACGGCCCTTTCAGGCCGCTGACGCCCGGCAGCCGGTTGCCCTCGGGGACGAACACCTCATCCATCAGGATCTGCCCGGTGAGCGAGGCGCGCAGGCCGACCTTGCCGTGGATCGGCGGCGCTTCGAGGCCCGCCGAGCCCCTTTCCAGCAGAAAGCCGCCGATCTGCCCGTCGTCGTCCCGCGCCCAGACGAGGAACAGGTCGGCCAGCGGGCTGTTGGTGATCCAGGTCTTGGCGCCGGACAGCCGAAAGCCGCCCGCTGCGCGGCGGGCGCGGGTGGCCAGGCTGCCGGGGTCGGAGCCGTGGTCCGGCTCGGTCAGCCCGAAGCAGCCGATCAGCTCGCCGCTGGCCAGTTTCGGCAGGTAGCGGGCGCGCTGCGCGTCGCTGCCAAAGCGCAGGATCGGCAGCATCACCAGCGAGGACTGCACGCTGAGCATCGAGCGAAAGCCCGAGTCGATGCGCTCGATCTCCCGGGCGATCAGCCCGTAGGCCACCGCGCCCAGTTCGCTGCCGCCGAACGCCGCCGGCAGCAGGGCGCCGAGCAGGCCGGCTTCGCCCATTTCGCGGAAGATCGCCGGGTCGGTATGTTCGTGGCGGAAGGCATCGAGGATACGCGGGGCGAGCTGGCGGGCGGCGAAGCGGGCGGCGCTGTCTTGCACCAGGCGTTCGTCGTCGGTCAGTTGCCGGGCCAGCAGGAAAGGGTCGGCCCAGTCGAAGGGGGGTGTGCTCATGGCAGTGCTCCGGCGCGCAACGGTTGGCGCCGCCAGGCCCCTGGCGGACCTGGCTGACTGGCATGGCAGACGGGCCTGGCGGCCCGTTGGAGCTTAGCTGATGGCGTCGCGGAACGCCTTGCCCGGCTTGAAGGAGACGGTGTTGCTGGCGCCGATGGTGACGGGTTCGCCGGTCTGCGGATTCTTGCCGGCGCGGGCGCCACGGTGGCGTTGCAGGAAGGTGCCGAAGCCCACCAGGGTCACGCTGTCCTTGCGGCCCATGGCCTGGGTGATCTGGTCGAGAATGGCGTCGAGAACGCGGTTGGCCTGATCCTTGGGAAGATCCGCTTTCGCGGCGATGGCAGCGACGAGCTCGGATTTGCGCATGTGTAGCCTCTTGCTTGATTGTTGTTGTTTTGGTCCGGAAATGCCCGGAGACCGCCTTTCCAGACGATCCCGACGAGCATGGCACGGGCCAAACGGCCACGCCAGTGACAGACGTCAAGACTGGCCTAACGTCGAATACCCGCGTGCTAGACTCGCGCGCCATGAACGACTCGCTCCCCGCCCCGCCCGCCTGGTGCCTCGCCGGCCAGCTGCTCTCTGCGCCGCCGGCGATCGTCCTCGACTGGCTGTTCGACGAAGGCTCGCTGACCCGCCGGCTGACCGCCCTGGCCGGCGGTGCGTTTTCCGTGCGCCCGCTGCAGGAAGGCTGGCAGATCCTGCGTGACGACGAATGCGCCGCCCTCGACGCGCCCGCCGCCAGCGAAGGCTGGGTGCGCGAGGTGCTGCTGTGCGGCCAGGATGCGCCCTGGGTGTTCGCCCGCAGCGTGGCCACCCGCGCCGCGCTGGAGGGCAGCGGGCTGGACCTGGCGACCCTCGGCAGCCGCTCGCTGGGCGAATTGCTGTTCTGCGATCAGGCCTTCGCCCGCGGCCCGCTGACCGCCTGCCGCTACCCGCGGCCGTGGCTGCCGGCGCCGCTGGCCGCCGACGGGCTGTGGGCGCGGCGCTCGTGCTTTCGCCGCAACGGCCTCGGCCTGTTGGTGGCCGAAGTGTTCCTGCCCGCGCTCTGGCAGCGCCTCGACGTGTCGACCTGAGCAAAGAACGCCGCGCGCCGCCCACCTGGCCCGCGACGATGGATTAATCTTGGCCGGCCCGCCTAGCGTTCGGAGATCGTCGATGTACCTGAAGCTTCTGCACTCGAGCACGCGCCTGCACCCGCGCGCCTGGGACTTCGTCCAGCTGACGCGGCTCGACAAGCCGATCGGCATCCTGCTGCTGCTCTGGCCGACGCTGATGGCGCTGTGGATCGCCGGCAAGGGCGCGCCCAGCGTGGCCAACGTGGTGATCTTCAGCCTCGGGGTGATCCTGATGCGCTCGGCCGGCTGCGTGATCAACGATTTCGCCGATCGCAACTTCGACGGCCATGTGCAGCGCACCCGGGAGCGCCCGCTGGCCAGCGGGCGGGTGAGCCCGCGCGAGGCAGCGATCGCCTTCGCCGCGCTGGTGGCGGTGAGCTTCGTGCTGGTGCTGCTGACCAACCTGCCGACCATCCTGCTGTCGTTCGGCGCGCTGGCGATCGCCGCGCTGTATCCGTTCATGAAGCGCTACACCTACTACCCGCAGGTGGTGCTCGGCGCGGCCTTTTCCTGGGGCATCCCCATGGCCTTCACCGCCGAGACCGGCAGCGTGCCAGCGGAAGCCTGGCTGCTGTTCTGCTTCAACGTGCTGTGGACGGTGGCCTATGACACCTACTACGCCATGGCCGACCGCGAGGACGACCTGAAGATCGGGGTGAAATCCACCGCCATCCTGTTCGGCGATGCCGACCGCGCGATCATCGCCATCCTCCAGGGCCTGGCGCTGTTCTGCCTGGTGCTGGCGGCGGCCCGCTTCGAGCTGGGCTTTCCGTTCTACTTCGGCCTGCTGCTGGCGGCAGGCTGTTTCGTCTGGCAGAACCGCCTCAGCGCCACGCGCGACCGCCAGCTGTGCTTTGCCGCCTTCCTGCACAACCACTGGGCGGGGCTGGCGATCTTCGCCGGTACCGTGCTGCATTACCTCCTCGCCTGAGCCGGCGCTGCCCGTATAATCGGCGGCCCAATTGCCGGAGCCGCCCATGTCCCTGCCCAGCCTGCGCCTCAAAGCCAACGCCGACCGCCGCCTGCGCGCCGGCCACCTGTGGGTCTACAGCAACGAGGTGGACGTCGTCGCCACACCGCTGAACGCCTTCCAGCCAGGCGATCAGGCGATCCTCGAGGCGGCCGGCGGCAAGCCGCTGGGCATCGTCGGCGTCTCGCCCAACAACCTGATCTGCGCCCGCCTGCTGTCGCGCGACCTCAAGCATCCGCTGGACAAGTCGCTCCTGGTGCATCGCATCAACGTCGCCCTGAGCCTGCGTGAGCGGCTGTTCGAGGCGCCCTGCTACCGCCTGATCTACGGCGACTCGGACTTCTTGCCGGGCCTGGTGGTGGACCGCTTCTTCGACATCCTCGTGGTGCAGCTGGCCTCGGCCACCATGGAGCGCCACCGGGAGGACGTGCTCGCCGCCCTGGTGCAGGTGCTCAAGCCGCGCGGCGTGCTGTGGAAGAACGATTCCAGCGCGCGTGACGCCGAGGGCCTGGAACGCTACGTGGACACCGCCTTCGGCGTGGTGCCCGAGTGGGTGGCACTGGAAGAGAACGGGGTGAAGTTCGAGGTGCCGGTGCTGGCCGGACAGAAGACCGGCTGGTTCTACGACCACCGCATGAACCGCGCGCGCCTGGCGCCCTACGTGAAGGGCAAGCGCGTGCTGGACCTGTTCAGCTACGTCGGCGGCTGGGGCGTGCAGGCCGCGGCCTTCGGCGCCAGCGAGGTGATGTGCGTGGACGCCTCGGCGCTGGCACTCGATGGCGTCGAGCGCAACGCCGGGCTCAATGGCCTCGAGGAGAAACTCATTACCGTCGAGGGCGACGTGTTCGAGGCGATCCGCGAGCTGAAGGCGGCCGAGGAGCGCTTCGACGTGGTCATCGCCGACCCGCCGGCGTTCATCAAGCGCAAGAAGGACCTGAAAAACGGCGAGGCCGCCTACCGCCGCCTCAATGAACAGGCCATGCGCCTGTTGAACAAGGACGGCATCCTGGTCAGCGCCAGCTGCTCGATGCACCTGCCCGAGGACGACCTGCAGAACATCCTGCTCGGCAGCGCCCGCCACCTGGACCGCAACCTGCAGCTGCTCGAACGCGGCGCCCAGGGCCCGGACCACCCGGTGCACCCGGCGATCCCCGAGACGCGCTACATCAAGAGCATCACCTGCCGCCTGCTGCCGAGCTGAGGCCGACGGTGGGGTGGGAACGGCCTCCGGCGTTTTCCACCCCACCCCGAACCGCCCCGTCCGACCGTCCAGCCTGTGCGCTCGGCGTCGATCGCGTTATGCTCAATTCCTTTAGTACCTGCCTGATTTCCGGGAACCCGCCATGCCTGACTATCGCTCGAAAACCTCCACCCATGGCCGCAACATGGCCGGCGCCCGTGCCCTGTGGCGCGCCACCGGCATGAAGGACGAGGACTTCAAGAAGCCGATCATCGCCATCGCCAACTCCTTCACCCAGTTCGTGCCCGGCCACGTGCACCTGAAGGACCTCGGCCAGCTGGTCGCCCGCGAGATCGAGAAGGCCGGCGGCGTGGCCAAGGAATTCAACACCATCGCGGTGGACGACGGCATCGCCATGGGCCATGACGGCATGCTCTATTCGCTGCCCTCGCGCGAGATCATCGCCGACTCGGTCGAGTACATGGTCAACGCCCACTGCGCCGACGCGCTGGTGTGCATCTCCAACTGCGACAAGATCACCCCCGGCATGCTGATGGCCGCGCTGCGCCTGAACATCCCGGTGGTGTTCGTCTCCGGCGGGCCGATGGAAGCGGGCAAGACCAAGCTGGCCAGCCACGGCCTGGACCTGGTCGACGCCATGGTCGCCGCCGCCGATGCCAACTGCTCGGACGAGACCGTCGCCGAATACGAGCGCAGCGCCTGCCCCACCTGCGGCAGCTGCTCGGGCATGTTCACCGCCAACTCGATGAACTGCCTGACCGAAGCCCTCGGCCTGTCGCTGCCGGGCAACGGCACCACCCTGGCCACCCACGCCGACCGCGAGCAGCTGTTCCTGCGCGCCGGCCGCCTGATCGTCGAGCTGTGCCAGCGCTACTACGGCGAGGGCGACGAATCGGCCCTGCCGCGCAGCATCGCCAGCTTCAAGGCGTTCGAGAACGCCATGACCCTGGACATCGCCATGGGCGGCTCGACCAACACCATCCTGCACCTGCTCGCCGCCGCCCAGGAGGCCGAGCTGGCCTTCGACCTGCGCGACATCGACCGCCTCTCGCGAGTGGTGCCGCAGCTGTGCAAGGTGGCGCCGAACATCCAGAAGTACCACATGGAAGACGTGCACCGCGCCGGCGGCATCTTCTCGATCCTCGGCGAACTGGCCCGCGGCGGTCTGCTGCACACCGACGTGCCCACCGTGCACAGCAAGACCATGGCCGAGGGCATCGCCAACTGGGACATCACCCAGACCCAGGATGAAGCGGTACACACCTTCTTCAAGGCAGGCCCTGCCGGCATCCCGACCCAGACCGCGTTCAGCCAGTCGACCCGCTGGCCGAGCCTGGACACCGACCGCGCCGAAGGCTGCATCCGCGACGTGGAGCACGCCTACTCCGCCGAAGGCGGCCTGGCCGTGCTCTACGGCAACATCGCCCTGGACGGCTGCGTGGTGAAGACCGCCGGCGTGGATGAGTCGATCCACGTGTTCGAAGGCGTGGCGCGCATCTACGAAAGCCAGGACGCCGCGGTCAAGGGCATCCTCGCCGACGAGGTGAAGCCCGGCGAGATCGTGGTGATCCGCTACGAAGGCCCGAAAGGCGGCCCGGGCATGCAGGAAATGCTCTACCCGACCAGCTACCTGAAGTCCAAGGGCCTGGGCAAGCAGTGCGCCCTGCTCACCGACGGCCGCTTCTCCGGCGGCACCTCGGGTCTGTCGATCGGCCACGTCTCGCCGGAAGCCGCGGCCGGCGGCGCCATCGGCCTGGTGGAGAACGGCGATCGCATCCTGATCGACATCCCCAACCGCTCGATCAACCTCTTGGTCGACGAGCACACCCTGCACGCCCGCCGCCTGCACCAGGACCACAAGGGCTGGAAGCCGGCCGCCCCGCGCGCGCGCAAGGTGTCCACCGCCCTCAAGGCCTACGCCCTGCTGGCCACCAGCGCCGACAAGGGCGCGGTGCGCAACAAGGCACTGCTGGACGACTGATCGCCCCGGCGGTCCAACGAAAGCCCGGCCCTGCCGGGCTTTCGCGTTTTTGCGGAGGCGGCAATGAAGCTCGGCCTGATTTCCGACACCCACGGCCTGCTGCGCCCGCAGGCGCTCGAAGCCCTGCACGGTTGCCAGCGCATCCTGCACGCCGGCGACATCGGCGATGCGGCGATCCTCGCGCAGCTCGCCGCGCTGGCGCCGGTCGAGGCCGTCCGCGGCAACAACGACCACGGCGCCTGGGCCGAATCGTTGCCCGTCACGCGGGACATGACGCTGCACGGCCGCCGCCTGCTGCTGATCCACGACCTCAAGGACCTGACGCTCGACCCGGCGGCGGCCGGCATCGCCGTGGTCATCAGCGGCCACTCCCACCGACCGTCCCTGAGCCAACGCGACGGGGTGCTCTACATCAACCCCGGCAGTGCCGGCCGGCAGCGTTTCAAGCTGCCGATCGCCCTGGCGCAGCTGGAGCTTTGCCCGGCGGGCCTGACCGTGCAGGTGCTCGAGCTAGCGGATGGCCAATGGCAGCCAACGCTGCAGTTTCGCGGCTAACGCCGGCGATATGAGCGAAAGATGGCGCGCGTTGCGGTGATGGCCAATTGTGGTCATTATCTGGCGCGCCAACGTCAGGATGACCGCCGCCTTGAGTCTCAAAACCCGCCTGCTCGCCGTCGCCGCCTTTCTTATCGCGCTCGCCTCGATCTCCACCTGGTCAGCCTTCCGCCATCTCACCGAAGGCATCATCGAGCAGTGGGGCCTGAACCTGGTGCAGACCCAGGTGCGCTACGACCGCGCCCGCCTGCTACAGCCGCTGGAGCGGGAAATCGCCCTGGCCCGCCAGCTGGCCGAGTCCAGCAGCATCCGCCGCTGGGCCGCCACGCCGGATGATCCGGCGCGGAGCAAGCGGGCCTTCGAGGAACTGGAGAGCTACCGGCAGAACTTTCGCGACCGCAGCTACTTCGTCGCCCTGGCCGGCACCGGCGCCTATTACCACAACAATGCCGCCGACGAGTTCAAGGGCCGTGAGCTGCGCTATCACCTGAGCCCGGAAAGACCGGCGGACGGCTGGTTCTACAAGCTGCTCGAGCAGAAGACCGCGCTGCAACTGAACGTCAACCCGGATGCCGCTCTCGGCGTCACCAAGATCTGGATCAACCTCCTGGTGCGCGACGGCGAACGGGTGCTGGGGGTGGCGGGCACCGGGATGGATCTGGACGACTTCTTGCGCGAGATCGTCGACCCCGGTCAGGCCGGCGTCACCACGCTGTTCGTCGACGGCGAGGGCGCCATCCAGCTGCACCGCGACCTGCGCCTGATCGATTACGGCAGCCTGATCAAGCCCACCGGCCAGAAGAACACTCTGGCCCGGCTGCTCGACCGCGAGGAGGACCGGCTGCGACTGGCCGAGCTGATGACCGAGCTGCGCGCCAACCAGCAGGAAGGCATCCGCGTGCTCAACACCTTCGTCAAGGTCAAGGGCAAGCGCTACCTGGCCGGACTGGCCTATGCGCCGACCCTCGACTGGTACGAGGTGACCCTGCTGGATCTGCAGGAGCTGTTGCCGATCAGCCGCTTCGTGCCGGTGGTGCTGGTGTTTCTCGCCACCCTGGTGGTCACCCTGGTGCTGCTGCACATCGCCGTGCGCCACCTCTTGCTCGACCCCCTGGTGGCGCTGGAAAACGCCATGGAACGGGTCCGCCGCGGCGATCTGGAACAGCAGCCGCTGCCCAGCGGGCAGGGCGAGGTGGGGCGGCTGATCCAGCATTTCGCCGCCATGGCCGCGGCGATCCGCGACAACACCCGCCAGCTCGAAGACAAGGTCCGCCAGCGTACCGAAGCGCTGGAGCGCCTGGCGCGGATCGACCCGCTCACCCAGCTGCTCAACCGCCGCGGCATGACCGAGCGCCTGGCCCACGAGCTGGCACGCAGCTACCGCGAAGGCCACGGCGTCGCCCTGCTCTGGCTGGACCTGGACTACTTCAAGACCATCAACGACACCCTCGGCCACGCCCGTGGCGACCAGGCCCTGATGGTGGTTGCCGAGGTGCTCAAAGACAACCTGCGCACCTACGATCAGGCCTCACGCTGGGGTGGCGACGAATTTCTGGTGCTGCTGGCACCGTGCGACGAGGCGGCGCTGGCGCAGATCGGCGAGCGTATCCGCCAGCAGGTCGAGGCCGCCTCGGCGGTATTCGGCACCCGCATTTCGGTGAGCATCGGCGCGCACCTGGCGCGCGCGCCGGAAAGCATCGATCAGGTATTGCAGCACGCCGACGACGCGCTCTACGCGGCCAAGGCCGCCGGGCGCAACCGCCTGTGCTGCTACGCCGAGGCGCCGGCCGCCCCGACGCGCTCCCAGACCTCGCAGGCGTAACCCGGGCGCTCGCCTTCGGCGGGCCGCTCGTTGCACGACAGGCGCGTCCACTCGGCGGCATCCCAGGCCGGGAAGAACACGTCGCCGGCCGGTGCCAGATGCACCCGCGTCAGGTACAGGCGCGTGGCCTGGGCCAGGGTTTCGGCGAACAGCTGGGCGCCGCCGATCAGCATGATCTCGCTGGCACCCTGCGCCTGGCCCCATTCGTCGGCCCGCGCCAGCGCCGCGTCCAGCTCGCCGAAGCACTCGGCACCGGCCGCTTCGAAACCGTTCTGGCGACTGACCACCACGTTGAGCCGCCCCGGCAGCGGGCGGCCCAGCGAGTCCCAGGTCTTGCGGCCCATGACCAGCGGTTTGCCGAGGGTCATGGCCTTGAAGTACTTGAGCTCCTCCGGCAGGTGCCAGGGCAGCTGGTTGTTGGCGCCGATGACGCCGTTTTCGGCGACCGCGACGATCAGGGCAAGGGGCAGGCGTGTCGTATTCATGGGCGGCAGGATAACAGAGCCGCCGTGGCCCGCCCCAGCACCGAACGCAGTGGCTCGCCGCGACAGGCCGATCCTCCGCGCACCGCGCCCTTGCGGGAGCGCCAAAGGCGCGGCCGGATTGGGTTAGGCTAAGGCAAAGGGGCAGCGCCCCGTGATCAGGATCGAGCGCTCGCGTGTTTCCGACCGTTTCTCCCTTCGACCGCCTCTGGCTCTGCGAGACCCTGCGCCTGCGCGAGGCGCAGGCCGGCCCGCTGGATGACGAAGAAGCCAATCGCCAGGCCCGCGCCGCGGGTGGCGCTCTGGCCGCCCGCCTGGAGACTCGCGCGCTGTGGCTGGCCCGCCGCGACGGTCTGCTCGAGGGCCTGCGTCACTGGCGCCAGGGGGCGCAGCTGGCGGCGCTGCTGCTGGGCATCGCGGCGCTCTTCGCCGGTGCCGGGCTGGCCTTCGCCGCGCTGGGCGACGGCCGCCAGCCGGTCAACGTGTTCTGGGCGCTGGGCAGCCTGCTCGGGCTCAACCTGCTGAGCCTGGCGGGCTGGCTGCTCAGCCTGGTGCTGGCCGGCGGCAGCGCCGGCGCTCTCGGCCGCCTGTGGCTGTGGAGCAGCGTGCGCCTGGCGCGCGACGGTCACGCCGCACAGCTGGCGCCGGCCCTGCTCGTGCTGTTGCGCCAGCAACGCCTGGCCCGCTGGCTGCTCGGCCTTGGCGTGCATGCGCTGTGGCTGGCGGCCATGGCCAGCGCGCTGCTGCTGCTGACCCTGCTGCTCGCCACCCGCCGCTATGGCTTCGTCTGGGAGACCACCCTGCTCGGCGAGCCGGCCTTCGTCGCCCTGACCCACGGCCTCGGCCGCTTGCCCGGCCTGCTCGGCTTCTCCGTGCCCAGCGCCGCGCAGATCGCCGCCAGCGGCCAGCTCGGCGCCGACCCCGAGCCGCTGCGCCAGGTCTGGGCGCAGTGGCTGCTCGGCGTCACCCTGGTCTACGGCCTGCTGCCGCGCCTGCTGCTGACGATCTTCTGCGCCTGGCGCTGGCAACGCGGCCGCGCCCGTCTGCAGCTGGATACCAGCCTGCCCGCCTACCGCCTGCTGGCCGAGCGCCTGTGTCCATCCAGCGAACGTCTGGGCATCAGCGATCCGGCGCCGCCGCGCCCGCCGACCGAACGGCCCGCGGCGGTGGCCACCGAGGCGGGTGCCGCCGTGCTGGTGGCCATCGAACTGGACGACCGCCGAAGCTGGCCGCCGGTGCTGCCGCCTGGCATAGCCGACGCCGGCATCCTCGACGACCGCGCCCAGCGTCGCCAGACGCTCGAGCAGCTTGGCCGGGCGCCGGCGGCGCGCCTGCTGATCGCCTGCGAACCGCTGCGCTCGCCCGATCGCGGCACCCTCGCGCTGATCGGCGAACTGGCGCGCAGCGCCGGGCAGACCCGCCTGTGGCTGCTGCCCGGGCTGCCCGAGCAGCCGCTGGATGCCGCGCGCCTGGCCGACTGGCGCGACGCCGTGGCCGCGCTCGGCCTGGCGGAGGCGGGCGCGGCGCCGCTGGACTGGCTGGAGCACGGCCATGCTTAGCCTCGCCGTGGTCGGCCACACCAACGTCGGCAAGACCTCCCTGCTGCGCACGCTGACCCGTGACGCCGGCTTCGGCGAGGTGTCCCATCGTCCCGGCACCACCCGCCATGTGGAGGGCGCGCGGCTGTCGGCGCAGGGCGTGCCGGTGCTGGAGCTGTGGGATACCCCGGGACTGGAAGATGCCATCGCCCTGTTCGATTACCTCGAACGCCTGGACCGGCCCGGCGAGCGCCTCGACGGTCCGGCGCGCATCGAGCGCTTTCTCGACGCGCCCGAGGCGCGCCAGCGTTTCGAGCAGGAGGCCAAGGTGCTCCGCCAGCTCATCGGCTCCGACGCCGGCCTGTATGTCATCGACGCCCGCGAGCCGGTGCTGGCCAAGTACCGCGACGAGCTGGCGGTGCTGGCGCTGTGCGGACGCCCGCTGCTGCCGGTGCTCAATTTCGTCGCCACGCCCGGCAACCGCGAAGAGCAGTGGCGCGAGGCCCTGGCGCGCCTCGGCCTGCACGCGCTGGTGCGCTTCGACAGCGTGGCGCCACCGGCCGACGGCGAACACCGCCTGTACCAGAGCCTGGCGCTGCTGCTCGAGCGCGCCCGCCCGCAGCTGGAAGCCTTGATCGCCGACCACCAGGCGCAGGCGGCGGCGCGCCATCAGGCCGGCGCCCGACTGGTAGCCGAGCTGCTGCTGGACGTCGCCGCCTGCCGCCAGATCGTCCCGCCGGCCGAGGAGCAGCGCGCCATCGCCGCGCTGCACCAGCGCGTGCGTCAGCGCGAACAGCAGTGCGTCGAGGCGCTGCTGCAGCTGTTCGCCTTCCAGCGGGGCGATGCCGAAGCCGGCGAACTGCCGCTGCTCGATGGGCGCTGGGGCGATGACCTGTTCAACCCCGAAACCCTGCGCCAGCTCGGCGTGCGCGTCGGCAGCGGCATGGCCGCCGGTGCCGCCGCCGGCGCCGGAGTGGATCTCTTGGTCGGCGGACTTACCCTGGGCATGGCCGCGCTGGCCGGCGCACTGGCCGGCGGCGGCGCGCAGACCGCCCGGCACTATGGCAGCCGCCTGCTGGGCAAGCTCAAGGGGCAGCGCGAGCTGACCGTGGATGACGCGGTACTGCGCCTGCTGGCCCTGCGTCAGCGCCAGCTGCTCGCCGCCCTGGCCGCCCGCGGCCACGCCGCGCAGCAGGCCATCGCGCTACAGACGCCGCAGGACCGGCACTGGCGCGAGGGCGACCTGCCGGCGCCGCTGAAGCAGGCACGCGCACATCCGCAATGGTCGACCCTCAATCCCGGCGCCCGGCCGGACGATGCCCAGCGCGCGGCGGCGCTCACCAGCCTGCTGGCAGCGCTGACCAGCCCACCGGAGGCGTAACGCGACGGCTCAGGCCCGCGCTTCGAGGTAGTCGTGCAGTTCGACGAACTGGCGGGTGAGCTTGTGCCCCGGATCGAGGTGAATCAGCGGGCGGCATGCGTGGTGGGATTCGCGCATTTTCACCGAGCTGCTCAGGTACACCGGCAACACCGGCAGTCCTTCGGCGATGAGCTCGTCGAGCATCTGCTGCGGCAGCGCCGCCCGCGGCTGGAACTGGTTGACCACGATGCCCTCGACTTCCAAGTGCTCGTTATGGTCCTCACGCAGCTCCTCGATCTCGGCGAGCAGGCCGTACAGCGCCTGCCGGGCGAAGGTGTCGCAGTCGAAGGGAATCAGGCAGCGGTCAGCGGCGATCAGCGCCGACAGGGTGTAGAAGTTCAAAGCCGGCGGCGTATCCACATAGATCCGCTCGTAGTCGTCGGAGAGGGTCTCGAGCAGCTTGCGCAACTTGCCGATCTTGAACTTGGCCTCGAGCTTGGGCTGCAGTTCGGCCAGGTCGGGCGTGCCAGTGATCAGCTCGAGGTTGTCGAATGCGGTGGCGATCACCGGCGGGCGCGCCTTCTTGGCTGCCAGCCCACCGGCGAGCACCTGCCGGAAGAAGTCGGCGATGCCCAGCGGCACGGCCGCGCCGGTCAGCCCGGTGAGGTAGTGGGTGCAGTTGCCCTGGGCATCCAGATCGAGCAGCAACGTTCGGTAGCCCTGGGCGGCACTCACCGCGGCCAGATTGCACGCCACGCTGGATTTGCCGACACCGCCCTTCTGATTGAACACCACCCTGCGCATACCACACTCCTGTTCGACAACCGACCGAGTCTAGCGCCGCCAGGTGGCAATCACATGACGATTCGATGACAGCGGTCAGCGCTCGCCCAGGTAACCGTCGAGCAGCGCCTGCCAGTGCGGGCTGCCGATCACCCGCAGCAGCTGGCGGCTGATCAGTTCACGATAGGGGCTCTCGCTGGACACGGCAAAGGCGTAGGACTGGTTCTCGAAGGTGCCGGGCAGAATGGTCAGTCCGCCGTTCGGCAGCTCGGCATTGCGGTACAGCAGAAGCGGCCGGTCGTAGACCAGCGCATCCACCTCGCCCGCCTGCACGGCGCGCATGGCGCTGAGCAGGTCGGGGTAATGGTTCGGCCTGATCCGCAGGTGCTCGAGATAACTGGCGCTGGCGGTGTGCGGCACGCTGGCCAAACGCGCGCCGCGCAGGTCGTTCGGCCCCTGGATGTCGCTGCGCAGGCTGCCGACGGTCAGGGTGCTGGTGATGGCGGCGGTGAAGGTGGACACCATCACCAGCGCCGAGAACATCCAGATCAGCGCCACCAGCCGCCCGCCGAGGGTCACCGGCGCCTTGTCGCCGTAACCGACGGTGGTCATGGTCACCGCCGCCAGCCAGAAGCCGTTGCCCAGCCCCTCGGCCGGCGTCTCGCCAAATTGCGCGCGGTTGTGCTTGCGCTCGAAGAACCAGAACACCGTGCCGACGGTGAGCAGGATCGCCGCCAGGCCCAGCACCAGGCTGAGGAACTGCCAGCTGAACAACGAGCGCAGCGCGCCCCACAGGCTCGAATCGCGCGACACGGCGATGGCCAGGCCGGTGTGGTAGTAGGGATGGCTGAAGTCCACGGTGCGCTCGCGCTCGGCGGTCATGGTCAGCGCGCCGACCGCCACGTCCAGGCGCCCCTGCTCCAGCGCCGGCAGCAGCTCCTCGAAGGTCATCGGCTGGTATTGAAAACGCAGCCCGGCCAGTTCGGCGACCTGCTCCCACAGCTCGACGCTGATGCCGCGCCAGCCGCCCTCCTCGCCACGCATGACGAACGGCGGCACCTCGGCCAGCCCCACGCGCAACACCGGCAGCGGCGGCTCGCCGGCCTTGAGCGGCGCTGCCAGCAACAGGCACAACAACGCCAGCAGCAGGCTCCGCATGTCGATTCTCCTGCCGGTCAGACCGCCACCGGCGCCTTGATATGCGGGTGGGCCTGGTAGTTCTCCAGCGTGAAGTCCTCGAAGCGGAAGGCAAAGAGATCCTTCACCGCGGGATTCAGGCGCATGCTCGGCAGCGGCAGCGGCTCGCGCGACAGCTGCAGGTCGGTCTGCTCCAGGTGGTTGGCGTAGAGGTGGCAGTCGCCGCCGGTCCAGATGAACTCGCCGGGCGCAAGGTCGCAGACCTGCGCCACCATCATGGTCAGCAGGGCGTAGCTGGCGATGTTGAACGGCACGCCGAGGAAGATGTCCGCCGAGCGCTGGTAGAGCTGGCAGGACAGCCTGCCGTCGGCGACGTAGAACTGGAACAGCGCATGGCACGGCGGCAGGGCCATCTGGTCGACCAGCGCCGGGTTCCACGCCGAGACGATCAGCCGGCGCGAATCCGGGTTCTTGCGGATCATCTCGATCAGCTTGGCGATCTGGTCGATCGACTCGCCGTTGGGCGCCGGCCAGCTGCGCCACTGGTAGCCATACACCGGGCCCAGCTCGCCGTTTTCGTCGGCCCACTCGTCCCAGATCGAGACGCCGTTTTCCTTCAGGTAGCGGATGTTGGTCTCGCCCTTCAGGAACCACAGCAGCTCGTGGATGATGGATTTGACGTGGCACTTCTTGGTGGTGACCAAGGGAAAGCCGTCGGCCAGGTCGAAGCGCATCTGGTAGCCGAACACGCTGTAGGTGCCGGTGCCGGTGCGGTCGCTCTTGAAGGTGCCGTGCTCGCGCACGTGGCGCATCAGGTCGAGGTACTGTTTCATCGGGCGGCTCCAGCCACAGGTTGGCGGCGGTAGGCCCAGAGCATCATGCCGGCACCGCCCAGGATCATCGGCACGGTCAGCAGCTGGCCCATGGTCAGCCAGCCGAAGGCCAGGTAGCCGAGTTGCGCATCCGGCACGCGGACGAACTCGACAATGAAGCGGAACACCCCGTAGCAGACGGCGAACAGGCCGGAGACGGCCATGGTCGGGCGCGGCTTGCGCGAGTACAGCCAGAGGATGACAAACAGCGCCACGCCTTCGAGGGCGAATTGGTAGAGCTGCGAGGGGTGGCGGGCCAGTTGCGCAGGATCGGTGGGAAACACCATGGCCCACGGCAGGTCGGTCGGCTTGCCCCACAGCTCGGCGTTGATGAAGTTGCCGATGCGCCCGGCGCCCAGGCCGATCGGCACGAACGGGGCGATGAAGTCCATCAGCTCGAAGAAGCCCTTGCCATTGCGCCGGGCGAACCACCAGCTGGCCAGCAGCACGCCGAGCAGCCCGCCGTGGAACGACATGCCGCCCTTCCACACTTGCAGGATCAGCGCCGGGTCGTTGAGGTAGGCGGCCAGGTCATAGAACAGCACATAGCCGATCCGCCCGCCGAGGATCACACCGAGGGCGACCCAGAACACCAGGTCCGAGAGCTTGTCCTTGCTCCAGCTCGGGTCGAAGCGCGCCAGGCGCAACGAGGCGAGCCACCAGGCGCCGCCGATGCCCACCAGGTACATCAGGCCGTACCAGTGCACCGCCAGCGGCCCGACGGAGAAGGCAACCGGATCGATTTGTGGAAAGGTCAGCATCGCAGGTCCTTAGAGCAAGAAGTTGAGACCGACGCCCAGCAACAGCAGGGCGAACAGACGGCGCAGCACCAGCGCCGGCAGGCGGTGGGCCAGGTGCGCGCCGAGGCGAGCGAAGAACATCGAGGTCGCCGCGATGCCGACCATCGCCGGCAAGTAGACAAAACCCAGGCTCCACTCGGGCAGCGCCGGCTGGCTCCAGCCGGTGGCCATGAAGCTTGCCGCGCCGGCAAGGGCGATCGGCAGGCCGCCCGCCGCCGAGGTCGCCACGGCCTGCTGCATCGGCACGCTGCGCCAGACCAGAAACGGCACGGTGAGCGAGCCGCCGCCGATGCCGAAGATCGCCGAGGCCCAGCCAATCAGTCCGCCCGCCGCACCGAGCGCGCCCCGCCCGGGAATGGCGCCGGCGGCCCTGGGCCGCAGGTTGAATCCCATCTGGATGGCCATGGCAATGGCGAACGCACCGATGATCTTCTGCAGCATCGGGCCCTGGATCGCCGCCGCCGTCAGGCCGCCGAGCACCGTGCCCACGAGGATGCCGAGGGTCATCCAGCCGACGACCGGCCAGATCACCGCGCCGCGCTTGTGGTGGGCGATCACCGAGTTGATCGAGGTGAACACGATGGTGGCCAGGGAGGTGCCGACTGCCAGATGGGTCAGCACTTCGGGCGCAAAGCCCTGGGCGGCGAAGCTGAACACCAGCACCGGCACGATGATCATCCCGCCGCCGACGCCGAACAGGCCGGCCAGTACCCCGGCGCAGGCGCCCAGCAGCAGATAAAGCAGAAACTCCATGAACGGCCCCAGCAGATCAAAGCGAAATGGTAGCGGAAAAGGCCACGCGCTTCAGGACTTGGACGGCCGCCGCGGCGGCGCACCCTGCAGGCGAAAGGCAAAAGGCGATCGGCGACCGCCCGCGAGCACTCAGCTCTGCAGAATGCCGGTGGGATTGACCAGGCGGCTCAGCCCCAGGTTGCGCAGCGACAGCTGCAGCGTGCTCTGGATGACCTGCGGGTTGTCCAGCTGCAGCACCCGGCCGAGCAGTTCGCGCGCCTCGGCCAGGCTCACCTGGCGCAGCAGCGACTTCACCTTGGGCAGGTTGGTGGCGTTCATCGACAGGCTGTCAAAGCCCATGGCCACCAGCAGCATGGCGGCCGCCGGATCGCCGGCCATCTCGCCGCAGATGCTCACCGGCTTGCCTTCCAGATGAGCCTCGTTGACCACCCGCTGCAGGGCCTCGAGCACCGCCGGGTGCAGGTAGTTGTAAAGCGGCGCGACGCGCGGATTGTTGCGGTCCACCGCCAACAGATACTGGGTCAGGTCGTTGGAGCCGACCGAGATGAAGTCGGCCTGGCGCGCCAGCTCGCGGGTCAGGTAGACCGCCGCCGGCACTTCGATCATCACGCCCACCGGCGGCAGCACTGCATCGGTGCCCTCGTCGCGCACTTCGGCCCACGCGCGATGGATCAGGCGCAACGCCTCTTCCAGCTCGTGCAGGCTGGAGATCATCGGCAGCAGGATGCGCAGGTTGTTCAGACCCTCGCTGGCCTTGAGCATGGCGCGCACCTGCACCAGGAAGATCTCCGGGTGATCGAGGGTCACGCGGATGCCGCGCCAGCCGAGGAAGGGGTTTTCTTCCTTGATCGGGAAGTAGGACAGCGACTTGTCGCCGCCGATATCGAGGGTGCGCATGGTCACCGGCAGCGGATGGAAGCCCTCGAGCTGCTCGCGGTAGATCGCCAGCTGCTCCTTCTCGCTGGGGAAGCGCTCCTTGATCATGAACGGCACTTCGGTGCGGTACAGGCCCACACCCTCGGCGCCGCGCTCCTGCGCGCGCATCACATCGGCCAGGAGGCCGGTGTTCACCCACAGCGGAATCCGGTAGCCGTCGGTGGTCTCGCAGGGCAGCTCGCGCAGTTCGTCGAGCCCGCGCGACAGCTGACGGTCTTCTTCCACCAGCGCGGCGTACTGGTCGCGCAGCAGGGTGCCGGGCCGGGTAATGATCTCGCCACGGTAGCCATCAACGATCATCTCGATGCCGTCGACCTTCGAATACGGCAGGTCGACCACCCCCATCACCGTGGGGATGCCCAGCGCGCGGGCCAGAATCGCCACGTGCGAGTTGCCCGAGCCGAGCACCGAAACCAGGCCGGCCAGCTTGCCCTCGGGCACGTCGCCGAGCATCGCCGGCGACAGCTCCTCGCTGACCAGGATGGTGTTGTCGGGGTAGGTCAGACTCTGCTGACGCGCCTGTTGCAGGTAGGCCAGCAGGCGCCGACCGATATCCTTGACGTCCGAGGCGCGCTCGCGCAGGTAGGCGTCGTCCATCATCTCGAAGCGCTGCACATGGTCGTTGACCACCTGGCGCAACGCCCCCTGCGCCCACTGGCCGGTGCGGATCACCGCGGCGACTTCGCCGCCCAGCGCCGAGTCTTCGAGCATCATCAGGTAGACGTCGAACAGCGCGCGTTCCTCACGGCGCATCTGGTTGGCCAGCTTGTCCGAAAGCATGCGCATGTCAGCGCGCACCGACTCGAGCGCCGACTGGAACAGCGCCAGCTCGGCATCGATGTCGCTGACCGACTTGTCCGGCACCACATCCAGATCGGCCGGCGGCAGCACCACCACCGCGGTGCCGATGGCCGCACCCGGCGCACCGGGAATGCCGGTGAAGCGGGTATCGCTGGCGCTCTTGCCCTCACTGCCCAGGCCGCTGATCGAGCCGGTCGCCTCGGCGTGGGCGATGACCCCGGCGAGCTGCGCGCTCATGGTGACCAGGAAGGCTTCCTCGCCCTCGTCGAACTTGCGCTGCTCCTTTTGCTGCACCACCAGTACGCCGAGCACGCGGCGGTGGTGGATGATCGGCGCACCGAGGAAGGAGGCATAGCGTTCCTCGCCGGTTTCGGCGAAGTAGCGGTAACGCGGGTGTTCGGAGGCGTGCTCGAGGTTCAAAGGCTCCTCGCGCGAGCCGACCAGACCGACCAGACCTTCGTTGGGCGCCATGCTGACCTTGCCGATGGCGCGCTTGTTCAGGCCCTCGGTGGCCATCAGCACGAAGCGGCCGCTCTCGCGATCACGCAGGTAGACCGAGCAGACCTGGCTGCCCATCGCCTCCTTGACGCGCAGCACGATGATGCCCAGTGCCGCCTTGAGATCCTTGGCGGCGTTCACTTCCTGGACGATCTTGCGCAGCGTGCCGAGCATTGGCGTGGGTTCCGTCAGTACTCCCGCACCATCAGGCGCGGGGCGAGTTCTTTGAGGGCGCGGCGGTAGACCTCCCGCTTGAAGGAGACCACCTGGCCCAGGGGATACCAGTAGCTGACCCAGCGCCAGCCATCGAACTCGGGCTTGCCGGTCACGTCCATGCGCACCCGCGATTCGTCCGATAGCAATTGCAGCAGGAACCACTTCTGTTTCTGGCCGATGCACAGCGGCTGGCTGTGGGTACGCACCAGCCGCTGCGGCAGGCGATAGCGCAACCAGCCACGGGTGCAGGCGAGCACCTTGACGTCTGCCTCCTCGAGACCGATCTCTTCGGTCAGCTCGCGGTACAGGGCGTCTTCCGGCGATTCGCGCTCGTTGATTCCGCCCTGCGGAAACTGCCAGGCGTCCTGGTTGATCCGCCGGGCCCAAAGCACCTGCCCCACCTCATTGGTCAGGATGATGCCGACATTGGGACGGAAACCATCGGAATCGATCACGGTGCATCTTCTCGCAGCTATTGTCGCCGCATTGTTCCACAAAACTCGCGGCCCCTGAAAGCGGCGCGACCAGCCGGCTGGCGGCTCTGCGCCCGCCGCTAACGGGGGACTGCAACAAGGCCGACGAGCCGCTATGCTGTGCGCACTTCAGCCCTGCCTTGTGGAGTTTCACGTGCGTCTTGCCATCTTCGACCTCGACAACACCCTGCTGGCCGGCGACAGCGATCATGCCTGGGGACGGTTTGTCTGCCACCATGGCCTGGTCGAGCCGACGCACTACTCGGCGCGCAACGATGCCTTCTACCAGGACTACCTCGAGGGACGGCTGGACGTGCGCGCCTACCAGGACTTCTGCCAGGAGCTGCTCGGGCGCAGCGAGCCGGAGCAGCTGGCCGAGTGGCATCGCCGCTTCATGCAGGATTTCATCGAGCCGATCATCCTGGCCAAGGGCGAGGCCCTGGTGCGTCAGCACAAGGAGGCCGGCGACCTGCCGATGATCATCACCGCGACCAACCGCTTCATCACCGGCCCGATCGCCGAACGACTGGGTGTGCCGGTGCTGCTGGCGACCGAATGCGAGATGCAGGACGGCCGCTACACCGGGCGCAGCACCGACACCCCGTGCTTCCAGGCCGGCAAGGTGGAGCGCCTGGAGCGCTGGCTGGCCGAGCACGGCCACTCGCTGGATGACAGCTGGTTCTACAGCGACTCGCACAACGACCTGCCGCTGCTCGAACGGGTGGCCAATCCGGTGGCGGTCGACCCCGACGCCACGCTGCGCGCCGAAGCGCAGAAGCGCGGCTGGCAGGTGATTTCCCTGCGCTGAGCAACAAGCAACAGCCCGCCTTCCGGCGGGCTTTTCATTCAGGCGCCCTTGCTGACCATCAGGCAGAAGATCACCTCGAACGCGCGCCGGGCTCAGCCCAGAAACAGCTGGTAGGCCGGGTTGTCGCTCTCGTCCCAGTAGCGGTAGCCGATCTTCTCCAGCGCCGCCGGCACCAGATGGCGCTCGTCTTCGGGCACCTGCAGGCCGGCCAGCACGCGGCCATCGGCGGCGCCGTGGTTGCGGTAGTGGAACATCGAGATGTTCCAGCGCCCGCCGAGCTTGCTGAGGAAGTTGAACAAGGCACCGGGGCGTTCGGGGAACTCGAAGCGCAGCACCATCTCGTCGGAGACTCGCGCCGCATGCCCGCCGACCATGTGGCGGATGTGCAGCTTGGCCAGCTCGTTGTCGGTCAGATCGAGCACCGGGAAGCCCTTCTCGCGCAGCCCTTCGAGCAGCGCCGCGCGCGGATCCAGCTCCGGGTGGGTCTGCACGCCCACGAAGATCTGCGCCTCGCGGTCGCTGTGGTAACGGTAGTTGAACTCGGTGATCTGGCGCTTGCCGATCGCCTCGCAGAACACCTTGAAGCTGCCCGGCTGCTCGGGAATGGTCACCGCGATGATCGCCTCGCGCCGCTCGCCGAGCTCGGCACGCTCGGCCACGTGGCGCAGGCGGTCGAAGTTGATGTTGGCGCCCGAGTCGATGGCCACCAGCACCTGCTCGGCGGCCTGCTCGCGCTCGACGTACTTCTTGATCCCGGCCACCGCCAGCGCGCCGGCCGGTTCGGTGATCGAGCGGGTGTCGTCGTAGATGTCCTTGATCGCCGCGCAGATCTGGTCGGTGGAGACGGTGATCACCTCGTCCACGTAGCGCCGGCACAGCTCGAAGGTGTGATGGCCGATCTGCGCCACCGCCACGCCGTCGGCGAACAGCCCGACCTGCGGCAACACCACCCGCTCACCGGCGGCCATCGCCGCCTGCAGGCAGTTGGAGTCGTCCGGCTCGACGCCGATGACCCGGATCTCCGGTCGCAGGTATTTGACGTAGGCGGCGATGCCGGCGATCAGCCCGCCGCCACCCACCGGCACGAAGATCGCGTCCAGCCGCCCGGGGTGCTGGCGCAGGATCTCCATAGCCACCGTGCCCTGGCCGGCGATCACCTCGGGATCGTCGTAGGGGTGGATGTAGCTGTAGCCCTTCTCCTCCACCAGCTTGAGCGAATGGGCCAGCGCCTCGGGGAAGGCATCGCCGTGCAGCACCACCTTGCCGCCACGGGCGCGCACGCCGTTGACCTTCAGCTCCGGCGTGGTGCGCGGCATCACGATGGTCGCCTTGATCCCCAGCTGGCGCGCCGCCAGTGCCACGCCCTGGGCATGGTTGCCGGCCGACGCGGTGACCACGCCGCGCTCGAGCTCCTCGGCCGACAGCTGCGCCATCTTGTTGTAGGCGCCGCGAATCTTGAAGGAGAACACCGGCTGCAGATCCTCGCGCTTGAGCAGGATCTGATTGCCAAGGCGCTCGGAGAGCTGACGGGCGGGCTGCAGCGGGCTTTCCACGGCCACGTCGTAGACGCGGGAGGTGAGGATCTTCTTGACGTACTGTTCGAGCATTGCGGCGTTCTGACCGAGGGGCGGGCGAAACGGCGAGTCTAACGTCGCACACCACGCGACACCACCAAGCCGGCGCGCCGGCCACGCCGGCAATCCAGCGCAAGCGCCGCGTCCCCGGTATACTCCGCCCCCTTCGCCAACCCCCTTCCGGAGCGCCCCATGACCCAGGATCAGCTCAAGCAGGCCGTGGCCCAGGCCGCCGTCGACCGCATCGTTCCGCACCTGACCACCAAGAGCATCATTGGTGTCGGCACCGGCTCTACCGCCAACTTCTTCATCGACCTGCTGGCTCGGCACAAGATGGACTTCGACGGCGCCGTGGCCAGCTCCGAAGCCACCGCCGCGCGCCTGAAGCAGCACGGCATTCCGGTGTACGACCTCAACAGCGTGCCCGAGCTGGAGTTCTACGTGGACGGCGCCGACGAGGTGAACGCCCACCTGGAAATGATCAAGGGCGGCGGCGCCGCGCTGACCCGCGAGAAGATCGTCGCCGCGGTGGCGCAGACCTTCATCTGCATCGCCGACCAGAGCAAGAAGGTCGAGCGCCTCGGTGGCTTCCCGCTGCCGGTCGAAGTGATCCCGATGGCGCGCAGCTACGTGGCCCGGCAGATCGTCAAGCTCGGCGGCGACCCCGAGTACCGCGAAGGCGTGGTGACCGACAACGGCAACGTGATCCTCGATGTGCACAACCTGCTGATCGGCCATGCGCCGGAGCTCGAAGGCCAGATCAACAATATCGTCGGGGTGGTCACCAATGGCCTGTTCGCCCAGCGCCCGGCGGACATCCTGCTACTGGGCACTGCCGACGGCGTGGTGGAGTTCAAGCGCAGCTAAAGCTGCCCCCTAGCGGGCCTGACGCTCGAACACGTAGAAGCGATTGGGCTCGCCGACCACGAAGATCCGCCCCCGATCATCCATCGCCACGCCCTCGGCCTGGTCAATGCTGCGCGCCAAACCGCTCAACCCGCCAAGCAGACGCATGGCGCTGCGCGGCTGGCCGTCGCGATCCAGCTCCAGGAGCAGCCGCGATTCGTCCGACAGCAGCAGGGTGTGCCCGGTGCGCGGATCGATCGCCACCGAGGACAGGTCGCGCACCATCAGCGCCTGATCCGCCCGCGCGACCAGCGCGCCGGGCGCACCGTCCTCGCCGGGAAACGGCAGGCTGTAGAGTCCCAGCGGATCGCGCTCCTTGGCCAGCAGCAGGCTCTGGCTGCGCGCATCCCAGGCCAGCCCCTCAAAGCCCTTGTTGCCCGCCTCGCGGTGGCCGAGGTCATAGGTCGCCAGCTCGCTCAGCTGCAACGGCGCATCACCCTCGGGCAGTTCGAACACCGCCAGCAGGCGCTGACGCTCGTCGATGATGGCCAGCCGGCCGTCGCCGAGGGACTCCACCGCCTCCGGATCGGAAAACCCGTACAGCCGGATGCGCCGCAGGATCACCCCCTGCGGGCTGATTTCCACCAGCTGCGGATTCTGCCCGGTGACGGTAAACAGCGTGCCGGTCAGCGGGTTCCAGGTGAGTCCGGAGGTTTCGTCGTCTTCCAGACCGGGAAGCTCGACCGAAAGGGTCAGGCGGTAGTCGGGCAGCCAGATGCTCAGCGCGCGCGTGTCCGAATCGGTCAGGCGCTCGCGCCAGGAAAGTCGCAGCTGGTCGTCCCAGTGCAACAGGGCGCCACCGAGCACCAGCCCCGCCAACAAGGCTGCGAGCGCCAGGCAACTGAGCAGACGGCGACGGGGGAAGGCACGCACTGGCATGTACACGGCTCGCACAAAGCAGGGCCGGGCACTATGCCAGCGTGGTTGTGAAATTTTCGTGAGGCTCAGATCACCCGGGTGGTGAACTGCGCCACGCCGACCAGCTCCAGATCGAGGCGATCGCCAACCTGCAGCGGGCCGACCCCGGCGGGCGTGCCGGTCAGCACCACGTCACCCGGCAGCAGGCTGAAGTGCCCGGCGATGTAGCGGATCAAGGGCAGGATGGGCGTCAGCATGTCCCGGCTGTTGCCGTCCTGGCGGCGCTCGCCATTGAGGCTCAGGCGGATGCCGATGTCGCCCAGGTCTTCGATGCTGTCGCGCGGCACGAACGGGGCCAGCACGCAGGCACCGTCGAAGCTCTTGGCGATTTCCCAGGGGTGGCCCTTCTCCTTCAGGCGCGCCTGCACCTCGCGCAGGGTCAGGTCCAGCGCCGGAGCGAAGCCGGAGATGGCATCGAGCAGTTCCTCGTCGTTCGGCTTGGTCGACAGCGGCTTGCCGATCAGCACGGCGATTTCCGCCTCGTAGTGCACCTCCCCGCGATCATGCGGAATGCTGAAGGCTTCCTCCAGCGGCACCGTGCAACTACCGGGTTTGATGAACAACAGCGGCTCGCTCGGCACCTCGTTGTTCAGCTCCTTGGCGTGCTCGGCGTAGTTGCGCCCGACGCAGACGACCTTGCCCAGCGGGAAGTGGATCGGCGTGCCGTCGGTGTAGTGATGCTGGTAGCTCATGGCTGGCTCCTGAAAATCCGTAGGGTGAAAAATGGCCGCAGGCCTTTTTCACCATTCGCGGCAGCCGGGGTGGAAAGCGCCAGGCGGTTTTCCACCCTGCGCGCTTACGCGAAGATCTTGCCCGGGTTCATGATGCCGTTGGGGTCGAACACCGCCTTGATCGCCTTCATGTAGGCGATTTCCGCCTCCGAACGACTGTAGCCCAGGTAATCGCGCTTGGTCATGCCGACGCCGTGCTCGGCGGAGATCGAGCCGTTGTACTTCTCGACGGTCTCGAACACCCACTTGTTCACCGTGGCGCACTTGGCGAAGAACTCTTCCTTGGCCAGCGCATCGGGCTTGAGGATGTTCAGGTGCAGGTTGCCGTCACCGATGTGGCCGAACCAGACGATCTCGAAGTCCGGGTAGTGCTGGCCGACGATGTCGTCGATTTCCTTGAGGAAGGCCGGCACCTTGGACACGGTGACCGAGATGTCGTTCTTGTACGGCGTCCAGTGCGAGATGGTCTCGGAGATGTACTCGCGCAGCTTCCACAGGTTCTGCAGCTGCTGCTCGGACTGGCTCATCACCCCGTCCAGCACCCAGCCCTCTTCCATGCAGTGCTCGAACACTTCCAGCGCGGCATTGGCGACTTCCTCGGTGCTGGCTTCGAATTCGAGCAGCGCGTAGTAGGGGCAGTCGGTCTCGAACGCGGCCGGTACGTCGCCACGCGCCAGCACCTTGGCCAGCGCCTTGTCGGAGAAGAACTCGAAGGCGGTCAGATCGATGCGGCTCTGGAAGGCATGCAGCACCGGCATGATCGAATCCAGGTCGGCGGTGCCCAGCACCATCGCGGTGAGGTTCTGCGGCGCGCGCTCCAGGCGCATGGTGGCCTCGACCACGAAGCCCAGGGTGCCCTCGGCGCCGATGAACAGCTGGCGCAGGTCGTAGCCGGTGGCGTTCTTGATCAGGTCGCGGTTGAGCTCAAGGATCTCGCCCTTGCCGGTGACCACCTTCATGCCGGCCACCCAGTTGCGGGTCATGCCGTAGCGGATCACCTTGATGCCACCGGCATTGGTGCCGATGTTGCCGCCGATCTGGCTGGAGCCGGCGGAGGCGAAGTCCACCGGATAGTAGAGGCCCTTGTCCGCGGCGAACTGCTGCAGCTGCGCGGTGACCACCCCGGCCTGGCACACGGCGGTGCGGTCGAACTCGTTGAATTCGACGATCTTGTTCATGTAGTCGAAGGCGACCACCACCTCGCCGTTGGCGGCGACGGCGGCGGCGGAGAGGCCGGTACGACCGCCCGAGGGCACCAGCGCGACCTTGCGCTCGTTGGCCCAGCGCACGATGGCCTGCACTTCCTCGATGCTCTTGGGAAACACGATGGCCGACGGCGCCGGCGGGAACTGCTTGGTCCAGTCCTTGCCGTAGGCGTCCAGGGAGTCGGCGTCGGTCAGCACCTTGCCAGGCTCGACCAGGGTTTTCAGCTCATCGATCAGGGCGGAGTCGATCATCGGGGAAACTCTCATACGGTTCATGGTCACCCTGAGCGGCGTTCAGCTCGGCATGGGGTGATTCGCGGGGCGCGTATGCTAGCATAGCCACCCTCTTAGCGTGCCCCGGCAGCCCCGTTTCGGCGGTCCCGTGGAGTGTCCCGGCTACCGATTTCCTCCTTCAGATCAAAGGTTCGTTCCCCAAGATGAGCAAGACCTCTCTCGACAAGAGCAAGATCAAGTTCCTTCTTCTCGAAGGCGTGCACCAGAACGCCGTCGACACCCTGAAGGCGGCCGGCTACACCAACATCGAGTACCTCAAGGGCGCCCTGTCCGGCGACGAGCTCAAGGAAAAGATCGCCGACGTGCATTTCATCGGCATCCGCTCGCGCACCCAGCTGACCGAGGAAGTATTCGACGCGGCCAAGAAGCTGATCGCCGTCGGCTGCTTCTGTATCGGCACCAACCAGGTCGACCTCAACGCCGCCCGCGAGCGCGGCATCGCGGTGTTCAACGCGCCCTACTCCAACACCCGCTCGGTGGCCGAGCTGGTGCTGGCCGAAGCCATCCTGCTGTTGCGCGGCATCCCCGAGAAGAACGCCTCCTGCCATCGCGGCGGCTGGATCAAGTCGGCGGCCAACTCCTTCGAGATCCGCGGCAAGAAGCTCGGCATCATCGGCTACGGCTCGATCGGCACCCAGCTCTCCGTGCTGGCCGAGGCCCTCGGCATGCAGGTCTTCTTCTATGACGTGGTGACCAAGCTGCCGCTCGGCAACGCCACCCAGGTCGGCTCGCTGTACGAACTGCTGGGCATGTGCGACATCGTCTCGCTGCACGTGCCCGAGCTGCCGTCCACCCAGTGGATGATCGGCGAGAAGGAAATCCGCGCGATGAAGAAGGGCGGCATCCTGATCAACGCCGCCCGCGGTACCGTGGTCGAGCTGGACCACCTGGCCGCCGCGATCAAGGACGAGCACCTGATCGGCGCCGCCATCGACGTGTTCCCGGTCGAGCCCAAGTCCAATGACGAA
The DNA here is from genome assembly GCA_030602315.1 of Pseudomonadaceae bacterium. GTDB lineage: Bacteria > Pseudomonadota > Gammaproteobacteria > Pseudomonadales > Pseudomonadaceae > Azomonas. The sequence goes on along the minus strand of JAUVZY010000015.1, from coordinate 15,162 downwards.
GAGTTCGAAAGCCCGCTGCGCGGCCTGGATCGCGTGATCCTGACCCCGCACATCGGCGGCTCCACCGCCGAGGCCCAGGCCAACATCGGCCTGGAAGTGGCCGAGAAGCTGGTCAAGTACAGCGACAACGGCACCTCGGTGTCCTCGGTCAACTTCCCGGAAGTCGCCCTGCCCGCCCACGCCGGCAAGCACCGTCTGCTGCACATCCACCAGAACATTCCGGGCGTGATGAGCGAGATCAACAAGGTGTTCGCCGACAACGGCATCAACATCGCCGGTCAGTTCCTGCAGACCAACGAGAAGGTCGGCTACGTGGTGATCGACGTGGACAAGGAATACTCCGACCTGGCGCTGGAAAAGCTCGCCGGCGTGCACGGCACCATCCGCGCCCGCGTGCTGTTCTAAGCACCACCCCGCGCAAAGCAGGTGCAAGGGAGGCTTCGGCCTCCCTTGTTCGTTTCTGCGCTAGTCAGTCGGGCGGGGGCCCTCGGGGGCCTCGCGCGGCGTGCCGATCCCACCGCCGGTGCCCGGCAGTTGCGGAACCTGCCCAGGCTCGAGGGTGGTAGAGGGATATTCGTCGCGCTCGCGCCCACCGAATTCGCGCGAGCCCTCGCGCCGCTCGGCCATGTCTTCGTCGTCATGTTGCGGCGCGACGGGCCTGTCCGCCTCATGCGGCTCAGGGTTTTGCGCTGCCAACACGAAGCTGGCGGCCAGCCCCAGCAACAGTGTCAGCGGCCATGTGATCGGTCGCATCGTTCACTCCTTCCGAATCGGAGGCAGCCCCGTCATGCGGGGCTGCTTGAAGGCTCAGCGACCGCCGGCCCCACCACCGCTGCCGACACCGGTACCGCTGCCGGTGCTGGTGCCGCTGCCGGTACCGACTCCGGTGCCAACGCCGGTGCCGACACCGCTGCCCGTGCCAGTGCCGGTTCCGGTTCCAGTACCCTGATCGCGCTCCCACTGATCGTCGTCATCCATGCGACTGCCCGAGCCGGTGCGCCCGTCCACGTCCGAGCGCGGTGCGGTTTCATAGGTACCGCCGGTACCGACGCCCGAGCCGCCAGTTCCGGTTCCGGTGCCCACGCCTGAGCCGGTGGTGCCGGTCCCGGTACCCATTCCAGAGCCGGTCGTGCCGGTTCCGGTGCCTACTCCCGAGCCAGTGGTGCCGGTACCCACGCCCGAGCCGGTGGTTCCTGTTTCGGTGCCGACACCCGAGCCGGTGCCGTAGGTGCCGCCCGGCCCCGTGGTCGACTGGGCGAAGGCAGCGGAAGCGAGCATCCCTGAGAACAGCAGAACGGCGAATTTGGTCTTGTACATATTCGTTCTCCGGTGAGTCGTTGGATAAACCCCTTGAGTCGGTCCGCCATGTGTCGCCAAGGGCCACACGGGCAGCCTTCTCGATAGACCGCCCAGCCCTGAAACGGTCGCCCCATTCGTCGGACGGCCAAGCACCGGCTGCCCGCAAACTGCGCAGCCCGTCCAGGAAGCCGCCAGCTCGCTGAACTTAGCCGCCCCCGCCCGGTCGCTAGTTATCGACGACCTACGCGGCACCCACCACCAGAAGGCGCTGAGTCATGGATGCGAATGCGAAGCTCCCGGAGTTCTCTCCGTCCCACATCACCCTGCTCACCGGCAACGATCTGCTGGGCCTGTTCTTCAAGCACTTCCTGGGCGAACACGCCCCCCATCAGCTGGCGATCGCCCGGCTCGACTCGCCGCCACCGCAAAGCGATCTGTGGCTGGTGGATGTCGGCCACGCCGACGCGGAGGCCATCTCGGCCTTCATCAACCGCGTCGGTGACGACACCCCGGTAGCCCTGGTGAACATCGCCGAAGGCGAGGCAGAGGACTTTCTCGACCGTCACCCCAGCATTCGCGGCGTGTTCTACAGCCACGCCACCCGCGAGCAGCTGCTGGCCGGCATCCGCGTGCTGCTCGATGGCGGCAACTGGCTGCCGCGGCAACTGATGGAGCGCCTGCTGAGCCAGCTGCGGCAGATGCGCCAGCTCTCGGCGCACAAGGTCAGCCTGACCCAGCGCGAGCGGGAGATCCTCGGGCTGGCGAGCCAGGGCCTGTCCAACGCGGAGATCGCGGCACAGCTGCGCCTGAGTCCGCACACCATCAAGAGCCACGTGCACAACCTGCTGCGCAAGATCGGTGCCTCCAACCGCGCCGAGGCCGCCTTCTTGCTACGCAATCATCTGGACTGGCCGCAGACCTGCTCGGCCTGACCGCCCCCGCCGGCCGGGCGCAGTCTGCAGTCCGCCCGCCGCGCTACCACAGCCAGCCGAACCAGATCAGCAATGCCACCAGGTAGATGCTGATCGCCACCGCGCCGCTGCGACTGAGCACGCGGTTCAACCGCCGCTCCCGCGCACGCCAGCGCACCCGGTCCGGGCGCGGCGACAGCTCGCGCAACGGCGGCTGCTGCAACAGCCTTTTGAGCTGCAACGACACACGCAACGACGGCTGCGGCAAGCGCGCCAGGCGGAGCGGTACGCACCAGTCCTTGCGCAAGACGAACCGCGCCAGCAGGTAGGCAGCCAGCAGCGGCCAGGCAAGGTTCCATAGATCCGAAGCTGCCGCATGCTCGGCCAACGGCTCGGCAAAGGCCGACCACAGCCAGGGCAAGGCCAGCGGCGCCACGCTGAGCACCAGCCAGGGCAGCCACTGCAAGATGGCGGGCGGGCGATCCGGCGCATGCCGCTCATCCCGTCGCAGCAGCCAGAGCGCGCGCATCAGCAACAATGCGCTGGCCAGGCTGGCGAGGCTCAGCAATGGCAGCCAGACGGCGAAGTCGCCACCCTTCCAGGCGTCCTTCAACGCCAGCTTGACCGCCGCCCCGGTGCTGAACGGCAGGCCGGCCAGGGCCAGCGCCGGCAGGATCAGCACGAACCAGGCGAACGCCGGCAGGCGCGCCTCGTGCACCATGCCGGCGGCGAGAAACAGGCTGCCCTTGGCCAGGCCATGGTGCACCACGAACAGCACCAGCAGACCGGCCAGCCACCCCGGCTGCTCGGGGTGGCGCCAGAGCAGCGCCAGCAAGAGCAGCGCCCAGCCCATCTGGCTCACCGAGGAATAGGCCAGCACGGTCTTGGCCCGCGTCGCGCAGAGCCCGAGCACCACCGCATACAGTGCACCGAACAGCCCGACGCCCAGCACCCAGGGCGCCCAGGCCGCCAGCAGCGGGTCGGACTGCGGCAGGCAGCGCCACAGGCCGAGGAGACCGGCCTTGATCATCGCCCCGGAGAGCACCGCGCTGGCCGGCGCCGGTGCCGCCGGGTGGGCCAACGGCAACCACACGTGCAACGGCCAGAAGCCCGCCTTCAGACCCAGCCCCAGCAGCAGCAGGAGCAAGGTCAGCCCGTCCACGCTGGCCGCCTGCCAGAGCTCGAAGGCGAACGAGCCACCGAGCGCGGCGGTGCGCAGCATCAGCCCGGCCAGCAGCGCCATCTCGCCGAGGATCGCCAGCTGCAGGTACAGCCGGCCGGCACGCCGTGGTTCCGGCCCGCGCTGATGCACGATCAGTCCGTACGCCGCCAGGCTCATCAGGCTGAAACCCAGGTAGAAGCTCAGCGCATCGGCGGCGACGATCAGCAGCAGGTTGCCGCAGAGCGCCACCTGCCAGAACGTCCAGAAGCGCAAACGGCCGGGCGTGCCGCGCAGGCTGTCCAGGGCGAACAGCCCGGCGGCGCCCCACAGCACACCGCTGAAGGCCAGCCAGGCGCGCGTCAGCGGATCATCGCCGCCCCAGCGCACACCTTCCCAGACCCACGGCAACTCGAGCACAGGCATCGGCCAGAGCACGGCGGCCAGCGCCGGCAGACAGCCGAGGCTCAGCCAGGGAATCGCCCGTTCGCGCGCGACGAACAGCATCAGAGCCGCCAGCAGCGGCGCCGTCGGCACCAGCAGCCACAGCCATGCGCCGCTCATATCTCGAACTCCCGCTCGACGATCAGCTGGCTCCAGCCCAACGGGCTGATCGCCGAGCCGGCCAACAGGCCGACCAGAAGCGACAACAGCGCGGTGAACAGCGCCGGTGCCAGCAACATCCACTGAGTCTCCAGACGCCCCTGATGCCAGCGATCGCAGTGCCAGTCACCCGGCGCAGCGAACCAGCCGCGCCAGAGCAACGGCAGAAAGTACGCCGCATTGAGCAGGGCCGAGCCGAACAGCACCAGCAGCACCCACTCCTGGCCGACCTCGAGGGCACCGAGGCCCAGATACCACTTGCTGACGAACCCGGCGATCGGCGGGATGCCGATCATGCCCAGCGCGCCGATGGAAAACGCCGCCATGGTCCAGGGCATGCGCCGGCCCACCCCGTTCATCTGGCGAATCTGGTGGATGCCCAGGGTTTCGGCGAAGTTGCCTGCGCAATAGAACAGGGTGACCTTCATCAGCCCCTGATGGATCAGGTGCACCAGCCCGCCCACCGCCGCCAGCGGCCCGAGCAGCGCGGCGCCGAGGACGATGTACGAGACCTGGCTGATGGTCGAATAGGCCAGGCGGCGCTTGAGATCCTGCTGCTGCAGCGCGCGCAGCGAGCCGTAGAGGGTGGTGGCCACCGCCAGCCAGAGCAGCGGCTGGGCCAGGTTCAGCTCGGCCATCGCCACCGCGCCATACACGTCATAGACCAGGCGGAAGATGCCGAAGGCACCGGCCTTGACTACCGCCACCGCGTGCAGCAGCGCGCTGACCGGCGCCGGCGCGACCATCGCCTGCGGCAGCCAGCCATGCATCGGGATCAGCGCCGCCTTCACCCCGAGCCCCGCCACCATCACCACGAACGCCAGCTGCAGGGCCGCACCGTGGCGAGCGGTCAACTCGCCCACATAACCGCCCGGCTGGAAGTCCGCCGTGCCGGCCAGCGCGTGCAGCATGGCCACGCCGAACATCACCAGCGTGCCGCCGGCCACCGTGTAGGCCAGGTACACCCGGCCGGCGGCGATCGATTCGCGGGTGCCGCGATGCACCACCAGAGGAAAGGTGGCCAGGGTCAGCAACTCGTAGAACAGCAGGAAGCTCACCAGATTGCCGGCCAGGGCGATGCCCACCGTGGCGCTCACGCACAGGCTGAAATAACCGAAGAAACGCGAGCGCAGCGGCGACTTCTCCAGATAACCGATGGCATAGATGGTGGTGGCCAGCCAGAGCACCGAGGACAGCGCCACGAACAGCAGCGACAGCGCATCGCCCTGCAGCACCAGCGGGGCGCCGGGCAGCAACGCCACGCTGAAACGAAACTCCATGCCACGCGCCACGCCGACGATCATCGCCGCCACCAGCGCCAGCTTGACCACCACCCCGCACAGGTTGAGGGTGATGCGCAGGCGCTGCTGGTCCTCGCGCAGGGCGAAGATGATCAACCCGGGGACCAGCGAACTGAGCACGATGCCCAGGGGCAGAAGGCCGGACAGACTCATGAGCTCACCCCCGTCAGCCACACCAGAAGCGGCTTGCTGACCAGCGCCAGGCTCCATACCAGCAGCGCCGGCAACAGCGCCAGCCACTGCGCCAGACGGTCCGGCGCGATGCAGGTCCGGTTGCTGCGCGCGCGGTCGAAGCCCAGCGCCACCACGCGAAACACATAAGCCGCGGTGGCCAGCGTGCCGAGCAGGATGCCCAGCGCCCAGGGCCAGCGCTCGGGCGCCTCGAACACCGGCTGCAGCAACAGCCACTTGGCGAGAAACCCGCCGCTCGGCGGCAGGCCGATCAGGCTGCCGCCGGCCACGACGAAGGTGAACATCGCCACCGGCAGCGTCTGGCTGGCCCCGCGCAGCGCGTGCACGCGCCGGCTGCCAAGGGTGTCCTGCAACTCGCCGGCGGCGAGGAAGATCGACACCTTGGCCAGCCCATGGGCCAGCACGAACAGCCACAGCGCCGCCTCCAGGCGCGGCTCCTGCCAGCGCAGCAGAAGGCCCAGCCCGAGCAGCGCATAACCGAGCTGAGCCACCGTCGAGTAGGCCACCAGCGTCTTCAGCCGCGGCGCGCGCAGCGCCGACCAGCCGCCCGAGATCAGCGCCAGCACCCCCGCCAGGGCGAACAGCGGGCCGACCTCGTGGCCCAGCTCGGCCGGCGCCAGTTCGGTCCACAGCAGCCAGAGGATGTAGATCGGCCCCTTCACCACCAGCGCCGAGAGCAGCGCACTGACCGCGGTCGGCGCACCGGCGTGCGCCGGCGGCAACCACAGGTGCAGCGGCCACAGCGCCGCCTTGAGCATCAGCCCCACGCTCATCAGCAGCAGCGCCACGCGCAGGGTGACGCTGGCCTCGGCCTGGGCCGCCAGGGTCGGCACGTCGAGCACGCCATAGGCGCCGTAGCAGAGCGCCACGCCCAGCAGGTAGAGCAGCGAACCGCCGAGCGACAGCAGCAGGTAGTCGAGCGCCGGCCGATAGGCCCGCGGACCGGCCAGCGAGACCAGCGCCACGGCGCACAGGCTCAACAGCTCCAGCGTCACGTAGAGATTGAACAGGTCGACCGACAGCCAGAGCGCCGCCAGCGCCGCGTGCAGCAGGCACGACAGCCCCCAGAAGTCCGGCTTGCCGGCCGCGCGCGGACGCCGCGCCGCATACAGCCCGACCAGAAGGTGCAGCGCGGCGGTGAACACCAGCAGCAGCCCCACCAGCGGCGTCAGCCGAAAGCGGATCGCCAACGGCTCCGGCCAACCACCCAGCGCCAGCAGACTCGGCCCCTCGGCCATCGCCTGCTGCAGCGCAAGGATCGCCCCGTACAGGCTGAGCGCGCTGGCCAACAGCGCCCAGCCGCCGTGCCGCGGGCGCACGAGAAACACCATAAGGCCGCCGAGCAGCGGTGCGAACAGGCTGAGCAGGGCCCCGTTCATGGCTCACGCTCCAGCGCGCTGGCCAGACGCAGGGCCAGGGCGGTCGCGCTGACCGCGACCACCAGCCCGGTGACCACCAGCGCCACCAGCAACGAATCGATCGGCTGGCTGCGACTGGCCAGCGCCACCAGCAGCAGGAACACCCCGCTGCCCATCAGGTTGATGGCGATGATCCGTCGCAGTGCCTGACGCAGGGTCAGCATCCCGTGCAGGCCGAGCAGCCAGAGCAGCACCCCGAGCGCCGCGTAGAACAGTGTCTGGCTCATGGTCCGCGCCCCTCTTCCTCGCCGATCACCAGCAGGCTGAGACTGACCGCGATGGACAGCGTGGCGGCGGCCTCGATCAGCAGGATCACAGGCTTCGCCCAGCCCGGCGGATAGCTCAGCCAGCCCGCGCCGAGCCAGGCGGTGCAGCCGGCGACCAGCACGAACAGCCCGAGCCCGACCAGCACCACCGCGCGCAGCGGCGCCCACGACCAGCGCAGCGACGGCAGCAGTCCCGCCAGGCGCAACAGCACCAACCCGCCGGCAAGCAGCGCGCCGGCCTGGAAGGCGCCACCGGGCGCGCTGCTGCCGCGCCACAGCAGGTAGCCGCCGACCAGCACCAGCAGCGGTGCCAGCCGCCGGCTCCAGGATTTGAGCAGCGGCCAGGGGCGCTTGGTGCGCACCGGCTCCAGCCCCAGCTGACGCGCCCCCAGCAAGGCCAGCAGCAGCACCCCGAGCTCGAGCAGGGTGTCCCAGGCACGGTAGTTCAGCAGCACCGCGGTCACCGGATGGGCCACGCCACTGTTGGCCAGCTGCTCATGGACCAACAGCGGCAGCGGCGAACGTCCGGCGGCCATTGGCAACAGCGTCTGCAGCAGCAACGCCAGCGCCGGTAGCAGCAGCAACGCACCGAGCAGACGCCGGCGCCCGGCCAGCCCAGGCTCCGGCGCATCGCTGGCGCGCGCCAGCGCAGCGAACAGCAAGGTGCCGGTCAGCCCCGCGCCGATGGCCGCCTCGGCCAGCGCCAGATCCGCCGCGCCCAGCCGCGCCCAGACCAGCGAAAGCACCAGGCCGAAGGCGACGAACAGCATCACGCAGGCGTACAGCGTGCGCGCGTGCAGTGAGCCGACGCCAAGCACGATCAGCAGCACACCGAGCACGCCATCCACCAGCCAGTCAGTCATGCTCCTGTTCCTCCCGCACCTCGCGCGCCAGCAGCTGACAGGCGGTGGCGCTGGAGGCCAGCAACAGCAGCCAGATCAATAACAGCTCGACGACATCGCCGAGCGTGCTGGCCCGGCAGGCCAGCCCGGCCACCACCAGCCCCAGCCCCAGGGTGTCGGCCTTGGTCAGCGCGTGCAGGCGGCTTAACGTATCGGGAAAACGCAGCAGCCCAAGGCTGCCGGCGCTGAAAAACAGCAGTCCGCCGCCCAGCAGCAGCCAACTCAGCCCCTCGCGCCACTCAGCCATGTCGCCTCCTGCGCAGCAGCTGCACCAGCGCCGCGCTGGCCACCGCGGCCAGCAACGCCAGCACCAGCGCCACGTCCCGCAGCGCCGGCAAACCCTGCGCCTCGGCCAGCACCAGCAGGGTCGCCGTCCCGGTGGTACCGCACAGCTGCACGGCGAGCAGCCGGTCGACCCGACCGGGACCGCGCAACACCCGCCACATGCCGAGCGCCAGGGTCAGCAGCAACAAGCCGGCGAAGGCGGTCATGCGGCCTCCTCGGCGCCCAGCAGCGCGATCAGGTGCCGCTCCAGCTCGATCACCGTGCGTTGCCAGTCCTGTTCACGATCGAGCACATGCACGCGCACCAGCCGCCCATCCACCTGGCTGGCCAGGGTTCCGGGCAAGAGCCCGACCAGCGCGGAAAGCGCCAGTCCCACCTCCGGGTCGCTGCTGTGCAGGCGGTAATCGAGCCAGGCCGGCGCCACCGGGCCGCGCGGATGCACGGCCCGCCAGGCCACGTCCCAGGCGCCACGCCACATGTTGGCGATGAAGAACCCGGCGAACGCCGGCAGCGCGCGCAGGCGCGCGCGTAGCGGCCGCAGGCCCAGCCAGACGCTGACCCAGGCGGCCAGTGCCACGCTGGGGATGCCCAGCAGCCAGCCCTCGCCCCCGGCGAACAGCGCCCACAGCGCGCCATACAGGAGCAGCCAGTAGCCCCCCTCGATCACCCCCTGAAGCCGGGTACGGTCCATGCGTCGCTCCTGTCGCGGCCCAGTCTGCTTGGACTGGCAGATGGCACAGAGTTCGTAGTGAAAGCGTAGCCGTTCCACTCCCGTCGTCCGTTGAAGCGCTGCTAGAGTGCGCGGCCTCGCCTGTTTCCGGAGATGTCATGTCCTCGGTCGTCCACGCCCTGCTGCCGGTGTTCGCCCTGATCCTGCTGGGCTATCTGGCCCGCCGCAGCGGTCGCCTCGGTGAGGGGGCGGCACGCGAACTCAACCGTTTCGTGGTCTGGCTGGCGTTGCCGGCGCTGCTGTTTCGGGTGACCGCCAGCGCCGCCGGCGCCGAACTGTGGCAACCGGGCTTCGTGCTCGCCTTCGGTGTCGGCTGCGTGGTGGTATTCGGCGCCGTGCTCGCCTGGCGCCTGCGCCAGCGACGCAACCTGGCGGACGCCAGCCTGGATGCCCTGGCCGCGGCCTATGCCAACACCGGTTATGTGGGCATCCCGCTGCTGACCCTGCTGTTGGGCGAAGCGGCGCTGCAGCCGGCGCTGGTCGCCACGCTGATGGTGGTCTGCGGGCTGTTCGGCCTGGCCATCGTCTGCATCGAGAGCGCCTTGCACGCCGGCCAGTCGTTTGGCCGGACCCTGGGCAAGGTCGGCCGCGCGCTGGCCGGCAACCCGCTGGTGGTCGCGCCGCTCGCCGGTGTGCTGTGGAATCTGACGGATGTGCCCCTCCCCCTGGCCATCGACCGCGTGCTGAGCCTCCTGGGCGCGGCGACCGCGCCCTGCGCGCTGGTCTGCCTCGGCGCCTTTCTCGCCCAGCCACAGCCCGGGGTACGGCAGGGCGCCTGGCCGCTGGTGGCAGCCAAGCTCGTGGTGCAGCCGGCGATCACCGGCGTGCTGGCGTTCTTTATCCTCGAGCTGCCGCCGTTGTGGGCGCTCTCGGCGCTGCTACTCAGCGCCCTGCCAACCGGCACCGGGCCGTTCATGCTCGCCGAGCACTACCAGCGCGACGCCGCGCTGAGTGCTCGGGTGGTGCTGCTGTCGACCCTCGGCGCCCTCTTCAGCCTGTCGCTCGCGCTTACCCTGCTTGGCGGGTAAGGCCGCCCGGCGGAGGGAACCGCCGCGCCGGCACTGCTTCTACCGAGGACAGTGCCTACGCCGGAGCAAGCCGATGAAAATACGACTCAAGCCCCTGCAGCAGCAGACGCTGGTGATCACCGGCGCCTCCAGCGGCATCGGCCTGGCCAGCGCACGCGCGGCCGTGGCTGCCGGCGCACGGGTAGTGCTGGTGGCGCGCAACGAGGCGGCGCTGGAGCAGGTCGAGCACGCGCTCGCCGCCGGCGACCGGGTGCTGACGGTGGCGGCGGATGTCGGCCGGCGCGAGGATCTCGAACGGGTAGCGCGGGATACCATCGCCCGCTTCGGCGGCTTCGACAGCTGGATCAACAACGCCGGCGCCTCGGTGTGGGGGCGGCTGGAGGATGTGGACGACGCCGATCACTACCGGGTCATGCAGACCAATTTCTGGGGCACGCTGTACGGCTCGACCATCGCCCTCGCCCACCTGCGCGACAAGGGCGGCGCGATCCTCAACGTGGGCAGCGTCGAGTCGGCGGTGGCCGCGCCGCTGCACGCCAGCTACGCCGCCAGCAAGCATGCGATCAAGGCGCTCACCGACAGCCTGCGCAGCGAAACGCAGCAGGCACGACTGCCGGTGTCGATCAGCCTGATCCGGCCGAGTTCGACCGACACACTGTTCGTCGAGCACGCCAAGACCTACCTGGGCGAGGCGCCCAGCCTGCCGCCGCCGCGCTACGCCCCGGAGGTGGTCGCACGGGCCATCCTGCACGCCTGCGAACATCCGCAACGCGACGTCTATATCGGCAACGCCAAGCTGATCACCCGCCTGGGGCAGAACGCGCCGAAGCTGACCGACTGGCTGCGCCGCCGGGTGATCTACAACCTGCTCGGCAGCGGTCGCCCCGCCGAGCATCCCGAGGGCGCGCTGCACAATGCCGAGGTCGGCCACGTCGTCGACGGGCAAATCAGTAGCGGGCACGCACGGGCGGTGCTGCGCGGCAGCCTGTACAACCGCGCCAGCCGTCACCCGCTGCTGACCGCCGCCCTGTTGCTGGGAGCCGCGGCACTGCTGGGCGCGATCCGTCGGCGCTCGCCCTGAGCCGCGGCCAGCGCGGGCTTACAACGCCCGCGCGGGAGAGCGACCGCGGCTCGCGGCACTCGCCTGCTGCAGCACCGGCAGCTGCAGCAATGCGTCATTGGGCAGCGGCCGTGCATACAGATAGCCCTGGGCGTGGCGGCAACCGAGGTGACGCAGCGCCTCGGCGGTGGCCTCGTCCTCCACGCCCTCGGCCAGCGTATCGAGGCCGAGGGTGCGCGCCATCTGTACGATGGCGGCGACGATCGCGCCGCCGTCCGGGGTTCCGTTGAGCAGCTGGACGAAGGACTTGTCGATCTTCAGCTGATCCACCTCCAGCCGCCGCAGATAGGCCAGGCAGGAGTAGCCCGTACCGAAATCATCGATCGACAGGCTGACGCCGAGCGCCTTGAGCGCATCGATGGTGGCCTGCACTTGCTCGGTGTCCTGAATCAGCCCGGACTCGGTGAGCTCCAGCTCCAGCGCCGAGGCCGGCAACCCGGAGGCGTGCAGGGCCTCCTTGACCGTGTCCACCAGGCTCGGGTCGTGCAGCTGAATCGAGGCGATGTTGACCGCCACCACCGGGATCGGCACGCCCTCGGCACGCCATTGGGCTGCCTGCCGGCAGGCCTCGCCCAGCACCCAGGCGCCGATCGGCACGATCAGGCCGTTTTCCTCGGCGATGGGAATGAAGCGATCCGGGGGGACCATGCCCAGCTCGGGGTGCTGCCAGCGCAGCAGGGCCTCGGCGCCGATCACCGCGCGGCTGAACAGGTCGAACTGCAACTGGTAGTGCAGCACCAGCTCGTTGCGCTCGAGGGCCGAGCGCAGGCTGTTGGACAGCTGCAGCCTTTCGTTCACCTGGGCGTCCATCGTCGGGTCGTAATAGCGCCAGGCCTTGCGGCCGGCCTGCTTGGCGGTATACATCGCCGTCTCGGCATTGCGCAGCAGCGCGGTGAAATCCTCGCCATCGCCGGGGGCGATGGCCACGCCGATGGAAGCATCGGGCGGAATGTCATGCCCGTCGATCACCAGCGGCGTGGCCAGCCGCTCCTCCAGCTGTTCGAGCACCGTGGCGGCGAAGTCGACCGCCGGCAAGCCCGGCAGCAATACCAGGAATTCATCCCCACCGACCCGGCACACGGTCGCGGTGGTCGGCACCGTGTCGACCAGCACCCGGGCCACTTCACGCAGCAGCTGGTCCCCCAGCTGATGGCCGAGGGCGTTGTTGATCACCTTGAAATGGTCGAGATCGAGAAACAGCAGCGCCACATGGGTGCCGTCGCGCTGGCTGCTGCTCAGTGCCTGCGCCGTACGGTCCTCCAGCAGCGCCAGGTTCGGCAGGCCGGTCAGCTGGTCGTGGAAGGCCATCTGCTCGGCCCGCTGCTCGGCCACCGCGCGGCTGCGGGTTTCCTCCTCCAGCGCGCGATACGGCGCCCGTACGCAGGTGACGAACACCACGCGATAGACATAGATGTAAGCGGCGATCTTCAGCAGATGGCCGAGCAGGTTGTAGAGGCCGTTGAGCTGTACGTAGCGGGTGAAGCACAGCCCGGCCAGGGCCGACAGCAGCGTCGCCATCAGCAGACCCTCGGCGTCGAACGGCGCGGCGTTTTGCGGCCTGCGCCAAAAGCCGTAGGCGGCCAGCAGCAGGAAGGCGATCACCGTCCATTCGGCAGCGATCTTGAAGGTCGTCAGCCCCTCACCCGCGATAAACGTGCGCGGCCAATGTTCGGGATGGTAGAGCCCCTGATGGATGACCAGCGCGGTGAAGGCGAGAGTCGGCACCAGCAGCAGGATTCGGCCGAACCAACTCACCGGCCAGCGCCACGGCAGGAACGCCAGGCTCACCAGCATCACCGCCAGCACCGCGCGGGCCGCCAGCCAGAAATTGATCGCCTTCTCCGGCCCGGCCTCGGTGACGAAGTCAGGCATGCCCTTGTAAGACAGCGCATGCATCAGATCGAGCAGCGCGATGACCAGAAACGCGCAACCCAGCGCAACGATGTTGAAAGGCTGGACGTTGCGGTAGCCATGCCAACTGACGCAGAACACCAGCCCGGCAACGGTGATGGCGAAGACTTCGCAGATCAGGTGGGTGCTGACCGAAAACCAGTTGGTCTGCTGATGCACGCTCAACGGCGCGGCCCAGACGAAGATCAGCGCCAACACACTGAGCGCCAGCACCCAGAGACTGCTTGGTGATAGATGTGTGCCAGTCGAACCGGCGCTTGTCACAGACATTTAGCGAACCTGGCGGTTGTTTGAACTACGAAAACCGGCCTTGCCTGGACGGAATCTACAGCGGCAGGTAGCACTAAGCCACACGACCTTCGGTGGCTTTTAGCGAAACGATGCGCACTTTAGGAGCACTCCGCGAAGAGCCGCCGCCCCAATGCGCCGGTCTTTGCTCAGGAGTCGGCCGCGGACTGCGCCTGACGGGCAGAGAGCAGACGGGTGGAGCGCAGAAAACGGTCGATCTGAGCACTCATCGAGCGAAGCTGCGCGTCGATCAGCGCCGTCGCCAATTCATCCTCGCCATCGCTTGCACTGCCGGCGGGCACCGTGAAGTTGATCGACAGCGGATGCAGGCCCACGTAACGCTGCGAGCGCAGGTCGATCAGCTCCACCTGGGCACGCAGCAGAGCCCGCGGCGCCTCGCACGCCCGGTAGCTGCGATCGCATTTGAGGAAATAGCCGTAGCTATTCATGATCCGCCGATCCGAACCATCGCGCGACTGCGCGTTGGCAACCACCGGCAACTGGCGCACCACCACCAGATAATCGGCCCCCTCGGCGAGCAGGGCAGCGTAATCATCCCCCAGCGCGTCCTGCAGGTGCGCCTCCAGACTGCCCTTACTGAAGGCGAACAACCCCTGATTGGTGAACACCCTGGGCAAGCTGGCGAATCCCTGCGGCGTGTGCCCCTGCTGCTGGCGGCGCTGCGCCAGCTGGGTGCTGGCGATCTGGCGAACCTGATAGCCGTTGCGGTCATCGCGCAGGCGCGCGACCACCGGTGCCGCGACCTTGCCGTCCAGATCCCAACCGCGCGCCTTCGCCGTGCGCACCGACTCGGACAGGTAGGCGTCACCGACCCAGGTCGTGTGGCTGTGCTCGTCGAACTCGAACAGCACCGCGATCCGATCACCAGGGCTCGGGCGGGTGATTTCCAGGGCCTGGCGACCACTCTGACAGCCGCCGAGCACCAAAACGAGGAGGACACAGCCAACAAATCGGTGGATCAACACGGGCGACGAACCTCCTTGTATGAGTCTGGTGCAGCACGACCAGTCCCTGGCCTGCCGGCGAACGGCGCATCCTCTTTCAAAGCCGAGAGCGATTCAACCTTTTCCACGCCCTATTACGTTCGCCGACAGTGCACCCGATCACACTCGGCCAATCTGCCGGCGCCGGACGACAACTCCGCGCCAGGAGCCGACGCGGTTCGCCGAACCGCGACGCAGCGAAAGCTAGCGGCAGACCACGCAGCATGACGGCGCACATCAACGGCACTCTGGTGCCTTCGATCAGGTTAGCCGCGCGCCCGATGCCTGCGGCCGGGCGCCGCTGCCTGCAGCCCGCGCAACAAAAAGCCCCGCCAGATCGCTCGGGCGGGGCTTTTCAGTCAGCCGCTGAAACGACTCAGACCTTGCTGCGCTCGTAGCGCTTGCGGTCGTTCTCGTTCAAAAGCTTCTTGCGCAGGCGGATGGACTTCGGGGTCACTTCCACCAGCTCGTCGTCGTCGATGAACTCCAGCGCCTGCTCGAGGGTGAACTTCAGCGCCGGGGTCAGCTGGATGGTCTCGTCCTTGCCGGAGGCGCGCATGTTGTCGAGCTTCTTGGCCTTGGTGGGGTTGATCACCAGGTCGTTGTCGCGGCTGTGGATGCCGGCCAGCTGGCCTTCGTAGACTTCGTCGCCCGGGGAGAGGAACAGCTTGCCGCGGTCCTGCAGGGTTTCCAGCGAGTAGGTCAGCGCGGTGCCGGTGGCCATGGAGACCAGCACGCCATTCTG
>JAUVZY010000007.1 GCA_030602315.1 Pseudomonadaceae bacterium | reverse complement strand
GCCAGGGCAACGGGCAGAGCACGCTGAAGATCGTCGGCCAGGCCGGATGAGCGCGGCGTCATCCGTCGATGGCCACACCAATGGCTCGGGTGGTGGGAATGACGGCGTCGTTTCCCACCCTACCCCGGGCTCGCTTCCGCGTAGGGTGGACAACGCTCTGCTTGTCCACCGCCGGCCATCATCGGTTGGGGGTAACGCTGCGGCGCTCGCCGTGTGGCGCGACTAGGCTTTGAACAGGCCTCTCGCCCTCCTAGGACTTGCGCCATGCCGACCGACGCCACCCGCCTCGCCGCCCTTCATGACGACGGCTTCGTGCTGCTGCCCGGCGTGCTCGATGCCGCGCGCTGCGCCGAGCTGCGCGCAGCCATCGACCGCCTCACGCCCATCGGCCTGGACTATGAGGGCCTGGTGGACGATCACTACACCTGCGTGTTCAACCGCGACCCTTTCTGGCTGGCATTTATCGACCTGCCCGGGGTGATCGAACTGGCCGAGGCGGCGCTGGGCGAGGACTGCCATGTCATCGGCCAGACCGCCTGGCGTAGCCGTCCGGGTTTCATCGGCGGCGAGCTGCACGCCGACTACCTGGCCCTGGAGCTGCCCGAACGCTGGCTGGCCGAACCCGGCTTTGCGCTGCCCATGCAGATTCTCACCGCCCACCTGTACCTGACCGACATCGACGCCGACCTCTGCCCCACCTGCGTGATCCCCGGCAGCCACCGCGCCGGGCGCAAGCCACAGCCGGGCGAGCGCGACTGGCACGGCCGCGTGGCCGAGCCGGTGCTGTGCCGGGCCGGCGACGTGCTGGTGTTTCGCAGCGACCTCTGGCATTCGGGCAGTCGCAACCGCACGGCCGAGCGCAGCCGCTACCTGCTGCAGATCCATTACGGCCGGCGCATGGTGGCGCAGAAGTTCTCGCCCTACCTCGCCTTCGTCTTCAACCCGGCGGTACTGGCCGCCGCCACGCCGCGCCAGCGCCGTCTGCTGGGTGAACACGAGCCTGCCGAGTACGACTGAACAGCCGATTGACGCGCCGCTTCGTCCTCACCAAGATGTGCGGAAAATCGAACGAGGCGTTCAACCATGAGCACCAGCAGCGGCATCAGTGAACAGGCGGTCAGCACCTTCACCGCGCGCGAGCGCGAGCGGTTTCTGGCGAACAACCCGACCTCGGCGGCGCTGGCCGAGCGCGCCCGCCACTCGCTGTTCGGCGGCGTGCCGATGCACTGGATGAGCGACTGGTCGACCCCGGTGCCGCTGTTTCTCGCCAGCGCCCAGGGCGCGCGCTTTCACGATGTGGACGGCCACGAATACGTGGACTTCTGCCTGGGCGACACCGGCAGCATGTTCGGCCACTCGCCCGCGCCGGTGGCCCGCGCCATTGCCGAGCAGGCCGGCAACGGCCTGACCACCATGCTGCCGGGCGAGGACGCGGTGGTGTGTGGCGAGCTGCTCGCCGCACGCTTCGGCCTGCCCTACTGGCAGGTGGCAGCCACCGCCACCGATGCCAACCGCTACGTGATCCGCTGGGCGCGGGCGATCACCGGGCGCAAGGTGCTGCTGGTGTTCGACGGCTGCTACCACGGCACGGTGGACGATGTGATGGTGCGCTGGCGTGACGGGGTGACCACCCACCGCCCGGGGCTGATCGGCCAGGCGCGCAACCTGGCCAAGACCAGCCGTGCGGTGCCGTTCAACGATCTGGCCGCGCTGGAAGCGGCGCTGGCCAGCCGCGACGTCGCCGCGCTGATCATGGAGCCGGCGATGACCAACATCGGCATGGTGCTGCCCGAGCCGGGCTTTCTGGAAAAGGTGCGCGAGCTGACCCGCGCCTACGGCACCCTGCTGATCATCGACGAAACCCACACCATCTCCACCGGCCCGGGCGGCTGCACCCGCGCCTGGCACCTCGAGCCGGACTTTCTCACCCTCGGCAAGCCGGTCGCCGGCGGCGTGCCGGCCTCGGTGTACGGCTGCACCGCCGAGATGGCCCAGGCCATGCAGCTGGCCCGCCAGCACGCCAGCGAGATGACCCACGGCCACGGCCACAGCGGCATGGGCACCACCCTCTCGGCCAACGCCCTGGCCATGCACTGCATGCGCGCCAACCTGGAACAGGTGATGACCGACGCCGCCTACGCCCACATGCTGGCGCTGGCCGCGCGGCTGGCCGAGGGCCTGCGCCGGCTGATCGCCCGGCATGCGCTGGCCTGGTCGGTGACCGAGCTGGGCGCGCGCTGCGAATTCCAGTTCTGCCCGCAGCCGCCGAAAAACGGCGCCGAGGCCGAAGCGGCGTTCCATGACAGCCTGCAGATGGCACTTCACCTCTACCTGATCAATCGCGGTATTCTGATCACTCCGTTCCACAACATGACGCTGTGCTGCCCGGACACCCGTGACGCCGACGTGGACCGCCTGCTCGAGACCCTCGATCAGGCCCTCGGCGAACTGCTGGCGATTCCCGGCGCACGCGAGGCCTGAACATGGCGCTCTATCCTTCCGGCATCGCGCCCGGACGCGACTGACCCGCGGCGGCTGCATGCCGCCCTTTGCACACGCGCACGAGGCGCGTGCCCCCGGTCGCCCACAGGAACCCACGCCATGGCCCGCTACCCTTCCGGCATCGCCCCCGGACGCCTCTGAACCCGTCGCCTGACTGACCGGCCGCTCACGGCCGACACCCGTTTTCGCGGGCCGCTGCGCCCGCCCGTACGAGACCGTTCAGATGCTCTTTGCCAAAGTTTCCGAAGCCGATGCCTTTCTCGCCGCGCACCCCGAGGTGCAAAGCATCGAGGCCTTCATCATCGACGCCTGCGGCGTGCCGCGCGGCAAGCTGTTGCGCCGCGAGGAGCTGCGCGCCCTGTATACCGACGGCCGACCGCTGCCCAGCAGCATCCTCGGCCTGACCATCCGCGGCGAGGACGTGGACGCCACCGGCCTGGTCTGGGACGTCGGCGATGCCGACTGCTGGGCCTACCCGCTGGCTGGCAGCCTGCGCCTGCAGCCCTGGCGCGACCGCCCCACCGCCCAGGTGCAGCTGTGCATGCACCCCGAGCTGGGCCTGCCGGCCAGCGTCGCCGATCCGCGCCATGTGCTGGCCCGCGCCATCCAGCGGCTGAAGAACGACGGCTACCACCCGGTGATGGCCGCCGAGCTGGAGTTCTACCTGCTCGCCCCGCAGCGCGACGGCGACGGCCAGCCACGCCCGGCGCCGCAGCCCGATGGCGAGCGCAGCCAGGCGCCGCAGGTCTACGGCGTGCTGGAGCTGGAGCACCTGGCGCCGTTCCTCGACGATCTGTACGCCGCCTGCGAACTGCAGGGGCTGCCGGCCCGCACGGCGATCTCCGAGTACGCACCGGGGCAGATCGAGATCACCCTCGAGCACCGCAACGATGCGCTGCAGGCCATGGACGAGGCGGTACGCTACAAGCGTCTGGTGCGCGGCGTGGCCCGCCGTCACGGCATGCAGGCCTGCTTCATGGCCAAGCCGTTCGGCCACCTGGCCGGCAGCGGCCTGCACATGCACGTCAGCCTGGCCGATGCCGACGGCAACAACCTGTTCGCCTGCGAACTCAACGACCTCGACGCGCCGCGCCTGGCCAGCAACGCCGAGCGCCTGCGCCACGCGGTGGGCGGGCTGCTTCACACCATGCAGGACGGCCTGGCGGTGTTCTGCCCCAACGCCAACTCCTACCGGCGCTTCCAGGCCAACAGCTATGCCCCGCAGGCGCTGAACTGGGGCATCAACAACCGCACCGTGTCGCTGCGCATTCCCTCCGGCCCGGCGCATACCCGGCACATCGAGCACCGGGTCAGCGGTGCCGACGCCAACCCCTACCTGTCGGCGGCCATGGTGCTGCATGGCGTGCACAAGGGCCTGCGGCAGAACCTCGACCCCGGCGCGCCGATCGTCGGCAACGGCTACGAGCAACCGTGCGCGCGCCTGCCCAGCGACTGGCTGTCGGCCCTGCACACGCTGGATGACTCGGAATGGGCGCAGGACGCCCTCGGCCACGAGTTCCACCACGCGTACCTGGCGATCAAGCGCGAGGAGCACCGCCAGTTCATGAGCGAGGTGAGCGAACAGGACTGGCGCTGGTACCTGGTTCACGCCTGATCGGGAAAAAGGCGAAGTGCGACGCTTTGTCGCATTTCGCCGCCGATTGCCGCCGCTTGTCTTCTCGCTCGCCGAGGTTCGCTCAAGGCCGCGAAACCCGCGGGGCGCCGCTGGAAAAAAGTGCTGGACAGGGCTGCCGGAGATACGACTAAAGTTGTAGCCCGACAACAACAACCAGGTAGAACGGCGCTCCATGGAACCTTGCAACGCGCAGCTGACCATGACGGTCCTGATGACCCCGGACAAGGCCAATTTTTCCGGCAATGTCCACGGCGGCACCCTCCTCAAATACCTCGACGAAGTGGCCTACGCCTGCGCCAGTCGCTATGCCGGCCGCTATGTGGTGACCCTCTCGGTGGATCAGGTGGTGTTCCGCCAGCCGATCCACGTCGGCGAGCTGGTGACCTTCCTCGCCTCGGTGAACTACACCGGCAACACCTCCATGGAAGTGGGCATCAAGGTGGTCACCGAGAACATCCTGACCAAGACCGTGCGCCACACCAACAGCTGCTTCTTCACCATGGTCGCCATGGACGAAGGCGGCCGCCCGGTGCCGGTGCCGTCGCTCGACCCGGTCACCCCCGAGCAGAAGCGCCGCTGGACCCACGCCGAGCAGCGCCGGCAGATCCGCCGCGAGCTGGAAGAGCGCTACCGCGCGGTACGCGACTCGCTCTAGGACAGCAGCTACAGATACGGGCGCAGCACGGCGCGCAGGAACAGGTAGTCGATCCACAGCACCTGATGCAGCGCCACGCTGGCCCAGCAGACCAGCTGGAACGACAGCTTGCGCGTCTTGTGCCGCAGCAGTTGCTGGGCGACCAGCGCGCCGGGCCAGCCGCCAGCCCGCTCGGCCAGGTGCAGCACCTGCTCGGGGGGGCGCCCGCGCGGGCCCACCGCGCGGGACTTGTCCTGCCAGTACAACAGGAAGGCCAGCAGGCTGACGCCCAGATACGCGGCCAGCGGCAGCAGGCTGTGGCGTTCGCCGAGCACCGTCAGGCTGCCCCACAGCGGCAGCACCAGCAGCGCCGCCAGCAGCGCCAGTTTCAGCCCCGGCCGCTGGATGGCCGTCGCCGGGCGTCGCTCGCGCGCCGGCGCCTGAGCGGCACGCGCCGGGTTCAGCACCATCTCGCCCTCGGCGCGCACGTAGGTGGCGCACAGACGGCCCTGCTGGTCGCGCCCGGTGCTGTAGAGCACCACCTCGCCCACCGCCAGCCGGCGCCGGCCGATCAGGCTCGAGGCATGCGCGAACACGTCACGCCCGCCGCTCTCCGGCTGGATGAATCCGAAGCCCTTGCCCTCATCCCAGCTGCGTACGGTACCTCGCATCTCCATGGCGGCTCGCTCCTTGAAAAAAAGCGCGCATCCTAATCGCTGCGCGCGTCGCTTGCATCCACCGCGGTCGCATCCCCACAAACGCGTCAGGACGCTCTAGACTGCACGCCCTTTCCACCTGCGAGGATACCCCGTGACCCTGCCAGCCTGCCCCAAATGCCACTCTGAATACACCTACGAAGACGGCGCGATGCTGGTCTGCCCCGAATGCGCCCATGAGTGGTCGGCCGAAGACGGCGCCGCGCAAAGCGAGGTGAAGGTGGTCAAGGATGCAGTGGGCAACCTGCTGCAGGACGGTGACAGCGTGAGCGTGATCAAGGACCTGAAGGTCAAGGGCTCGTCGCTGGTGGTGAAGGTCGGCACCAAGGTGAAGAACATCCGCCTGGTGGACGGCGACCATGACATCGACTGCAAGATCGACGGCATTGGCGCGATGAAGCTCAAATCCGAATTCGTGAAAAAGGTCTGAGGCGAACCGGGGCGGCGCCGCCGCCCCGGTCCGGGCGATCAGAACATCCAGCCGGTCGGGTTCGGCACCGCTTCCTTGCGCTCGAGCAGCTGCATGCCCTTCACGCTGCGGATGATCAGCCAGACCATCCAGAACAGCAGCACCAGGTAGCCGATCAGCACGATCGCCAGCAGCGCGCCGACGAACATGTACAGCAGGCCGATCCAGAAGGTGCGGATCTGGTACTGGTAGTGGGTCTTGAGCCAGTCCGGCGCCTCGGCGCGGTTCAGATAGGCCATCACCACGCCAACGATCCCGGTGACGCCGACCACCAGGCCGACGAGGTAGAGGATGTAAACGATCTTCGCGGTGCCGTCGGATACCGCGGTGTTTTGCAGTGCAACATCAGTCATCGACTTTCTTCCTTTTAAGTACCACACCAATGGCCGGCCGCCGATTCCTGCGGCCAGTTAACGCTATCGGTCGGCGATGCTGATCGCGCGCTGCCAGGAAACGGCCGGCGGGCACTGCATCGGCACCCGCGTCGGCCTGACGGTCGATCGATCCCTGCGGGTGACTGCTAGCTCAACGCTACTACAACCGCGCCACGCCGCGCCAGCACGCCCGGCGCTACACTAGCGCCCCCTTTGCCCCGACCCGCGCCCCATGCCCTTCACCCTCGCCGCCCCCTGCGAACGCCTGGAAACCATTCAGAAAAGCCGCTTTCTGGCGCTGGCCGCGCCGATCGCCTCGGCGGCCGAGGCGCAGGCCTTCATCGAGCGGGTCAGCGATCCGGCCGCGACCCACAACTGCTGGGCCTGGAAGCTGGGCAACCAGTACCGCTTCAGCGACGACGGCGAACCGGGCGGTACCGCCGGGCGGCCGATGCTGGTGGCCATCGAAGGCCAGGATTTCGACCGGGTGGTGGTGGTGGTGACGCGCTGGTTCGGCGGCGTGAAGCTGGGCACCGGCGGCCTGGCGCGCGCCTACGGCGGCACCACCGCCAAATGCCTGCAGGCCGGCGAACGCCGCGAGCTGGTCAGCCTGGTGCGCGGCGAATGCCATTGCCGCTTCGCCGACCTGGCGCTGATCAGGGCGCGCCTGCACGAGCTGCAGGCACAGATCGAAGCCGAATCCTTCGATGCCGACGGCGCCTGGCTGCGCCTCGCCCTGCCGCACAGCGCCTTCGCTACCGCCGGTCAGCTGCTCAGCGACCTCAGCCGTGGGCACAGCGCGCTGAAGCCGCTGGATGACTAGCGCCGGTTGCTCACAATAACTGTGTGCTGCGCTGTGGATAACCTTGGGAACGAGTGACCGGACGCCGAGCCGACGCGGCCTCCAGCCGACTGTTCGATTTTTGACCAAACCCCTGCAAGACGTTCCCGAGGCCACGCTAAGCTGTTGAAAAGCGCGGTTTTTCTGGCTCGCCAAGGCAGCCGGCCGCAGAATCAGCGAAGCGCCGCAAGCCTGCCCCTGTTATACCCAGAGGCGCTGGAAAACTCTGTGAATAACCCTGGGACCAGCGGCCGGCAACCGCGCCAGCCGTGGCCTGGCGGGGAGCGATCAAAAAATGATCAACTCCGAAAAGTTCCGCGACACCCCCGCCGGCGGTCGCCTGGCGGCGTCAGTCACCCACCTGCCCGCGCGCATGGCTCCAGCGGGCGATCGCCGCCGCCAGCACACCGCAGAGGGCAATCAGCGCCGCCATCGGCACGGCCGTGCCGTCGTGCAGCACTTCCAGCAGGGTTGCCACCAACGCGGCAATGCTGAACTGCAGGCTGCCCAGCAGGGCCGAGGCGCTGCCGGCATTGGCGCCCTGATGCGCCAGGGCACAGGCGGTGGCATTGGGCAGCACACAGCCGAGCGAGGCGATGGCCGCGAACAGCGGAATCAGCAGCGGCCACAGCGCACGGGTGCCGACCAGCGCCAGCGCCAGCAGCAGCAAGGCGGCAGCGACGTAGAACAGTACCCAACGCAGCAGCCAGAACTCCGGTCCATGCAGCCGCATCAGCCGTGCATTGATCTGGGCGAACAGAATGAACCCGGCCGCATTCAGGCCGAACAGCCAGCCGTAGTGCAGCGCCGTTACGCCATACAGCTCGATGAACACGAACGGCGAGCCGGAGATGTAGGCGAACATGCCGGCCATGGCGAAGCCGCCGGCCAGCGCGTTGCCCATGAACGGAGCGTCGCGCAGCAGGCGGGCGTACTGCGGCAGCGCATGGGCCAGCGGCACGCGCGGCAGGTGCGCCGGGTAGGTTTCCGGTAACCAGCGCGCCACCGCCACCCAGCACGCGGCGCTGAACGCGGCAAGCAACAGGAAGATCGACGGCCAGCCGAAACTCTGCAGCAGAAAGCCGCCGATCACCGGCGCGAGGATCGGCGCCAGCCCCATCACCAGCACCAGCTGGGAAAACACCTTGGCGGTGGTACGCGGGTCGCACAGATCGCGCACCACGGTGCGCGAGGCGACCATGCCGACACAGCCGCCGAAGGCCTGCACGAAGCGCGCAGCGATCATCCAGTCCAGGCTCGGCGCCGCCGCGCAGGCCAGCGACGCGGCGCTGAACAAAGCCACGCCCGCCAACAGCGGCCCGCGCCGGCCGAAGCGATCGATCAACGGGCCATAGACCAGCTGCCCCACCGCCAAGCCGACGAAATAGGAGGCCAGCGACAGCTGGACGTGCTCGACGTCGCTGCCGAACGCGCGCGCCAGGGTGGGAAACGCCGGCAGATACAAGTCGATGGCCAGCGGGCCGAAAGCCGACAGCGCACCGAGGATCAGAAGGAGTCGCAAGGTCATGGCGATCCGCACCAGGCGTGACGCCTGGCCGTTTACAGGAAACCGTCGATGCTGTTACATACACCGCCGCTTGTAAAGCTGCCAGGGACGAACCACCACGCCAGGGACATCGCCAGATACCGCTGGAACCATCGAATGCGCCGAACCAAAGAAGACGCCGAAAAGACCCGCATCGCCATTCTCGCCTCAGCCGAACGCCTGTTCATGGATCGCGGCGTGGCCCATACCAGCCTCGACCAGATCGCCCGGGATGCCGGCGTGACCCGCGGCGCGGTGTACTGGCATTTCCAGAACAAGGCGCACCTGTTCCACGAGATGCTCAATCAGGTGCGCTTGCCACCGGAGCAGCTGGCCGAGCGGCTCTCGCTGGGCGGACAGAGCGACGCCTTGCAGACGTTGTTCGACCTCTGCGTGGAAATCTTCACCTCCCTCGGCGACAGCGCGCAGCACATGCGCATCCTCACCATCCTGCTGCACCGCTGCGAATTCACCGACGAACTGCGCGAGGCCGAGGAACGCCACTACGCCTTCGTCGACCTGTTCATCGACCTCAGCGAGCAGCTGTTTGCCAGTTGCGCGGCGCGCCTGCGCCCGGGCGTGACGCCGGCGCACGCCGCACGGACCCTGCACTCGCTGGTGGTGGGGTTGATGTTCGACTGGTCGCGCCGGCCAGAGCGCTATGCGGTGAACGAGCCGGTGGCGATGCTCGATCCGCTGTTCCACGGCCTGCTCTGCGACTGGCGGAGCTGAGCACTCAGCCGACCTGATAGCCCTCCTCGGCAATCGCCGCGCGGATCTCCCCCTCCTGCAGCGTGCTCTGCACCTGCACGGTTCCCGCGGCGCGGTCGATGATGACTTCGGCGCCCGGATCGCGCGCCTTGATCGCCTGCGCCACCGCCCGCTCGCAATGCCCGCAGGTCATGCCCTGTACGTTGAAGGTTTGCATAGCCCTTTCCTCCGTGTGGTTGTGCCGGTCATTCTCAAGCTTGCCACGAGGGCAAGGTCAAGCCTCTTGCGCCCCTTGACCTTGCCCCCGGGTGAAGGTTGATCCTTGGCCCATCGCACAGGAGACCGAGCATGACCAGCCCCACCAGCCTGACCCTGCCCGTGGAGGGCATGACCTGCGCCAGCTGCGCCGGTCGCGTCGAGCGCGCCCTGCTCAAGGTCGAGGGCGTGCAGTCGGCGAGCATCAACCTGGCCAGCGAGCAGGCCCACGTCGAAGCACAGCCGGGCAGCCTGCCGGCGCTGATCGAGGCGGTGGAAAAGGCCGGCTACCACGTGCCGGTGCAGAGCCTCGACCTCGCCATCGGCGGCATGACCTGCGCCAGCTGCGTCGGCCGTGTCGAGCGGGCGCTGCTCAAGGTGCCGGGCGTGCGCGCCGCCACGGTGAACCTGGCCAACGAGCGTGCCCACGTCGAGGTGCTCGGCGCGCTGGAGCCCGGCGTGCTGATCCAGGCGGTCGAGGCCGCCGGCTACGAGGCCAGCGCCAGCGCATCCACCTCGACCGACGACAAGGACGCCCAGGCGCTCCGGCGCCTGCAGCGCGAGCGCTGGGCGGTGATCGCCGCCCTCGTGCTGGCCGCGCCGCTGGTGATCCCGATGCTCGGCGAGCTGTTCGACGCCCACTGGATGCTGCCGGCCTGGCTGCAGTTCGTGCTCGCCACCCCGGTGCAGTTCGTCCTCGGCGCGCGCTTCTATGTCGCCGGCTACAAGGCGGTGCGCGCCGGCGCGGGCAACATGGACCTCCTGGTGGCGATCGGCACCAGCGCCGGCTATGGCCTGAGCGTGTATCACTGGTGGACCACCCCGCCGGGCGCCATGCCGCACCTGTATTTCGAAGCCAGCGCGGTGATCATCGCCCTGGTGCTGCTCGGCAAGTACCTGGAAAGCCGCGCCAAGCGCCAGACCAGCGCGGCGATCCGCGCCCTGGAAGCGCTGCGCCCGGACCGCGCCACCCGCCTGGTGGACGGCCGCGAGCAGGAGGTGCCGATCGCCAGCCTGCGCCTGGGCGATACCGTGGTGGTGCGCCCCGGCGAGCGCTTCCCGGTGGACGGCGAGGTGCTCGATGGCCACAGCCAGGCCGACGAGGCGCTGATCACCGGGGAAAGCCTGCCGGTGCCCAAGCAGCCCGGCGACCCTATTACCGGCGGCGCCATCAATGGCGAGGGGCGCCTGCTGGTGCGCACCACCGCACTCGGCGGGGAAACCGTGCTGGCGCGGATCATCCGCCTGGTGGAAGACGCCCAGGCGGCCAAGGCGCCGATCCAGAAGCTGGTGGACCGGGTCAGCCAGGTGTTCGTGCCCGCGGTGCTGGTGATCGCCGTCATCACCCTCGGCGCCTGGCTGCTGGGTGGTGCGCCGCTGGAAGTCGCGCTGATCAATGCCGTGGCCGTGCTGGTGATCGCCTGCCCGTGCGCGCTGGGGCTGGCCACGCCGACCGCGATCATGGCCGGCACCGGCGTGGCGGCGCGTCACGGCATCCTGATCAAGGACGCCGAGGCACTGGAAATCGCCCACGCGGTCAACGCGGTGGCCTTCGACAAGACCGGCACCCTCACCTCCGGCGCGCCGCGCATCGTCCACCTGCATGCGGTGGAGGGCGACGAAGCGACCCTGCTGCGCCTGGCCGGCGCCCTGCAGCGCGGCAGCGAGCACCCGCTGGCCAAGGCGGTGCTGGAGCGCTGCGCCGAGCTCGGCCTTGCCGTACCGGACGTGCAGGCCAGCCAGGCGCTGTCCGGGCGCGGTATCGCCGGCACGCTGGACGGCCGCGCGCTGGCGCTGGGCAATCGCCGCTTGCTCGACGAAAGCGGCCTGGCACCCGGCGCGCTGGCGCCCACCGCGCAAGCCTGGGAGGCCGAGGGCCGCACCCTGTCCTGGCTGCTGGAAACCGGCGACACGCCCCGCGTACTGGGCCTGTTCGCCTTCGGCGACAGCCTCAAGGAGGGCGCCGCCGAGGCCGTGCAGGGCCTGCGCGCAAGGCGCATCGAGAGCCACCTGATCACCGGCGACAACCGCGGCAGCGCGCGGGTGGTGGCCGAGGCATTGGGCATCGACAGCGTGCATGCCGAGGTGCTGCCGGCCGACAAGGCCGCCGAGGTGGCCGCGCTCAAGCGCGGCGGCAAGGTGGTCGCGATGGTCGGCGACGGTATCAACGATGCCCCGGCGCTGGCCGCGGCGGATGTCGGCATCGCCATGGGCAGCGGCACCGATGTGGCCATGCACGCCGCCGGCATCACCCTGATGCGCGGCGACCCGCGCCTGGTGCCGGCGGCGCTGGAGATCAGCCGCAAGACCTACCGCAAGATCCAGCAGAACCTGTTCTGGGCCTTCATCTACAACCTGATCGGCATCCCGCTGGCGGCCTTCGGCCTGCTCAGCCCGGTGGTGGCCGGTGCGGCCATGGCGCTGTCGAGCGTCAGCGTGGTGAGCAACGCCCTGCTGCTCAAGCGCTGGGCGCCTGAAGGCGAACGGGAGGTGCGCCCATGAACATCGGCGAAGCGGCGAAACGCAGCGGCCTGACCGCCAAGATGATCCGCTACTACGAGGCCAGCGGGCTGATCAGCCCCGCCGGCCGCGGCGCCAACGGCTATCGACGCTACAACGAGGACGACCTGGCCCAGCTGCTGTTCATTCGCCGCGCGCGGGACATGGACTTCTCCCTCGATGAAGTTGGTCAGCTATTGACGCTCTGGCAGAACCGCCAGAGCACCCGCGCCGAGGTGCGCCGCGTGGCCGCCACGCACATCGCCGAGCTGGAGCGCAAGATCGCCGACATGCAGCGCCTGCGCGACAGCCTGCAGCAGCTGGTGGAGGATTGTGCGGCAGCGGATGGCCCGGGCTGCCCGATCCTCAGGGATCTGGAAGCGGGCGGGTGTCCGGGAGGGAAAAAGACCTAGGTCGGCTGGAGCCGATGCGCAGGGTGGGCCGGGCGGCGTCCGCCTCAGCCCACCGAGCAGGAGCGGTCAGGGACGGCCGAAGGCCTGGGATTGCAGGTAGTTCTGCAGACCGATCTTGTCGATCAGGCCGAGCTGCTGTTCCAGCCAGTAGGCGTGATCTTCCTCGGTGTCATGCAGCTGGGCCTCGAGGATTTCGCGGGTCTGGTAGTCGCCATGCTGCTCGCAGAGGGCGATCCCCTTGGCCAGGCGCTCACGCACCTGGTACTCCAGGGCCAGATCATTGCGCAGCATGTCCGGCACCGTGTGACCGGGGTTGATCGGCTCGGGCGCCATGTCCGGCGTGCCCTCGAGGAACAGGATGCGCTTGAGCAGCGCATCGGCATGCTGGGTTTCCTCTTCCATCTCGTGGTTGAGGCGCTCGTAGAGACGGGTCAGCCCCCAGTCTTCGTACATCCGCGAGTGCAGCATGTACTGGTCGCGCGCAGCCAGCTCGCCTTTCAGCAGTTCCTTCAGGTATTCGACGACCTGTGGTTGCCCTTGCATGGCCGCTCTCCTACTTCGATGTGATGAAATGCGCAAAGCATGGTCAGGCCCGGCCGTGCGGTCAAGGCGAAAACATCTTTTCCATACATTTTGAATGGCTATTTACCGGAGGCTCCGATGGCTGCCGCGCTGCGTCCCCCACTCGCCTACCATCTCGCCGAATCGCCCCTCGGCTGGGTGCTGCTGGCGGCCGATGCCAGCGGCCTGCGCGCGCTGCTACTGGCCGACTCGCCCGAGGCGGCACTGGAAGAGCTCGCGCAACGCTTCGTCGGCGCCGCGCTGGTGGCCGAGCCATCGCTGTCAGGCGACATGGCGCAGATCCTGCGGCGCCTCGAGCAGCCCGACAGCCCGCTCGACCTGCCCCTCGCCCCGGCCGGCACCCCGTTCCAGCAGCGCGTCTGGCAGGCGCTCGGCGAAATCGCGGCGGGGCAGACCGTCAGCTATGCCGCACTCGCCGCGCGTCTGGGCAGCCATCCGCGCGCGGTGGCCCGCGCCTGCGCCAGCAACCCGCTGGCGGTGCTGATCCCCTGCCACCGGGTGGTGAACAGCCGCGGGCAGCTCGCTGGCTACCGCTGGGGGCTGGCGCGCAAGGCCGCGCTGCTGGCACGCGAGCGGCAGCCGCTGGCGGGAGCCTGAGTGCGATTCGCCGGTCCGAACAGGTACAGTCAGCCCGTGCGGAGCGAACCATGACCGAGCTCAAGCGTTACTGCATCCACTACACCCTCAATGGCCAGCCGCAGACGCTGCTGCTCGAAGCCTTCGAGGAGCCCGCCCTGGCGCGCGTGGAGAACGCCATCCTGCTGCGCCACGTGCAGGAGCCACGGGCCGCCACCGACCAGCCCTGGGAAGACCCCGAGGTGCCCAGCGAACAGGCGCGACTGGTGGAGCTGGGCGTCAGCGACATCCACATCGAGCGCCAGCTTTGACCGACGAGAGCCGCCATGCGTCTGATCGATACCCACACCCATCTCGACTTCGAGGACTTCGACGCCGACCGCACCCAGGTCATCGCGCGCAGCCAGGCGCTGGGCGTCGAGCGCCTGCTGGTGCTGGGGGTGTCGGCGGCCAACTGGGCGCGGGTCTGGCAGCTGGCCGAGCGGGAGCCCTGCGTGTTCGCCGCACTTGGCCTGCATCCGGTGTTTCTGCATCAGCACCAGAACGCGCATCTTGAGCAGTTGCGCGCCTGGCTCGAGCGCCTGCGCGGGCATCCCAAGCTCTGTGCCATCGGCGAGATCGGCCTGGATTTTTACATCGACGAGCCGGACCGCGAGCGCCAGCAGGCCCTGCTCGACGCCCAGCTGCAACTGGCGGCCGAGTTCGCGCTGCCGGTGCTGTTGCACGTGCGCCGCGCCCACGCGGCGATGATCGCCACCCTCAAGCGCCACAAGCTCGCGCGCGCGGGGGTGGTGCACGCGTTCAGCGGCAGCTGGGAGGAGGCGCGTGAATACATCCGGCTGGGTTTCAAGCTGGGGCTGGGCGGCGCCGGTACCTGGCCGCAGGCGCAGCGCATGCACCGGGTACTGCAGCAATTGCCGCTGGAGAGCATCGTGCTGGAAACCGACGCCCCGGACATCGCCCCGCACAGCCATGCCGGAGAGCGCAACAGCCCCGAATTCCTGCCGCAGATCTGTCGCGCACTGGCGGACATCCGCGGCATCGCGCCCGAGGCGCTGGCCGAGGCCAGCTACCGCAACAGCCGGGCGCTGCTGGGCTGGGACTGATCAGCCCAGCAGGGTCCAGAGGGCGAACACCACGTACCAGAAGATACCGCCGCGGATCAGCAGCGCGAGCAATGCGTCCAGGCGCGCCAGTCCCGCCTCGCCGTCGATCGCGCCCGGGTTGTCGATGGCCAGCCGCCCGGCGTCCGCCAGCAGCCGGCGGGTCGGCAGCTCCCAGTCGGTCAGCGCGGGCAACAGCACGCGCTTGACCAGCACGAAGTGGCCGACCAGGGCGAAGGTCGCCGCCAGCAGCCGCGCCGGCAGCCAGTCGAAGGCATGGCGCAGCGAGCCGGCTCGCTCGCGCAGCGCGGCGTGCGCGGCATGCGCCTCGCTCAGCACCAGCAGCCGGTAGGCCAGCGCCGCCAGCGGGCCGAGCAGCACGTACCAGAAGACCACCGCGAAGAAGCCATGAAAGCCCTGCCACAACAGGCGCGCTTCGACCTGCTCGAACAGCGTCGCCTCGTCGGCCGCTTCCAGGCCCAGATCGCGCTGGGCGATCAGTGCCGCCGCCTCGCTGTCGCCACGCCGCCAGGCTTCGCGAAACGCCGCGAGTTCGGCCGCCAGATCGCCGCGTCCCAGCGCATAGAGCACCAGCAGCAGATGCACCGGCAACGCCAGCCAGCCGTAGGCCATCGGCTCGAGCACCTCGAGCAGCAACCCGACCAACACCAGCGGCAGCGCCACCAGCCAGGCCAGGCTCAGCCAGGGCTGCTCGGCGCGCTCGTGACGGGCGCGCAGGTCATGCCACCAGCCATCCCGCTGGATGCCGCGGCGCAAACCGGAAAAGCGCTCGGCCAGAAGCACCAGCAACAACACGAAGAAGTTCATCGGCAGTCCTTGAGTCAGCTTGGCGCCAGCGCGGCGCGGTAACGGGCCCAGTCGAACGCCGGGCCGGGGTCGGTCTTGCGCGTCGGGGCGATGTCGCAATGGCCGCAGATACGCTCGGCGGAGATCTGCGGATAAGCCTGCTGCAACAACCGGGTCAGGGCAATCAACGCGGCGTATTGCGCCTCGCTGTAGGGCGCGTCGTCGGTGCCTTCGAGCTCGATGCCCAGAGAGAAGTCATTGCAGCCGCTGCGCTCGGCAAAGCACGAGACGCCGGCATGCCAGGCGCGCTCGGCGCATGAGACGAACTGGGTGATCGCCCCGTCGCGCTCGATCAGAAAATGCGCCGACACGGTGAGCGCGGCGATTTCCTGGAAATACGGATGCTCGGTCGGGTCGAGCTGGTTCTGGAAGAACTGCTGGACCTTGCCGGTGCCGAACTGGCCGGGCGGCAGGCTGATGTTGTGGATCACCAGCAACGACACCTCGCCCGTTGGGCGGGCGTTGCAGTTGGGCGATGGGCAATGGGTGATTCCGGCTACCCAGCCGGTTTCAGGGTTCAGCTGCATGATGCTCGAAGCCGACGGCAAAGGCGCAGAGCTTACTGCCAAATCGCCGCTTTGCCGAACCCCGGCCCTGCCAAGCGCTCAGCCGCGCCGCGAGGCGAGCCGGTCGGCCAGCCGCGTGGGTTCGGGCAGGCGGTAGCGGGTGACGCAGCGCAACACCAGCGCCGCGGCCGTGCCGAGGCTGACCCGATGGCCCGGCGAGACGATCAGCGGGCGGCAACGCAGCTTGCTGCGCAGCAGCGTGCCGATGACTTCGCCGCTGGCCTTGTCGCGCAGCGGGGTCTGCGCGCCCTTCTCCGGCCCCAGTTCGTCATGCACACCGGTAAGGATCGTCTTGGCCACGCCGATGCTCGGCAGTCCGCTGGCGACACCGAAATGCGCGGCCACGCCGAGCCGCCGCGGGTGAGCGATACCCTGGCCGTCGACGAAGACCAGATCCGGCTGCTGCGGAAGTTGTTCGAGCACCGCCAGCAGCGCCGGCAATTCGCGGAACGACAACAGCCCCGGGATGTACGGCATGCAGGTATCGACCCGCGCCACCCGCTCGGCCAGGGGTTCGAGCGTGTCGGCATCGAGCAGTACGGCGGCCGCACGGGTGATCGCCCCGCCCTCCTCGAAGCCGACATCCAGCCCGGCGATCACCGACAGCTCGGGAAAGTCATCATCGAGGCGCACCTGCCGGGCCAGCTCGATCTGCAAGGCGCGGGCGGCGGCGGTGCTGCCGTCCCAGCCAGGAAACGTCTCGCTCATCTCAACCTCGCAACGGCGCGCGCCCACCAATGAAAAAGCCGCCCAACGAGAGCGGCTTTTTCTTCGACAGGCCTCGATCAGCCAGGTGCCCGATCAGGGCTTGTGCGGACGCGCCAGGTACTCGTGGGACTGCATTTCCAGCAGACGGCTCAGGGTACGCTGGAATTCGAACTCCAGGCGGCCGCCGGCGTACAGGTCTTTCAGCTCCACTTCGGCGGAGATGATCAGCTTGACGTTGCGGTCGTAGAACTCGTCCACCAGGTTGATGAAGCGGCGCGCCATGTCGTCCTTGGCCACGTTCATCTGCTCGACGTTGGCCAGCAGCACCGCGCCGAAGATCTTGCCCAGCTCGATGTAGTCGTTCTGGCTGCGCGGGCCGTCGCACAGTTCGCGGAACTCGAACCAGGCGACGTCGTTGGCAGTCTTCACCGCGCGGATCTCGCGGTTCTCGATCATCAGCGGGTCGTTCTCGACGACCTTGCAGTTCTCGGTCAAGAGGCTCTTGAAGCTTCGCTCCAGGCTCAGCTGGGCCTCGGCGTCGAGCGGGAAGTGGAACAGTTCGGCCTGCTCCAGCGCCCGCAGGCGGTAGTCGATGCCCGAATCGACGTTGACGATCTCGGTGTGCTTCTTCAGCAGGGCGATGGCCGGCAGGAAGCGCGCGCGCTGCAGGCCGTCCTTGTACAGACCGTCCGGCACGATGTTGGAGGTCGCTACCAGGCTCACGCCGTTGTTGAACAGCTCCTCGAGCAGGGTGGCGAGGATCATCGCGTCGGTGATGTCGGAGACGAAGAACTCGTCGAAGCAGATCACCCGGGCCTCGTCGGCAAAGCGCTTGCCGATGATGGTCAGCGGGTTCTTCTCGCCCTTCAGGGTCTTCATTTCCTCGTGCACCCGCTTCATGAAGCGGTGGAAGTGGGTGCGCATCTTCTGCTCGAACGGCAGCGCGTCGAAGAACGTATCGACCAGGTAGGTCTTGCCGCGACCGACGCCGCCCCAGAAGTAGATGCCCTTGATCGGCTCGACCTTCTTCTTGCCGAACAGCTTGCCGATCAGCCCGCTCTTGTTGCGGTCATCGGCGGCCACCAGATCGTCATACAGACGTTGCAGATGACGAACCGCGTTTTCCTGCGCCGGATCATGGAAGAAGTCCGGACGTTTCAGATCGGCCTGATAGCGCTCGAGAGGGGTCATGGCATGGTCGGGGTTGTGAAACGGGGCCGACACTGTAGCGGCGCCCTCGACCGTTGGCAATTTGGTCATATCGTTCACGAACGTTCTCTCCTTGCAGCCTTTGGCAGGCGCTCACTCCACCAGACTGGCCAGCGCCTCGCGCAGCCGCAGCATGCCGGCTTCGAGGGCTTGTTCATCGGGAAATGCCGGGCTGTCGGCAACACAGGCGCCGTCGAGCCACAGCGTGAATTGGTCACCTTCATCGGCGCGGAGTTCCAGCGCATCCGGCCCCTGCGCGACGAGCCGCTGGGTGATCGCCCCGGCGGCCTTGGGGTCCTGGAACGGGCGCGAGAGCAGCAGCTCCTCGCCGTCGGCGGCGAAGAAGCGGAAACGGAAGCTGCCGTCCTGCTCGCGGAAGCTGGCAAAACGCGCGGCCTTGCCACCCTTCTTCTTGGCCGCCTTCTCGCTTTTGACCTCGCTGCGGAAGCTGCGCAGGCCGACCGCCTCGCGCAGTTCGCCGAGGAAGGGGGTGGCGATCTTGCGGGCCTTGGCCGCACCGGCCTGGAGAATGTCTTCCAGTTCCGCCGGCTTGGCGATCAGCGCGTTGTAGCGCTCGCGGGCCTCGCCCAGCTCGGCGTCGAGCAAGGCGAACAGGCGCTGCTTGGCCTCGCCCCAGGCCAGACCGGCCACCAGGTCGGCGCGGAACTGTGCGCTCTGCTCGGGCGTGGCGAAGGCCTGGTAGAGGGTGAACAGATGCGAATTGTCGGCATCCTTCGGCTCGCCGGGCAGGCGCGAGTCGGTGACGATGCGGGCGATGGCGTCCTTGAGCTGCTTGGCCGTGCCGAACAGCGGGATGGTGTTGTCGTAGCTCTTGGACATCTTGCGGCCGTCGAGGCCGGGCAGGGTCGCCACGCTCTCCTCGATCACCGCCTCGGGCAGGGTGAACAGTTCCTTGCCGCCACCGAACAGGTGATTGAAGCGCTGGCCGATGTCGCGGGCCATCTCCACGTGCTGGATCTGGTCGCGCCCCACCGGCACCTTGTGCGCGTTGAACATCAGGATGTCGGCGGCCATCAGCACCGGGTAGCTGAACAGGCCCATGGTCACGCCGGCATCCGGGTCTTCGCCGGCTTCGACGTTCTTGTCCACCGAGGCCTTGTAGGCGTGCGCGCGGTTGAGCAGGCCCTTGCCGGCCACGCAGGTCAACAGCCAGGTCAGCTCGGGGATCTCGGGGATGTCGGACTGGCGGTAGAAGGTCACCCGCTCCGGATCCAGGCCGCAGGCCAGCCAGGTGGCGGCGATTTCCAGACGCGAGCGCTGGATGCGCTGGGCGTCATCGCACTTGATCAGCGCGTGGTAATCGGCGAGGAAGTAGAAGGAGTCGGCGTCCGGCGCGCGGCTGGCGACGATGGCCGGGCGGATTGCCCCGGCGTAGTTGCCCAGATGCGGCGTGCCGGTGGTGGTGATGCCGGTGAGGATGCGGGTGGTCATGGGTCAGAAGGCCTTGTCTGTCGATGGCAGGGCGGCGTCGCTCACAGGCGGGGCGCCACCAGCTCTTTCAGCTCCACGAGCTTGCCGTGGAAAAAATGGCCGCATTCTGCCACTTTCAAAAGCTCGTGCGGGCGGGTGAGCGCGGCGGAGAAGTCGTAGACCGTCTGCGGCTCGATCACCTCGTCGTGATCCGGCTGGATAATGGTCATGCTGCAACCTTGCGCCAGCGGCGCATCGCCCAGGCGCGAGACGGCCGGTGCCACCATCAGCAGCCGCTCGACCGCCACGCCGGCAGCCTCCAGCCGCCCGGCCAGGGCCGCGGCGACGAAGCCGCCGTAGGAGAAGCCAAGCAGCGTCAACGGCTTGCCCGGATGCTCGGCGAGCAGCCAGCGCGCCGCCGCCTCGGCGTCATCCACCTCGCCCATCTGCATGTCATGGCTGCCGGCGCTGGCACCGACGCCGCGGTAGTTGAAGCGCAGCGTGGAGTAGCCGGCATCACGCGCGGTGCGTTGCAGGGTGGACACCACCTTGTTCAGCATGGTGCCGCCTTTGACCGGATTGGGATGGCAGACCAGCGCGAGGCGGCTGGCGTCCGGGTCGTGGTAATGCAATCCTTCCAGTGCACCGCAGGGGCCGGCCAGGGTGACCGGCTGTTCTCGTTTCAACAAGGCAAAAAACTCCGTGACCGTCTTTCGGGCCGACTCGTCTAGCTCACTGCCGCTGCACCCGGCACAATAACCGCCGGTGTACAGCGCAAAACCGAGACGTTAACGTAACACCACGTTGAAATACCACTGTGCCGGCTCGCGGCCCCTCGGGGCTCGAATGGTTGTAAGCATTGCCCAGGCATGCGCTCCCATCGGCCTTCAACGATCGCATGCATTAATGAGGAAGGACTCGTGGAACAGACCGTCACGACCTGGCTACTCCCGATCGTCGGCATCATCGTCGGCGCCATCATCGGCTACCTGCTCGGGCGCAACACCGGCCCGGCCAGCAGCCACAAAGAGATCAACGAGCTGCAGGAGCGCTTCGACACCTACCAGAGCGAAGTGATCACCCACTTC
The DNA here is from genome assembly GCA_030602315.1 of Pseudomonadaceae bacterium. GTDB lineage: Bacteria > Pseudomonadota > Gammaproteobacteria > Pseudomonadales > Pseudomonadaceae > Azomonas. Next base: position 95,393 of record JAUVZY010000007.1, on the reverse strand, counting down.
AACACCACCGCCAGCCTGCTGCAGCGCCTGGCTACCACCCAGCAGGACATCCAGGAACACCTGGCCGAAGGCGCCAACCGTCTGGCCCTGGACGAGCAGACCCGCGAGCGCCTGCTCGGCTCGCTGCAGGAAGGCGGCAGCCATTCGCATCGCGAACGCCTGAGCGCGCCCCTGTTCACCGAGCCGCCGAAGGACTACGCGCCGAAGGATGCCGATGCGCCGGGCACCCTGCACGAAGAGTTCGGCCTCAAGGGCCGGCACTGATACGCCGAACCAAACGAAGAAGCCGCCCTCGGGCGGCTTCTTCGTTTATGGGCTGAGGGTCGGCCTCAGTGCTGCAGGCGCATGGACAGATCCACCGCACGCACATGCTTGGTCAACCCGCCAATGGAGATGTAGTCCACCCCGGTTTCGGCGATGGTGCGCAGCGTCTGCTCGTTGATACCGCCTGAAGCCTCCAGCTTGGCGCGCCCGGCAGTGATCTCCACGGCCCGGCGCATGTCGGCCAGACTCAGCTCATCGAGCATGATGATGTCGGCCCCGGCCTCCAGCGCCTGCTGCAATTCGTCGAGACTTTCCACCTCCACCTCGACCGGCTTGCCCGGCCCGATGGCATGCGCCGCCGCTACCGCCTCGGCGATCCCACCACAGGCGGCAATGTGGTTTTCCTTGATCAGGAAGGCGTCGTACAGGCCGATCCGATGGTTGTGGCAGCCGCCGCAGGTCACCGCGTATTTCTGCGCCAGGCGCAGCCCGGGAACGGTCTTGCGCGTATCCAGAAGCTTCACCGAAGTGCCGTCCACCAGATCGGCGTAATAGCGGCAGACCGTCGCCACGCCGGAGAGCGTCTGCAGAAAATTCAGCGCCGCGCGCTCGCCGCTGAGCAGCGCCCGCGCCGGCCCCTCGAGCTGGAACAGCACCTGATTGGGCTCGACCTGATCGCCATCGGCCACTTCCCAGCGTACCTGCACGCGCGCATCGAGCTGGCGGAACACCGCATCGACCCAGGCGGTACCGGCGATCACCGCACGCTCGCGGGTGATGACCCGGGCACTGGCGCGGCGATCCTCGGGAATCAGCTGGGCCGTGATGTCGCCAGAGCCGATATCCTCGGCAAGCGCGCGACGAACATCCTCTTCGATCTGGTTGGCGAGGTCGGCTAGGGTCAGATTCGGCATGACAGGCTCCCGGATGGCGTCGGCGGATTATAGGGACTCACGCCGCCCTTGGCAGGTTTCAGGCAAGGCCTTTTGCGCCACACGCGGAACGCCAACGCGACGAATCGGATGAACCGGAGAAACAACCAGGAGGGGAAACAGCGAAAGGGGGGGGGAGATGGTGGGTCGTGTAGGATTCGAACCTACGACCAATTGGTTAAAAGCCAACTGCTCTACCGACTGAGCTAACGACCCATCTAAATGGTCGGGGTAGAGAGATTCGAACTCCCGACATCCTGCTCCCAAAGCAGGCGCGCTACCGGACTGCGCTATACCCCGGCTGAAAGTTGGCTCCGCGACCTGGACTCGAACCAGGGACCCAATGATTAACAGTCATTTGCTCTACCGACTGAGCTATCGCGGAACTTCGGTACTTTCAACTCCTCGGCGGTTACGTTGCGTTCCCGCTTCAGAGGCGCGCCATTTTACGGGTCGAAAACCTGCTGTCAAGCACCTGAACAGGAAAACGCATGGCAACGACTACCGGCTCGCCATCGGCCCCGACAATCCCCCCTCAGGCCCCACCTGACTCACCTCACGGCGCCAACGCTCGATGTGCCGGTCGAGCAGATCGGCGATGGGCAACACGGCTCCCAGGCGATAGAGATTCCAGTAGTGCCCTTCCAGTGTGCGATTGATCAGCAGGGTTCCGCAGGCCGGCTGCAGACTGCCGAGCGCCGACAGCAGCAGCGGGACCAGCTCCGCTACCCGCTGGTGCAGCGCCGCGGCGCGAAAATCCCACATCACGCCCGGCTGCAGCAACGGATGCAGCAATTGATGGATGCGCTGGTACAGGCCGTGTGGCGGCGCGCTGCCTGGCTGCCGCCCGCCCAGCGCCTGGAAGCCCTGCTCCAGCGCCTCGGCCGAAGGCCCGCGCAGGGCGTCGAAGATCTGCACGTAGCCAGCCAAAAGGCGCGGCTCGAGCTTGAGGACGCTGCCGAAGTCGTAAACCACCAACTCGCCCGCGTCAGTCCAGGCGAGATTGCCTGGATGCGGGTCGGCGTGCAGCCGCCCGAGCCCGAAGGCCTGCTCGACCAGCCACAGGCACAACATCTCGGCCAAGCGCTGGCGCACCTCGGCGGGAGCCTGCCCGACCTCGGCCATGGCGTGCCCCGGCAAATCTTCCAGCACCAGCACGCCGGGCCGGCAGAGTTCGCTGGCGGCAAACGGGATGCGGATGGCCGGCCAGTCAGCAAAGTGCTCGCGGAAGACTTGCAGATTCGCCCGCTCGGCCTCGTAGTCGAGTTCCTCGGCCACGGCCCGCTGCAACTCGTTGTACACCGCCTCAAGACGTGCCGGCGGGGTGCCGAACAACCGCCCGAGCGGCATCAACCGGCGCAACTGGCGCAGGTCCGCCTCGCAGATGGCGCGAATGCCGGGATACTGGACTTTCATTATCAGCGCCCGCCCCTGTGCATCGCGCGCTCGGTGTACCTGCCCCAGCGAGGCTGCGGCGGCCGGCAGCGGCTCGATCTTGGCAAACAGCTCATACGCCCTGCCGGCGCACTGCCGCTGCAGGTTGGCCTCAAGCGCAGCGAAGGGCAACGCGGGCACCTGGTTCTGCAACCGCGCCAAGGCAGCGCTGATCGGTTCGGGTAGCAGATCCTGCCATTGCGAGGCCTGCTGCCCGAGCTTGAGCACCGGCCCCTTCATCTGCCCAAGGGCGTCACCGAGCAGTGCGCCGACCGGCGCCCAGTCGACCTGGGTCTTGCCGGGGGTGATGCGCTGCAGCAGCAGATTGCCAGCAATCCGCGCACCGGCTCCGCCGAGCTGCAGAAACCGACCCAGCGCCGATGCCGAGGGAAGTGTGCGGCGAGACATTCGGGCCACCCCGCGTCAGGCAAAAACCGATCTTGGAACAGCCCGGCGAGCGATCCAAGAGCCAAGCATTGCAGACCATTGCAAATTAGCCCTGGTCAGGCTGACGAGCTGTGCCCGGACGCTAGGTGCCCGGCCCTGGCATTGGCTTGCCGCCCCACCCTTTTGGCACCGCCTGAAATATACCCACGCCGCAAACAAGAAAGCCCGAGGCGTAACACCTCGGGCTTTCCGTCAGCGACCGGCGCCTTGCGCATCAGGCGAACACGATCTCCTCGCCTTCCACCTTGGCATGGATGATCGCCCCCGGCCCGAACGCGCCGGAGAGGATGCGCTGGGCCAGCGGGTTTTCGATCCAGCGCTGGATGGCACGCTTGAGCGGACGGGCGCCGTAGACCGGGTCGTAGCCGACCGCGATCAGTTTCTCCATGGCCTGCGGCGAAACCTCGATGGACAGGTCGCGCTCGGCCAGGCGCTTGCGCAGGCGGCCGAGCTGGATTTCGGCGATGCCGGCGATCTGCTCCTTGGCCAGCGGGTCGAATACCACCACTTCGTCGATGCGGTTGATGAACTCGGGGCGGAAGTGCTGGCCGACCGCGTCCATCACCGCGGCGCGCTGGGCGTCCGGGTCGCCGACCAGCTCCTGGATCATGCTCGAGCCGAGGTTGGAGGTCATCACGATCACGGTGTTCTTGAAGTCCACGGTGCGGCCGTGGCTGTCAGTCAGGCGGCCATCCTCGAGCACCTGCAAGAGCACGTTGAACACGTCCGGGTGGGCCTTTTCCACTTCGTCCATCAGCACCACCGAGTACGGCTTGCGGCGCACGGCCTCGGTCAGGTAGCCGCCTTCCTCGAAGCCGACGTAGCCGGGCGGCGCGCCGATCAGGCGGGCCACCGAGTGCTTCTCCATGAACTCGGACATGTCGATGCGCACCATGGCCTCTTCGGTATCGAAGAGAAATTCCGCCAGCGCCTTGCACAGTTCGGTCTTGCCCACCCCGGTTGGGCCGAGGAAGAGGAACGAACCGCTCGGCCGGTTCGGGTCGGCGAGCCCCGCGCGGGAGCGGCGCACGGCGTTGGCCACGGCTACCACCGCTTCGTGCTGGCCGATCACGCGGGTGTGCAGCTGGTCTTCCATGCGCAAGAGCTTCTCGCGCTCGCCTTCGAGCATCTTGGAGACCGGGATGCCGGTCCACTTGGAGACGACTTCGGCGATCTCCTCGTCGGTGACCTTGTTGCGCAACAGCTGCTTCTCGGCCTGGCCGTGCTGTTCGGCCATCTGCAGGCTACGCTCGAGATCCGGGATGGTCTGGTACTGGATGCGTGCCATGGTTTCCAGATCGCCCTTGCGCCGCGCGGCTTCCAGCTCGGTCTTGGCCTGCTCGATCTTCTGCTGGATCTGCGCCGAGCCCTGCACCTCGGCTTTTTCCGACTTCCAGATTTCCTCGAGGTCGGCGTACTCCTTCTCCAGCTTGGCGATGTCTTCTTCGAGCTTGGCCAGGCGCTTCTTCGCCGCTTCGTCCTCTTCCTTCTTCAGCGCCTCGCGCTCGATCTTCAGCTGGATCAGCCGGCGGTCCAGGCGGTCGAGTTCCTCGGGCTTGGAGTCGATTTCCATGCGGATGCGGCTGGCGGCCTCGTCGATCAGATCGATGGCCTTGTCCGGCAGCTGGCGGTCGGTGATGTAGCGGTGGCTCAGCTTGGCCGCGGCGATGATCGCGCCGTCGGTGATGGTCACGCCGTGGTGTACCTCATAGCGCTCCTTGAGGCCACGCAGGATGGCGATGGTGTCTTCCTCGGAGGGCTCGTCCACCAGCACCTTCTGGAAGCGGCGCTCCAGCGCGGCGTCCTTCTCGATGTACTGGCGGTACTCGTCCAGGGTGGTGGCGCCGACGCAGTGCAGCTCGCCGCGCGCCAGGGCGGGCTTCAACATGTTGCCGGCGTCCATCGCGCCTTCGGCCTTGCCGGCGCCGACCATGGTGTGCAGCTCGTCGATGAACAGGATCACCCGGCCTTCCTGCTTGGCCAGTTCGTTGAGCACGGCCTTGAGGCGCTCCTCGAACTCGCCGCGGAACTTGGCGCCGGCGATCAGCGCGCCCATGTCCAGCGCCAGCAGGCGCTTGTCCTTCAGGCCATCGGGCACTTCGCCGTTGACGATGCGCTGGGCCAGGACCTCGACGTTGGCGGTCGTGCCGACGCCCGGGTCGCCGCTCAGCACCGGGTTGTTCTTGGTGCGGCGCTGCAGGACCTGGATGGTGCGGCGGATTTCGTCGTCACGGCCGATCACCGGGTCGAGCTTGCCGTCCTCGGCGCGCTTGGTCATGTCGACGGTGTACTTGTCCAGCGCCTGGCGGGATTCCTCAGCGTTGGGGTCGTTGACCGCCTGACCGCCGCGCAGGTTGGCGATGGCGTTTTCCAGCGCCTTGCGCGACACGCCCTGAGCCAGCAGCAGCTTGCCGAGGCGGGTGTTTTCATCGAGCGCGGCGAGCAGCACCAGCTCGCTGGAGATGAACTGGTCGCCCTTCTGCTGGGCCAGCCGGTCGGCCTGATTGAGCAGGCGCGCCAGGTCCTGGGACATGTTCATGTCGCCGGTGGGGTTCTGCAGCTTGGGCAGCTTGTCGAGCTCGGCGGTCAGCGCCTTGCGCAGGGCGTTGATGTCGAAGCCAACCTGCATCAAGAGCGGCTTGATCGAGCCACCCTGCTGCTCCAGCAGCGCCTGCATCAGGTGCAGCGGCTCGATGGCGGAGTGGTCGAGTCCGACGGCAACGGACTGGGCGTCGGACAGGGCAAGCTGCAGCTTGCTGGTCAAACGGTCGATACGCATGGGGTCACCTATCTAAGTGGAGGCAGGCCCGGCGCCTTGAACCGCACCGAGGACAGAACAGCCTGCGAATGGCGGATAGATAGGGATGATTGTTGGGGATTCAAGTCGCCGCGGGTTGACGTGGGACAACGAGGCACGCTGGAAGCGGGAGGCCGCAGGACAGGTTAGCCGCAGGCGCCTGACCGGGCGCGCACTGCCCGCCGGGAGCACCTGCGCTGCTAACCCGTCCTAGGGATTGCGGGCCGGTGCCAACCAGACGAGCGAGGCGAAGCGGCCGGTGACGTTGGCGCGGCGATAGGAATAAAAGCGCGGATCGTTGAAGGTGCAGAAGCCGCCACCGTAGACGGCGTTGACACCGCGGGCGGCCAGGCGGATGCGCGCCAGTTGGCAGAGGTCAGCCATGAAGCGCCCGGCATTGGCGCTGGGGACGAAGGCGGCAGCGGCCTCGGCATGTCCCTCGACGAACGCCTGGCGCACTTCCGGGCCGACCTCGAAGGCCGCCGGACCGATGGCCGGACCAAGCCAGACGAGCACATCCGCCGACGGCACCTGCAGCGCATCGAGGGTGGCCTCGAGCACGCCGTTGGCCAGCCCGCGCCAGCCGGCGTGGGCGGCGGCGACACGGGTTCCGGCACGATCGCAAAACAGCACGGGCAGGCAATCGGCGGTGAGAACGGCGCAGGCGATGCCCGGCTGGTCGGTCCAGTTGGCGTCGGCAACCAGCACGTGCTGCACATCGGCGCTTGCCACATCACACGAATGAACCTGGGACAGCCAGGCCGGTGTGGCGCCGATCACCGTCTGCAGGTGCTGGCGGTTGTGCGCAACGGCGCTCGGGTCGTCCTGAACATGGCTGCCCAGGTTGAGCGAGGCGTAGGGAGGCAGGCTGCCCCCCCCATCCCGGGTGGTGACGCAGGCACGCACGCTGGCTGGCGCCGGCCAGTCCGGAGTCAGCCAGCCGTGCGGCCAGTCGCTCATCCGACGAAGGCCTCGCGGTCCTGCTGCAGCAGGGTGAGCAGCCAGACGAAGTCATCGGGCAAGTCCGACGACCACTTCATGCGCTCGCCGGTCACCGGGTGATCGAGCTCGAGGAAGCGCGCGTGCAGCGCCTGGCGGGGGAACGTCTTCAGCGCATCGACCAGGGTCGGGCTGGCCGCCGGCGGGATACGGAAGCGACCGCCGTAGACCGGATCACCCACCAGCGGGAAGCCGGCATGCGCCATGTGCACGCGAATCTGGTGGGTGCGCCCGGTTTCCAGCTTCACGCGGATGTGGGTGTGCGCGCGGAAACGCTCCAGCACACGGTAGTGGCTGACCGCGGGCTTGCCACCGTCCATCACCGCCATGCGCTGGCGCTGCTGGCCATGGCGGCCGATCGGCGCATTCACCGTGGCACCGGAAACCACCACACCGACCACGATCGCCTCATAGATGCGGCTGACCGTGCGCGCCTGCAGTTGCTCGACCAGGCGGGTCTGGGCCTGCAGGGTCTTGGCCACCACCATCAGCCCGGTGGTGTCCTTGTCCAGGCGGTGCACAATGCCGGCGCGCGGCACGTTGATGATCTCCGGCACGTGGTGCAGCAAGGCATTGAGCAGGGTGCCGTCGGCGTGACCGGCGGCCGGGTGGACCACCAGCCCGGCGGGCTTGTCGAGCACCAGGATGTGCTCGTCCTCGTAGACGATGTCGAGCGCGATGTCCTGCGCCTGCCACTCGCCCTGCGCCTGCTGCTCGGCAGCCAGCTCCAGCGTGGAACCGGCATGCACGATGTCGCGCGGCCGCAGCACCGCGCCATCGACGGTCAGGAGGCCGTCCTTGATCCAGGCGGCCAGCCTGGAACGCGAATGATCGGCGAAAAGTTGCGCGGCGACCTGGTCCAGGCGCTGGCCGCCAAGGTCGAACGGGACCTCGGCACGAAGTTGGATAAGCTGCTTGGATTCGGTGGACATCGGCTCGAACTGGCGGGGCCCTGGCACTTTGGTTTACGCACCGGGCTTGTGTTTAAATACGGCGTCTTTGCCCCGTGAAACGGGGCGCCCATCATATCAGGACGGCTCCGCGCGAGACAGCCAGCCGTCACAGGACGCAAGCCGCCATGCAAGTGAAACACCTGCTGCTGATCGCCACTGTCGCCCTCCTCGCCGCCTGCTCCAGCAAGGACGTGATCGATGAAAACCTGAGCGAGACCGAGCTGTACCAGCAGGCCCAGCAGGACCTCGAGAAAGGCAGCTACACCAACGCGGTGACCAAGCTGCGCGCCCTCGAGTCGCGTTATCCGTTCGGTCGTCACGCCGAACAGGCGCAGCTGGAACTGGCCTATGCGTACTACAAGAACCAGGAGCCGGAAGCCGCCCGCGCCGCCGCCGAGCGCTTCATCCGCCTGCACCCGCAGCATCCCAACGTCGACTACGCCTACTACCTCAAGGGCCTGGCCTCGTTCGAACAGGATCGCGGCATCCTCGCCCGCTTCCTGCCGCTGGACATGACCAAGCGTGACCCGGGCGCCGCCCGCGACTCGTTCAACGAATTCGCCCAGCTGACCTCGCGCTTCCCCAACAGCCGCTACGCGCCGGACGCCAAGGCGCGCATGGTCTACCTGCGCAACCTGCTGGCCGCCTATGAAGTACACGTCGCCCACTATTACCTGCGCCGCCAGGCCTACGTCGCGGCAGCCAACCGCGGCCGCTACGTGGTGGAAAACTTCCAGGGCACGCCCTCGGTGGCCGACGGCCTGGCGATCATGACCGAGGCTTACCAGCGACTGGGCCTGGACGACCTGCGCCGCACCAGCCTGGAAACCCTCGAGCTCAACTACCCGCAGCACGTTTCCCTCGAAGGGGGCGAGTTCACGCCGCTCGAGCGCGTCGACAACCGCTCGTGGCTCGCCCGCGCCACCCTCGGGCTGATCGAGAGCGACGTACCGCCGCCGCGCGAATCCAATGCCAACCGCGACGTGCAGCGTCAGTACCAGCAGGCCGAGCAGGAGCTGCCGGACGAGATCCGCGCGCCGGCCGCCGTGCAAGGCACGTCTGCGGCCAAGCGCTCCTGGTGGAGCCGCCTGACCTTCGGCCTGTTCGACTGAACCCAGGCCCGTTCGGAGACGCCAGCGCATGGGCCTGTTCAGACTGCTGATCCTGATCGCGCTGGTCGCCGCAGCCTACTGGCTGTGGCGCCGCTTCACCCGCCGCCCGGCGGACCAACCCGGCCCGCAGACGACGCTGCCGATGGTGCGTTGCGCCCATTGCGGCGTGCATGTGCCGCGCAGCGAGGCCCTCGAGCACGACGAGCGCTGGTATTGCAGCCAGGCCCACCTCGAGCAGGACCGCGACGACCGTGCCCCATAGCGGCAAGGGCGCAGCGGCCGATCCGGGCCGCCGGCTGCTCAGCCTGTACCACCTCTACCGCCTGACCATCGGCCTGGCGATGGTGCTGCTGGTGGCCAGCGACCTGCACAGCGACCTGCTGCAAATGAGCAGCCCCGAATGGTTCCGCCGGGCCGCCGGCTTCTACCTGCTGTTCAACCTGGCGGCCGCCTTCGCCCTGCGCCAACCGCACGAGCGCCAGCTCACCGCCCTTGCCTTCTGCGACATCATCCTGTTGCTGGTGCTGTTCTACTGCGCCGGGGGCACCCCGAGTGGCATCGGCACGATGATGGTGATTTCGGTTGCCATCGCCAACATCCTGCTCAAACGCCACATGGGCCTGCTGCTCGCCGCGGTCGCCTCGATCGGCCTGGTGCTGCTGACGTTCCGCCTGAGCCTGAGCTACCCGGCCGCCAGCAGCCAGTTCGTTCAGGCCGGCGCGCTGGGTGCGCTGAGTTTCACCGCCGCCCTGCTGGTGCAAAGTCTCATCAGCCGGCTGCAGGCCAGCGAAACCCTGGCCCGCGAACGCGCCCGCGATGTCGCCAACCTCGAAGAGCTCAATGCGCTGATCCTGCAGCGCATGCGCACCGGAATTCTGGTGATCGATGGCCAGCAGCGGGTCATGTTGGCCAACCAGGGAGCGCAGAACCTTCTGGGCAAATCCGCATTGGTCGGCGCGGAGCTGGCGAGCGAGTGCCCTGAGCTGATGTCGCGCCTCGAGCAATGGCGCGACAACCCCACGCTGCGGCCCGACGCCCTGACTGCCACCCCGAGCAGTCCGGCCCTGCAGGCAAGCTTCACTCCCTTGCAACAAGGCAACGCGCAGAACCTGCTGATCTTTCTCGAAGACCTTTCCCAGGTCGCCCAGCAGGCGCAACAGCTCAAGCTGGCCTCGTTGGGCCGGCTGACCGCCGGCATCGCCCATGAAATCCGCAATCCCTTGGGCGCGATCAGCCACGCCGCGCAACTGCTCGAGGAGTCCGAGGCGCTCGATGGCCCGGATCGGCGCCTGGCGCAGATCATCCAGGACCACTCGCGGCGGATGAATCTGATCATCGAGAACGTGCTGCAACTCTCGCGGCGGCGGCAGGCCGAACCGCAGCTGCTGGACCTCAAGTACTGGATCTACCGCTTCGTCGGCGAATACCGCACAAGGCTGAACGCCAACCAGACGCTGCACGTCGAGGCCGATGGCCAGAATCTGCAGACCCGCATGGACCCCAACCAACTGATCCAGGTGCTGAGCAACCTGGTTCAGAACGGCCTGCGCTACAGCGCCCAGCGCCATGCTCAGGCGCAAGTCTGGCTGAAGCTTTACTGCGATCGGCACAGCGATCTGCCGGTTCTGGAAGTGCACGACGACGGCCCCGGCGTTCCGCCGGACAACGAGCAGCACATCTTCGAGCCGTTCTTCACGACCGACAGTCAGGGCACAGGCCTCGGGCTCTACCTGTCCCGCGAGCTGTGCGAGAGCAACCAGGCCCGCCTCGACTACCTGCCCGGCAAGGAAGGCGGAAGCTGCTTCCGTATCGTCTTCGCCCACCGCCGCAAACTCGGCTGACGCGGCGCCCGGCACGCCGGGAGCGGCGCTGACGGAGTAGACTAATCCCATTCAGCCAGCCAACCGACAGACCTCACCATGACTGCCCGCCAGAAAGCGCTGATCGTCGACGACGAGCCGGACATCCGCGAACTGCTCGAAATCACCCTCGGTCGCATGAAGCTCGACACCCGCACCGCGTGCAACTTCAAGGAAGCACGCGACTGGCTGGCGCGCGAGGCATTCGACCTGTGCCTGACCGACATGCGCCTGCCCGACGGAACCGGGCTGGAGCTGGTGCAGTACATGCAGCAGCGCTACCCGCAGATCCCCGTGGCGATGATCACCGCCTACGGCAGCCTCGACACGGCGATCAGCGCGCTCAAGGCCGGCGCTTTCGATTACCTCACCAAGCCGGTGGATCTGAATCGCCTGCGCGAACTGATCGTCACCGCCCTGCGCCTGCAGAGTCAGGCCAGACAACCGGCGTCGGCCGAGGACAGCGTGGACGAGCGCCTGCTCGGCGAATCGCCGCCGATGAAGACCCTGCGCAAGCAGATCGCCAAGCTCGCCCGCAGCCAGGCACCGGTGTACATCAGCGGCGAGTCGGGCAGCGGCAAGGAAGTGGTCGCCCGTCTGATCCACGAGCAGGGCCCACGAGCCGAGCGCCTGTTCGTCCCGGTCAACTGCGGCGCCATTCCCACCGAGCTGATGGAAAGCGAGTTCTTCGGCCACCGCAAAGGCAGCTTCACCGGCGCCATCGAGGACAAGCAGGGCCTGTTCCAGGCGGCCAACGGCGGCACGCTGTTTCTCGATGAGGTGGCCGATCTACCCCTGCCGATGCAGGTGAAGCTACTGCGCGCGATCCAGGAAAAAGCCGTGCGCGCTGTGGGCGGCCAGCAGGAGGTGACCGTGGACGTGCGGGTGCTCTGCGCCACCCACAAGGACCTGGCCGCCGAGGTGGCAGCCGGACGCTTCCGCCAGGATCTGTACTACCGCCTGAACGTGATCGAGCTGCGCGTACCGCCGCTGCGTGAGCGCCGCGAGGACATCCAGCTGCTGGCCGAAGTGATGCTGCGCCGCCTCGGCGAAGACAGCGACCTGCCGCCGGCACGCCTGCACCCGGACGCGCTCGAGAAGCTCAAGGCCTATCGGTTTCCCGGCAACGTGCGCGAATTGGAGAACATGCTCGAGCGCGCCTACACGCTGTGCGAAGACGATCAGATCAAGCCGAGCGACCTGCGCCTGGTGGAAGCTGCGCCCGCCAATGGCGGCGACGACGGCAACCTGGCGCTGGTGGACGACCTGGAAGCCTACCTCGAACAGATCGAGCGCAAGCTGATCATGCAGGCTTTGGAGGAAACCCGCTGGAACCGCACCGCCGCGGCGCAACGGCTCGGGCTGACCTTCCGCTCGATGCGCTATCGGCTGAAGAAGCTGGGGCTCGAGTAGGGCCGGGAGCGGCGCTGGCAGCTCAAAGGCTGCGACAAGCGCCCGTCGCGGCCGGCCCCGGCGTTTCGGCCCCGGCCAATAGCAGAGGCCGAATCGATCCGGGCAGCCTCGTCGTCCAGCCTCCGGCGCTTTCGATCAGCCCTTAGCCCTGCGCCAGCAGCGCGCGCAGGTCCATGATCGCGGCGTTGGCCCGGGAAATGTAGTTGGCCATCACCAGCGAGTGGTTGGCGAGCATGCCGTAGCCACTGCCATTGAGCACCATCGGGCTCCACAGCGGCTCCTGCGCCGCTTCTAGCTCTCGGATGATCTGCCGTACGCTGACCGTGGCGTTCTTCTTGGCCAGCACGTCGGCGAAATCGACCTCGATGGCGCGCAGCAGGTGCGCCAGTGCCCAGGCCTGACCACGCGCCTCGTAGAACACGTTGTCGATCTGCAACCAGGGCGTCTCGACCACCTTCTCCTCGATCACCGGCTTCAGTCCGCCGCCTTCAGGCCGCACCAGTTCGGTGTCCAGGCGCACGCGGCCAACACTGGCCGACAGCCGCTGGGACAGCGAACCCATGCGCGTCGAGACGTCGCCCAGCCAGTTGTTGAGGTTGTCGGCACGAGTGAAGAACTGCGCCTTGGGCTGCGGATCGCTCAGCCGCGCAAGGTAGCGGTCCAGCGCACGGATGCCCTGGCGATACTCATTCTCCGACGCCGGCAGCGCCCAGCTACGATTGTCGAAGTGAAACAGCGGCTCGCCGCGGGCGAGGTCCGGATCTTCGGTGGACTGCGACTGCGAGCGGGCGAAGTCCTTGCGCAGTGCCCGGGCCATGTCGCGCACCTGAGTCAGCACGCCGTATTCCCAGCTCGGCATGTTGTCCAGCCACACACCCGGCGGTGCGATGTCGTTGCTCAGGTAGCCACCCGGCTTGTCGAGCAGCGTACCGGCCACGGTCTTGAGCGTCTGCACGGTGGTGTAGCCATTGACCAGCTGGCGCCCCGACGCCTCGGCGGCCTGGCGGGCGCCTTCCTTGACGGCAAACGGTTCGGGCTCCTGACTCCAGTACCAGCCGATCACCAGCGCGATCAGCAGGTACAACGCCAGCACGGCGGCCAGGCCGAAGCCGATCCGCGCACCGAGGCTTCGCTTGCCGATCCCGCCGCCTAAGCGCAGGCGACTCTTCCAGTCCGACAGGGTCATGTGTAGTTCATCTCCGCGTTGACCAATCACCCCAAGCGGGTGTGCATGCCTTGCACTATATCGCAGCGGGCGGCTTCGCTCAGCGGATTCCGGGCCGGCGGCGGCTGGACGACACGCACTGTCATAAAAGGGAAACGAAACCGCCATAACTTCGCCAGTATTCGTTCCCTGGCAGAGAGGCAGCCATGCGCCTGAAGTCCCTGACCACCGTCAACACCCTGCTGCTTGTCGCCGTATGCCTGGCGCTCGGCGCCACGCTGTGGTGGTCCGAGCGTGCGCTGGAGCGCCCCTACCAGCTGATGAGCCGCTACCTCGCGCTGTCCCAAGGCTTTGTGCAAGACGTGGCGGGCGAAATCCAGGACTATCTGGCCAGCGGCGACGCCTTGCGTCACAACCGGGCCATACAGGCGCTCGAGACCCTCGCTCTCGACCTGCCCAACCTGCCCCCCGCGCTGGCGGCGTCGCTCGAGCCGAGCCTGCATGGCCTGGCGGAGTTCGCCAGCGGACCGTTGCTGGCGGCGGGGAAGCTCGCCGGCGATCCCCAGGGCCTGCTGGTACAAGCCGAGCGCGAGATCGCCAGCGTGCTGGATCGCTATGGCCGGTACGCCGAGGCAGCCGGTGATCGCCAGTACGGCGCACACCTGTTTGCCGCCAGCCAGCAGCTGCAGCGCCTGGCATTGGCGCGCCAGCGGCTGATGAGCAGCACCCAGGATGGGCCGGCCGGGGATGTCGAGCAGGCGCTCAAATCACTCGAGCGGCAGGCCCAGCGCATCGTCCAGCTGCCCTTGCTGGGCGTGCTCGAACAACGCGCGGCCTCGTCCGACAGTTTCGCTGCGATGCTCGGCCTGGGCGCCGACAGCGACGCCCAGCCGCAGGCGGATCAGGCCATTGCGCTGCGCCGCGAGCTGACCAGCCTGATCTCGCGCTATCCCGCCGAACTTGCCCGTACCCGCGAGCTGGTCAACCAGCGCAGCGCGCTGGCGCGCGAGACCGCCGAGCGCATCGGTGCGCTGCAGCAGGCACTGGCCGAACTGGAGCCAGCGGTGCACGCCGAGCATGGGCGCATCCAGCAGGAAGTACGGCTCATTCAGGCGGCCATCATCGCGCTCATCCTGCTCATCGCCTTTGCCATCGACCGCCTGCAACGGCGACTGACCCAGGCGCTAGGACGGCTGGTGCCGGCGCTGTCCACCTGGGCCGAGGGCGACTTCACGCGGGCGGTAGCGATCGATTCGCGCACCCCGGAGCTGACCGAGATCGAACTGTCGCTCAATCGCCTGCGCGAATACCTGCTGGAACTGATCGGCACCCTGCGCCGCCAGGCCGAACAGGTCGCCGGCAGCAGCCAGAGCCTTTCCCACATGAGCCGCGATCTGCACGACGGTGCGCGGCACCAGGCCGAGGAAACCGCGCTGATCCGCGATTCGCTGGGCGAGCTGGAGGCCACCATCCTCGACGTGGCCGGCCATGCCACCGAAGCGGCGGAAGCCGGACGCCAGGCCAGCCAGGCGGTCAGCCACGGCCAGCAGGTGATCAGTCAGAGCCTGGACGACCTGCGCGCGCTCGCTCAGGAGGTGCAGTCCAACGCCCTGGCCATCGAGGGCCTGGCCGATGAAACCAGCACCATCGGCCAGGTGCTTGGCGTGATTCGCTCGATCGCCGAACAGACCAACCTGCTGGCGCTCAATGCCGCCATCGAGGCCGCGCGCGCCGGCGAACAAGGGCGCGGCTTTGCCGTGGTGGCCGAGGAAGTCCGCTCGCTGGCCCAGCGCACCAGCGGCGCGACCGAGGAGATCCAGCAGCTGACCGCCCGCCTGCAGAGTGCGGCACGTAAATCGGTGGAGACGATGCACGCCCAGGTGGCCCATGCGCAGGCCACAGCGACCCAGGCAGAAAGCGCCGACGCCGCCATGCAGCGTATCGTCGGGGCGATCTCCACCATTGGCAGCATGGCCGAGCGCATCGCACACACCACCGCCCAGCAGGGCGATACGGTCAGTGAAATCCGCTGCCACAGCGAGCGCATCTACGAGCTGGGCGACGCCAATCTCGTGCACATCGGCGAAGGCCGTCAGCAGAGCGAGCAGTTACTGCGCCTGGGCAGCGACCTGGACCGCGCGATCCAGGCGTTTCGCGCCTGAATGAACAAGGGGCGCCTGCGGCGCCCCTTGCTTCAACGGCCCTTGCGGCCCTTGCCCTTTTCCGCCTGACGACGCGCCTCGGCCGCCGCCTTGGCCTTCTCCCGCTTGTCCCATGGGTTGCCGTCCTGGCTGCGCGGCGGCAACCCGGTGTGCTGGGTCAACAGCGGTTTGCCGGCGGGCTTGCCGGCCTTCTTGCTGGCAGCCGGCGTGGAATTCTTGCGCCGGGCGGCGCGGTACTCGTCGGCCTGCGGCTGATGCGCCGGGATCAACTGGTGCTTGCCGCTGCCGATCAGGTCGGCGCGGCCCATGGCCTCCAGCGCTTCGCGCAGCAGCGGCCAGTTCTTCGGATCGTGATAGCGCAGGAAGGCCTTGTGCAGCTTGCGCTGGGCCTCGCTCTTGACGATGGTCACGCCGTCCGACTTGTAGGTGACCTTGCGCAGCGGGTTCTTGCCCGAGTGGTACATCGCCGTGGCGGTGGCCATCGGCGAGGGATAGAACGCCTGCACCTGATCGGCGCGGAAGCCGTTTTCCTTCAGCCACAGGGCGAGGTTCATCATATCCTCGTCGGTGGTGCCGGGGTGCGCGGCGATGAAGTACGGGATCAGGTACTGCTCCTTGCCCGCCTCCTTCGAGAACTTCTCGAACATGCGCTTGAAGCGGTCGTAGGTGCCGATACCCGGCTTCATCATCTTCGACAGCGGCCCCTGCTCGGTATGCTCCGGAGCGATCTTCAGGTAACCGCCGACGTGATGGGTGACCAGCTCCTTGACGTACTCGGGCGACTCCACGGCCAGGTCATAGCGCAGGCCGGAGGCGATCAGGATCTTCTTCACTCCCGGCAGCTCGCGCGCCGAGCGGTACAAATGGATCAGCGCCGAGTGGTCGGTGTTGAGATTTTCGCAAATGCCCGGATACACGCAGGACGGCTTGCGGCAGGCCGCCTCGATCTCTGGGCTCTTGCAGGCGATGCGGTACATGTTGGCGGTCGGCCCGCCCAGATCGGAGATCACCCCGGTGAAGCCCGGCACCTTGTCGCGGATTTCTTCGATCTCGCGCAGGATCGACTCCTCCGAGCGGTTCTGGATGATCCGCCCCTCGTGCTCGGTGATCGAGCAGAAGGTGCAGCCACCGAAACAGCCGCGCATGATGTTCACCGAGAAGCGGATCATCTCGTAGGCCGGAATCTTCTCGCCCTGGTACGCCGGGTGCGGCACCCGCGCATAGGGCAGGCCGAACACATGATCCATCTCTTCGGTGGTCATCGGGATCGGCGGCGGATTCAGCCAGATGTCCAGATTGCCATGCCGCTGCACCAGCGCGCGGGCATTGCCCGGGTTGGTTTCCAGGTGCAGCACGCGGTTGGCGTGGGCGTAGAGCACCGGGTCGTTGCGCACCTTCTCGAACGACGGCAGGCGAATCACGGTACGGTCGCGCTCCAGCCGCGGATGCGGCAGCAGCTGCACCACCTTCGCTTCGTTCGGATCCTCGGCCGTACCCTTGGCCTGCTCGATGGCGCAGGCCTCCAGATCCTGGGTGTTCACATAAGGGTTGATGATCTTGTCGACCCGCCCCGGACGGTCGATGCGGGTGGAGTCAATCTCGAACCAGCCTTCGGGCGCGTCGCGCCGAACGAACGCGGTGCCGCGCACGTCGGTGATCTGCTCGATGCGCTCGCCGCCCGCCAGACGCTGGGCCACTTCCACCACGGCGCGCTCGGCGTTGCCGTAGAGCAAGAGGTCGGCGGTGGCGTCCATCAGGATCGAGCGACGCACCTTGTCCTGCCAGTAGTCGTAGTGGGCGATGCGGCGCAACGAGGCCTCGATGCCGCCGAGCACCACCGGCACATGGCTGAACGCCTCCTTGCAGCGCTGGCTGTACACCAGGCTGGCACGGTCCGGGCGCTTGCCGGCCTGACCGCCGGGGGTATAGGCGTCGTCGGAGCGGATCTTCCGGTCGGCGGTATAGCGGTTGATCATCGAGTCCATGTTGCCGGCGGCCACCCCGAAGAACAGGTTGGGCTCGCCGAGCTTCATGAAGTCGTCCTTCGAACGCCAGTCCGGCTGGGCAATGATGCCTACGCGAAAGCCCTGATCTTCCAGCACGCGGCCGATGATCGCCATGCCGAACGACGGATGATCCACATAGGCATCGCCGGTGACGATGATGATGTCGCAGGAATCCCAGCCAAGCTGGTCCATTTCCTCCCGGCTCATCGGCAGAAACGGCGCCGGACCGAAACATTCGGCCCAGTACTTGGGATAGGCGAACAACGACTTGGCGGCTTGCATGGCGACGTCCGGTGGGATGCGCGAAGGGCGCGCAATATAGCACAAAAAATGAACAATTAACCGAGCACGGAAGTCGGCTATTTGCAGACTGGATAACCGCCCCAAGGCTTGAGGCCGGACGAGCAAGCGCTCCTTCGTCTGGCTTCGAGCCTCTGGCGCTTGCGTCGGTTTTCGCCTTAGCAGTAGCGCCGCGGCACGCGCTGGGTGACCTTGGTCAGCAGCTCGTAGCCGATGGTCCCCGCCGCGCGAGCGACCTCATCGACCGGCAACTGGGCGCCCCACAGCTCAACGCTGTCGCCGATCTGCGCCTGCGGCAGGTCGGTCAGATCGACCGCCAGCATGTCCATCGATACCCGTCCGGCCAGCGGCACCCGCTGCCCCCGAACGACCACTGGGGTGCCGGAGGGTGCATGGCGCGGATAGCCATCGGCATAGCCGCAGCTCACGGTGCCGATCAGCGATGGCCGCTCGGCGACCCAGGTGGCGCCGTAGCCGACGCTCTCGCCGACCGCCACCTCACGCAGCGCGATCAGCTGTCCGGTGAAGGTCATCACCGGCCTGAGCCCCAGCGCCTCGGCAGACAGTTCGGCGAACGGCGTCGCGCCGTAGAGCATGATGCCCGGACGGATCCAGTCCAGATGGGTCGCCGGCAGACTCAGCACCGCGGCGGAATTGGCCAGTGAACGCTGGGCGAACGGCAAATCCTGCAGGCTGGCGAAGACTTCCTGCTGTTGTTCGGTCAACCGATGGCCGCGCTCGTCGGCGCAGGCCAGATGGCTCATCAGACTGAGTTCAGCCACCTGCGGAGCGCCTTGCAGTCGAGCATGCCAGACACGCAGCGCCCGGGCATCGAAACCCAGCCGATGCATGCCCGAATCCAGCTTGAGCCAGACATTCAGCGGCTCGGCCAGCTCGGCTTCGAGCAATGCCGCGGCCTGCGCCTCCCCCTGCACCGCCACATCCAGGCGCATGCTCGCCGCCAGCTGGTATTCGGACGCCTCGAAGCATCCTTCCAAAAGCAGCACGCGGGCGCTGCCGTGCATCGCCCGCACCACCGCCGCCTCTTCCAGGCTCGCCACGGCGAACCCGTCGGCAACCGAGTAGAGCGCCGTCACGGCCTCCCGCACGCCGTGGCCGTAAGCATTGGCCTTGACCACGGCAAACGCCTGGCGGCCCGGCGCACAACGCTTGGCGTGCTCGTAGTTATGGCGCAGGGCGGCAAGATCGATGGTGGCGACGAGCGGGCGCATGGGCATTCCTGTCCAGGGAGGGCGGACGGCCATTCTCGAACGCCGGCTGGCTGGCTGCAAGCCGCAGAGACCGGAAGCTGACGACGGCGCCGCCAACCGGTGAGAGCGCCCTTCTCGTCAGCCTCAGGCTTCAAACACCCTTGGCGGCCTCACTCATCGTCGAACTGATAGCTGCCCGGCGCGAGGTTCTCAAAGCGCGTGTATTTGCCGAGAAAGGCCAGGCGAACGGTGCCGATCGGTCCGTTCCGCTGCTTGCCGATGATGATTTCGGCAATGCCCTTGTGCTCGGTTTCCGGGTGGTACACCTCGTCCCGGTAGACGAACATGATGATGTCGGCGTCCTGCTCGATTGCCCCGGATTCGCGCAAGTCGGAGTTCACCGGGCGCTTGTTGGGTCGCTGTTCCAGCGAGCGGTTAAGCTGCGACAGCGCCACCACCGGGCAGTTGAACTCCTTGGCCAGCGCCTTGAGCGAGCGCGAGATCTCGGAAATCTCATTGGTCCGGTTATCGCCGGAAGAGCCCGGAATCCGCATCAGCTGCAGGTAGTCGACCATGATCAGGGCGATCTCGCCGTGCTCGCGGGCCAGGCGCCGGGCGCGGGCACGCATTTCTGCCGGGGAAATGCCGGCGGTGTCATCGATGAACAGCTTGCGCTCGTTGAGCAGATTGACCGCGGAGGTCAACCGCGGCCAGTCGTCGTCATCCAGCTTGCCGCTTCGCACCTTGGTCTGGTCGATGCGCCCGAGCGAAGAAAGCATACGCATTACGATCGAATCCGACGGCATCTCCAGCGAGAACACCAGCACGGCCTTGTCGGTACGCAAGACTGCGTTTTCCACAAGGTTCATGGCGAAGGTGGTCTTACCCATCGAGGGACGCCCCGCGACGATCACCAGATCGGCCGGCTGCAGGCCACTGGTTTTCTCGTCCAGATCGGTGAAGCCCGTGGACACCCCGGTCAGCCCCTCGTTGGTATTGAACAGGGTATCGATGCGGTCGATGGTCTTGACCAGGATATCGTTGATCGCCACCGGCCCGCCGGTCTTGGGCCGCGCTTCGGCGATCTGGAAGATATGCCGCTCGGCTTCGTCGAGCACTTCTTCGGCCGACTTGCCCTGCGGGAAGTAGGCCGTATCGGCGATCTCGTTGCTGATCGAAATCAGCTGACGGAGCGTGGCGCGCTCGCGAATGATCTGCCCGTACGCCTTGATGTTGGCCACCGACGGAGTGTTCTTCGCCAGCTCGCCGAGATAGGCCAGGCCGCCCACCTGGGACAGTACGCCCTCCTTGTCCAGCTGCTCGGATAGCGTCACCACGTCGAACGGCTGGTTACGCTCGGCCAGCTTGACGATGGCGCGGAAAATCAGCCGGTGGTCATGCCGGTAGAAATCGCCATCGGACACCTGGTCAGAGACGCGCTCCCAGGCATTGTTGTCCAGCATCAGGCCACCGAGTACCGCTTGTTCGGCTTCGATCGAATGCGGCGGCACCTTGAGCGCGGCGGTTTCCAGGTCGTACTGCTGAGGAGCGGCGATATCGTTCATGGCACCGGAATTCGTGGGTATAACTCACGGCCTGCCCTTGCGGCAGCCCGAAATAGCAATGGGGCGTGACGCCCAGCGGCGACACGCCCCATTGTCGGCAGGCTCACGCAAAGCGCAAGCCCGTGCTACCAGGCGGTCAGCTTAGTCGGCGACGACGATCAGCTTGACGGTAGCTTCGACGTCGGTGTGCAGGTGCACGGCCACGTCGTACTCACCCACCTGACGGATGGTGCCGTTCGGCAGGCGGACTTCGCTCTTGGCCACTTGCACGCCGGAGGCGGTCAGGGCGTCGGCGATGTCGGCAGTGCCGATGGAGCCGAACAGCTTGCCTTCATCGCCAGCACTGGCGGTGATGGTCACTTCCAGCTCGGCCAGTTGAGCAGCGCGAGCTTCGGCAGCGGCCTTCTTCTCGGCAGCAGCTTTTTCCAGCTCGGCACGGCGGGCTTCGAACGCAGCAACGTTCTCGGCGGTCGCCATGGTGGCCTTGCCCTGCGGCAGCAGGAAGTTACGGGCGTAACCGCCCTTGACGTTGATCTTGTCGCCCAGGTTGCCCAGGTTGGCGATCTTTTCCAGCAGGATGACTTCCATTTGAGTCTTACCTCTTAAAATTTAACCTTCGCCGTTCTTCGGTCCCTGTCCCGGCATTCGGGAGGCGCGACCGCGAAAATCGAACAGACTGTCGAAGATGGCCAATAGAACCAGCAACGGGTAGATCGCCTGCAACAGCAGCACCAGCGCGCCGTAAAGCCCGAACAGCCAGAAGCGTGCGAGCCGGCCCTGCGCTACCAGACCGTGCACCAGTGCGACGGCGGCGAACGCCAACGGCACACTGCACAGCGGGGTCAGCATCGCCAGACCCGGCCCGAGGTTCGGACCGGCGAGCATGCCGACCAGCAGCAGCATCCCGCTCAGCGGCGTAAAGCGCAGCGCACGGAACTCCTCGCCGAAACCACCGGGGTTATACAGCTGTGCCTGCCAGAAACGACCGAGCATCAGACTCAGCAGCGCGCCAATCTGCAACAGCGCGGCGAGCAGCCCCACCAGCACCGAGCGCAGAATCGCCTGTAGACGCTCCTGCTCCTCGACCGGCATCTGCTCCCAGACTCCTGGAAGCGCCTGCGGCAACAGCTTCTGTACTTCGCCCGTCAGGCTAGCGATCGGCTCGGCGAACACACTGCCAAGCGTCAGGGTGAACACCACCCCGAGCGCCACGCTCGCCAGCATCACTGGCCGCCAGGCTGACTGACTGCGCAACAAATGCGCCAGGCCCAGCGTTCCGACCAGCACCAGCAGCACCCGGGGATCACCGAAATACCACCAGGCTAGCCCCGGCAGCATTGCCCAGGCGACCACGCCGATGGCGTCATTCAGCCCGCGACGCAGCAGCACCAGGCTACCCGCAGCCGCACTGAGCCAGAAGAACATCGGCAGCAGCGCAGCGCCGACCACCACAAGGGTGGCCTGCTTGCGACCGCGCATGACGAACTCGGCCAGGGCGCGCATGCCCTCTAATCCCTTGCTTGCCTATCGGCCCGGTCGATCAACGACCGTGGCTGTCGGTGTACGGCAGCAGAGCCAGGTAGCGAGCGCGCTTGATCGCGGTGGCCAGCTGACGCTGATACTTGGCCTTGGTGCCAGTGATACGGCTCGGAACGATCTTGCCGGTTTCGGAAATGTAGGCCTTCAGAGTGTTCAGATCTTTGAAGTCGATTTCCTTCACGCCTTCGGCGGTGAAACGGCAGTACTTACGACGACGGAAAAAACGTGCCATGAGACGGCTCCTCAATGAATCCTGGGATTACTCGCCAGCGTTGTCTTCGTTGTCACCGTCATTGCCACCGGCAATGTCGGCGCTATCCGGACGCTCGCGGCGCTCGCGGCGCTCGCTGCGGTTTTCCTCGGCCTTGAGCATTTCGGACTGGCCAGTGATGGCCTCGTCACGACGGATGACCAGGTTGCGGATGACCGCGTCGTTGTAGCGGAAGTTGTCTTCCAGCTCAGCCAGCGCCTTGCCGCTGCACTCGACGTTCAGCATGACGTAGTGGGCTTTGTGCACGTTGTTGATGGCATAAGCCAGCTGACGACGGCCCCAGTCTTCCAGGCGATGGATCTTGCCACCGTCTTCTTCGATCAGCTTGGTGTAACGCTCCACCATGCCGCCGACCTGCTCGCTCTGATCCGGGTGGACCAGGAAGATGATTTCGTAATGACGCATAGATGCTCCTTACGGGTTGCAGCCTGCCGACAATGCGGTCAGGCAAGGAGTGAATGGTTTTTCTCGTGCCTGCCAGAGGGCGAGCGCAAGCCTGCCCTCACGGCAAGGGGCGACATTCTAGAGAAGGGTCAAGGGCTGCGCAAGGCAACGGGGCAGCGATCAGCGATCGCCGCGGGCAGGAATGCCTTCCAGGAGTACGCGCACCCCGTCGATGTCGTAGGGCTTGAGTACACAATGCACGCCACGCAGGCCTTCGACGGCCGCATCGACCATGTAGCCCGAGGCGATCACCACGGTAAGCCCCGGATCCGCCGCACGCGCCCGCCGGGCCAGCTCCAGACCGTCCATACCCGGCAACCCCACATCCGTGAACAGCACGTCGAAGGGCTCCTCAGCCAGCCTGGCCAGCGCCTCCTCGGCACTGCCTCCAAGCACGACGGTATGCCCCAGCTCGCTCATGACCTCGCCGGTCAGCATCCGCAGCGTCGGATCGTCTTCGATGAACAACACGCGCAGCCCGGCGCGAGCGGCCGCATCCGGCGTCGCGATAGTACTCGCGACCGGCACCGCGGGGGAGTTGGCTTGCCAGCCGTGCGCGCGAGGCAGCCAGATCTCCAGACCGAATCCGCCGCCCGGCGCGCTGCGCACTAAGCCGCCCAGCTTGCCGACAAGATGCCGCACGACATCCAGACCGCCCGCGGTCGAAGCGGCCGCTCCGGCAACAGGCGGCCACGGCCCGAGTGCCCGGTCGCGCACCTCGCCGAAGGACAGGTCAGCCATTCGCAATACCACGCCATCGCCTAGCCCGCTGCCCTCGTCGCGCTGATTTCTTATCTCCACAACAAAGCGGCCACTACCCTGCACCGCCTGCCGGGCACAGGCTGCGAGCTCGAGCAGCAAATCTTCGACCGCCGCGACGTCAGCGCAGATCGACCACAGTGCCGGACTCGCCTCCAGGCGCACCTCGGCACCCTGCCCAAGCACCGCATTCAGAAGATCGAGCATTGCCCCTACCTGGGCAGCGAGATCCAGCAGAGCGGTTTCGCCCGCTGGCCGCATGGCGTAACCGAGCAACTGCGTCGCCAACCTGCCCCCGCGCTCAACCCCCTCGAGCGCAGCGTCCAACCGACGAGCGGCGGCCAGATCCGCCCCGAGCGCACGGCGAAGCAGCTGCAGATTCCCACCAATGACCTGCAAGGTATTGTTGAAGGAATGCGCCACGCCGCAAGCCAGCCGACCCACCGCCCGCAGACGCTGGGACGACTCATCCTCGCCGGGCGCTAGCTGGCCCGTGAAAAGCGGTAGCGTCGGAGCCGACGTAACGGCCTGCAGCATCGTTGCACCCGGCGCAGACGCACCCGGCAACGGCTGAAACTGCACGGAGCGGCCGCTGCGCAGAACCAGCTGATCCGGTCGTCCCGAGGCGCACGCGCCCCGGAAGCACGCCGTGATCTCGGCAGCTTCCTCGGCATCACACGCCAGAAAACGCTCGGAGGGCATGCCCTGAAGCTGCTCACGAGAGCCCCCCACCATCGCCAGATAGGCATCGTTGACCTCGCAGACGCGCCCATCAGCATCCAGTAGCGCGCTCGCCTGGGGCGCTAGACGAAAAAGCGTTTCGTAGGCAGGGAATGGCAAAGGGGGTCTCCAGCGAGCGGGCCGATATCCACCATCGAACAGGCATCCGCCTGACTTGCCTGAAGATTCCGGCCATCCAACGAGGGTGGACAAGCGCGCTATTGACCGCCATCAGTCGGGCAGGTTCAAGCGCGCTGGGGAGATTTGACGACTAGCGGCTCTTGCCGAGGCGCTGACGTACCGCCTCGAAAAGACAAACGCCCGCCGCAACCGACACGTTCAGACTGCTGACGCTGCCGCTCATGGGCAACCGAGCGAGAAAGTCGCAGTGCTCGCGGGTCAGCCGGCGCATGCCTTTGCCTTCAGCCCCCATGACCAGCACCATCGGACCGGACAAGTCGAGCTCGTAGAGCTCCTGGGCAGCCTCGCCGGCAGTGCCGACGACCCACAAGCCGCGCTGCTGAAGCTTCTCCAACGTGCGAGCCAGGTTGGTGACCGCGATCAGCGGCATCACCTCGGCGGCGCCGCAGGCGACCTTGCGCACAGTCGCATTGAGCGTCGCAGACTTGTCCTTGGGCACGATCACCGCCAGCACACCGGCCGCATCGGCGGTACGCAGACAGGCCCCTAGATTGTGGGGGTCAGTGACGCCGTCGAGCACCAGCAGCAAGGGCGGCGTCTGCGCCGCCTCAAGCAGTTCCTCGAGCTTGTTTTCGCCCCAGACCTGACTGGGGCTGACCTCGGCGAGCACGCCCTGATGCACGCCGTCGACCATCTCATCGAGCTCACGCCGATCACAAGACTGCACCGCGACACGTGCCTGCCCGGCCAACTGCAACAGCGACTGGATGCGCGGATCGTCACGCCGTTCAGCCAGCCAGAGCCGCTTCACCCGCTTGGGGTGATGGCGAAGCAGCGACTCGACGGCATGCACGCCGTAGATTTTCTCGAGGTCGCTCATGACTTGGCCTTGCGCTTGCGCGGGCCGGCCGACGCGCCGGCCTTGCCCTTGCCAGAGGCGGACTCTGCGCCGGAACGGCGCCCACCCGACGAACGCCCACCCTTGGCCGAAGGCGCGCGAGCCTCATCGAGCAGAGCCTTCTTGACCTCACGACTCTTCGACACGTCACCGACCGACGCCTCTCGCCCCTTCTGGCCGGCTCTGCCGGCGCCATGCGCCTTGCGCCCAGGCGACGGTTGCGTCCACTGATCGGCGGTCAGCTCGAACTCGATCTTGCGCTCATCCAGATCCACCCGCACCACCCGCACCTCGACCGAGTCGCCCAAGCGGAAACTACGGCCGCTGCGCTCGCCACTCAGGCGATGATGTACCGGATCGAAGTGGTAGTAATCGCCCGGCAGCGCGGTGACATGCACCAGACCCTCGACGTAGATATCGGTCAACTCGACGAATATGCCGAATCCGGTAACGGCCGTGATCACACCGGGAAAGACCTCCCCGACCCGATCCTGCATGAACTCACACT
This sequence comes from Pseudomonadaceae bacterium, assembly GCA_030602315.1. GTDB lineage: Bacteria > Pseudomonadota > Gammaproteobacteria > Pseudomonadales > Pseudomonadaceae > Azomonas. The sequence goes on along the minus strand of JAUVZY010000007.1, from coordinate 69,494 downwards.
TGAGCCAATTCACTACGTCACGGGTCGCTTCATCAGCCCGCCGCTCGGTCAGAGAGCAGTGCTCGCCGAGCTGCACCAGCGCCGGCTCGTCGTACGGGTAGATCTTCGCCTTGGGCATCGCTGCCGCACCGGCGCGCTCGACGCACGGGGTGTCGACGCGAGAGCGGATGACACTGCGAATGGCGCGATGGACCAGTAGGTCCGGATAGCGCCGGATCGGCGACGTGAAGTGGGTGTACGCCTCGTAGTTGAGGCCAAAATGCCCCTGATTCTCTACCCCGTACACCGCCTGGCTCATCGAGCGCAGCATCACCGTCTGGATCAGGTGGTAGTCCGGACGGCCGCGGATGTTCTCCAGCAAGCTCTGATAGTCCTTGGGCGTGGGGTTTCCCTTGCCTTTGTTCAGCACCAGGCCGAGCTCGCCGAGAAATGCGCGCAGTTTTTCCAGACGCTCCTCCGGTGGAGTGTCATGCACGCGGTAAAGCCCTGGAAGCTCGTGCTTTTGCAGGAAATCCGCGGCAGCGACGTTGGCGCACAGCATGCACTCTTCGATCAGGCGGTGCGCATCGTTGCGCTGGGTGGGTCGAATTTCGACGATTTTGCGATTTTCGCCGAAGACGATTCGCGTCTCCTGCGTGTCGTAGTCGATCGCGCCGCGCTCTCCACGCGCCTTGAGCAGCACCTTGAACAGGGCATGCAGCAGCTTGAGATGCGGCAGCACGCCGGCGTACTCCTGGCAAAGCTGCTTACCGTCGTTCGAGCGCGGGTGCTCGAGCATGGTGCTGACCTTGTTGTAGGTCAGCCGGGCGTGGGAATGGATCACCGCCTCGTAGAACTTGTAGCCAACCATCTTGCCGGAACGGCTCAGATTGATTTCCGCCACCATCGCCAGACGATCGACCTGCGGATTTAGCGAGCAGAGCCCGTTGGACAGCACCTCAGGCAGCATGGGCACAACGCGCTCAGGGAAGTAAACCGAGTTGCCGCGATTTTTCGCCTCTTCGTCCAGCGCCGAGCCGACCTTCACATAGTGCGAAACGTCAGCGATCGCCACATACAGCCGATATCCACCGGTAAGACGCTTGAGTCCGCCCGGGCGCTCGCAGTACACCGCGTCGTCGAAGTCCCGCGCGTCCTCGCCATCGATGGTTACGAACGGCAGATGCCGCAGATCGACACGTCGCTCCTTGTCCTTCTCGAGCACCTCGGGACGCAGACGGCGCGCCTCCTGCTCGACGGCTTCCGGCCAGACGTGGGGAATGTCGAAGCTGCGTAGCGCGACGTCGATCTCCATTCCTGGCGCCATGTAGTTGCCGATCACCTCGACGATATCGCCCTGCGCCTGAAAGCGCTGCGTCGGCCAATGGGTGATACGGATCTCCACGAACTGGCCAGCCTTGGCGCCCAGATCGCGACCAGGCGTAACCAGCACTTCCTGCTGAATCTTCGGGTTGTCGGGCACCACATAGCCCACACCGCTCTCGGCGAAATAGCGCCCGACCACGCTCTCGTGAGCGCGGCCAATCACCTCGACCAAGGCCCCCTCGCGTCGCCCACGCCGATCGAAGCCGGAGACCCGTGCGAGACAGCGGTCACCATCGAACACCAGGCGCATCTGGACCGGACTGAGGAACAGATCGTCACTGCCGTCATCGGGGATCAGGAAGCCAAAACCGTCACGGTGTGCGCTGATACGCCCACACACCAGGTCGAGCTTGTCCACCGGCGCATAGGCGCCACGACGGGTATAGATCAGCTGACCGTCGCGCTCCATCGCACGCAAGCGCCGGCGCAGCGCTTCGACGTCGTCTTCGTTGAACAGCCCGAACTCTTCGAGCAGCTGCTCACGTGTTGCCGGCGCGCCTCGCTCTGCGAGGTGCGCGAGAATGAGCTCCCGGCTGGGAATGGGATTTTCGTATTTTTCCGCTTCGCGGGCGGCCTCGGGATCGAGAGATTGCCAATCGGCCATCAGGTAGACTTACCTTCGTTTATGAATGCTTGTGCTGTATTGAAGCGCAAAAGCTCTACGAACACAGCCTTTGCAGGAATTAATTTTTCGGCGTCAGGGGTTTACAAGCGTTTTAGCCCCCCTTATAGTTCGCGCCCACGGTGACGCAGCGTACTTCGAACGATGCTCAGCGTGTAGAGTGCCCAGGTGGCGGAATTGGTAGACGCACTAGGTTCAGGTCCTAGCGGTAGCAATACCGTGGAAGTTCGAGTCTTCTCCTGGGCACCACTCTTTCCCTTGAAACCCATGCCAACGTACTGGGTCTCAGAGAAAACGGAGCTTGCCAGCTCCGACTGCCGAAAGGCAGGCACAAATGGCAACGTGCCCAGGTGGCGGAATTGGTAGACGCACTAGGTTCAGGTCCTAGCGGTAGCAATACCGTGGAAGTTCGAGTCTTCTCCTGGGCACCATATTAAAAAAACCGAGCGAAAGCTCGGTTTTTTGTTTTTGCTTTCCGGCCATTGTCGCACCGCCCGCCATACCTACCCCCCGAAAAACGGCGCTCAAAAAAAAGACCGCCCGAAGGCGGCCTCTTTCATGGCGTTCCGTCTTAGGCGTACGGGTGACGCAGCACGATAGTCTCATTGCGATCCGGCCCGGTCGAAACGATATCGACCGGAGCGCCAACCAACGCTTCCACACGCTTGATATAGGCGCGCGCATTGGCGGGCAGCTCGTCGAGCGACTTGGCACCAACGGTGGACTCGCTCCAGCCCGGCATCTCCTCGTACACAGGCTCAAGACCGGCATAACTGTCGGCGTCGGTCGGGGCCTCGTTGACGATCTCGCCTGCTGCGCTCTTGTAGGCCACGCACAGCTTGACGGTTTCAAGACCGTCGAGCACGTCCAGCTTGGTCAGGCACAGGCCGGAAATCGAGTTGATCTCGATGGCACGACGAAGGATCACCGCGTCAAACCAGCCGCAACGACGGGCGCGACCGGTGGTCGAGCCGAACTCATGACCCACCTTCGCCAGACGGGCACCGACCTCGTCGAACAGCTCGGTGGGGAACGGACCAGAGCCAACGCGCGTGGTGTAGGCCTTGGTGATGCCGAGGATGTAATCCAGATACAACGGACCGAAGCCCGAGCCGGTGGCGGTGCCGCCCGCGGTAGTGCTGGAACTGGTCACATACGGATAAGTGCCGTGATCGATATCGAGCAGCGAGCCCTGGGCGCCCTCGAACATGATGTAGGCACCCGCCTTGCGCAGCTCATGCAGGCGAGCGGCAACATCGGTCACCATGGGCTTGAGGATCTCTGCGTAGGCCAGCGCATCCTTCAGCGTCTGCTCCACATCGACCGGCGCAGCCTTGTAGAAGTGCTCCAGCACAAAATTGTGGTAGACCATCAGCTCGCGCAGCTTCTTCTCGAAGCGCTCGGGATTGAACAGATCACCGATGCGCAGACCGCGACGGGCAACCTTGTCCTCGTAAGCCGGACCGATGCCACGACCGGTGGTGCCGATCTTGCCCTCGGAGCGGGCTGCCTCGCGCGCCTGATCCAGCGCCACGTGGTACGGCAGGATGAGAGTACAGGCGGAGCTGATGCGCAGGCGCTCACGCACCGGCACACCCTTCTCCTCAAGCTTGGTGATTTCCTTGAGCAGAGCGTCGGGCGCAACCACCACGCCGTTGCCGATCAGACACTCGACGTTGCCGCGCAGGATGCCCGAGGGAATCAGATGCAGGACTGTCTTTTCGCCATCGATCACCAGCGTGTGACCGGCATTGTGACCGCCCTGGTAACGCACCACGGCTGCCGCCTGTTCGGTCAGCAGGTCAACGATCTTGCCCTTGCCCTCATCACCCCACTGGGTGCCCAGGACCACGACATTCTTACCCATAACCCTAAACCCTCTCGCCAAGCATGCGCCGACCGGAGCCGGCGAATTCAATTTCAAAACTGGTATTCAAGCCGCCCAAGGCGATCTCGCTTCACTCGGTCAGCGCCGTGACAACCCACACGCCATCCACCTGCAATAGCCTACGGTCACAACCGGACGCCTGTGCGTCGGCAAGCGTTTCCACGCCAAGCGCCTGAACCACACGCTCACCGGCCTGGCGCAGCGCGCGAACCTTCAGCCAGAGCCCGGCATCGCCCAGCGCCGGCGCCCAGATACCCCGCAGGGGCGCATCGAGCACCGCGTTGCCAAGACGCACAAGCGTCTTGAGATCGGTGGAAAAACCGGTCGCCGGCCGCGCCCGACCGAAGTTCGCACCGATATCGTCATAGCGACCGCCCTGCGCGATCGATTGACCGATGCCAGGCACGAACGCCGCGAAGACAGTCCCGGTGTGGTAGTGATAGCCGCGCAGCTCACCGAGGTCGAAATACAAGGGCAACGACGGGTAGCGCACGGCCAGCCGATCCGCCAGCTGACGCAAGACATCCAGCGCCTGCAGCACCTCGCTCGGCGCCCCGGCAAGCACGCGCGCCGCCTCATCGAGCACTTCACGCCCGCCGCAAAGACCGGCAAGCGCGCGCAGCATCGCCGCCAGCGGCGCGTCCAGCTGGGCGGTCAGCGAGAAGATCTCATCGGCGGCCTTGCGCTGCAGCGCATCGAAAAGCGCCTGCTCCGCCTCGCCGGAAAGCCCCGCGGCACGGGCCAGGCCACGGTAGATACCGACATGCCCGAGATCCATGTGCACATCCGGGATCTGCGCCAGCTCCAGCGTAGCCAGCATCAGACTGATCACTTCCAGATCACTTTCTACACTGAGATCGCCGTAAAGCTCGGCGCCGACCTGGATCGGACTGCGCGAGGTCGACAACGCCACCGGCTTGGCATGCAGCACGCTGCCGGCATAGCACAGACGGCTGGCGCCCTGACGGCGCAGACTGTGGGCATCGAGGCGGGCAACCTGCGGCGTGATGTCCGCGCGCAGTCCCATCTGCCGACCGGACAGCGGATCGACCACCTTGAAGGTTCTAAGATCGAGATCCTGAGCGGCATTGATCAGCAACGACTCGAGGAATTCGATATGAGGGGTAATGACCAGCTCATAACCCCAGCACTGGAACAGATCCAGAATACGCCGACGCGCCGTCTCGATGCGTTGTGCCTCGAGCGGCAACACCTCTTCGATGCCATCTGGCAGAAGCCAGCGGTCTACCGTTGCCATTTGCCTCTTACCTCTTGATCCGGCAGGTCATCCGCGGGCCTGCCCTGACGAGCCGCCATCACAGGATGCCATGGACCTTCGACCATGATCGGAACGCACCCGCTCGGCGCCGTCACCGACCGTTTCCGCAGGAACAATCAAGCCTGCAGACGCAAAAAAGCCGGGGTTTCCCCGGCCGGGCGGATCATAGCAATGTTTTGCCACGGGGTCACCCGGCGGGCGATGCCGCCGGGTGTTGCCCTGTCAGCGGGACTGCTGCAGATAGCGGAAGAAATCGCTCTTCGGATCGAGTACCAGCACGTCGTCCTTGCTCGAGAAGCTCTCCCGATAGGCCTGCAGGCTGCGGTAGAACTTGTAGAACTCCGGATCCTGCTGATAGGCATCGGCATAGATAGCTGCAGCCCGCGCATCGCCATCACCGCGCAGCTCCTCCGCCTCACGGAACGCTTCGGCCACGATTACGCGCCGCTGGCGGTCGGCATCGGCGCGAATACCTTCGGCCAGCTCGCGACCCTTGGCGCGATGCTCGCGGGCTTCGCGCTCACGCTCCGAGCTCATCCGCTCGAACACGCTGCGGTTCACCTCGCGCGGCAGATCGATCCCCTTCACTCGCACGTCCACCACCTCGATGCCCAACTCACGTTGCGCGGCGCGATTGAGCGAGGCGGTCACGCTGGCCATCAGCTCGTCGCGCTGGCCGGAGACCGCTTCATGCAGCGTGCGCTTGCCGAACTGATCGCGCAGCGCTGCCTCGAGGCGACGCGCGAGACGCTCGTCGGCGATCTGGCGCATGCCGGACGTCGCGGTATAGAAACGTTCCGCATCATCCACACGCCATTTGGCGTAGGCGTCCACCATCAGCGCCTTCTTCTCCAGGGTAAGGAAGCGCGAAGTCGAAGAGTCCAGCGTCATCAAGCGTGCGTCGAATTTGCGCACGCTGTTGATGTACGGAATCTTCATGTGCAGGCCAGGGCGAACGTCAGGCTCGACGATCCGACCAAAGCGCAGCAGCACCGCACGTTCGGTTTCCATAACGATATAGAAGCTGTTCCACAGCACCAGGGCCAGGACCACGCCGACGATCAGCGCGGTCAGCGACTTATTGCTCATCAGCGGCTCTCCCTAGAACGCGGATTGCGCGTTTCGAACTCGGTCTGCAGGCGCGACTCCTGATTGTTCTGCTGCATCGCGTTGGCCGCGCCTTGATGAGCCGGCTCACTCGCACGAGTGCCAACCATCTTGTCCAACGGCAGATACAGCATGTTCTGGCCGCTTTCGCCGGTCACCAGCACCTTGGTGGTGCTGTTCATCACCTCCTGCATGGTGTCCAGATACAGACGCTCGCGGGTCACCTCGGGCGCCTGACGATACTCGGCGACCAGCTTCCTGAAGCGCTCGGCCTCACCCTGGGCGCGAGCCACGACCGAGTCGCGGTAACCGCTCGCTTCCTCGAGCATGCGTTGAGCCTCACCGCGCGCCTCGGGAATCACGCCGTTGGCGTAGGACTCCGCCTGGTTCTTCAGGCGCTGCTCGTCTTCACGGGCACGGATAACGTCGTCGAACGCTTCCTGAACCTCACGCGGCGCCGCTGCGCTTTGCAGGTTGACCTGACTGACCTGGATGCCGGTGTTGTACGCGTCCATGAAACGCTGCAAGCGCTCGCGCACCTCGGCAGCCATCACCTCACGACCTTCGGTCAGCACCTGGTCCATCGCGGTAGAGCCGACCACGTGGCGCACGGCACTGTCCGTCGCGTGCTGCAGGCTCACCTCGGGCTGGTCCACCGCCAGCACGAACTTGCGCAGGTCGGTAATCCGATACTGCACGGTCAGCGGCACTTCGATGATGTTCTCGTCTTCGGTCAGCATCTGCCCCTGCTTGCTGTAGGAGCGCTCACGCGTGACGTTTTCCTGAAACTTGCGCTCGAACGGAGGCACATACACGTTCAGACCGGGGCCGACGGTACGGTCGTACTCACCGAAGCGCAGAATGACCGCCTGCTCCTGTTCGTCGACGATATAGATGGCGTTGTACAGCCAAACCGCCAGCACGACGGCGAGGCCAACCCATAGCAGCCCCCAGCCACCACCCTTGCGCTCGAAGCCGCCGTCGGAACCACCGCCACCACCACGGCGCTTGGTGTTGCCGAACATGCCGTTCAGGCGATCCTGAAGCTTGCGGAAGGCCTCATCCAGGTCGGGCGGACCCTGATTGTCGCCACCGCTGCCGCCGCGACGACCGCCGCCCCCCCAGGGATCCTGGTTGTTCGAATTGCCACCCGGCTCGTTCCAAGCCATAGCGCTCTCCATTCCAATAAGCAAAAGACGCGCTAGAACGCGTCGCCAAATCCTACCTAAAGCGTGCCAGCTGCCCTAAGGCTCGCTGCAGGGCCTTTATTGCAAGGTGTGTGCGTCAAGGAACTCAACCGGGTCAACGCCTTCCCGGCTGAGCAGACGAACCAGGTCCAGCTTTGGCAAACGAATGGCCAGGTGGCTTTCGCCGTGCTCGCCATGCGACTCGGACTGAACCGCGCCAACCGCAAACAGTTGTGCACGCAATCGCCCCATCTGCTGAGGAAGACTCAGCGTACCGGCAAAAAGATCCTCGCCGAGCAGTTCGGCAACGGCCTGGCGCAACAGGTCGAGCCCCAGCCGCTGGGCCGCGGAAATCCAGACACGGATCGGCCTGCCCTGCTCGTCCCGCTGAATGTGCGGCCCGATGCCTTCCATGAGATCGACCTTGTTGTATACCTCGAGCATCGGCAGGGAGTCCGCGCCGATCTCGCCGAGCACCGCGAGCACCTGCTCGACCTGCTGCTCGCGCTCCTCGCCATGCGCGTCGATCACGTGCAGCAGGAGATCCGCGTTGGCGGACTCCTCCAGCGTGGCGCGAAACGACTCCACCAGCTTGTGCGGAAGATGGCGGATGAAACCCACCGTATCGGCCAGCACGATAGGACCGATGTCTTCGAGGGTCAGCCGGCGCAGGGTCGGGTCGAGGGTGGCAAAGAGCTGATTGGCGGCATAAACGTCCGCTTCGGTCAGTGCATTGAACAAGGTCGACTTGCCGGCGTTGGTATAACCCACCAGCGAGACCAGCGGGATTTCCGCGCGACGACGACCGCGACGCGCCTGCTCGCGCTGGCCGCGCACTTTCTCCAGACGCTGTTTGATCTGGCGAATGCGGACGCGCAACAGGCGACGGTCGGTTTCCAGCTGGGTTTCACCGGGGCCGCGCAGACCGATACCGCCCTTTTGCCGCTCGAGGTGAGTCCAGCCACGAACCAGCCGCGTGCTCATGTGCTCGAGCTGTGCCAGCTCCACCTGCAACTTGCCTTCGTGGGTACGGGCGCGCTGGGCGAAGATGTCCAGAATCAGGCCGGTACGGTCCAGCACACGACACTCGAGCGCGCGCTCGAGGTTACGTTCCTGGCTTGGCGTCAACGCATGGTTGACGATCACCAGGGCCACCTCTTCCTGCTTTACCTGCGCCTGGATTTCCTCGACCTTGCCGCTGCCGATCAGGAACTTGGCGGACGGCTGGTAGCGGCTGATGTTGATGAAGCCGGCCACCTCCGCGCCCGCCGACCTGGCCAGCTCGAGAAACTCCTGTGGGTCTTCACGCGAAGCGGGATCCTGGCCTTCCAGATGCACCAGGATCGCCCGCTCTCCCCCGCCGGGGCGCTCAAAAAACAATATGCTGGCCCTCAGGCGCCGCTGCCGTCACCGGATTCGCTTTCGCTGGCGTTGGGCAGGCGCACCGGACGGCTAGGCACCACCGTGGAGATCGCATGCTTGTAGACCATCTGGCTGACGGTGTTCTTCAGCAAGATGACGAACTGGTCGAACGACTCGATCTGACCCTGCAGCTTGATGCCGTTGACCAAATAGATGGAAACCGGGACGCGCTCCTTGCGCAGTGTATTGAGGTAAGGGTCTTGTAGCGAATGCCCTTTTGACATGTGCCGCACTCCTTAGGGATCGTATTTTTCGTAGTTGTATGACTGAAACGGCAGCTTGCAGATCGAGGATAGTCGGCCCTAGCAGCTTCGGCCCAATATGGAGAGCCCCTCGAGGTATTTCAATGTGCGCTCGAGATTGTTGGGCGCCAAGCTATCCAGCCACTGCATATCGCCCCATCCACGAAGCCAGGTGAACTGTCGCTTGGCCAGCTGCCGAGTCGCTATGACGCCACGCTCGAGCATTTGCTGGCGATCGAGAATGCCGTCGAGGTATTCCCAAACCTGCCGGTACCCCACGGAGCGCATGGAGGGCAGACCCAGGTGCAGGTCGTCCCGACAGCGCAACGTTTCGACTTCTTCGACCAATCCCTGTTCAACCATCTGGATGAAACGCTGCTCGATGCGCCGGTGCAGCTCAGCCCGTTCCACCGGCGCAATCGATAGCTGCGCAACAGTATAAGGTAAGTTCGGAACGGCGGAGGTGCTGCCTTTTTGCATTATTTGACGGCTTCGGTGCTCGCTCATGCTCAGACCGCTGACCAGATACACCTCCAGCGCCCGCACGAGCCGCTGCGGGTCGTTGGGATGGATACGCGCGGCCGATTCGGGGTCCACTTCCTGCAGCCGACGGTGCAAGGAATCAAGCCCCTCGGCCTGCGCCTGCGCCTCCAGCTCAGCCCGGATCTGCGGGTCGGCGCTCGGCATGTCCGCCAGACCGTCGCGCAACGCCTTGAAGTAGAGCATCGTGCCGCCGACCAGCAGCGGAATACGCCCTGCCGCGGTGATCTCGGCCATCGCGCCCAGCGCATCTTCGCTGAACTGGGCGGCGGAATAGGCTTCGGCGGGATCGCAGATATCCACCAGACGATGCGGAAAGCGCGCCAGAATTTCGGGCGCGGGCTTGGCGGTGCCGATATCCATGCCCCGATAGACCATCGCCGAGTCGACGCTGATCAGTTCACAAGGCAGCGCCTCGGCCAGCGCCAGGGCAAGATCGGTCTTGCCGGACGCCGTCGGCCCCATAAGAAAGATGGCAGGAGGTAACGCGGACATCGGCAGGCTCGGCAAACAGGGGCCGCATAGTGTCAGGGGGCGCGCCGCACGCTGCAAGCGTGCCGGCGTTACGGCGCTCAGCGGCCGCGTAGAAACAGCTTGTCCAGTTCGTCCATGCCAAGCTGGGTCCAGGTCGGGCGGCCATGGTTGCATTGGCCGCTGCGCTCGGTGTGTTCCATGTCGCGCAGCAAGGCGTTCATCTCCGGCAGCGTCAGGCGGCGGTTGGCGCGCACGGCGCCATGACAGGCCATGGTCGCCAGCAGCTCGTTGAGGTGCGCCTCGATGCGATCGCTGCTGCCGTACTCCAGCAGATCGGCAAGCACATCGCGCACCAGCTGCGCAGCCTGCGCCTGCTTGAGCAACGCAGGAATCTGCCGGATGGCCAGCGTTTCCGGCCCCAGACGCTGCAGCTCGAAACCCAGCCGGGCGAACCAGTCGGCATGTTCCTCGGCGCAGTCGGCTTCGCGCTGACTGACCGCCACGCTTTCCGGCACCAGCAACGGCTGCCCGCGCAAGCCCTCGCTGGCCATCGCCGTCTTCAGCCGCTCGTAGGTGATCCGCTCGTGGGCCGCGTGCATGTCGACCAGCACCAGTCCGCCGGCATTCTCGGCCAGGATGTAGATACCCTTGAGCTGGGCCAGCGCGTAGCCCAGCGGTGGCACGTCACCCTCACTTTCCGGCAGGGCTGCTGCCGACGTCCCCGGCAGCGGCGCAAAAAAGTTCCGGTAAGCACCGGCGGCCTCGGCCAGATCTACCGCCGGGGCCGGGCGCGGCGCCTGATAGCCCGCGCCGGCCCCTTGCCAGGCCGGCTCGGACCGTACGGCCGGTGGCGCCTGCGCGGCGAGCGTCATCTCGTTCTGCCCCCCGAACTCGCCGGCGGCCAGACCGCTGGGACGCTCGCCGGACAGCGTGGCGGCAGGCGGCGCCAACTGATCCTCCGGACGTACGTCGGCCAGGGCACGATGCAAGGTGCCATACAGGAAGTCATGCACCATCCGGCTGTCCCGGAAGCGCACCTCGTGCTTGGTGGGATGCACGTTGACGTCCACCACCGCCGGGTCGATTTCGAGAAACAGCACGAAGGTCGGGTGCCGGCCGTTGAACAGCACGTCACGATAGGCCTGGCGCACGGCGTGGGCCACCAGCTTGTCGCGCACCGCACGGCCGTTGACGAAGAAGTACTGCAGGTCGGCCTGGCTGCGCGAGAAGGTCGGCAGGCCGACCCAGCCCCACAGGCGCAGCCCGCTGCGCTCGACGTCGATCGGCAGCGCCTGCTCGAGGAAGGCCGGCCCGCAGACTGCGCCCACCCGCCGGGCGCGCCCGGCGTCATCCTCGGCTTCGCGCAGGCTGAGTACGCTCTTGCCGTTGTGGCGCAGATGAAAGCCCACATCGAAGCGCGCCAGCGCCAGGCGCCGGATCACTTCCTGCAGGTGTTCGAACTCGGTCTTTTCGGCACGCAGGAACTTGCGCCGCGCCGGCGTGTTGAAAAACAGATCGCGCACCTCGACGCTGGTACCCACCGGGTGTGCCGCCGGCTGGACCCGCGCCTGCATCTCGCGGCCTTCGGTCTCCACCTGCCAGGCCTCGGCGGCATCGGCGGTGCGCGAGGTGAGCGTCAGCCGGGACACCGAACTGACCGAGGCCAGCGCCTCGCCGCGAAAGCCCAGGCTCACCACCGCCTCCAGGTCGCTGAGGTCGCGGATCTTGCTGGTGGCATGACGCGCCAGCGCCAGCGGCAGGTCATCGGCGGGGATGCCGCAACCGTCATCACGCACGCGCAAGAGCTTGACGCCGCCCTGCTCCACCTCGATGTCGATGCGCCGGGCACCGGCGTCCAGGCTGTTTTCCAGCAGCTCCTTGGCTACCGAGGCGGGCCGCTCGACCACTTCGCCGGCGGCGATCTGGTTGGCCAGCCGCGGACTGAGCAGCTGGATGCGCGCCGGGCCGGTCATGGCTCGCCAGCCAGGGTCGGTGCGGGAATGCTCAGGGTCTGGCCGACCTTGATCACGTCGTTCTTGAGGTTGTTGGCACTGCGAATGGACGCCAGGCTGACCTGATAGCGTTGGGCGAGCAGCGCCAGGCTCTCACCGGAACGCACCACATGCTCGCGTGGGCCCGGGGCAATCCTGCCGCTGTCCCGCAGCCAGGCGATATAGGTGCCCGGCGGCGGGTTTTCCTGGAAGAACTGGCGAATGCCACTGTGCATCGAGCGCACCAGGGCCTGCTGGTGACCGGCGGTCTGCAACTTGCGCGCTTCTGCCGGATTGGAGATGAATCCGGTTTCCACCAGAATCGAGGGAATGTCCGGCGATTTGAGCACCATGAAGCCCGCCTGCTCGACCCGCCGCTTGTGCAGCGGCGTGATGCTGCCCATGTTGCTCAGCACCTTCTGCCCGACATTGAGGCTCGACGACAGCGTGGCGGTCATCGACAGGTCGAGCAGCACGCCGGCAAGCATGCGGTCCTTGTCGTCCAGACTGACGTTGCCCACCCCGCCGATCAGGTCCGAGCGGTTTTCGCTATCGGCCAGCCAGCGTGCGGTTTCCGAGGTCGCACCACGGTCCGAGAGGGCATATACCGAGGCGCCATAGGCCGAGGTGCGCGGCGCCGCATCGGCATGAATCGAGACGAACAGATCGGCGCCCTTCTTGCGCGCGATCTCGGTTCGCTTGCGCAGCGGGATGAAGTAATCGCCGGTACGCACCAGCTCGGCGCGATAACCCCTCTCGGCGTTGATCGCCCGCTGCAGCTGCTTGGAGATGGACAACACCACGTCTTTCTCGCGCACGCCACCCGGCCCGATGGCGCCCGGATCCTCGCCGCCGTGGCCGGCGTCGATGGCGATGATGATGTCGCGCTGGGCCGAAGGCTGCGGCGGCAGGCGATTGCTGGAGGGCAGCGCCGGGGATACCGGGGTGGCGGGCCGTGCCGGGTTGGCGGTGACCGGCGGGCGCTCGCTGGGTGCGGCGGCCTTGTCGAACAGATCGAGCACCAGCCGGTGTCCGTATTCCTGATTCGGTTCGAGGGTGAAACTCTTGGGCGTGACGCTGCTGGAAAGGTCGATGACCACGCGCAGGCTGTTGTCATCGCGCGGGGCGGCGCGCATGCCGGTGATCGGGGTGTTGGCCAGCGGCAGGTTGTCCAGCGAGCCGCGCAACGCGGCGCGCGGCACGTCGATGACGATACGGTCAGGTGCCGCGAGGGTGAATACGCTGTGCTGCACCGGCCCGGTCAGGTCGAACACCAGCCGGGTGTTGTCCGGCGCACGCCACAGGCGCACGCCGCGCACCTCGGTAAGCGCCCAGCTCTGGGCAGCGAGCAGCATCAGTGCCAAACCGGCAATCCACGCGCGCGCGCGCATACGCAACCCCATGCTTCAAGTGTTCCCGTTGGCCAGTTCGGCGCACCACTGCTCGCCGCGCGCGCCCTGGGGCGTCAGGCGCAGCAAGCGGCCGCTGCCGTGCGGCGTAATGGTAATGTCGAGGTCCGCCTTTGGCAAAACGCCCTGGCCGCGCTCCGGCCATTCGACCAGGCACAGCGCATTGCCGTCCAGGTAATCGCGGATGCCCATGAACTCGAGTTCTTCGGGGTCGACCAGCCGATACAGATCGAAGTGAAAAATCCGCTGCTCGCCGATCTCGTAGGGCTCGACCAGGGTAAAGGTCGGACTCTTGACCTTGCCGGTATGCCCGTAGCCGCGGATCAACCCACGTGACAGCGTGGTCTTGCCGGCCCCCAGATCGCCATGCAGATAAAGAGTGCCGTGCGTACCGACCACGGCGGCCAGGCGTGCGCCCAACGCTTGCATGGCCTCTTCGCCCTCGACATACAGGGTCACTTCAGGCATGGCGATTGGATCTCCAGGAGCTTGCGAATAAACGGAATGAGGTCGGTGGCGAACAGGCCGCGCCCATCGACAGCGGCCTCTTCGCCGGCACGCGCGTGCAGCCAGACGCCCAGGCAGGCGGCCTCGTATGGTGCCAGGCCCTGGGCGAGCAGCGCACCCAGCAGGCCGGCCAGCACATCACCGAGTCCGGCGCTGGCCATCGCCGGGTGGCCGCGATCGCAAACGGCCAGGCGCCCCTTTGCATCGGCCACCAGGGTGCCGGCGCCCTTGAGCACCACCGTGCAGGCCAAGCGTTCTGCCAGCGTGCGCGCCGCTTGCGGGCGGTCCTGCTGAACCTCGGCGAGCGTACAACCCAACAGACGCGCCGCCTCGCCCGGATGCGGCGTGATGATCGCGCCGGCCGGCAGCCGGAGCTGTCCGGATGCCAACAGGTTGAGCGCATCGGCATCCCATACCTGCGGCAGCGCGCGCCCCGGCGCCAGACTGAGCAGGCTGCGCCCCCACGGCGCCTGGCCGAGGCCCGGCCCCAGCACCAGCACGTCGGCCCGCTCGAGCAGTGGCCCCATGGCGTAGGTGGACTCGACGCCCAGACACATCACCTCCGGTGTCCGCGCCAGCGAGGCGAGCACATGCGCTGGCCGAGTGGCCAGACTAACCATGCCGGCGCCGGCACGCAGCGCCGTCTCGGCGGCCATCAGCGCCGCACCCGCGGTGCCATGGTCGCCGCCGATCACCAGTACCTGACCGTAGCTGCCCTTGTGCGCACCACGCGGTCGCGGCGCCAGCTGCGGCAGGGCCGCGCCGTCCAGGCGCCGGCCCGCGGGCATCAGCGCGCCGAGCAGCGCCGGCTCGGCCTGCAGATCGTCGAAGACCAGCTCGCCGACCTGATCGACCGCCGCGCCGGTGAACAATCCGAGCTTCAGGCCGATGAAGGTCACCGTCAGATCCGCCCGCACCGCACAGCCCTGCGCGGCGCCGCTATCGGCACACAGGCCCGAAGGCAGGTCGACCGCCAGCACCGGCTGCCCTGCGCGATTGATCGCCTCGATGGCTTCGCGGTACGGCGCGCGCACCTCGCCGCTAAGGCCGGTGCCGAGCAGCGCATCCACCACCACACCGGACAGCGGCAAAGCATCGCACCACGGCAGCACGCTGACCCCGGCGGCCCGTGCTTCGGCATAGGCGCTGGCGGCATCCCCGCCGAGCTGCGCCGGGTCACCGACCGCCAGCACGCGTACCTGCCAGCCGGCACGCTGCGCCAGCATGGCGATCAGATAGCCGTCGCCGGCATTGTTGCCGCGCCCGGTCAACACGGTGACTTCGCCCGCCTGCGGCCAGCGCTGGCGCAAGGCGCGCCAGGCTGCCTGAGCGGCACGCTGCATGAGGACGAAACCGGGCGTACCGGCGGCGATCAGGCGCGCGTCCAGTTCACGGGTCTGGGCGGCGCTATAGAGTTCGAGGGGCAGTACGGCGGTCGTCTGCGACATGAGAATCCACCTGGGCAGAGGCGTAGAATTATACGCTTCGCCAACAACAGGCCGCCGTAAGTTTCCGATGGTAAGCGAACCGCTGGACCCCACCGCCCTCGCCGGCCAGATCAAGCGCTGGGCCGCCGAGCTGGGCTTTGCCCAGGCCGGCATCGCCGACGTCGACCTCGCCGAGCACGAGGCGCATCTGGCGCGCTGGCTGGCCGCCGGCTATCACGGCGAGATGGACTACATGGCCGCGCACGGCAGCAAGCGCTCGCGCCCCGCCGAACTGGTGCCCGGCACGCTGCGGGTCATCTCGCTGCGCATGGACTATCTGCCCGGCGACACCGAGATGACCCGCCGCCTGGCCGAGCCGGAAAAGGCCTACCTGTCGCGCTATGCGCTGGGCCGCGACTACCACAAGCTGGTACGCAAGCGCCTGCAGCAGCTGGCCGATCGCGTACAGCAGGCCATCGGCCCGTTCGGTTATCGGGCCTTCGTCGACAGCGCCCCGGTGCTCGAACGCGCGCTGGCGCAGAACGCCGGCCTCGGCTGGATCGGCAAGAACACCCTGCTGATCAACCGCAAGGCCGGCAGCTGGTTCTTTCTCGGCGAGCTGTTCGTCGACCTGCCGCTGCCTGTGGACGAGCCCAGCGACAAAGACCACTGCGGCCGCTGCCAGGCCTGTCTGGACCGCTGCCCCACCGACGCCTTCGTCGGCGAGCGAGTGCTGGATGCACGACGCTGCATCTCCTACCTGACCATCGAACTCAAGGGCCCGATTCCGCTCGAGCTGCGCGCACAGATCGGCAACCGCGTGTTCGGCTGCGACGACTGCCAGATCGCCTGCCCATGGAATCGCTTCGCCAAGCCCTCCGGCGAGACGGACTTCAGCCCGCGTCATGGGCTGGACAACGCCGAACTGGCGGCCCTGTTCGGCTGGAGCGAGGAAGAGTTTCTCGCCCGCAGCGAAGGCTCGCCGCTGCGCCGCGCCGGTTACGAGCGCTGGCTGCGCAACCTGGCCGTCGGCCTGGGCAACGCGCCGTCGAGCATACCGGTGCTCGAGGCGCTCAAGGCCCGCCGCGCGCATCCCTCCGCGCTGGTGCGCGAACATGTCGAGTGGGCACTGGCCCGGCACCGCGAGCGCGGCGCACCGATCTGAGCTGCTATAACTTTCAGTCCACCGCAGCAGGGAACCACAACAACAATGCGCACCCTCACCACGCTTTACGGCAACACCCAGAAACTCGACGGCGGCGCCATGTTTGGCAACGCGCCCAAGGCCATGTGGCAACGCTGGATGCAGCCGGACGAACACAACCGCATCGATCTTGGCTGCCGCGCGCTGCTGGTTCAGGAAGACGGGCGCAATGTGCTGGTGGAGGCCGGGGTCGGCGCGTTCTTCTCCCCGGAGCTGAAACAGCGCTACGGCGTGCAGGAAGACGAGCACCTGCTGCTGGCGCGGCTGGCCGAACTGGGCCTGTCCGATGCCGACATCGATGTGGTGCTGCTCACCCACCTGCACTTCGATCACGCCGGCGGGCTGCTCGCCGCCTGGGCAGAAGGCCAGCCACCCCGCCTGCTGTTTCCCCAAGCGCGCTTTCTGGTCGGCCGCAGTCAATGGCAGCGCGCCCGCCACCCGCATGCGCGTGACCGCGCTTCTTATATTCCCGAACTGCTCGATCTGCTCGAAGCCAGCGGCCGGCTGGAACTGATCGAGGACGGCAGCCAGTCCGCCACCCTCGGCGCCGGCTGGCGGCTGCACTGGAGCGACGGCCATACGCCCGGGCAGATGCTGCCGGAGATCGAGATGCCGGACGGCCCGGTGGTGTATGCCGCCGACCTGATCCCCGGCGCGCCCTGGGTGCACCTGCCGATCACCATGGGCTACGACCGCTTTCCCGAAGGGCTGATCGAAGAGAAGCAAACGCTCTTGAAGCACCTGGAGCCGCGCGGCGGACGCCTGGTGTTCGTGCATGACCCCAAGGTCGCCCTCGGCCGCGTGGTGCGCGACGACAAGGGCCGCTTCGGCCTGGCCGATGCGCGGGGCGAGGTTCGCGCCCTGGCCAGCTAAGCCACACGTTGGGCAGTGCGGGGGAAACCGACCGTCAGGTCTTTCCCCCGCCTCGCGCCGATCAACCCATACGCACCAGGCTCACGCTGACGGGACAAGCGCCAGGCTGTCGGTCAACGCATCGACGGCCAGGCGCGCCCGACTAGGCCGTCTCGCACAATGCCTTGAGCTGCGCGGCATCCAGGGTTTCCGCTTCCAGCAGGCGGCGGGCGCAGCGCTCGAGCAGCTCGCGGCGCGCCTCGAGCAGCTCCACGCTGCGCTGGAACGCCCGCTCCACCAGTTCGCGCACCTCCTCGTCGATGGCGCTGGCGGTGGTCTCGGCGTATTCGTGGCGGGTCTGGATACCGGGCAGGTTGTCCCCGAGAAAACTGTGCGGCTCGCGTTCCAGCGCCAGATGGCCGAGGCGCTCGGACATTCCATAGCGCGTCACCATCGCCCGGGCGATGTCGGTGACCTTGGCCAGGTCGTCCGCCGCACCGGTGGACAGCTGGCCGAACACCAGCCACTCCGCCGCCCGGCCGCCGAGCAGGACCGCCATCTTGTTTTCCAGCTCCGCCCGGGTCATCAGAAAGCGGTCCTCGATCGGACGCTGAATGGTGTAACCCAGCGCGCCCATGCCCCGCGGGATGATCGAGACCTTGTGCACCGGATCGCAGCCCGGCAGGGACGTGGCGACCAGCGCATGCCCCATCTCGTGGAACGCCACCACCTCGCGTTCGCGCGGATTGAGCAGGCGGTTGCGCTTTTCCAGGCCGGCGATGATGCGCTCGATCGCCGCGGTGAAATCCTGCATCGCCACGGCCTCGGCGTTGCGCCGGGTGGCCAGCAGGGTCGCCTCGTTGACCAGATTGGCCAGGTCTGCGCCGGTAAACCCCGGGGTCAGCGCGGCGATGTCCTGGGCGCTGACATCCGCCGCCAGCCGGGCCTTGTGCAGGTGCACGCGCAGGATCTGCTCGCGGCCGGTCTTGTCCGGGCGGTCTACCAGCACCTGGCGATCGAAGCGGCCGGCGCGCAGCAGCGCCGGATCGAGGATCTCCGGGCGGTTGGTCGCCGCCAGCAGCACCAGCCCGCTGGAGGTATCGAAGCCGTCCAGTTCGGCGAGCAGCTGGTTGAGCGTCTGCTCCTTCTCGTCGTGGCCGCCCCCCAGCGGGCTGATGCCGCGGGCGCGGCCGAGGGCGTCCAGCTCGTCGATGAAGATGATCGCCGGGGCCTGGGCACGGGCCTGCTCGAACAGGTCGCGCACCCGCGCCGCGCCCACGCCGACGAACATTTCGACGAACTCGGAGCCGGAAATCGAGAAGAACGGCACTTTCGCCTCGCCGGCCACCGCCTTGGCCAACAGCGTCTTGCCGGTGCCGGGCGGGCCGACCAGCAGCACGCCCTTGGGCATGCGCCCGCCGAGCCGGCCGTAGGTCTGCGGGTCCTTGAGAAAATCGACGATTTCCTTGAGCTCGGCCTTGGCCTCGTCCACCCCGGCCACATCGGCGAAGCTCACCTTGGTGTCGGCCTCGACATAGACCCGCGCACGGCTCTTGCCGATCTGCATCATGCCGCCGCCACCCAGGCCCGCGCTCATGCGCTTTAGCAGAAACAGCCAGATGCCGAGGAACATCAGCGCCGGCAGCAGCCAGGAAAGGATGTCGCGCAGCAAGGTGCTTTCGATGCGCCCGGCGAACTTCACGTCGTGCCGCTGCAAGAGCGCGGCCAGCTCGGGCTCGACGCGGGTGGTGACGAAGCGCGTTTCGCCGCCTGGCAGCGGCTCCCGGAACACGCCTTCGATCTGCCGGTCGGAGACCGCCAGCGACTCGATGCGCTCCTGCTGCAGGTAGCTCTGGAACTCGCTGTAGGAGATCCGTGCGATGGGCTGCTGGGCCGAGAGCAGGTACTGGATCAGCATGAAGCCGATCAGCGCGATGACCCAGTAGCTGACGTGAAACGGAGCCTGTTCTTTCATGGAGCCTACTCGTGAGCCGCGACTGACCTGATTATTCCCCGGGCGAGCGGCAAAAGGCCACGACCTGCGTCAGCAAACGGCCGGCTTACAGGCCGCCGCGCACCCCGAGATTGACTCCGCACTCGGCGGCCAGGGCGAAGGGCAGCAGCAGGGTGTCGAGCAGCGCACTGGCCGGCAGGTCCAGCGCCGGATAGGCCGGTGGCTCGGCGCCGAAGCGCTCCTTCGGGCAGCAGCCGCCCTGCAGTGCGTACCAGTCCAGCCGGGTGCCGGCGTAGATCAGGGGCGCACCCGGCTGCGCGGCGTCCAGGGTGCGCGTGGTCGCGCAGCCGCCGAGCAGACCGCCGAGCAGCAGCAGGGTCAGCAGTGGCCTAGTCATCGCCGGCCAGCCGGTGCTGCTCGCCCCAGTGCGGCAGCATGTCCTGCGGAATGCCGAGCAGGTTGAGGATGCGCGCGACCATGAAGTCCACCAGGTCGTCGATGGTCTGCGGCTGGTGGTAGAAGCCGGGCGAGGCCGGCAGGATGATCGCGCCGAGGTTGGACAGCTTGAGCATGTTCTCCAAATGGATGCTCGAGTACGGCGCCTCGCGCGGCACCAGAATCAGCTTGCGCCGCTCCTTGAGCGCCACGTCGGCGGCACGCTCGATCAGGTTGTTGCTGGCCCCGCTGGCGATCGCCGACAGCGTGCCGGTGGAACAGGGCACCACCACCATGGCGCTGGGCACGCCCGAGCCCGAGGCCGGCGGCGCCAGCCAGTCCTCCTGGCCGAACACGCGGATCTGGTTGGGCGCCGCGCCGGTGTATTCGGTGAGAAACGCCTGCATCGCCTGAGGCTTGGGCGGCAGGTGCACGTCCGTCTCGGTGGCCATCACCAGCTGGGCGGCCTTGGAGATCAGAAAGTGCACCTCGCGCTCTTCCTGCACCAGGCAGTCCAGCAGGCGCAGGCCGTACTGGGCACCGGAGGCGCCGGTCATCGCCAGGGTGATGCGCTCGAAACCGCTCATGTAGTCACTCCGACTGCGTTCAATCCTTCGCTCGGCGGCCTGGGCGGGCCGCCGGTTGCGAGCCTGATGGTAGGCAAGCCCAGCCAACCGGTCAGATCAGGCCAGCGCCTGCGCCAGTTTGCCGTGCAGGCCACCGAAGCCGCCGTTGCTCATGATCACCACTTCGGTGCCGGGCACCGCGCGGGCCTTGACCTCGGCGATGATCGCCTCCAGCGAGTCACAGACCACCGTCGGCACCGGCGAACCCTGCACGCAGGCTGCCAGGTCCCAGCCGAGGTTGGCCGGCGCATACCAGATGGCCACGTCGGCCTGGGCCACCGATTCGGCCAGCCCGTCGCGGTGCGCGCCGAGCTTCATCGAATTGGAGCGCGGCTCGACCACCGCAATGATCGGCGCCGTGCCGATACGCTTGCGCAGCCCGTCCAGGGTGGTGGCGATGGCGGTCGGGTGGTGGGCGAAGTCGTCGTAGACGGTCACGCCGTTCACCTCGGCGACCTTTTCCATGCGCCGCTTGACGCTCTTGAACGCCGCCAGCGCCTCAACGCCCTGCGTCGGCGTCACCCCCACGTGGCGGGCGGCGGCCAGGGTAGCCAGGGCATTGGCCACGTTGTGCTGGCCGGTCAGCTGCCATTCCACCACGCCCTGCGCCTGCCCCTCGAACAGCACCTCGAAGCGCGAGCCGTCTGGCTCAAGCAGACGCGCCTGCCACTGGCCGCCCTCGCCGGTGGTCTGCACCGGGGTCCAGCAGCCCATTTCGATCACCCGCGCCAGCGCCGTCTCGGCCTGGGGATGGATGATCAGCCCCTCGCCGGGCACGGTGCGCACCAAGTGGTGAAATTGCCGCTCGATGGCCGCCAGATCTGGAAAGATGTCCGCGTGGTCGAACTCCAGATTGTTCAGGATCGCGGTACGCGGACGGTAGTGGACGAACTTGCTGCGCTTGTCGAAGAAGGCGCTGTCGTACTCATCGGCCTCCACCACGAAGAACGGCGTGCCGCCCAGGCGCGCGGACACGCCGAAGTTCTGCGGCACGCCGCCGATCAGAAAGCCCGGGCTCATCCCGGCATGTTCCAGCACCCAGGCCAGCATGCTGGTGGTAGTGGTCTTGCCATGAGTGCCGGCCACGCCGAGCACCCAGCGACCCTGCAGCACGTGATCGGCCAGCCACTGCGGGCCGGAGACATAGGGCAGGCCCTTGTTCAGCACGTGCTCGACCGCCGGATTGCCGCGCGACAGCGCGTTGCCGATCACCACCAGATCCGGCGCCGGCGTCAGGTGTTCGGGCGCATAGCCCTGCATCAGCTCGATGCCCTGGGCCTCGAGCTGGGTGCTCATGGGCGGATAGACGTTGGCATCCGAGCCGGTGACGCGATGGCCCAGCTCCTTGGCCAGCACCGCGAGCGAGCCCATGAAGGTGCCGCAGATGCCGAGAATATGAATGTGCATGGAAGACCCCTGACGCGGGCGCAACGCCCGGAAACACTGCGCGCGAGGTTAGCACAGCGCCCCGCGCGGCAAGCGGCCGGGCTCGGCCTTTTTGCCCGGCGGTGAGCGGCCGGCGCACTTGTCCGCCACGCCGGCCCGCCGTACCGTTGGCGCCCCCTGCCCTGGAAATCGCCCGATGTGGTCTTACCGTGCCTGGCGCCGCCAGCGCATCCTCAAGCGCTACCCCATACCCCCGGCCCTCTGGCAGGCGGTGCTCGACAGCCTGCCGATCCTCGATGGCCTGTCCGCCGGGCAAACCGAGCGCCTGCGCGAGCGCGCCGTGCTGTTTCTGCACGCCAAGCGCCTGACGGCCCTGCCCGGCGTCGACGCCGACACCTTCGCCCGCCTGCGCCTGGCCGCCCAGGCCGAACTGCCGCTGCTCGAGTTGCCCGAACTCGACTGGTATCAGGGCTTCCATGAACTGGTGCTGTATCCGGAGGATTTCGTCAGCCCGCAGAAGCACCGCGACGCCGCCGGCGTGATCCATGAATACGACGACGAGCGCAGTGGCGAGGCCTGGCAGTACGGGCCGGTGATTCTGGCCTGGCCGGGCGTGCAGCAAAGCGGCGGCTGGGAGGCCTACAACCTGGTCATCCACGAGCTCGCGCACAAGCTCGACATGCTCAACGGCGACGCCAACGGCCTGCCGCCGCTGCACCGCGACATGCGCATCGACGCCTGGGCCGAGGCCATGCAGAACGCCTACGACCAGCTCAACGCCCGCCTGGATGCCGACCCGGACGCCGAAACCGCCATCGACCCCTACGCCGCGGAGAACCCCGGCGAATTCTTCGCCGTCACCAGCGAATACTTCTTCAGCGCACCGGATCTGCTGCACGAGGCCTTCCCCGCGGTCTATCGGCAGCTCGCCCTGTTCTACCGCCAGGATCCGCTGTCACGCCTGCAGAGCCTGCAACGCGAACACCCGGCCTACCGGGAACCCCACTGACCGCACACCGTCGAATGGCCGCGCGAGCGCCGGGGCATCTGCCACTTTCGGCGTACCGCTGGCGATTGGCCAAAGGCGGTTTTATCCGCCTATAATCGCGCCCCACGAAAAACGCCCCCGGCCCCGCCGCCGACCACGGAGCTATCGTTCATGAGCTACAGCAAGATCCCGGCTGGCAAGGACCTGCCGAACGACATCTACGTCGCCATCGAGATTCCGGCCAACCACGCGCCGATCAAGTACGAGATCGACAAGGACAGCGACTGCCTGTTCGTCGACCGTTTCATGGCCACCCCGATGTTCTACCCGGCCAACTACGGCTACATCCCCAACACCCTGGCCGACGACGGTGACCCGCTGGACGTGCTGGTGGTAACGCCCTATCCGGTCGCCCCCGGTTCCGTCCTGCGTGCCCGCCCGGTCGGCGTGCTGCACATGGATGACGAGAGCGGCGGCGACGCCAAGATCCTTGCGGTCCCTCACGACAAGCTCACCCAGCTGTACGTGGACGTAAAGGAATACACCGACCTGCCAGCCCTGCTCCTGGAGCAGATCAAGCACTTCTTCGAGAACTACAAGGACCTCGAAAAAGGCAAGTGGGTGAAAGTCAAGGAGTGGGGCAACGCCGACGCTGCCCGCTCCGAAATTACCAAGGCGGTCGCGGCCTACCAGAAGTAAGCCAACGCCACCCCGTGAAAGCCGGCCACAAGCCGGCTTTTTTATTGCCTCGCCGTTGGCTGGCCCCAGGCCAGCGGTAGTAGCATGCCCTGCCCCCGGGCCCAGGGCCCGCCGAACCAGGCAGGAGGAACGATGAGCAGCGACGACTTCAATGCCAGCGCCCTCAAGGGCCAGCGCGGCCTCGGCCGCATCGCCCGGGCAGCCGGCTATTCCGTGGCCGGACTGCGCGCCGCATTTCGCGGCGAGGCGGCCTTCCGCCAACTGGTGCTGCTCAATGCGCTGCTGGTCCCGCTCGCGTTTGCCCTGGATGTCACGCGGGCCGAGCGTGCGCTGCTGGTCATGGCCTGCCTGCTCACCTTGATCGTCGAGCTGTTCAACTCCGCGATCGAGGCGGCGATCGACCGCATCTCCGTCGAACGCCACCCCCTGTCCAAGGCGGCCAAGGACATGGGCAGCGCGGCCCAGTTGCTGGCGCTCGCGGCACTGGCATCGGTCTGGGGCATCGTGCTGCTCTGAGCGCGGCCGCTCGGCGCTCCGCATCCCCTTAAGCCGGACCTCGGCTGCGGCAAAAGCGCTGTTACAGAAACGCCGGCTCGCTCGCGCCGGCATGGCTTTATGCCAGGTTTGCCACGAAGTAGGCTTGCCCGATTCCGACCAGGACACTCGGACATGTCCGGACTACTCGCCGCGATCGCCCCCGCTCCCAGCCGCCACGCCCCCGGGTGGCGCCAGTCGACCCTGCGCCTGCTGGCACTCAGCACGCTGAGCAGCCTGCTGCTGATGGCCGACGACTTCATCCAGCAGCTGTTCACCGCGGCCAACCAGGCCGAGCTGGAGCTGCGCTTCGTGGCGGTGGTCTGGCTGTTCAGCCTCGGCGCCTGGCTGTGCGGCATGCCGAAGGTGGTCGCGGCGGTCCTGGTGTTGTTCGCCGGCATGCAGCTGGTCCAGCTCAGCCATGTCTCGTTTTTTGGCGAACCGCTGAACGCGGCCGACATCGCCAGCCTGTTCGGCGACCTGGCCGAGGTGCGCGAAACCGGCTGGCACAGCCTTGGCGACCATTGGCACGTGCTGCCCACCGTGCTGCTTCCCTATGGCCTGTTGCTGTTTCTGCATACCTGGCTGCCGGGGCGCATCCGGCTGCCGCACAGCCGCTGGGCGCTGCTGATCATCGTGCTGGTGCTTACCGCCAAGCCGTACCGGGCCACCTACCGCGACATGACCTCGTTCATGCCCGGCCCCACCCGCAGCGGCCTGCACAACAGCTTCAACGCCTTTTCCTATTTCGCCGTACGCCTGGCCTTCCGGCCCGCCGAGAGCCTGCCGCCGGCACCGTTTCTGCCCTATCGCCTCAGCGCGCAGCCCAGCGACGCACGCCACGTCTGGCTGGTGGTGGCCGATTCCCTGCGCCTGGACCGGCTGCCGATGTTCGGCTATGCGCGCGACACCATGCCGGTGCTCAACGCACTGCACCGCGACGGCCGCCTGCTGGCACGCCCGGGCATCGCTTCGGGGGTGGCCACGGCCGTCAGCCTGCCGAACCTGCTCAATGTGGTGCGCGAGCCCGGCCAACCCCATCTGCTGCGCCAGCAACCGCACAACCTGTTCGGCCTGGCCCGCGAGAGCGGCTTCCGCACCCACTGGCTGTCGGCGCAGGAGTCGAAACTGCTCAGCCACCTCGGCAGCCGCCACCTGGATGTCTCGATCACCCGTGAGGACCATCCACTGCGCTTTCTGCAGCGCCACGACCACGCCCTGATCGACCTGCTCGGCGCCAAGCGCTGGGCCCAGCGCAACTTCGTGGTGCTCAATCTGCGCACCGCGCACCTGCCATACGAAAGCAACTACGACCAGCACGACGAGCCGGTGGCGCAGTGGCCGACCGACCCAGGCCTGCCGCGCGCAGTGCGCCAGGCCAACGCCTACGACAACGCCCTGCGCTACCTGGATGACGTGCTGGCCGAACTGATCGAGCAGTTCGAGCGCCTCGATGGCGAGCGCTATCTGCTGATCACCGGCGATCACGGACAGATGCTCGGCGAACAGGGCCGCTGGGGGCATAACGACCTCACATCCGAGGTCGCCGAGGTGCCGGTGCTGGTGATTGCCCGCGACGCACCCGACGAAGCGCTGCAGAGCCTGCGCGAACAGCGCTGGGTGAGTCATTACGAAGCCGGCCTCTGGCTGGCCGAACGCCTCGGCCGACGCATCGACAACCCCAACCAGCGTGACGACGAATACTTCGTCCAGGGCAAGCTGCTGTTCGGCGACAACCAGATCCAGCGCGTGGTGGAGACCGCCGAGGGCCTGCGCTATGAGCCGCCGCAGCTGCTCAGCCGCTGGCTGCGCGCGCTACCGGCAGCCGAAGGCTTTGGCGAGGCGCCACCGCCGGCAGCGACCGCCAGTGCCGATGACCGCCGGCCGGCACCGGACCGCTCCTGATCGCCACCTACAGATCCAGCACCAGCCGCGGCGATTTGGCCCGCGAGCAGCACGGCGTCATCAGGTGCTCGACCGCCCGTTCCTGGGGCGTGAGCACCTGGTCGCGGTGGTCCGGCTCGCCGGCCAGCACACGGGTGGCACAGGTGGCGCAAACGCCCATCTCGCAGCTGGTCGGAATCACCACGCCCTGCTCGGCCAGCACGTGGACGATGCTGGTACCCGCCGGCACCGTGTACACCGCGCCGCTACTGGCCAGCTGAACCTCGAATGGCACGTCGGCCGCCTCAGCCGGCGGTGCGCTGAACGACTCGAAGTGCAGCCGCGCAGGATCCCAGCCGCGCGCCTGCGCCGTGCTGAGGACGAAATCGATGAACGCGCCCGGCCCGCAGACGTACAAATGCGTTCCCGGCGGTTGGCCGTCCAGCACGGCGGGCAGGTCGAGCTTTTGCGAAGGGGCGCCATCGTCGAAATGCTCATGCACACGCGCTGCCCAGGCCGAGGCGTGAATCCGCTCGCGAAACGCCATGCGCTGCGGCGAACGTGTGCAGTAGTGCATCTCGAATGAAGCGCCGGTCGTGGCCAGCTGTTCGGCCATCGCCAGAAGCGGCGTCACGCCGATGCCGCCGGCCAGCAGCAGCGCGTGCGGCGCCTCGCTCAGCGGGAAGTTATTGCGCGGCGGGCTGATCACGATCACCTGCCCCTGCTGCAGCTCTTCGTGCACGGCGATCGAGCCGCCGCGCGACTGCGGATCGCGCAGCACGCCGAGCACATAGCGGTGGTTTTCGCTCGGGCTGTTGCACAGCGAATACTGGCGTACCAGCCCGGGCCGGATCTGCATATCGATATGTGCACCGGCGGTGAAGGCCGGCAGGCTCGCCCCGTATAACGGCCTCAGCTCCAGCATGACGATATCCAGCGCCACCGGGGCTTTGCGCGCGATGCGCACCTTAAGGTCGTCGTCTCGCATGACAGTTCTCCGGTCACCCCTGTACTGAGCGTAGTACCTGCGCCCCGTTCGGGCGGCTGCGCTTGCGCTCGGCGCCAACCAGCGTGCAGCCGGTCAGGCCGACCCGGCCTGCGGGGGAACTCAGGGCTTGGCCGGTCAGCCGAAACCAGGCAAGCAAAGCTATCGCCGTGGGTCTCGTGGGTAATGCAAACGATCCGTTTGCCAGGCTGCTGACACCGCGTCATCAACCCGAAGGAGCAGCGACATGAGCGGATCCGCGCAGCGCAGCCAGAACAACTTCGACTTTCTGCGCTTTTTGGCCGCCACCATGGTGGTCGCCAGCCACAGCTTCTGGTTGCACGGCAGCCACGACCCGGACTCGCCGCTGATCGGCACCTACGGCGTCGGGCCGATCGCCGTGTATGCCTTCTTCACCATCAGCGGCTTTCTGATCACCGCCTCCTGCCGCAACGGCACCAGTACCTACAATTTCATCACCAAGCGCCTGTTACGCATTTTCCCGGCGCTGGTGGTGGCGACGCTCCTGGCCATCCTGCTGGTCGGCCCGCTGACCACCCGATTGCCGCTGGGCGAGTATTTTTCCAGCAGCCGGACCTGGGGCTACCTGTCCAACCTGGTGTTCTGGATGCAGTTCGACCTGCCGGGGGTGTTCACCGACAACCCCTTCCCTGGCACGGTCAATGGCTCGCTCTGGACCCTGCCCTTCGTCATCCTGCTGGACCTGTCGCTGTTTGCGCTGGCCCTGAGCGGACGGCTGACCCGGGCGAGCGTACTGATCGGCCTCGCGCTGATGGCACTGGGCGGCTTCGTGGTGCTGGGCCTGCTCGAGGTCCAGAGCAAGAGCGTGGGAAATCTCTTTACCCTTGGCCTGTACTTCTACGCCGGCGCAGCGCTGTACCTGTTTCGCCAGCGCCTGCCCTGGAGCTGGAAGATCGCCGCCGCCGCCACCGTGGTACTGGGCGCCGGCATCGCACTGGACCTCGAGCCTGTGGCCTTCGCCCTGGCCCTGCCGTATCTGACGCTCTACCTCGCCTACCTCAAGGTGCCGCCACTGGCCCGCTTCGGGCGGTACGGCGACTTCTCCTACGGCATCTACATCTTCAGTTTTCCGCTGCAACAGCTGCTGGTTCATGCGTTGGCTGCCGAACGCTGGCCGGTGCTGGCGTACCTCGCCGCCAGCCTGGCGATCAGTGTCGCGGCCGGCGTGCTGTCCTGGCATGTCATCGAACGCCCCGCCCTAGGCTTGAAGCGCTACCTGCCACGGCGCAAACCGGCGCCTTCTGCGCTGCCCTTGGTCGCCAAGCACTAGGTGGGCGATCGGGGCGGGCTGGCCGTCAGAGCTTCACCCCGATGATGCTGCAGGGCACCCGGTAGAGCAGGTGCTCGGTAGTGCTGCCGAGCAGGTTGTCCACGCCTCGGCGACGCACCACGCCCATCACCAGCACGTCCGCGCCGCTCTGCTCGGCGAAGTCGGCGAGGGTCGTCAGCGGCGGCCCCAGCACCAGATGGCGCTGCCCGGCCGGTACGCCGTAGCGGTTGGCCAGGTCGGCGAAGCGGTGTTCCAGCTGCTGCCGGGCCTTGTCGACGAAGCCTTCGCCGAAACCGGCGCCGGCGGCGTTGGTGGCGATCAGGTGGTGGGGGGTGAGGTCACCGGCGTGCAGCAGATGCAGCTCGGCGCCGCACTGCAGCGCCAGCGCGTTGGCCTCGTGGATGATCCGCTCGTTCAGCCGGTCGCTCTGTTCCGAGGAGTTGGACGGATCGACCGCGGCGATGACCTTGCGCGGCAGTGCGTGCTCGGCGCCGGCGACCAGATGCACCGGCACCGGGCAGTCACGCAGCAGGCGCCAGTCCAGCGGGGTGATGAAGGCCCGCTTGATCGCCGGTTCCTGGTGCACGTCCTTGATCACCAGGTGCGGATCGAGCTGACCGACGCATTCGAGAATGTCCTGCAGGCGGTGCTCGCTCCATACCGCCTGTGAGGATACCGGCAGGCCCTCGGCCTGTAGCGGCTCGACCAGCGCGCGCAACAGCTCGCGATGCACGTTCAGATAGTCCGGCCGATCCAGCTCCAGCGTGCCACGCTCGAGCAGCGTCGGCGGGTAGTCGACGAAGGAGGCGACATGCAACGTGGCGCCGGTGGCCCGCGCCAGGGCCACCGCACGCGTGAAGGCGGGCGAAGGCCGGGCCTGCTGTTCGACCAGCACCAGCAATCGCTGATATTGACTCATGTACGTTGTCTCCCCTGAGAGTCCTTGCCAGGCGGCTATCCGGGCAGCATAGCCGCCGCCCGCGGCGCCGGCGAGAACCAGTCCCTGGCCGGGCGCGTCGGTAAGCCTTCTCAACAAATGCCTGGGCCGGCTCGACATGCGCCAAAGACCTTGGCCTATCTTGATGAAAGGCCCGGCTGGCACCGCCGCGCCACCGATTTCTTCGCAGAGGAACCTCCCATGCCTAGCCGACCGCC
The DNA here is from genome assembly GCA_030602315.1 of Pseudomonadaceae bacterium. Lineage (GTDB taxonomy): Bacteria > Pseudomonadota > Gammaproteobacteria > Pseudomonadales > Pseudomonadaceae > Azomonas. The sequence goes on along the minus strand of JAUVZY010000007.1, from coordinate 40,020 downwards.
CCTGATCTTCGCCCTGCGTGGCAGCGAGGACTATGCCGCACGCGTGGCGCAACACGTAGGCGGCGCACTGGCGCCGCACGAAGAGCGCGAGTTCGAGGACGGCGAGCACAAGTGCCGGCCGCTGGTGCCGGTGCGCGGGCGCGAGGTGGTGGTGATTCACGGCCTGTATGGTGAGCCGGGGCAGAGCGCCAACGACAAGCTGTGCCGCCTGCTGTTCTTCTGCGCCGCGCTCAAGGACGCCGGCGCACGGCAGGTGCAGGTGGTCGCACCGTACCTTTGTTACGCGCGCAAGGAGCGGCGCACCGAGGCGCAGGACCCGATCATCAGCCGCTATGTCGCGGCGATGATCGAAAGCTGCGGCGTCGACGCCCTGCTGACCTTGGAAGTGCACAACACCGCCGCGTTCGACAATGCCTTTCGCATTCCCACACGCAACGTCGAGGGGGCCAGCCTGTTCGCCGAATATTTCGCGGCACAGCTGGACGAGACCCCGGTGGTAGCGGTCTCGCCGGACGCCGGTGGCGCCAAGCGCGCCGAACAGTTTCGCCAGGCGCTGGAGGCCCGCCTGGCGCGTCCGGTGGCCAGCGCCTACCTGGAAAAATTCCGCAGCAACGACCGGCTGTGGGGCGGGCGCCTGGTCGGTGAAGTGAACGGCGCCACGGCGATCATCGTCGATGACCTGATCAGCACCGGCAGCACCTTGCTGCGCGCCGCCGAGGCCTGCCATGCGGCCGGTGCCAGTCGGGTATTCGCCGCGGCGGTGCATGGCCTGTTCACCGGCGACAGCGCCCTGCTGGACAGCCCGCTGCTCGAGCAACTGGTGATCAGCGACAGCGTGCCGCCCCTGCGCGTGGACGCGGCGCGCGCCGGGCGCCTGACGGTGCTCGATTCCAGCGCGAGCGTGGCGGCGTTGCTGGCCGAGGAGTTTGACCTGCCGCTGGCCGGCACTCGCACCTGAGCTGACCGCGCAGGCTTGCCGGCGAAGCCGCGCTCGCCCACTATCGCGCGCTTTGCCAGCAGGGATGACCGGCATGCCCGCAGCACCTGAGCCCTTCGAAGGGCCCGCCAAGCGCACCGCCCGATGAACGCCAGCCTCGCCATCGGCCTGACCGCCCTGGCCATCGCCGGCGCCTGGCTGCCCGGGCGCGGACGACAGGCGCTGGTGCTGCTCGCCGTGCTGGCGCTGACCGGCAGCCTGCTGCTCAGCGGCGCGCTGGCAGCGATCGCGGTGCCCAGCCTGCTCGCGCTGTATGCCAGCGCCTGCTGGGCCAGCCGCGCGACCGGCCGCTGGCGTGTGCTGGCCTGGGCGGTGTTTCTGCTCGTGGCGATCGGCAGTGTGTTCCGCCTGCTGCCGGGTTTCGCCAGTCTGACGCTGAGCCCGGCCGTCCCGCTCAAGCCCGGCAGCCAGCCCTATGCGCTGACGCTCAATCCGGGCAAGGCGCTGGTCGCCGCGGCGCTGCTGCTGTGGCTGGTGCCGCTGGCGCGCACGCCGCAGGACTGGCGCGCGCTGCGCCCGGCGCTGCCGGTGGCGGTGGTGACGGCCATCGGCGTGCTGCTGGCCGGCTGGGCGCTGGGCCATGTAAGCCCGGCGCCGGGCCTGCCGGCCCTGGGCCTCAGCCTCGGCTGGGCTGCGCTCAATCTGTTGGTGGTCTGCACGCTGGAGGAAGGGATCTTTCGTGGCCTGCTGCAGCGCAGCCTGACGCGCTGGCTACCGGCCTGGGCCCGCATCGGCGTGGCCGCCGCGCTGTTCGGCCTGGCCCATGGAGCGGGCGGCGCCGCCCTGGTGCTGCTGGCGATGCTCGCCGGGGTCGGCTACGGACTGGCCTACGAGCGTGCCGGCCAGCGTCTGGAGGCGGCGATCCTCGCGCACTTTGCGCTCAATGCCCTGCATTTTGCGCTGTTCACCTACCCCGCTGCCGACTGAAGCGAGTCAACCGTGCGCGACCTGAGGCGTCAGCTCGGCGCGCTTGGGCTGCGCCAGCTCCGCGCGCAGCCGGTCGCGCTGCTCCAGGCAGATCTCCAGCGGGCGGCTGGGCGCCAGATCGACATCGTCCCAGGTGATCAACTGCCCCGGCTCGACCGCGCGCTTGAGCGGGGTACGCCACAGCAGCCCGATCGGCACATGCTCCAGCCGGTCGGCCAGACGCACCGCCTCGCCGCGCACCTGATAGCCTCCGATACCGCGCGCAATCAGGGTGCCGGCCGGCATCGCGCGCTTGGCAATGGCGGCCACGCCCAGGGTCGGCTGGGTGGAGTTGTTCAGCAGCACGCCGCCGCCCCCGAGCACCCGGCGCACAGTCTTGGCCACCTCCAGCGAGCACAGGTGGAACGGCCGGGTCAACACGTAATAGGGGCCGGGGCCGAGCTTGAAATACTCCAGCGCCGGCGCCTGCTCGGCGTCATGCCGGCCAACCAGAAACACCCCGCCGGCGGAGAAGCCCTTGGGCAGCACGTAGTCGACGATCGGCTGGCCCAGCGCCTCGGCGATCAAGCCCAGCGCCTGGCCGCTCTGGTTCAGATCCTTCGATTCCAGCCCCTCCAGGCCCTGGCGGCTGATGGTCGCGCCCAGACCGTTGCCGACCACCACCTGCTCGATCTGCAACTTGGTGCCGTCGGTGAACGAGGTGGTCTGCTCGATGCTGATGCCCTGGCGTGCCGACCAGTAGGCCATGTCCTCCGGGCTCGGGTCGTGGTTCAAAAAGCCTTTCATGTTGCCGTAGACCAGCGGCGTGAAGCCCATTTGCAGCGCATCTTCGTGCAGCGCAGCCAGCGAGCCGGGCTGGTCGCCCTCGGCCTCGGTCAACAGCCCCTTGCCGGCCAGGTACGAGCCGGTGGTGACCTGCAGCTCGGCGTTGATGGTGACCACCGGCAGGCCCTGCTCGAAGGCCCGCTCGATCACCTCGGTGCCGAAGAACACGTCGCCGGTGCACTCGATCAACAGGTCGCTATGCGCCAGCAGATCGTCGATGGAATTGGTGAGCGCCTCGGGCAGCGGGAAGCCGGCGATCGCGTCGATCCGACGGCGCGTGAGCACGCGGGTTACCGCCAGATCCGGGCAGTGCCGCATGATCAGCCGCACGAGACAATGGGCGATCATGCCGGTGCCGGAAATGCCGATCCTTTTTTGAGTGGTGGTCATGGCGCGTTCCATCCTTGCGGGTATGAGCACCGGTTCGGACCGGGCGCCCGCAGGTGCGTTCCCTGCCGTACCGCTGCGTGCGGACCGAGCCGACGATCGGCGGCTCAGCCGTGCAGCCGAAACGGCACGCGACTGGGCAAGGGGCGCAGCGGCGCCAGCGGCATCTCATGCAGCCGCTGGATCACATGCGCCAGCTCTGCCTGCCACGGGCGGATGGTGATGCCCAGGGTCTGCTCGATGCGCGAGCAGTCAAGCACCGACCAGCGTGGCCGCGGCGCCAGGCGCGGCAGGCTGTCGCTGCTCACCGGCAGGATGGTCGGTGCCTGGCGCACCAGCCCCAGACGCTCGGCCTGCCCGAAGATGGCGCAGGCGAACTCGTACCAGGTGCACGGCGCGGCGCTGGCGTAGTGGTAGGTGCCCCAGGGCAGCTGACCTTCGCGCCGATACCGGTCGGCCAGCTCCAAAAGCACCCGGGCGATGCTGCGGGCGCGGGTCGGGCAGCCGACCTGGTCATTGACCACCGACAGCACCTTGGACTTGCTGCCCAGCCGGAGCATGGTGTTAACGAAATTGTTGCCGTATTCACCGTAGATCCAGCTCGAGCGCAGGATCAGATGGCGCGGCAAGCGCTCGCCGATGGCCTGCTCGCCGGCCAGGCGGGTCGCGCCGTAGACGCTGGTCGGCGTGGGCGGATCGGTTTCCCGGTAGGCACGCTCGCCCATCCCGTCGAACACGTACTCGCTGGACAGATGCAACAGCACGATGCCGGCGCGGCGTGCGGCGCTGGCCAGGTTGGCCGCGCCCTGGTGATTGACGGCGCGGGCACGGCTCACCTCATGCTCGGCTCCGTCAAGATTGGTGTAGGCCGCCGCATTGATGATCAGCGCCGGCCGCAGCCGGTCGATGCACTGGTTGACCTGGGCGGCGTCGCTGATGTCCAGCCGGGCGTGCGGCATGGCCAGGGCGTGCAAGCCATAACTGGGGGCCAGGTTGACCAGCGATCGGCCGATCTGGCCGCCCGAGCCGCAGATGAGAACGTTCATGGATGCTCCGATGTCCCGCTCACAGACGGCTGACGAGCCCTTCGAGGAGTCCGGTCGGCGGCGCCTTGCGCTTGGCCGTCCAAGGCAAACGGACCGGCCAAAAGGTGCCAAGTTCCCCGCCCAGACAGGACAAACGCGCCAATCGGCGCTAGGCTTAATGCGTGAAATCATCTCGATACGCCTGTCGCAGAGCGGTTGCCATGCCCACGGCCAGCGTTTTGCGCCGTCTTTTGCGATCGTGCCGTTTCCCCCTCAGGGAGTGATGGGATGCGCTGGTTTGTTCTGCTGCTTGGTCTTTTCGCCGTGACGGCCTGTCACGAGGACAGCGACACGCTGCGCATCGGCGGCAATCGCTGGCTCGGCTATGCGCCGGTCTATCTCGCCGATGAGAATGCATGGCTCGCGCCCAGCGGCATGCAGCTGATCGAATACCCCAATGCCACCGGCGTGCTGCGCGGCTTTCGCAATGGCCTGCTGGACGCCGCGCTGCTCACCCTCGATGAAACCCTCGCCCTGCAGGCCAGTGGCCAGGATCTGGAAATCGTGCTGGTGACCAACCTCTCGGCCGGTGCCGACGTGCTGTTCGCCCGGCCGCCGATCAAGGAGCTGGTCGATCTGCGCGGGCAGCGCATCGGTGTGGAAAACACCGCGCTCGGCGCATTTTTCCTCTCGCGGATCCTCGATCACGCCGGGCTGGCGGCCAGCGACGTGCAGATCGTCAGCCTGCCGATCCACGAGCATCGCCAGGCGCTGGCCGACGGGCGAGTCGATGCGCTGGTCACCTTCGCCTCCGAAGGGCCGGCCCTGATGGCGCTCGGCGCGCGGCGGATCTTCGACAGTCGCGCCCTGCCGGGGGAAATCATCGACGTGCTGGTGGTCGACCGCCGGCGCGTCAGCCCCGAGCAGCGCCAGCGTCTGCGCGCACTGTGGTACGAGGCGCTGACGCTGTGGATGGACAACCGTGCCGTGCTGGACGGCATGTTGCGCCGGCGTCTGGACCTGTCGCCGGAGGCGCTGGAAATCACCCTGGCCGGCCTGACCATGGGCGACCGCCAGCTGAACGGGCAACTGCTCGAAGAGGGGCAGCTGCTGGCCAGCGCCGAGCGGCTCGCGCACTATCTGCATGACCGCCAACTGCTCGGCTGGCCGGCAGAGCCCCGGTACCTGCTCCCCCGCTGTGGAGACCGCGAATGCTGACCCGCCTGTCCCTGCGCCGCTCGGTCCCGCTGCTGCTGTTGCTGTTCGGCCTGCTCTACACCGCCCTCCTGGCCACGCTCTATCTGCCACGCAGCCTCGACAACAGCCTGAGCAGCTGGCGCAGCCACACCAACCAGATCCTGATCCTGCTGCAGAGCAGCCTGGCCGATCATCTGCGCCACGAGCGCACGGCCGAGCTGGAAACCGAACTGGCCGACCTTGGCAGCCTGGCCGGGGTGCGCTGGGCGATGGTGCTCGATGAGCACCTGCAGCGGGTCGCCAGCACCCGGCTGGGGCTGGCGCCCGAGCAGCTGGACATCCCGCAGCCGGCGCTGCGCGAGCTGGTCACCGGTCGCACGCCGGGCTGGATCGAGCAGGACGCCCAGCGCTTCATCGCCGTCTATCCGCTGGGGCGCGCCAAGCACAACGGGGTGCCGATCGCCGAGGCGCTGGTGGTCAGCCTGGATTTCGCCCCGCTGTTGCGCCAGACGCGGCGCGACGCCTGGCTCTACCTCGGCCAGACCCTGCTGGCCCTGGTGCTGCTGAGCCTGCTGCTCAACCGCCTGCACAGCCGCCTGATCACCCGCCGCCTGGCGCGTATCGACCAGGCCACCCGCCGCTTCGCAGTCGAACAGCGTCCCGAGCCGATCGCCGTCGACGGCCGCGACGAGATCGCCCGCCTGGCGATGACCTTCAGCCAGATGACCCAGCAGCTGCACGACCGGCAGATGGCCCTGCGCGAAAGCGAGCGGCTGACCCGCGAGCTGATCGACATCGCCCCGGTGGGCCTGTTGGTGGTCGATCGCAGCATGCGCGTGGAGCAGGCCAACCCGGCGGCGGCCGCGCTGTTCGGCTGCCAGCCGGGGCAGCTGCACGATGCCCCGCTGAAGGACCACCTGGTCGCCGAGGATGCCATCGAACGGCTGCGCCAGGCGGCGCCCGGCCTGCCGATCGAGCTCGACGGCCGTCGCGCCGGGCACAGCCTGCCGCTGGAAATCAGCTGCACGCCCTTCCAGCGCAAGGGCCAGCTGTTCTACCTGCTGCTGCTGCAGGACATCACCGAACGCCTGCGCGCCGAGCAGCGCCTGCGCTTTCTCGCCCACTACGATCCGCTCACCCACCTGGCCAACCGCAACTACCTGGTGCAGCGTCTGGAACAGCTGCTTGCCGGGGAGACCCCGCTGGCCCTGCTGTTTCTCGACCTGGACAACTTCAAGAGCATCAACGACACCCTCGGTCACGAGATCGGCGACCGCCTGCTGGTGGAAACCGCGCAGCGCCTCGGCCTGCTGCTGCCGCCGCACAGCCTGCTGGCGCGCTCGGGGGGCGACGAGTTCATCGTGCTGCTAGAGCAGCACGATCAGCAGCAGGCGACCAGCATCGCCGAGCGCATTCTGGAAAACCTGCGCCAGCCGATCCTGATCCGCCAATACGAATGCTCGGCGCAGCTGTCGATCGGCATCACCGTCAGCCAGGGCCGCGGCAGCGCCAATGAGCTGCTGCGTCAGGCCGATCTGGCGCTGTACGCGGCCAAGGGTGCCGGGCGCAACCGCATGGCACTGTTCAGCCCGGCGCTCAGCGAGGCGGTGGAGCGCCGCCGCCAGCTGGAGATCGAGCTGCGCCGGGCGCTGGATCAGGAGGAGTTCGTCCTGCACTACCAGCCCCAGGTCGATACGCACGGCCGGCCGCAGGTGATGGAGGCGCTGTTGCGCTGGCAGCTGCCGAGCGGCGCGGTAGTCCCGCCGCACGAGTTCATCCCGGTGCTCGAAGACAGCGGCATGATCATCGAAACCACCCGCTGGGTATTCCGCGAAGCCTGCCGCCAGGCCAACCGCTGGATGGCCCAGGGCCTGGCGCTACGCATCGCGGTGAACCTCTCGCCACTGGACTTCCGCCAGCCGGATCTGGCCGGCTGCCTGCTGGGAATACTCGCCGAGGAAGGCACGCCGGCCTCGCTGATCGAACTGGAAGTCACCGAGAGCGCGCTGCTGGGCGCCGACGAGGAGATCCAGCAGACCCTGGCGCGGCTGAAGGCGGCCGGCCTGCTGCTGTTGCTCGACGACTTCGGTACCGGCTACGCCTCGCTCACCTACCTGCAGCAATTTCCCTTCGACGGGGTCAAGATCGATCGCCAGTTCGTCGCCGGCCTGCCCGACAGCGAACACTCGGTGGCCCTGGTGCGCGGCATTCTGACCATGGCCAGCCACCTCGGCCTGCATGTGGTGGCCGAAGGCGTGGAGAACGACCGCCAGGCGGCGTTTCTGCTGCTCAATGGCTGCCCGAGCCTGCAGGGGTATCATTACGGCCGACCCGCGCCGGCGACCGCCTGGTCCAGCTCCCGCCAGGGACTGGACGGCCAGCCGGCCTGAACGCCCGCTCAAGGCCTCTGCATGACTTTCTACGACATCGCCCTGCTGCTCGCCGCCGGCCTCGCCGCCGGCGGCATGAATGCCCTGGCCGGGGGCGGCACCTTCTTTTCCTTCCCGGCCCTGCTGGCCGCGGGGCTGCCGCCGGTGACCGCCAACGCCACCAATGCCGTCGCCCTCTGGCCAGCCAGCCTGGCCGGCGCCTGGGCCGCACGCTCGGCGCTGCGGCCGCTGGCCGGCTATCTGCTGCCGCTGTTGCTGGCCGGCCTGCTCGGTGGCCTACTCGGCGGCCTGTTGCTGCTGGCCGGCGGCGATGCGGTGTTCCGCCTGCTGATTCCCTGGCTGCTGCTGCTGGCCACCGGCCTGTTCGCCGCCAGCCCATGGCTGAGCCGCGCCCTGGCCGCCCGGCGTCGGGAAGCCAGCGAGCATCCGCCGCACTCGCCGCTCTCGCTCGCCAGCCACGGCCTGGTGTCGATCTACGGCGGCTATTTCGGCGCCGGCATGGGCATCTTGCAGCTCGCCGCGTTCTCCATCGAAGGCCACGCCTTCGTGCGCGCCAACGCGCTGAAAAACCTCATCTCGGCGGTGATCTACAGCGTCGCCACGGCGACCTTCATCATCGCCGGCCGCGTGAGCTGGCCGGAGCTCGCCGTGCTGCTGGCCGGCGCCACCGTCGGCGGCTACGCCGGCGGTGCGCTGAGCAAGGTGCTGCCGGTACGCTGGCTGCGCCTGTTCGTCATTCTGGTGGGCAGCGTGCTCACCGGGTACTACTTCATCCAGACCTATGCCTGAGCCGGCGCCGATTGGCTTCTGTGCCCTGCTCTGCTAGTGTCCCCGACCGCTCGTAAAGGCCCCAAAACACAGGCGTGATCATGGCCCGCAAGAAAGCCGCACCGGACTTCGAACAATCCCTTGCCGACCTGCAGCAGCTGGTCGAGCGCCTGGAAAGTGGCGAGCTTTCCCTCGAGGACTCGCTCGCCTGCTTCGAGCAGGGCATCCGCCTGACCCGCGAGTGCCAGAGCGCCCTGAGCCAGGCCGAGCAGAAGGTGCGCATCCTGCTCGAGCGCGACGGGCAGACCACCGAGGCCCCCTTCGACGCGGACGAACCGGCATGATCGGCGACTACCAGAAACGCTGCCAGCAGCGCGTCGACGCCTGCCTGGGCGCCCTGTTCAGCCCCGCGCTGGAGCCGTTGTCGCGCCTGTATCAGGCCATGCACCACAGCGTGCTGCTCGGCGGCAAGCGGGTCCGCCCGCTGCTGGTCTACGCCACCTGCGAGGCGCTGCAGGGACCGCTCGAGCAGGCGGACGGCGCTGCCTGCGCGGTGGAGCTGATCCACGCCTATTCGCTGGTGCATGACGACCTGCCGGCGATGGACGACGACGACCTGCGCCGCGGCCAGCCGACCACTCACAAGGCCTTCGACGAAGCCACCGCGATCCTCGCCGGCGACGGCCTGCAGAGCCTGGCCTTCGAGATCCTGAGCGGCGCCACCGGCAACCCGGCCGATCCGGCCCTGCGCCTGCGCATGCTCAACGTGCTGGCGCGCGCCGCCGGGCCAAGCGGGATGGTCGGCGGGCAGGCCATCGACCTTGCCGCGGTGGGCAAGAAGCTCGATCAGGCCGCGCTGGAATGCATGCACCGGCACAAGACCGGCGCGCTGATCGAAGCCAGCGTGGTGCTCGGTGCCCTGGCCAGCGGTCAGGCCGACGAGGCGCGCCTGGACGCCCTGCGCCGCTACGCCGCCGCCATCGGTCTGGCCTTCCAGGTGCAGGACGACATCCTCGACGTGGAAAGCGATACCGCCACCCTGGGCAAGACCCAGGGCGCCGACATCGCCCGCGACAAACCCACCTATCCGGCACTGCTTGGCCTGGCGCAGGCAAAAAGCTATGCCGACCAACTGCACCAACAGGCCCTCGAGGCACTCCAAGCTTTCGGCCCCAGCGCCGACGCCCTGCGCGCGCTCGCCCGCTATATCGTCGAACGCCGTCACTGACCGCCATGCCGCGCCCCTCGCGGGCGCCTCAATTTCGTGCCGGTGCGGTGTTCGGGTAACATGCCCCTTTTTCCGGACAACGATCAGCCTCATGCCCAAGACGTTCCATGAGATCCCGCGGGTTCGGCCCGTGACCCCGCTGCTTGACCGCGCCGCCACGCCCGAACAACTGCGTCTGCTGGACGAAACCGATCTGGAAAGCCTGGCCGACGAACTGCGCCAGGAACTGCTCTATTGCGTGGGCCAGACCGGCGGACACTTCGGCGCCGGGCTCGGAGTGATCGAGCTGACCATCGCCCTGCACTACGTCTTCAAGACCCCCGAAGACCGCCTGGTCTGGGATGTCGGCCACCAGGCCTACCCGCACAAGATCCTCACCGGCCGCCGCGAGCGCATGACCACCCTGCGCCAGAAGGACGGCCTGGCCGCCTTCCCGCGGCGTTCGGAAAGCCACTACGACACCTTCGGCGTCGGCCACTCCAGCACCTCGATCAGCGCCGCCCTGGGCATGGCCGTCGCCGCCCGGCTCAAGGGCGAACGGCGCAAGTCGATCGCGGTGATCGGCGATGGCGCACTCACCGCCGGGATGGCCTTCGAGGCCCTCAACCATGCCCCGGAAGTCGGCGCGGACATGCTGGTCGTGCTCAATGACAACGACATGTCCATCTCGCACAACGTCGGCGGGCTGTCCAACTACCTGGCGCGCATCCTCTCCAGCCGCACCTACAGCAGCATGCGCGAGGGCGGCAAGAAGATCCTCTCGCGCCTGCCCGGCGCCTGGGAAATCGCCCGGCGCACCGAGGAGTACGCCAAGGGCATGCTGGTGCCCGGCACGCTGTTCGAGGAGCTGGGCTGGAATTACATCGGCCCCATCGACGGCCACGACCTGCCCACGCTGATCGCCACCCTGCGCAACATGCGCGACCTCAGCGGCCCGCAGTTCCTCCACGTGATCACCAAGAAGGGCAAGGGCTTCGCGCCGGCCGAGGCCGATCCCATCGGCTACCACGCGATCACCAAGCTCGAGCCGGCCGGCGCGCCGCCCAAGGCGCCGTCGGCGCCGAAATACTCGAACATCTTCGGCCAGTGGCTGTGCGACATGGCCGCCGCCGACCCGCGGCTGACCGGCATCACCCCGGCGATGAAGGAAGGGTCGGACCTGGTGGCGTTCAGTGAACGCTATCCGGACCGCTACTTCGACGTGGCAATCGCCGAGCAGCACGCCGTCACCCTCGCCGCCGGCATGGCCTGCGAGGGCCTCAAGCCGGTGGTGGCGATCTACTCGACCTTCCTGCAACGCGCCTACGACCAGTTGGTGCACGACGTGGCGGTGCAGGATCTGGACGTGCTGTTCGCCATCGACCGCGCCGGCCTGGTCGGCGAAGACGGCCCGACCCACGCCGGCACCTTCGACATCGCCTACCTGCGCTGCATCCCCGGCATGCTGCTGATGACGCCGAGCGACGAGAACGAAATGCGCCGGATGCTCACCACCGGCTATCTGTACAACGGCCCGGCCGCCGTGCGCTATCCGCGCGGCAGCGGCCCGAATGCCGCCCTCGAGCCGGGCCTGCAGCCGCTGGAAATCGGCAAGGGCGTGATCCGCCGCGAAGGGCGCAAGGTCGCCCTGCTGGTGTTTGGCGTATTGCTGGGCGAGGCGCGCCAGGTGGCCGAGGCGCTGGATGCGACGCTGGTCGACATGCGCTTCGTCAAGCCGCTGGACGAGGCGCTGGTGCGCGAGCTGGCCGAGCGCCATGCGCTGCTGGTGACCATCGAGGAAGGCTGCGTGATGGGCGGTGCCGGCGCGGCGGTGGGCGAGCTCCTCGCTGCGCACCAGTTGCCCCGGCCACTGCTCAACCTCGGCCTGCCGGATATCTACGTCGAGCATGCCAAGCCGGCGCAGATGCTGGCCGCCTGCGGTCTGGACGCCGCCGGCATCGAGGCGGCAGTGCGCCAGCGCCTGGCGCAGCTCGACGCCGACTAAAGAACGCCGCTTCGGCCGTCGCCGGCGCCCCGACGCGCCGGCGATGGTCGAGTCCGTTACAGGCCCTTGACCGCGTAGATGCCGGGCGCGTTGCGCCAGTAGCCCTTGTAGTCCATGCCGTAGCCGAACACATAACGATCGGCGCAGGACAGCCCCACGTAGTCGGCCTTGAGGTCCGGACTGGCCTTGCGGTCATGCAGCTTGTCCACCAGCACCGCGGTATGCACCTGGCGGGCGCCGGCGTGGCGGCAGAACTCGATGATGGCGTGCAGGGTGTGACCCTCGTCGAGGATGTCATCGATGATCAGCACGTCGCGGTCGATGAACGACACCTCCGGCTTGGCCTTCCAGAACAGCTCGCCGCCGCTGGTGGCGTTGCGGTAGCGGGTGGCGTGCAGGTAGGACAGTTCCAGCGGAAACCCGAGCTTGGGCAACAGCTTGCCGGCGAACACCAGCCCGCCGTTCATCACGCAGAACACCACCGGGTTGCGGTCGGCCAGCTCGCCATTGATCCGCTCGGCGACCTCGGCGATGGCCTGCTCCACCTGGCGCTCGTCGAAGAGGGTATCGGCTTCGGCCATAACCTGACGGATGTGCTCAAGATCGACGGACATGTTCGGTTCTCCATGGCGAAATCGCCGCAAGGGGGGGCTGGAAAGGACGCCGACCTTACCCGCCTGCCCTTCGCCTCGCAAGCCTGCCCGGAACGTCGCAGGCCAACGTCCGATCTTCTACTCTAACTGCCAGTCGCACTGCTGGAGCTGCCCATGCCCATTCGAGAAGTTCGCCACCCGCTGATCCGCCACAAACTCGGCCTGATGCGCCGCGCCGATATCAGCACCAAGCATTTTCGCGAGCTGGCCCAGGAGGTCGGCGCACTGCTGACCTACGAGGCCACCCAGGACCTGCCGCTCGAGCACTACCGCATCGACGGCTGGTGCGGGCCGGTGCAGGTGGAAAAGATCTCCGGCAAGAAGATCACCGTGGTGCCGATCCTGCGCGCCGGCATCGGCATGCTCGACGGCGTGCTCAGCCTGATTCCCGGCGCCAAGGTCAGCGCGGTCGGCATCGCCCGTAACGAAGAAACCCTCGAAGCGCACAGCTACCTGGAAAAGCTGGTGCCGCAGATCGACCAGCGTCTGGCGCTGATCGTCGACCCGATGCTGGCCACCGGCGGCTCGATGGTCGCCACCATCGACATGCTGAAGAAAGCCGGCTGCCGCGAGATCCGCGCACTGGTGCTGGTGGCGGCACCGGAAGGCATCGCTGCGGTGGATCGTGCGCACCCGGACGTGCGCATCTTCACCGCCTCCATCGATCAGGGGCTCAACGAGCAGGGCTACATCCTCCCCGGCCTGGGCGATGCCGGAGACAAGATCTTCGGCACCAAGCAGAAGGATGTCTGAGCGGACGGTGCTGGCAAACCGCCCGGCGCCGGGCTGGCCCGCCGTCCCCGAGGTGACGTGCGGGCGGCGGGGCGGCAAGCGGCTGAACGATCAGGCGCAAGGACGGGCCATCAGGCCCGCCCCGGCTCACAGCGCAACGCGGTAGTACAGGCTGTAGCTTTCCACGCCGTCGTTCGGGCTCTGCAATCCGGCGTTGGAATAGTGCATCGCGCGCACGCCGACGCGATGCTCGCCAAAGCGCACGCCGAAGCCCATGCGGTCTTCGAACTGGAAGGAACTGCCCAGCTTGCGTTCCTCGATTTGCGCATCCTCGAACAGCGCGACGCCGATCCCAAGCTCGACGAAAGGCCGCACGCCGCCATGGCCGAATTCGTAGACCAGCACCGGCGCCAGCGACAGGCTGTGGTTGCTCGAGGCCTTGTCGCCCTGCCAGTAGGTGTAGCCGGCATCCCAGTAGCCACTCAGGCGCCCGACCCGGCTCTCCCACCAGCTGCGCTGGAAGTCCCACTGCATGCCCAGACGGTAGGTGTTGGTGGAGTCGTCGGTACGCCCGACCGCCACGGTGATATCTGCCGCCGTCGCCAGCGGCCCCCAGGCCAGGGCGGCCACTGCGAGCAGGGAAAGAATGGATTTCATGGTTCGCTCCTCGTTTTTTGCTTTTCTTGGAGTGTTGCGGAGCAGCGAAAAGGCCAGCGAGCCTTCCGTTGCACGCTCGAGAACTGTCAACTTGCCAGTGTCATCAGGTTTGAGCTTAGCGTCTGGCTAGCCGGGGAAAAAGCTAACCGAAGCGGCTTCTCCCCATAACAGAGGCAGGACTTTCGCCATTAGTTGCACGTCGCCGGTAGTCCAGAAACGCACCGGCGCGGCCGACTCGCCCGGCAGGGCGCGCGCCGCTAGCAGGCTATCGAGGCGACGGGCCACCGCCGCGCCGGTATCGATCAGCTTCACCTCGGCCGGCACGATCTCACGCAGCAACGGCGCGATGAACGGATAGTGGGTGCAGCCCAGAATCAGCGTGTCACAGCCCTCGGCCAGCAGTGGCTGAACCAGCCGAGTGAGCAACTGGCGGGTATCGTCGCTGCGCAACTCGCCGCGCTCGATCAGTTCGACCAGCCCAGGACAGGGCTGGGTGATCACCCGCACGCCGCTGGCGAAGCGGTCGAGCAAGGCGGCAAAGCGCGCGCTCTGCAGCGTCCCCGTGGTGGCCAGCACGCCGACCACGCCGCTGCGCGTGGCGGCGGCGGCCGGCTTGACCGCCGGCTCCATGCCAACCACCGGCAGCTGCGGATAGCGCTCGCGCAGGTCGGCCACCGCCGCTGCCGTGGCCGTGTTGCAGGCGACCACCAGCGCCTTGGCGCCCTGCTCGAGCAGGAAGTCGCCAATGGCCCGGCAGCGCTGACGGATGTACTCGGGACTTTTCTCGCCATACGGCACATGGCCGCTGTCGGCGAGATAGATCAGCGCCTCGTGGGGCAGGCGGGCGCGGATCTCGCGCAGCACCGACAGGCCGCCGACGCCCGAGTCGAACACCCCGATCGGCGCATCACGACGCATGGGCCGCTCCACAGACCGGGCACTGCGGATCACGTCGGACCCGCAGCTCGCGGAAACGGCTCGTTGCGCCATCGATCAGCAGCAGTCGGCCCACCAGCGGCTCGCCAAAACCGGCCAGCAGCTTGAGCGCCTCGAGCGCCTGCAGGCTGCCAACCAGCCCCACCAGCGGGCCGACCACGCCGGCCTCGCTGCAGGTCAGCTCCGCCTCGCTGCCGCCGCCGTACAGACAGTGATAGCAGGGGCTCTCTGGGCGGCGCGGGTCGAACACCGACAGTTGCCCTTCCAGGCGGATCGCCGCCCCGCTCACCAGCGGCGTGCGCGCGGCGACACAGGCGGCGTTGACCGCCTCGCGGGTGGTGAAGTTGTCGCTGCAGTCGAGCACCAGATCCACCTGTGCCAGTACCCGGGCCAGGCTGTCGCCATCCAGCGCCTGGCGATGCGGCACCAGGCGCACCGCCGGATTGATCGCCGCCAGCCGCTGCAGGGCCGAATCGACCTTGCCCCGCCCCACGCTGGCGCTGTCATGCAGCACCTGGCGCTGCAGGTTGCTCAGGTCGACCTGGTCGAAGTCGGCCAGATGCAGCTCGCCAACCCCCGCCGCGGCCAGATACAGCGCCACCGGCGAGCCAAGCCCGCCCAGGCCCAGCACCAGCACGCGACTCGCCTTGAGGCGCAGCTGGCCGGCCACGTCGATCTGCGGCAGCAGGATCTGTCGGCTGTAACGCAGCAACTCGTCGTCATCGAGCATCGCCAGACTCCTTCGAGTAGCGGCCGTAGCTCACCCGCTCCTGACCACCCAGGTCGCGGCGCGTCTGCACGTCAGCGAAGCCGGCCTGGCGCAGCAACCCGCGCACCGCCTCGCCCTGGTCATAGCCGTGCTCCAGCGCCAGCCAACCGCCCGGCGCGAGGTGCGCCGGCGCGCCGGCGATAATCCGCCGAAGATCGTCCAGGCCATCGGCGCCGGCGACCAGCGCGCTGGCCGGCTCGAAGCGCACGTCGCCCTGCGCCAGGTGCGGATCGGCCGCGGCAATGTAGGGGGGATTGCTGACGACCAGCTGGAACCGCCGTCCTGCAAACGCATCGAACCAGTCGCTCTTGCGAAAGCTCGCGTTGGCCAGGCCGAGGCGCTGGCGGTTGCGCTCGGCCAGCTGCACCGCCGCGTCGATGCGATCGGCGCCAGTCACCTGCCAGGCGGGGCGCTCGGAGGCCAGCGCCAGGGCAATCGCGCCGCTCCCGGTACCGAGATCGAGCACCCCGGCCGCCGTCGCCGGCAACAGCTGCAGCGCCGTTTCGACCAGCAGCTCGGTATCCGGACGCGGGATCAGCGTATCGGGCGCCACCTCCAGCTCCAGGCTCCAGAAGCCCTGCCGCCCCAGAATCAGCGCCACCGGCTCGCCCGCTCGGCGTCGCGCCAGCCAGGCGGCGAAGCGTTCGGCCGTCTCCGCCGGCACCTCCCGCTCGGGCCAGGTGCGCAGGTAACTGGCAGGCTTGTCGAGGGCAGCGGCCAGCAGCCACTCTGCATCGAGCCGTGGCGTCGGCGAGTCGGGCAGGTCAGCGCATTTGAGCAGGTGTTCGATGGTCGCCAAGGCGGCTCTCCGGTCGAGGGCGCAGTCGGGCATGGTGCGTTGCGGTAGTCAGGCACAGTGGGCGACGCGACGGCCCCGCCCACCGCGGCGAATCAGTCGCCGAGCGCGGCCAGCTGATCGGCCTGGTATTCGCTGAGCAGGGGCTCGATCACCGCCTCCACGCCGCCGGCCATCACCTCGTCCAGCGCATAGAGGGTGAGGTTGACCCGGTGATCGGTGACCCGCCCCTGGGGGTAGTTGTAGGTACGGATGCGTTCGGAACGATCGCCCGAACCAACCAGCAGGCGGCGGGTGTCCGACAGTTCCTTGTGCGCCGCGGCATCCTGCATGTCCTGAAGTTTGGCCGCCAGCCAGGCCATGGCCTTGGCGCGGTTCTTGTGCTGCGAGCGCTCTTCCTGGCATTCGACCACGATGCCAGTGGGCAGGTGGGTGATGCGGATCGCCGAGTCGGTCTTGTTGACGTGCTGGCCACCGGCGCCGGAGGCGCGGTAGGTGTCCACGCGCAGCTCGGATGGGTTGATCTCCACCGCCGCCTGCTCATCGGGCTCGGGCAGTACCGCCACGGTGCAGGCCGAGGTGTGGATGCGCCCCTGCGATTCGGTTTCCGGCACCCGTTGCACGCGGTGCGCGCCGGACTCGAACTTGAGCTTGGCGTAGACGCTGTCACCTTCGACGCGCGAGATCACTTCCTTGTAGCCGCCATGCTCGCCGGGGTTTTCCGACAGCACCTCGACCCGCCAGCCCTGCCGCTCGGCATAGCGCGAATACATGCGGAACAGGTCGCCGGCGAAGATCGCGGCCTCGTCACCGCCGGTGCCGGCACGGATTTCCAGGAACACGTTGCGCCCGTCGTTCGGGTCCTTGGGCAACAGCATGCGCTGCAGGCGGTCTTCGAGCTCGGTGACGCGCCCCTTGCTCTGGGCGACTTCTTCGGCGGCCAGCTCGCGCACCTCCGGATCGCTGTCCTTGAGCAGCGCCTGGGCACCCTCGAGATCGTCCTGCACCTTGCGAAACTCGCGATAGGTGAGAATCACCGGCTCGACCTCGGCATATTCCTTGGAGTAGGCGCGAAAGCGGCTTTGATCGCTGATGACTTCGGCATCGCCGAGCAGCGCAGTCAGCTCCTCGTAACGATCCTGGAGGACGTCCAGCTTGTTCAACAGGGATGCTTTCATGATCGGGTCTCGCCCTCGGCGAGGGCAAACAGCTCCTGGGCCACGCTCAGTGCTTCGACGCGGCCTTCGGCGGCAAATTTCTTCAGCTGCACGCTGGGCGCATGCAGCAACTTGTTGGTGAGTCCGCGCGCCAGCGCGGTGGCGACCTCGAACGGATCGGCGCCGCTGGCTATCAGTCGCCTGGCCTTCTGCAGTTCCTCGTCGCGCAAGCGCTCGGCCTGCTGGCGGTAGGCCTTGAGTACATCGACGCCGGCCAGCTCACGCAGCCGCAGCATGAAGTCCTCGGCACCGGCAGCGACCAGTTCCTCGGCGGCTTCGGCGGCACCGCGGCGGCTCTTGAGATTCTCAGCCACCACCTCATGCAGGTCGTCGACGGTATAAAGGTAGACATCGTCCAGCTCGGCCACCTGGGGCTCGATGTCCCGCGGCACGGCGATGTCGACCATGAACATGGGCTTGTGCTTGCGCTGCTTGAGCGCCTGCTCCACAGCGCCCTTGCCGAGAATCGGCAACTGGCTGGCGGTGGAGCTGATGACGATGTCGCTGTTGCCGAGTTCGCGCGGAATGTCGGCCAGCAGGATTGCCTGCGCGCCGAACTGCTCGGCCAGGGCACTGGCGCGCTCGAGCGTGCGGTTGGCCACCACGATGCGCCGCACGCCCTGCTCATGGAGGTGCCGCGCCACCAGGGTGATGGTCTCGCCAGCACCGATCAAAAGCGCCTGGCTGCGCGCCAGATCGCTGAAGATCTGCCGCGCCAGGCTCACTGCGGCGAATGCCACCGACACCGGGCTCTCGCCGATCGCGGTGTCGGTGCGCACGGTCTTGGCGGTGCTGAAGGTCGCCTGAAACAGCCGCCCGAGCAGTGGGCCGACGCTCCCCGCTTCCCGCGCCACGGCATAGGCCGACTTCATCTGCCCGAGAATCTGCGGCTCACCAAGCACCAGCGAATCCAGCCCGCAGGCCACGCGCATCATGTGGCGCACCGCGGCGTCGTCCTGATGCACATAGGTGCAGGCCTTGAGATCATCGAGATTCAGGTGGTGATAGTCGGCCAGCCAGGCAAGTACGGCTTCGGCCTGCGCGGCATCCTGGGCGAGATACAGCTCGCTGCGGTTGCAGGTCGAGAGAATCGCCGCCTCACGGGTAGGCGTCAGCCGACACAGCTGCTGCAGCGCCTCGACCATCTGCTCGGGCGTGAACGCGACGCGCTCGCGGACATCCACCGAAGCGGTCTTGTGGTTGATACCGAGCGCGAGGAAGGGCATGCGATTGGCTGACTGGCGAACAGAGCGGGCAATTCTCCTATTTCGCCCCAAGGAGAACAACCGCCGCCCGGGATTGTCCGAAGCATTTCGCCCAGACACCAGCGCCGGTCCTGCCGCCCATGGGCTTGCCCAACCGCTTGTGTCATCATCGCGCGACTGCCCCCTGCCGTTATCGCCCATGAAAAAACTGATCGCCCTGACCGCCCTGCTTGCCGTTGGCGGCTGCCAAACCTTCGCTCCGACCGAGCCGACCTCGCCGCCGCCGACCGAAGAAGCGGCCAACCTCGAGCCACAGGCGCCGCAGGAACAGAGCTCGTTCAGCCGCGAGGGCCTGTATGCCCTGCTGGTGGCCGAGCTGGCCGGCCAGCGCAATCGCTTCGACATAGCCCTTGGCAACTATGTGCAGCAGGCCCATGGCACTCAGGACGCAGCCGTGGCCGAGCGGGCATTTCGCATCGCCGAATACCTGGGCGCCGAGCAGGCGGCCCTGGACATGGCGCTGATCTGGGCGCAGAGCGCGCCGAACAATCTCGATGCCCAGCGCACCGCTGCCGTACAGCTGGCCCGCGCCGGCCGCTACGAGGAATCGCTGGCCTACATGGAGGCGGTCCTCGGACGTCAGGGCGACACCCATTTCGATTTTCTGGCGCTTTCGGCCGCCCGCACCGACCCGGAGACCCGGGCCGGCCTGCTGCAGAGCTTCGACCGCCTGCTAAGCCGCAACCCCGGCAACCCACAACTGGTATTT
Organism: Pseudomonadaceae bacterium; assembly: GCA_030602315.1. GTDB lineage: Bacteria > Pseudomonadota > Gammaproteobacteria > Pseudomonadales > Pseudomonadaceae > Azomonas. The sequence goes on along the minus strand of JAUVZY010000007.1, from coordinate 20,558 downwards.
GGCAAGGCGCTATTGCTGGAGCAGGACGGGCAGACCGACGAAGCGCTGGATCTGCTCGAGCGCCAGCCACGCGCCGAGCGCCCCGCGCCCTCGACATTGCTGCACGCCCGCATCCTGCAGAGTCACGGCCGGGAAGGCGAAGCCCTCACGCTGCTGCAACAGACGCTGCGCCGCCACCCCGAAGACACCCGCCTGCGACTGGCCTATGCGCGCCTGCTGGTGGAGCAGGACCGCCTGGAAGAGGCGATGGCGGAGTTTTCAACCCTGCTGCAGCAGAACCCGAGCGATGACGACCTGCGCCTCTCCCTTGCCCTGGTGGCCATGGAAGCCGAGGCCTGGCGTGAGGCGATCGTCTACCTTGAGGATCTCATCGAGCGCGGCAGCCATCTGGATACCGCCTACCTGAATCTCGGTCGCGCCCAGCAGTCGCTCGGCCGCACGGAAAAGGCCCTCGCGGCATACGCCCAAGTCGAGGCCGGCAATGAGTTTCTCGCCGCCAAGGCACTCGAAGCCGAGCTGCTGATGGCCAAGGGGCGCAGCGCGGAAGCGAGCGCCCTGCTGCAACGCACCCGCCAGGCGCAGCCCGATTACGCTATTCAGCTGTATCTGCTCGAAGCCGAGGCCTTGTCTTCCCGCGAGCAGGTCGACGCGGCCTGGGCATTGGTCGCTGACGCGCTCGAGCAGTTTCCCGACGATGCCAACCTGCTCTACACCCGCGCGATGCTGGCGGAGAAACGCGACGACCTGGAGCAGCTCGAGCGCGACCTGCGGCTGATTCTCGAGCGCGAACCGGAAAACGCCATGGCGCTGAACGCCCTTGGCTATACCTTCGCCGATCGCACCGACCGCCTCGACGAAGCGCGCCAACTAATCGAACAGGCCCATCAACTCAACCCGGAAGACCCCGCTACTCTCGACTCGCTGGGCTGGGTGCATTACCGCCAGGGCAACCTGAAAGAAGCCGAGCGCTGGCTGCGCAAGGCGCTCGAGCGCCTGCCCGACGCCGAGATCGCCGCCCACCTCGGCGAGGTGCTATGGCAACTGGGTGAGCGCCGTGAAGCCCGCCGCATCTGGCGCGATGCACTGCAGCAGAACCCGGAGAACAAAGTCCTGCGCGAAACGCTGCGCCGATTGACCGGATCGGAGACCCTGTGAACACCGTATCGATACGCCAACTGCTACCCATTCTGCTGGCCCTGCTGCTCGCCGGCTGCGCCGGCCTGCAACCGCAGGAGTCGGTCGAAGGCCCTGGCGACCCGCGCAACTGGCGCGAGCACCGCGAGCGCGTCGAAACGATCGACGGCTGGCAGATCACCGGCAAGCTGGGCGTGCGCGCCCCGCAGGAGTCCGGCAGCGGCACGCTGTTCTGGCTGCAGCGGCAAGGCTATTTCGACATTCGCCTCTCCGGCCCACTGGGCCGAGGCGCAACGCGCCTGACCGGACGCGCCGACCGCGTCGACCTGGAAATCGCCGGCCAGGGGCGCTACCAGGCAGCTTCGCCGGACGCGCTCCTCGAAGAGCAACTGGGCTGGCGACTGCCGGTATCCAATCTGCTCTGGTGGATCCGCGGCCTGCCGGCCCCCGACAGCCGCAGCCGCCTGCAGCTCGATGCATCAAGCCGCCTGTCCCGCCTCGAGCAGGATGGCTGGCGCATCGAATACCTCGCCTATGCCCAACATGCCGGAGTAACCCTTCCCGAGCGCGTCAAACTCTATGGCGAGAATGTCGAACTGACCCTGGTGATCAAGGACTGGCAGCCCCGCCAGCTGGGCCACCCATGACCGCCCTTCACCTGCCCGCACCCGCCAAGCTCAACCTAATGCTGCACATCCTCGGACGCCGCGCCGACGGCTATCACGAACTGCAGACGCTGTTTCAGTTTCTCGATTATGGCGACGAACTGGGCTTTAGCCGCCGCGACGACGGTCAGATCCACCTGGAAACGCCCTTGCCGGGCGTACCGCCGGAACAGAACCTGATCGTTCGCGCCGCCCGCCTGTTGCAGCAGGCAACCGGCTGCAACTACGGCGCCGACATCCGCCTGACCAAGCGCCTGCCAATGGGAGGCGGCATCGGCGGCGGCAGCTCGAACGCGGCCACTACCCTGCTCGGGCTGAACCACCTGTGGCAGCTTGACCTGAACGAGGACACCCTTGCCAATCTCGGACTGCAACTGGGCGCCGACGTCCCGGTTTTCGTTCGCGGTCGCGCCGCTTTCGCCGAGGGCGTTGGCGAACGCCTGACGCCGGTCGAGCTGCAAGAGCCGTGGTATGTAGTTGTTAACCCGCAAGTTTCTGTCAGCACCGCCGAAATTTTCTCGGCGCCGGAGTTGACACGCGATAGCCCCGCCATTACAGTGCGCACCGTTCTCGAGCAGGACGGTCGAAATGACTGTCAGCCGGTAGTCGAGAAGCGTTACCCAGAAGTTCGTAACGCTTTGATCTTGCTGAATAAATTTACTTCAGCTAAGCTTACCGGCACTGGCGGTTGCGTATTCGGGGCCTTCCCGGATAAGGCCAAGGCTGATAAAGTCGCGGCGCAACTTCCAACAGCCATGCAAGGCTTCATAGCCAAAGGCAGCAATCGTTCGATGCTGCACAAGGCACTGGAAGCACTGCAACGAGACTGAAACTCCTGATGGGTTTCAAACGATATAGGGGCGTCGCCAAGCGGTAAGGCAGCAGGTTTTGATCCTGCCATGCGTTGGTTCGAATCCAGCCGCCCCTGCCATATTCCTGAAGCTGTTCAAAAACAAGCCGCGAGGTTTCCGTTTTGAACAGCTTTTTAATTTCAGCTCCCACTCAAGCCGGCAGGAATTGCGCGTGTCCAAGATGATGGTGTTCACGGGGAACGCTAACCCCGATCTGGCCCGGCGTGTCGTACGTCAGCTGCACATTCCTCTCGGCGACGCCTCTGTTGGTCGGTTTTCCGATGGCGAGGTGAGTGCCGAAATCAACGAAAACGTCCGCGGCAAGGACGTTTTTTTGATTCAGCCGACCTGCGCCCCCACCAACGACAACCTGATGGAACTGGTGGTGATGGCGGATGCCTTCCGCCGCTCTTCCGCCTCGCGCATCACCGCAGTGGTGCCCTACTTCGGCTATGCCCGTCAGGATCGTCGCCCGCGCTCGGCCCGTGTACCGATCAGCGCCAAGGTGGTAGCCGACATGCTCGACGTGGTCGGCGTTGACCGCGTACTGACCGTCGATCTGCACGCCGATCAGATCCAGGGCTTCTTCGATATCCCCGTGGACAACATCTACGGCTCGCCGGTACTGGTAGACGACATCCAGAGCCAGCGGTTCGAGAACCTGATGATCGTTTCTCCGGATATCGGTGGCGTCGTTCGCGCCCGCGCCGTGGCGAAATCGCTGGGCGTCGACCTCGCGATCATCGACAAGCGCCGCCCCAAGGCGAACATGTCGGAAGTCATGCACATCATCGGCGACGTCCACGAGCGCACCTGTGTACTGGTCGATGACATGGTCGACACTGCCGGCACCCTGTGCCATGCGGCCAAAGCTCTCAAGGAGCACGGCGCGGCGAAGGTGTACGCCTATTGCACCCACCCGATTCTCTCGGGCCGAGCCATGGAGAATCTGGAAAAGTCGGTGCTCGATGAGCTGGTGGTGACCAACACCATTCCGCTCTCGCCTGCCGCTCAGGCCTGCAGCAAGATCCGTCAGCTGGACATCGCACCAGTGGTCGCTGAAGCCGTGCGCCGCATCAGCAATGAAGAATCGATCAGCGCGATGTTCCGTTAGGAATCGCGTCGATCAAAGCCGCCTCGCCTACCGGCGGGGCTTTCACAACCGCCCGAACGCTGGTCGCAAGCGTTACGGGCGGTGTTGTTATCTTGGAGAGACACTATGACCAACTTTACCCTGAATGCCGAAGTGCGTTCCGACCTGGGGAAAGGTGCGAGCCGCCGCCTGCGTCGTAACGCCGCGCTGGTTCCTGCCGTCATCTACGGCGGCGACAAGGCGCCCCAGTCCATCAGCCTGCAGGCCAAGCAAATTGCCAAGCTGCTGGAAAACGAAGCTGCATTCAGCCACGTTCTGGCCCTGGACGTAGCCGGCAACAGCGAGGCCGTGCTGATCAAGGCGCTGCAGCGTCACCCAGCGAAGGGCTACGTGATGCACGTGGACTTCCTGCGCGCCGTGGCGGACCACAAGCTGACCGCCCACGTACCGCTGCACTACCTGAACCAGGAATCCTGCGTTGGCGTTAAGACCCAGGGCGGCGAGATTCTGCACAACCTGGTGGAGGTCGAAGTGACCTGCCTGCCGAAGGACCTGCCGGAGTTCCTGGAAGTCGACATGGCCAACGTTGAAGTAGGCCAGGTTCTGCACCTGTCCGACCTCAAGCTGCCGGCCGGCGTACAGCTGACCGCCCTGGCCCACGGCAGTGACCTGCCGGTTGCCAACGTGCATGCCAGCCGCGTGAACAAGGAAGAAGGCGCCGAGTAACCCTCGCGCCACCCTTCGAGGGCTCCAGACGTGACTGCCGTAAAACTGATCGTTGGGCTGGGCAACCCCGGCCCCGAATACGAACAGACCCGGCACAACGCTGGAGCCCTTTTTGTTGAGCTCCTCGCCCAGCGCGAAGGCGCCAGCCTCAGCATGGACCGCAAGTATTTCGGTCTGGTAGGCAAGTTTTCCTTTCGCGGCGATGACGTTCGCCTGCTCATCCCCACCACCTTCATGAATCGCAGCGGCCAGGCCGTTGCCGCCCTGGCCGGCTTCTTCCGCATCCCTCCCGCGGCCATTCTGGTGGCCCATGACGAGTTGGATCTGCCTCCCGGGGTCGCCAAACTCAAGCAGGGCGGCGGCCATGGCGGCCATAATGGTCTACGCGACATCATCGCCTGCCTGGGCAACCAGAACAGCTTCCACCGGCTGCGTCTTGGCATCGGCCATCCGGGCCACGCGAGCTTGGTTAGCGGCTATGTCCTTGGCCGCGCACCACGAGCCGAACAGGACAAACTCGACGCGAGTATCGATAGCGCGCTGGACGTAGCGCCCGACATCCTTGCCGGCGACTGGGTACGCGCCATGCAGCGCCTGCACAGCCAGAAGGCCTGAACCTTTTTACGAGAGAGCCCCCAATGGGATTCAACTGCGGCATCGTCGGCCTGCCTAACGTCGGCAAATCCACCCTGTTCAACGCCCTGACCAAATCCGGCATCGCCGCAGAGAACTTTCCGTTCTGCACCATCGAGCCCAACAGCGGCATAGTGCCCATGCCGGACCCACGCCTCGATGCACTTGCAGCAATCGTCAAACCCGAGCGCGTGATTCCCACCACCATGGAGTTCGTCGACATCGCCGGACTGGTGGCCGGCGCATCCAAGGGTGAAGGCCTGGGCAACAAATTCCTCGCCAACATTCGGGAAACCGACGCCATCGCCCACGTGGTGCGCTGCTTTGAAGACGACAACGTCATCCACGTCGCCAACAGCGTAGACCCCAAACGCGATATCGAGATCATTGACCTTGAACTGATCATGGCCGACTTGGAAAGCTGTGAGAAACAGCTGCAGCGAGTTGCGCGCTCAGCCAAAGGCGGCGACAAGGAAGCTCTCGGACAGAAGAGCCTGCTGGAAAAGCTCATTCCTCATCTCACCGAAGGCAAGCCGGCTCGCAGCCTGCTGAGAAGCCTCGGTGACGACGAGAAGCGCCTGGCCAAGACTTTCCACCTGCTCACCACCAAGCCCGTGATGTACATCGCCAACGTCGCGGAAGACGGCTTTGAGAACAACCCCCTTCTCGACGTGGTGAATGCCATCGCCAACGAGGAAGGCGCCATCGTCGTTCCCGTCTGCAACAAGATCGAAGCGGAGATCGCCGAGCTCGACGACCTTGAAGAGATGCAGATGTTCCTCGAAACCATGGGGATGGACGAGCCCGGCCTGAACCGCGTGATTCGCGCGGGCTACGCCCTGCTTAACCTGCAAACCTACTTTACCGCCGGCGTGAAGGAAGTTCGCGCCTGGACCGTGAAGGTAGGCGCGACCGCGCCGCAGGCTGCCGGCGTGATTCACACCGACTTTGAGAAAGGCTTCATCCGAGCCGAAGTCGTTGCCTACGACGACTTCATTCAGTTCAATGGCGAGGCGGGCGCGAAAGAAGCCGGCAAATGGCGCCTGGAAGGCAAGGACTACATCGTAAAAGACGGCGACGTGATGCACTTCCGCTTTAACGTCTAATCGCCAAACGCAGTCAGCGAAAGCCCCTTGAAGCACTCGCCTCAAGGGGCTTTTTATTGGCAAGCGAAAAGCTCTCGACTCCAAATCACCAAACCGCCTTCGGCATAGCAGGCACTTCAGGCTCGCCTACCCGCTAGAGCCTACCTCTGCCCTTAGGAATGACCCGATGCTTTTACCCTCGCCAGTAGGACGCATCCCTAGGGCCCGAGATACAAAGCGCTCCCAATGAACATACAAAACAAAAAGCCCCGCCAAAGGCGGGGCTCTTGTCAGGCTGCAAACTTACCGAAATTACTCGGCAGATTCAGCCTTGGCAGCGACCGGACGGTCCACCAGCTCGACATACGCCATCGGGGCGTTGTCACCGGCCCGGAAGCCGCACTTGAGGATACGCAGGTAACCGCCCTGACGGTTGGCATAGCGCTTGCCCAGGTCGTTGAAAAGCTTGCCAACAGCTTCCTTCGAACGAGTGCGGTCGAACGCCAGGCGGCGGTTCGCGACGCTATCTTCCTTCGCCAGGGTGATCAACGGCTCGGCGACGCGGCGCAGCTCTTTAGCCTTCGGCAGCGTGGTCTTGATCAGTTCATGTTCGAACAGCGACACCGCCATGTTCTGAAACATGGCCTTGCGGTGTGCGCTGGTGCGGCTCAAATGACGGCCACTTTTACGATGACGCATGATTGAAATTCCTTACCAAACGATCGAGTTCGGTGGTTACGGACCTCAGGCAGTTGCCTTGTCGTCCTTCTTAAGACTTGCCGGCGGCCAGTTATCGAGGCGCATGCCAAGGGAAAGACCACGCGAAGCGAGCACGTCTTTGATCTCAGTCAGAGACTTCTTGCCCAGATTCGGAGTCTTCAGCAGCTCGACCTCGGTGCGCTGGATCAGATCGCCGATATAGTAGATGTTCTCTGCCTTCAGGCAGTTGGCCGAACGAACGGTCAGCTCAAGATCATCAACCGGGCGGAGCAGGATCGGATCGATCTCGTCTTCCTGCTCTACCACGACCGGCTCGCTGTCGCCCTTCAGGTCAACGAACGCCGCCAACTGCTGCTGCAGGATGGTGGCCGCACGACGAATCGCCTCTTCGGGATCCAGGGTGCCGTTGGTTTCCAGGTCGATAACCAGCTTGTCCAGGTTGGTGCGCTGCTCGACACGAGCGTTTTCGACAACATATGCAACGCGACGAACAGGGCTGAAAGTCGCATCGAGCTGGAGACGACCGATGCTACGGCTCTCGTCTTCCTCGCTCTGGCGTGCGTCAGCGGGCTCATAGCCGCGACCACGCACAACCTTCAGCTTCATGTTCAACGAGCCGTTGTCCGCCAGATTGGCAATCAGATGATCGCCATTGACGATTTCGACATCGTGATCCAGCTGAATATCGGCAGCGGTGACAGCGCCCGGCCCTTTCTTCACCAGGCTCAGGGTGACCTCATCGCGACCGTGAAGCTTGATCGCAAGGCCCTTGAGGTTCAGCAGGATTTCAATGACGTCTTCCTGCACACCTTCGATCGCGCTGTACTCGTGCAGCACGCCGTCGATCTCCACCTCGACCACGGCGCAGCCGGGCATGGAGGACAACAGAATGCGACGCAGCGCGTTGCCCAGGGTGTGGCCAAAACCGCGCTCAAGTGGCTCGAGCGTAATCTTGGCGCGGGTCGGACTGACCACCTGCACATCAATGTGACGGGGGGTCAGGAACTCATTTACCGAACTCTGCATGGATACACCTATTTTCTAGCCCTTACTTGGAGTAGAGCTCGACAATCAGGTTTTCGTTGATGTCGGCGGACAGATCGCTGCGAGCCGGCACGCTCTTGAAGACACCGGATTTCTTCTCGGTATCGACTTCGACCCACTCGGCACGTCCACGCTGAGCAGCCAGATCCAGCGCTTGCGCGATACGCAGCTGGTTCTTGCACTTCTCACGCACGGCAACGACGTCCCCAGCCTTGACCTGGAAGGACGGCACGTTAACGGTCTGACCGTTCACGGTGATCGCCTTGTGGGATACCAGCTGGCGGGATTCGGCGCGAGTAGCACCAAAGCCCATGCGATACACGACGTTATCCAGACGGCACTCGAGCAGCTGCAGCAGGTTCTCGCCGGTAGCGCCTTTACGGCTGGCAGCCAGCTTGTAATAACCATTGAACTGACGCTCGAGGACGCCGTAGATACGACGCACTTTCTGCTTTTCACGCAGCTGAGTGCCGTAGTCCGAGAGACGGCCACGGCGCTGGCCATGGATGCCTGGCGGGGTTTCAATGTTGCACTTGGACTCAAGCGCGCGGGCACCGCTCTTCAGGAAAAGATCGGTACCTTCACGGCGAGACAGTTTGCACTTCGGACCAATATAACGAGCCATTATTCACTGTCTCCTGTTACACGCGGCGCTTCTTCGGCGGACGGCACCCGTTATGCGGGATCGGCGTCACGTCGGTGATGCTGGAAATCTTGTAGCCACAGGCGTTCAAAGCACGCACTGCAGACTCACGACCCGGACCCGGGCCCTTGACGTTCACGTCCAGGTTCTTCAGGCCGTACTCCAGCGCGGCCTGACCAGCGCGCTCGGCAGCCACTTGCGCCGCGAACGGCGTGCTTTTGCGCGAGCCACGGAAACCGGAACCACCGGAGGTAGCCCAGGACAGGGCATTACCTTGACGGTCGGTGATAGTAACAATGGTGTTGTTGAACGAGGCGTGGATATGAGCAACGCCGTCAACAACTGTCTTTTTGACCTTCTTACGAGGACGAGCAGCAGGTTTTGCCATGATCAGATTCCTGTCGATTCGCGAACGCGATTACTTGCGGATCGGCTTGCGCGGGCCCTTGCGGGTGCGAGCGTTGGTCTTGGTACGCTGACCGCGAACCGGCAGACCACGACGATGGCGCAGACCGCGATAGCAGCCAAGGTCCATCAAGCGCTTGATCTTCATGTTGATTTCGCGGCGCAGGTCACCCTCGGTGGTGATTTTTGCAACTTCGCCACGCAGCTGCTCGATCTGCTCATCGGACAGATCCTTGATCTTGGCTGCCGGGTTTACCCCGGTCGCAGCACAGATCTGTTGTGCAGTTGTGCGACCGACACCATAGATGTAGGTCAGCGAGATAACAGTGTGCTTGTTATCCGGAATGTTGACGCCTGCAATACGGGCCATTCAGTGGAACTCCAATTGACAGCTCCCTACGCCCCGGAAGCCAAGAAAATGGGCGCAAGATCTTATCGCTGTAAAAATAAATAATCAACCCGGCAGCACACTAGCTGCCGGGCTTAACGCTCAATCCACAATCAGCCTTGGCGCTGCTTGTGACGCGGCTCCGCACTGCAGATCACCCGCACGACGCCATCGCGACGGATAACTTTGCAGTTACGGCACAGCTTCTTCACCGATGCACGAACTTTCATCAGAAACTCCTCGAACCTTACGAGCAACTCAGCGGAGCATGCCGCCGTTGTAGCCCTTCAGATTGGCCTTTTTCATAAGGGATTCGTACTGGTGCGACACGAGGTGGGATTGGACTTGAGACATGAAGTCCATTACCACGACGACGACGATCAGCAGCGAGGTCCCGCCAAGGTAGAACGGCACGTTGGCAGCGACCACCAGGAACTGGGGCAGCAGACAGACAGCCGTCATGTAAAGCGCACCGAACAGGGTCAGACGAGTCAAAACCCCATCGATATACTTGGCCGAGTGTTCGCCAGGACGAATACCCGGAATAAACGCACCAGACTTTTTCAGGTTTTCCGCCACGTCCTTAGGATTGAACATCAAGGCCGTGTAGAAGAAGCAGAAGAAGATGATGCCGGCACTAAACAGCAGAATATGCAGCGGCTGGCCCGGCGCTAGCGCCTGGGAGATATCGGCAAGCCAGCCCAAGCCTTCAGACTGACCAAACCATTGACCGACCGATGCAGGGAACAGCAACAGGCTGCTGGCGAAGATCGCCGGAATCACGCCAGCCATATTGACCTTTAACGGCAGATGACTGGATTGAGCGGCAAACACCTTACGGCCCTGCTGGCGCTTCGCGTAATGCACGGCAATACGGCGCTGGCCACGCTCGACAAACACGACAAAGCCGATGATCGCGATAGCAAGCAGACCAATGACCAACAGCGCAATGATGTTGATGTCACCCTGCCGTGCCGACTCGAACGACTGCCCGAGTGCAGACGGGAGGCCCGCAACGATACCGGCGAAAATCAGCATCGAGATACCATTCCCAACGCCCCGCTCGGTAATCTGCTCGCCAAGCCACATCATGAACATCGCGCCGGCAACGAAGGTCGTAACGGCAACGAAGTGGAAACCGAAATCCGTAACGAATGCCACGCCCTGGCCAGCCAAACCGACAGACATACCGATTGCCTGAACGATCGCCAGAACCAGCGCGCCATAGCGCGTGTACTGACTGATCTTGCGGCGACCGGACTCGCCTTCCTTCTTCAGCTGTTCGAGCTGGGGGCTGACCGCGGTCATCAACTGCATGATGATCGATGCCGAAATGTACGGCATGATCCCCAATGCAAAGATGCTCATCCGCTCCAGCGCCCCGCCAGAGAACATATTGAACAGACTAAGGATGGTTCCCTCGTTCTGCCGAAACAACTCGGCCAGCCGGTCGGGGTTGATCCCCGGGACTGGGATATGCGCACCGATCCGATAGACGATGATCGCCATGAACAGGAAGCGCAACCGGGCCCAGAGCTCGGACAGCCCGCCGTTCGTCAGCGCGGAGAGAGCACCTTGCTTAGACATTTAGTCCTCGAACTTGCCGCCAGCCGCTTCAATCGCAGCACGCGCGCCCTTGGTGGCGGCGATGCCTTTCAGGGTAACTGCACGGCCAACTTCGCCGGACAGCATTACCTTGACGCGCTGAACGTTCTGGTTGATGACATTGGCATCCTTCAGAGCCTGAAGGGTGATCACGTCGCCTTCCACCTTGGCCAGCTCGGAGGTACGCACTTCTGCGCGATCCATGGCCTTAAGCGAAACGAAGCCGAACTTCGGCAGACGACGATGCAGCGGCTGCTGGCCACCCTCGAAGCCGGGAGCGATCTTGCCACCGGAGCGAGAGGTTTGACCCTTGTGACCACGACCACCGGTCTTGCCGAGGCCGCTGCCGATACCGCGGCCCAGGCGCAGTTTCGGACGGCGCGCACCTGGCGCAGAGCGCAAATCGTTGAGTTGCATGACTTAGCCCTCCACGCGGAGCAGGTAATAAGCCTTGTTGATCATGCCGCGATTCTCAGGGGTATCCTGAACCTCGACGGTGTGACCGATACGACGCAGGCCAAGACCCTTGACGCAGGCTTTGTGGTTGGCGATACGGCCATTCAGGCTCTTGACCAGAGTGACCTTCACGGTTGCATTAGCCATGGTTAGAGAATCTCCTCGACACTCTTGCCACGCTTGGCCGCCACCGAATCCGGAGACTGCATGGCCTTGAGGCCTTTGAACGTCGCGTTAACCACGTTCACTGGATTGGTCGAGCCGTAGCACTTGGCGAGTACGTTTTGCACGCCGGCAACTTCCAGGATGGCGCGCATTGCACCACCGGCAATAACGCCGGTACCTTCGGAAGCAGGCTGCATGTAGATCTTCGACGCGCCATGGGCGGACTTAACCGGGTACTGCAGCGTAGTACCGTTCAGATCCACCTGAATCATGTTGCGGCGCGCAGCTTCCATCGCCTTTTGGATGGCGGCAGGAACTTCGCGGGACTTACCGCGACCGAAGCCAACACGCCCCTTGCCATCACCGACAACGGTGAGCGCGGTGAAGGTGAAAATACGACCACCCTTCACGGTCTTGGCGACGCGGTTAACCTGGACGAGCTTCTCGATGTAGCCTTCGTCGCGCTTTTGATCGTTATTTGCCATAACTTAGAACTCCAGCCCGCCTTCACGAGCAGCGTCGGCCAGTGCCTTCACACGACCGTGGTACTTGAAGCCAGAACGATCGAACGCCACCTGGGTGACACCAGCGGCCTTAGCACGCTCGGCGACCAGCAGGCCGACCTTCTTGGCAGCGTCGACGTTGCCCGTGGCACCTTCGCGCAGCTCTTTGTCCAAGGTCGAAGCAGAAGCGAGGACCTTGCCGCCGTCGGCCGAAATCACCTGGGCGTAAATGTGCTGAGAGGAGCGATGGATGCACAGACGCCCCACCTCCAACTCGCGCATTTTCAGGCGAGTCTTGCGAGCGCGACGCAGACGAGTTTCTTTCTTTACGCTCATTTGCTATGCCCTACTTCTTCTTAGCTTCTTTACGGCGGACGACTTCGTCGGCGTACCGTACACCCTTGCCCTTATAAGGCTCAGGACGACGGAAGTCGCGAATTTCGGCAGCCACCTGACCAACCAGCTGCTTGTCGATACCCCGGATGAAGATATCGGTCTGGCTCGGCGTTTCGGCGGTGATGCCTTGCGGCAGCTCGTAATCGATCGGATGGGAGAAGCCAAGCGCGAGGGACAGCACCTGACCCTTGGCCTGAGCTTTATAACCGACACCAACCAGCTGAAGCTTGCGCTCAAAGCCTTGGCTGACGCCGATTACCATGTTATTGACCAGCGCACGAGTAGTGCCGGCCATCGCCTTGTTCTGCTGGTCACCATTGCGAGCCGCGAAGCGAAGCTCGCCAGCGTCCTGGATGATTTCCACAGCAGGATGAAGATTGAGCTCAAGCGAGCCCTTTGCACCCTTGACGGAAAGCTGCTGACCGTTGACCTTGACTTCAACGCCGGCTGGCAGCTTGACGGGGTTTTTAGCAACACGAGACATGCTTATCCCCCCTTAGAACACGGTGCAAAGCACTTCGCCGCCAACGCCAGCAGCGCGAGCAGCGCGATCAGTCATCACACCCTTGTTGGTGGAGACGATCGAAACACCCAGCCCGCCACGTACTTTCGGCAGCTGATCGACAGACTTGTACTGGCGCAGACCAGGACGGCTCACGCGCTTGAGCTCTTCAATGACCGGACGGCCTTCGAAATACTTCAGCTCGATGGACAGCTGCGGCTTGGCGTCGCTGCTGACCTGGTATCCGCTGATGTAGCCTTCGTTCTTCAGAACGTTGGCGACTGCCACCTTCAGCTTGGAAGACGGCATGCTAACCACGGTCTTCTCAGCCATCTGGGCATTACGGATACGAGTTAGCATGTCCGCTAACGGGTCCTGCATACTCATGGGCTTGATGCTCCTGAAACAAAAAGAAAGCCTTGCGGCCTGATTCGCCAGAGCCAAAAAACATAGGCTCAGGAGAGCCGGTCATTCTAGAGACCAGCTCAAAACGAATCAAGCCCCATAAGGGGCTTGATTCGTCGGATAAACCGAGCAACTCGGTGATAGCGTTACCAGCTTGCCTTCACCAGACCCGGTACGTCGCCGCGCATTGCTGCTTGACGCAGCATGTTACGCGACAGCCCGAACTTTCGATAAACGCCGTGCGGACGACCGGTGATGCGGCAGCGGTTGCGCAGGCGCGAGGCGCTCGCATCGCGCGGCTGCTTCTGAAGAGCGATCTGGGCATTCCAGCGCTCTTCAGCGGTGGCATTGGGGTTACCAATGATCGCCTTCAGGGCAGCGCGCTTCTGAGCGTACTTGGCGACCGTGAGCTGACGCTTCAGCTCGCGGTTTTTCATGCTTTGTTTAGCCATGTCCTACTCCGATCAGTTGCGGAACGGGAAGTTGAAGGCACGCAGCAGGGCGCGACCCTCGTCATCCGTCCGAGCGGTGGTGGTCAGGGTGATGTCCAGACCGCGCAGCGCGTCGATCTTGTCGTAGTCGATCTCCGGGAAGATGATCTGCTCTTTCACACCCATGCTGTAGTTGCCGCGGCCGTCGAACGACTTAGCGTTCAGGCCACGGAAGTCACGCACGCGCGGCAGCGAAATCGCCAGCAGACGATCCAGGAACTCGTACATCCGATCACGACGCAGGGTTACCTTGACGCCAATCGGCCAGCCTTCACGAACCTTGAAGCCCGCAATCGACTTACGCGCGTAAGTGACGACTGGCTTTTGGCCGGTGATCTTCTCGAGATCCGCTACAGCATTCTCGATGACTTTCTTGTCACCGATAGCCTCGCCGAGACCCATGTTCAGCGTGATCTTGGTGATACGCGGGACTTCCATCACGTTCGCAAGCTTCAGCTCTTCCTTCAGCTTGGGAGCGATTTGGGCCCGATAAACTTCTTTCAGTCGTGCCATGGTCTTTTACCTAGCAGTCTCAAGCGTCAACCGGCTTCTGGGTCGACTTGAAGACACGGATTTTCTTGCCGTCTTCCACCTTGAAACCAACACGGTCAGCCTTGCTGGTTTCAGAGTTGAAAATGGCGACGTTAGAGACGTGCAACGGCGCCTCCTTTTCGACGATACCGCCCTGGACGCCGAGCATCGGGTTCGGCTTGGTGTGGCGCTTGATCATGTTCACACCGCCGACGACCAAACGGTCGTCCGCGAGAACTTTAAGCACCTTACCGCGCTTGCCCTTGTCTTTGCCGGCAATGACGATGATCTCGTCGTCACGACGAATCTTTTGCATATTCGGCTACTCCTTACAGTACTTCAGGCGCGAGGGAGACGATCTTCATGAACTTCTCGGAACGAAGCTCACGAGTCACCGGCCCGAAAATACGAGTGCCGATCGGCTCCTGCTTGTTGTTGAGCAGGACGGCCGCGTTGCCATCGAAGCGGATGATCGAACCATCCGGACGGCGAACGCCATGGCGGGTGCGAACCACGACGGCGTTCATCACTTGGCCTTTCTTTACTTTACCGCGCGGAATCGCTTCCTTGACGGTGACCTTGATGATGTCGCCGATGCCGGCGTAACGACGGTGCGAACCGCCGAGCACCTTGATGCACATGACGCGACGGGCGCCGCTGTTATCGGCGACGTCGAGCATGGATTGAGTCTGGATCATATTCTTTCTCCGACCTTAGCCCTTAGACTTCGACGGCACGTTCGACGATGTCGACCAGCATCCAGGACTTGGTCTTCGCCAGCGGACGAGACTCGCGGATGGTGACCTTGTCGCCAATACGGCACTGGTTGTTTTCGTCGTGGGCGTGCAGCTTGGTCGAACGCTTCACGTATTTACCGTAGATCGGATGCTTTACGCGACGCTCGATCAGTACGGTGATGGTCTTGTCCATCTTGTCGCTGACGACACGGCCGGTCAGCGTACGGACGGTTTTCTGAGCTTCAGCCATGATTACTTACCTGCCTGCTGGTTGAGCACAGTCTTGACGCGAGCGATATCGCGCTTCACTTGCGAGAGCAGGTGACTCTGCCCCAACTGACCAGTCGCCTTCTGCATGCGCAGGTTGAACTGGTCGCGCAGCAGACCGAGCAGTTGCTCGTTAAGCTGCTCAACGGATTTTTCACGAAGTTCTTGTGCTTTCATCACATCACCGTCCGCTTAACAAAGGTGGTGGCGAGTGGCAGCTTGGCAGCGGCCAGGGCAAACGCCTCACGCGCCAGCTCCTCGGAAACACCTTCGATCTCGTAGAGCACCTTGCCCGGTTGAATCTGGGCTACCCAGTACTCCACGCCACCCTTACCTTTACCCATCCGCACTTCGAGAGGCTTCTTGGTAACCGGCTTGTCGGGGAAGACGCGGATCCAAATCTTGCCGCCACGCTTTACGTGACGAGTCAGAGCACGGCGCGCAGCCTCGATCTGACGAGCGGTCAGACGACCGCGGGAAACCGACTTCAGCGCGAACTCGCCGAAGCTGACCTTGCTACCGCGATGAGCCAGACCACGGTTGTGGCCAGTCATCTGCTTGCGGAATTTTGTACGCTTGGGCTGCAACATGTGGCGTACCTCTTACTTAGCAGCTTTCTTGCGAGGCGCAGGCGCTTGCGGCTTGAGCTCTTCGTGCTGGCCACCGATGACCTCGCCCTTGAAGATCCAAACCTTCACACCGATCACACCGTAGGTGGTGTGCGCTTCGTAGGTGTTGTAATCGATATCGGCACGCAGGGTGTGCAGGGGCACACGACCTTCGCGATACCACTCGGTACGGGCGATTTCGGCACCGCCGAGACGACCACTCACCTGGATCTTGATGCCCTTGGCACCAATACGCATGGCGTTCTGTACGGCGCGCTTCATGGCGCGACGGAACATCACACGGCGCTCGAGCTGGCTGGCAACGCTCTGAGCGACCAGCTTGGCATCCAGATCCGGCTTACGTACTTCTTCGATGTTGATGTGCACCGGCACACCCATCATCTCGGAAACAGCTGCACGCAGCTTCTCGACGTCTTCACCCTTCTTGCCGATAACGATACCGGGACGGGCGGTATGGATAGTGATTCGTGCGTTCTGCGCCGGACGCTCGATCTCGATGCGGCTGACAGACGCGTTTTTCAGCTGCTCCTGCAGGTAGCTACGCACCTGCAGGTCGTTCAGCAGTTTGTTGGCATAGTCGGCTTTGTCGGCGTACCACACAGACGTGTGGTCCTTGATGACACCAAGCCGGATACCGGTTGGGTTGACTTTCTGACCCATATCAAACTCTCCTGGCTTTCAGCTCTTAGTCGGCGACCTTGACGGTGATGTGTGAGGTACGCTTCAGAATGCGATCCGCACGGCCCTTGGCACGCGGCATGATGCGCTTCATGGTCATACCCTCATCAACGAAGACCGCGGACACGCGCAGCTCGTCGACATCGGCACCTTCGTTGTGCTCTGCGTTCGCAATTGCAGACTCCAGCACCTTCTTGACGAGATCAGCACCTTTCTTGTTGCTGAACGCCAGGATATTCAGAGCTTCGCCCACAGACTTACCACGGATCTGATCTGCGACCAGACGGGCCTTCTGGGCGGAGATGCGAGCGCCTTTGTGCTTGGCGATAACTTCCATCATCTACCCCTTACTTCTTCTTGGCCTTCTTGTCGGCTGCATGACCGCGGTATGTACGAGTAGCAGCAAACTCACCCAGTTTGTGACCGACCATGTCTTCGGTGATGTACACCGGGACATGCTGGCGGCCGTTATGAACTGCAATCGTCAGCCCGACAAAGTTCGGGAAGATTGTAGAACGACGTGACCAGGTTTTGATCGGACGACGTTCGTTAGCTTCGATTGCAGCCTCTACCTTTTTCAGCAGGTGAAGGTCGATAAAGGGACCTTTCTTCAGTGAACGTGGCACAGCTGATTCCTCTTATTTAGCCTGACGACGGCGTACGATCAGGTTATCGGTACGCTTGTTCTTGCGGGTCTTGTGGCCCTTGGTCGGAACACCCCACGGCGTCACCGGATGACGACCGCCAGAGGTACGACCTTCACCACCACCGTGCGGGTGGTCGACCGGGTTCATCGCCACACCGCGAACGGTCGGGCGAACACCACGCCAGCGCTTGGCACCGGCTTTACCCAGCTGACGCAGGCTGTGCTCGGAGTTGCCGACTTCACCCAGAGTGGCGCGGCAGTCAACCAGCACTTTGCGCATTTCGCCAGAACGCAGACGCAGAGTCGCGTAGGCGCCTTCACGAGCAACCAGCTGTGCAGAAGCACCCGCAGAACGCGCCAGCTGAGCACCCTTGCCCGGCTTCAGTTCAACACAGTGGATGGTGCTACCCAGCGGCACATTACGCAGCGGCAGGCAGTTACCCGGCTTGATGTCAGCCATTTCACCGGACTGAACCTTGGCACCGGCTTCCAGACCCTTCGGCGCGATGATGTAGCGACGCTCACCGTCGGCATACTTCAGCAGTGCGATGTGGGCAGAACGGTTCGGATCGTATTCGATGCGCTCGATGATCGCAGGAATACCATCCTTGTTACGACGGAAGTCGATCTTACGGTAGTGCTGCTTGTGACCACCGCCGATGTGACGCGTCGTGATACGGCCGTTGTTGTTGCGACCGCCAGACTTCGATTTCTTCTCGACCAGGGCTGCGTACGGCTTGCCCTTGTGCAGGTCAGCACTGACTACCTTAACGACGTGACGACGTCCGGCAGAGGTCGGCTTTGCTTTAACGATTGCCATTATTCAAACCCCTCTTATTCGCCAGCCAGGAAATCGATCTCGGAACCGTCGGCCAGTCGAACGTACGCCTTGCGAACATCGCTGCGCTTGCCCATGCCACGCATGGTGCGCTTGGTCTTGCCCTTGATGTTCAGGACGTTGACGCCTTCAACCTTGACGTTGAACAGCTCTTCGACAGCTCGCTTGATTTCCGGCTTGGTCGCGTCTTTTGCTACGCGGAACACCACCTGCTGGGTACCTTCAGCAACGATGGTGGCCTTCTCGGAGATGTGCGGGCCGAGCAGCACTTTGTAGATGCGTTCCGGGTTCATGCGTACACCTCCTCGATCTTCTTGAGCGCCGGCACGGTGACCAGAACCTTCTCAAAACCGATCAGAGAGACCGGATCGATACCGGCAGCATCGCGAACGTCCACGTGCGGAACGTTGCGGGCAGCCAGGTACAGGTTCTGCTCGACGTCTTCAGTAATCAGCAGTGCGTTGTCCAGTTCCAGCTCTTTCAGCTTGGCAATGAACGGCTTGGTCTTCGGTGCATCGACGGAGAACTCCTCGACCACAACCAGACGGTCCTGACGCACGAGCTCAGACAGGATGCAGCGCATCGCAGCGCGGTACATCTTCTTGTTCACTTTCTGAGCGTAATCACGCGGCTGTGCAGCGAAGGTCACACCACCGGTGCGCCAGATCGGCGAACGGGTAGTACCCTGACGTGCACGACCGGTACCCTTCTGACGGAACGGCTTGGCGCCGCCGCCGGAGACCTGTGAACGGGTCTTCTGCGCCTTGGTACCCTGACGGCCACCTGCCAGATAGGCAGTCACAACCTGGTGCACCAGCGCCTCATTGAACTCTTTACCAAAAGCCAGTTCGGATACTTCTACCGAACCGCTGGCTCCAGTCAGATTCAGATTCATGGAAACCTCCCTCAGGCGCGTGCTTTAACAGCAGGTTTAACGATGACGTCGCCGCCAACAGCACCCGGAACGGCACCCTTGACGATCAACAGGTTGCGCTCAGCGTCCACACGCACGATCTCCAGAGTCTGGATCGTGACACGCTCGGCGCCCATGTGACCTGCCATCTTCTTGCCCTTGAATACGCGACCCGGGGTCTGGCACTGACCAATGGAACCCGGAGCACGGTGAGAAAGAGAGTTACCGTGCGTGGCATCCTGAGTACGGAAGTTCCAGCGCTTAACGCCGCCCTGGAAACCCTTACCCTTGGACTGACCTGTCACGTCCACTTTCTGACCTGCTTCGAAGCGCTCAACCGTCAGCGCATCGCCGACGTTGATTCCCTCATCACCATTCACGCGGAACTCCCACAAACCGCGACCGGCTTCGACACCCGCTTTGGCAAAGTGCCCGGCGAGCGGCTTGGAAAGGCGGTTAGCCTTCTTGGTGCCGGTGGTTACCTGGACAGCAGCGTAACCGTCGGTTTCGACAGTCTTGACGCTGGTCACGCGGTTCGGTTCCACCTCGATGACGGTGACTGGCACGGACACGCCCTCATCTGTGAAGATGCGAGTCATACCCGCTTTACGTCCGATAAGTCCTACAGACATTTTTTTACCTCTTGCCAGTTGTGTACGGGGCTGTCACCCACTATGGCTGCCCTTTTCAGGAGCATTCCACAAATAGCGCTTCATCATTGATTGAATAATTCTGCGCAGTGCTGATTAGCCGAGGCTGATCTGCACTTCTACACCCGCTGCCAGGTCCAGTTTCATCAGCGCGTCGACAGTCTTTTCTGTCGGCTCGACGATGTCGAGAACTCGCTTGTGCGTACGGATTTCATACTGATCGCGCGCGTCTTTGTTAACGTGCGGAGAGATCAGGACGGTGTAACGCTCTTTGCGGGTAGGAAGTGGGATCGGACCACACACCTGAGCCCCAGTCCGCTTGGCAGTCTCAACGATTTCCTGAGCGGATGAGTCGATCAGGCGATGATCAAAAGCCTTCAGACGAATTCTGATTTTTTGGTTCTGCATTCTGATCACGCATTTCCTGTAAGTTTCTTTACGGCAATAGCCGACCTCCCCTTGGATACAAGGGGACGCAAATTCTACTCAGCGGTCAGGGTAGCGTCAACCAGAAAGGTACAAATTTTAACCAATACCCGGAACGGGCTTGCGGTCGAAGGGGATAGAACGAAAAAGGCCCTCAAACGAGGGCCTTTTCTAAACGGAGCTTATCCGTGATCAGGCGATGATCTTGGATACAACGCCAGCGCCGACGGTACGACCGCCTTCGCGGATTGCGAAGCGCAGACCTTCTTCCATCGCGATCGGGTTGATCAGGGTCACAGACATCTGGACGTTGTCGCCCGGCATGACCATCTC
>JAUVZY010000047.1 GCA_030602315.1 Pseudomonadaceae bacterium | reverse complement strand
ACGCGCGCCTCCAGCCCGCCCCCTTCGCGGTTGCGCAACTCGACGCTGCCGCCGTGCAGCGCGGCGATGCGCCGGACGATGGCCAGGCCCAGGCCCGCGCCCTTGCCGCCGCGGGCACGATCGCCGCGGATGAACGGATTGAACACGTTGTGCAGCTCCGCCTCCGGCAGGCCGGCGCCACGATCCAGCACGCTGAGCACCACGTAGGGCGCGCTGCTGTCGTCGCAGACATAGGCGACCACTTCCACGTCGCGCCCGCCGTAGTGCAATGCGTTTTCGATCAGATTGACCAGCAGGCGCTTGATCGACACCCGGCGCAGGGCGATCGGCGGCATCGGCTGCAGGGTCATGCGCACCTGCTGCTCGTGCTGGTTGTAGGGCGCGGCGACTTCGCGCACTAGCTGGCCGAGGTCGGCGTCCTCCACCGGCTCGTCCTGGCCGTCACGGACGAAGGCGAGGAACTGGTCGAGGATGGCGTTCATGTCCTCGACGTCACGGATCATGTCCTCGCCCAGTTCGGCATCGCTGTCCATCAGCTCCAGCGACAGGCGCAGGCGGGTCAGCGGGGTGCGCAGGTCATGGGAGACGCCGGCCAGCATCAGTTCACGCTCGCGGCCGGCCTGTTCGACGTCTTCGGCCATCTGGTTGAACGCGCGGTACAGCTCGGTCATCTCGTTGGGTGTGTCGCTGACCGGCAGGCGCACCTTGCGGCCATGGCCGATCTGGCGGGCGGCGAACACCAGGCGCTTGAGCGGCAGGCTCAGCTGGCTGACGAACATCCAGGCGGCGGCGGTGGACAACAGGCCGATGCCAAGGAACCAGCCCAGCACGCTCCAGATGCGCTGGCCGCGCAGGGGGAACGGGTAGAGCGGCACCTCGACCCAGTCATCGCCCAGGCTCGGCGCGTTCACCCACAGCGCCGGCTGCGGCAGGGTGCGCATGCGCACCTCGGTGTCCGGGCCGAGCTCGTATTGCATCTGGCGCTGGAACACTTCCGAGTAGGGCCAGTGGTACTCGCCGGGCGGCACCTCGGCCTCCTCGACCTGGCGCAGGCCGGAAGCGCGCGAGATGCGCTCGCGCGCCTCGCCGTCCACCGCCCAGTAGGCGCGCAGGGTCAGCGCGGCGCCGTGGCTGTACTGGCGGTCGACCATCAGGTCTTCGTTCATCATCAGGTAGACCAGCGTCAGTACCTTGGAGAACAGCACGACCACCAGCACCAGCCACAGGGTGCGGGCGAAGAAGCTTTGCGGGAACCACAGCGGAGCTTTCATGGGCGGGACGCCGAAGGAAAAACCGAGGAAAACGCCGGAGGCAAAACGAAAAAGCGTACGGCGTTCAGCCTCCGGCCTTCAGCGCTTTCGCTCGGCGTTTCAGCCCTTGCTGCCATCGGGCACGAACACGTAGCCCACGCCCCACACCGTCTGGATGTAGCGCGGCTTGGAGGGATCGGGCTCGATCAACCGGCGCAGGCGCGAGATCTGCACGTCGATCGAGCGCTCCAGGGCGTCCCACTCGCGGCCGCGGGCGAGGTTCATCAGCTTGTCGCGGGTCAGCGGCTCGCGGGCATGCTGCACCAGCGCACGCAGCACGGCGAACTCGCCGGTGGTGAGCATGTGCACCTGGTCGCCCTTCTTCAGCTCGCGGGTGGCCAGTGACAGCTGGTAGTCGCCAAAGGTGACGATCTCTTCCTCGCTGGCCGGCGCGCCAGGCACCAGTGGCGTCTGCCGGCGCAGCACCGCGCGGATGCGCGCCAGGAGCTCGCGCGGGTTGAACGGTTTGGCCAGGTAGTCGTCGGCACCCTGCTCGAGGCCGTGGATGCGGCTGGCCTCATCCCCCTTGGCGGTGAGCATGATGATCGGTACCTGGTTGTTGCCTTCGCGCAGGCGGGCGCAGGCGGACAGGCCGTCCTCGCCTGGCAGCATCAGGTCGAGCACCACCAGATTGAACAGCTCGCGGGCGAGCAGGCGGTCCATCTGCTCGGTCGTCTCCACCGCGCGGACGCGATAGCCCTGCTCGGTGAGAAAGCGTTCAAGCAGCCGACGCAGGCGCGCGTCGTCATCGACGATGAGGATTTTTTCGCCTTCTGCGGTGGCAGTAGTCATGGCATCTCCGGAAGGTTGTTCACCGGCATTATGGCGTAGCGGCACAGGTGGCCCGCGAGTCCATTGTTAGCATATTTTTCGCCTCGGCCGACGGTGCCACCGGGCCGCAGGCATGCCCGTTTGGCTGCAAGGGGGCGCCGTGCTCCCTATAATCCCCGCCTTTGGCGCAGGGCCACCCCTGCGCTTTGTCATCCAGGTGGGTTCATGGACAGCATCAACAAGCGTATTGCAGAAGAACTGGGCGTGCGCCCGCAACAGGTCAGCGCCGCCGTGGCGCTGCTCGACGAAGGCTCGACCGTGCCGTTCATCGCGCGCTACCGCAAGGAAGTCACCGGCAGCCTGGACGACACCCAGCTGCGCAACCTCGAAGAGCGCCTGCGCTACCTGCGCGAGCTGGACGAGCGCCGCGCCGCGATCCTCGCCAGCATCGAGGAGCAGGGCAAGCTGACGGCCGAGCTCAAGCGCGAGATCGACGCCGCCGACACCAAGACCCGCCTGGAAGACCTCTACCTGCCCTACAAGCAAAAGCGCCGCACCAAGGGCCAGATCGCCCTGGAAGCCGGCCTCGGCGCGCTGGCCGATGCGCTGCTGGGTAATCCGCAACTCGATCCGGAAGCCGAGGCGGCGCGCTTTGTCGACGCCGAGAAGGGCTTTGCCGACGTCAAGGCGGTGCTCGAGGGCGCCAAGTACATCCTGATGGAGCGCTTCGCCGAGGACGCCAGCCTGCTCGAGCGCCTGCGCAGCTTCCTCAAGCAGGAGGCCACCCTGTCGGCCCGCCTGGTGCCGGGCAAGGAAACCGAGGGTGCCAAGTTCAGCGACTACTTCGAGCACGACGAGCCGCTCAGGAGCGTGCCGTCGCACCGCGCGCTGGCGATCTTCCGCGGGCGCAACGAGGGCATCCTCTCGGTCAGCCTGAGGGTCGGCGACGAAGCGCCGGGCACCACCCACCCCTGCGAGCGGATGGTCGCCGAGCGCTTCGATCTGAACAACGCCGGGCGCGCGGCGGACAAGTGGCTGGCCGAGGTGGTGCGCTGGACCTGGAAGGTCAAGCTCTACACCCACCTGGAAACCGACCTGCTGGGCGAACTGCGCGAGCAGGCCGAAACCGAGGCGATCGCCGTGTTCGCCCGCAACCTGCACGACCTGCTGCTCGCTGCCCCGGCCGGCCCGCGCGCCACCCTGGGCCTGGACCCGGGCCTGCGCACCGGCTGCAAGGTGGCGGTGGTCGACGCCACCGGCAAGCTGCTCGACACCGCCACCGTCTACCCGCACGCACCGAAAAACGACTGGGACGGCACCCTGGCGGTGCTGGCCAAACTGTGTGCCAAGCATGGCGTCGACCTGATCGCCATCGGCAACGGCACCGCCAGCCGCGAGACCGACAAGCTGGCCGGTGAGCTGATCAAGAAGTACCCCGGGCTGAAGATGACCAAGATCATGGTCAGCGAGGCCGGTGCCTCGGTGTATTCGGCCTCCGAGCTGGCCGCGCGCGAATTCCCCGATCTGGATGTGTCGCTGCGCGGCGCGGTGTCCATCGCCCGCCGCCTGCAGGACCCGCTCGCCGAGCTGGTGAAGATCGAACCCAAGGCCATCGGCGTCGGCCAGTACCAGCACGACGTCTCCCAGCTCAAGCTGGCCCGCTCGCTGGATGCGGTGGTCGAGGACTGCGTGAACGCCGTGGGCGTCGACGTGAACACCGCCTCGGCGGCGCTTTTGGCGCGCATCTCCGGTCTCAACGCCACCCTCGCGCAGAACATCGTCGCCTACCGCGACGCCAACGGCGCGTTCAAATCGCGCGCCGAACTGAAGAAGGTGCCGCGCCTGGGCGACAAGACCTTCGAGCAGGCCGCCGGCTTTCTGCGCGTGATGAACGGCGACAACCCGCTGGACGCCTCCGGCGTGCACCCCGAGGCGTACCCGGTGGTCAAGCGCATCGCCGAAAGCGCCGCGCGCGACGTGCGCTCGCTGATCGGCGACTCGGCGTTCCTGAAAAAGCTCGATCCGGCGCGCTTTACCGACGAGACCTTCGGCCTGCCGACGGTCACCGACATCCTCAAGGAACTGGACAAGCCCGGCCGCGACCCGCGCCCCGAGTTCAAGACGGCCGAGTTCCAGGAAGGCGTGGAAACCCTCGCCGACCTCACCCCCGGCATGGTGCTCGAAGGGGTGGTGACCAACGTGACCAACTTCGGCGCCTTCGTCGACATCGGCGTGCACCAGGATGGCCTGGTGCACATCTCGGCGCTGTCGGAGAAGTTCGTCAAGGACCCGCACGAGGTGGTCAAGGCCGGCGACATCGTCAAGGTCAAGGTCATGGAAGTGGACATCCCGCGCAATCGCGTCGGCCTGTCCATGCGCATGGGCGACACCCCGGGCGAGAAGGTCGATGGCCCGCGCGGCGGCAAGCCACGCGGCAACGCCCCGCGCAGCGAGCGCCACTCCAGCCAGGACAAGCCGGCTCCGGCCAACGCGGCGATGGCCTCGCTGTTTGCCAACGCCAAGCAGCTGCGCAAGTAAGGGCACAAGCCTGGCAGTGCGGGTAGCGCACCCGCCGCGTTGATCGCGCGGCGGCTCTCAGCCCTTGCCGCGGGTGCGGGTCTGGCCGTGCTCGGCGTTCTTTTCCAGGTACTGGATGATGATGCTGGCCACGTCCTGCCCCGTGGTCGTTTCGATGCCTTCCAGGCCGGGCGAGGAGTTGACCTCCATCAC
>JAUVZY010000033.1 GCA_030602315.1 Pseudomonadaceae bacterium | reverse complement strand
GGGTGCGGGGTCACGCTCATCGATCAGTCGCGGGTCGGCAGCGAAGCCTCCTGGGCCGGGGGCGGCATCGTTTCGCCGCTGTACCCCTGGCGTTACAGTCCGGCAGTAACGGCGCTGTCGCACTGGTCGCAGGAGGCCTATCCGGCGCTGGCCGAGGCGTTGCTGGCCGAGACGGGCGTCGATCCCGAGCTGCATGTGACCGGGCTGTACTGGCTGGACCTGGAAGACGAGGCCGACGCGCTGGCCTGGGCGCGCGTACACGGCCGACCGCTGCGCAAGGTGGCCATGGCGGAGGTGGCCGCCGTCGTGCCGCCATTGGGCGCGGGCTATGCCAGCGCGGTGTACCTGCCGCAGGTGGCCAATATTCGTAACCCACGCTTGCTGCAGGCGCTGCGGGCCTCGCTGGCGCGCCTGCCGAACGTGCAGCTGGTGGAAAACCAAGCCGTCGAAGGCTTCATTCAGGACGGCGGGCGGGTGCAGGGCGTGCGCACGGCGACGGGTGACTACGCAGCCGATCAGGTAGTGGTCGCCGCCGGCGCCTGGAGCGGTCGGCTGCTCGCCACGCTGGGCCTGGCGCTGCCGGTCAAGCCGATGAAGGGGCAGATGATTCTCTTCAAATGCGCGGCGGATTTCTTGCCGAGCATGGTGCTCGCCAATGGGCGCTATGCGATTCCCCGCCGCGACGGCCATGTGTTGGTCGGCAGTACGCTGGAAGACGTCGGCTTCGACAAGCAGCCCACCGAGCAGGCGCTGGAAAGCCTGCGCCAGTCGGCGATCGAGATGTTGCCGGCGCTGGCCGACGCTCAGGTCGTCGCCCACTGGGCCGGGCTGCGCCCCGGATCGCCGGACGGTATCCCGTTCATCGGGGCGGTACCGGGTTTTGACGGGCTGTGGCTCAATTGCGGGCATTTCCGCAACGGCCTGGTATTGGCACCCGCTTCCTGCCGGTTGTTGGTCGATCTGATGCAGGGTCGTACACCGCTGGTCGAGGCGCAACCGTATGCACCGGCCCATCGCCTGACGCCCGCCTGAGCGCCCGCGTTCGAAACTTTCGCAGAGGTTTTGCATGAGCAAGAAAGCCACTTCGCTCGCCGCACTGGGCGGGCTGGTGTATTCCACCGATCAGGGGCGCCTGTGCCCGGGCTGTAGCCAGCCGGTCGATGCCTGCGTGTGCAAGCAGGCCGAGATCCCGGCGGGCGACGGCATCGCCCGGGTCCGCCGGGAAACCAAGGGTCGCGGCGGAAAAACCGTGACCACGGTGACTGGCGTTGCGCTTGCCGAGGCCGAGCTCAAGGAGCTGGCCAGCGCGCTCAAGCGGCGCTGCGGTACCGGTGGGGCGCTCAAGGACGGGGTGATCGAGATTCAGGGCGACCACGTCCAGCTGCTGCTCGAGGAGCTGACCAAGCGCGGCTTCACCGCCAAGAAGGCCGGCGGCTAGCACACCGGCGCCAGGTTGCCGCCTCGGCCAGCATTGCTTGCGTACCGATTGGCGGCGGTCTTGGCGGGCGCCATCGGCTAACCTGAGCCACAGGCAACCCTCATTCAGCCACGGGAGTACCCGATGTCGATCCGACGCACCCGCAAAGACGATGGCAGTCAGTGGACCGCCGCCGACAGCCGCACGCTGTACGGCATCCGCCATTGGGGCGCGGGCTATTTCTCGATCAGCGATGCCGGCCAGGTCGAGGTGCGCCCGCACGGCCACCACGGCGCGCCGGTAGAGCTGACCCCGCTGGTGCAGCGCCTGCGCGAGGCCGGTCTGAGCCTGCCGTTGTTGATCCGCTTCCCCGACATTCTGCAGGACCGCGTGCGGCGGCTGACCGATGCCTTCGGCGCCAATATCGATCGCTTCGATTACGACGGTCGCTACACCGCGCTGTTTCCGATCAAGGTCAACCAGCAGGAAGCGGTGGTGAAGAACATCATCGCCACCGAGGGCGTGGCCATCGGCCTGGAGGCGGGCTCCAAGGCCGAGCTGATGGCGGTGCTGGCGCTGGCGCCCAAGGGCGGCACCATCGTCTGCAACGGCTACAAGGACCGCGAGTTCATCCGCCTGGCGCTGATCGGCCAGAAGCTTGGGCACAACGTGTTCATCGTCATCGAGAAGGAGTCGGAGGTCGGCCTGGTGATCGAGGAAGCCCAGGCGCTGGCGCTCACGCCACAGGTCGGCCTGCGCGTTCGCCTGGCGTCGCTGACGTCGTCCAAGTGGGCGGACACCGGCGGCGAGCGCTCCAAGTTCGGCCTCTCGGCGGCGCAGCTGCTGCGGGTGATCGAGCGCTTTCGCCAGGCCGGTATCGAGCAGGGCGTGCGCCTGCTGCACTTTCACATGGGTTCGCAGATCGCCAATCTGGCCGACTACCGTCAGGGCTTCCGCGAGGCGATCCGCTATTACGCCGAGCTGCGCGCGCTGGGCCTGCCGGTCGACCACATCGACGTCGGCGGCGGTCTGGGCGTGGATTACGACGGCACCCATTCGCGCAACGCCAGTTCGATCAACTACGACATGGAAGAGTACGCCGGCACCGTGGTCGGCATGCTCAAGGAGTTCTGCGATCGCCAGGGCCTGCCGCATCCGCACATCTTCTCGGAAAGCGGCCGGGCGATGACTGCGCACCACGCGGTGCTGGTGATTCAGGTCACCGATATCGAGCGTCACAACGATGCGGTGCCGGACGTCGATGACAGCGTGCCGCTGCCGGATATCGTGCAATCGCTGGTCGAGCTGCTCGGCCCGAGCGACCCGGAGATGGTCACCGAAACCTACTGGCGCGCCACCCATTACATCAGCGAGGCGAACGCCCAGTACGCGGCCGGCAAGCTGAGCCTGGCACAGAAGGCGCTGGCCGAGCAGAGCTACTTCGCCATCTGCCGGCGCCTGCATGACCAGCTCAAGGCGCGTCAGCGTTCGCACCGGGCGGTGCTCGACGAGCTCAACGACAAGCTGGCCGACAAGTACATCTGCAACTTCTCGGTGTTCCAGAGCCTGCCCGACACCTGGGCGATCGACCAGATCCTGCCCATCGTGCCTCTGCAGCGCCTCGACGAGGAGCCGGTACGCCGCGCCGTGCTGCAGGATCTGACCTGCGACTCGGACGGCAAGATCAAGCACTACGTCGACGAGCAGAGCATCGAATCGAGCATGCCGGCGCATGAGCTGCGCCCGGGCGAGGAGTATTTTCTCGGCGTGTTCCTGGTCGGCGCCTACCAGGAAATTCTCGGCGACATGCACAACCTGTTCGGTGACACCGACTCGGTGAACGTCTACCAGCGCGCCGACGGCAGCTGCTACCACGCCGGAATCGAGACCCACGACACCATCGAGGACATGCTGCGCTATGTGCACCTGTCGCCCGAGGAGCTGATGAGCCATTACCGCGACAAGGTCGCCAGCGCCGGGCTCGAGGCGCGCGAGCGCAACCAGTTCCTCGATGCGCTGCGTCTGGGGCTGACCCGCTCCTCCTACCTGATGCCCTGAGGGGCGAACGAGGCGGGCGGCGGCGCGGGACGTCGCCACGTCCCGCCGATGCCCGACATGCGACAGCGGGCGCTGCGGCCGGTCCGATCATGGCAGCTTCAGCGCTTATCACCTGCCGGGGCGGCACAGACGCTGTTCTGGCGCATACCTTGCAAATCACCGGCACCGACAACACATTCAATGGAGACGCGTTGATGGAAGGCTTGAGAGAACGCCTGCGACGGATATCCGCCGCCTGGCACCAAGGCGTGGATGATGTGTTTTCCACCTATCCGCTGAGCACGCCCGAAGGCTACGGCCGCTTCCTGCAGGCCCATGCGCAGGCGCTGTTTCCCCTGGAGGAAGCCTTCGAGCGCGCCGGTATCGAGCGCCTGCTGCCCGACTGGCAGACCCGCCGTCGCCGCTTCGCGCTGGCCGCGGATCTCGAGGCGCTGGGCATGCCGGTGCCGGTCCCGCCGGCGCTGGAAATCCCCACCGACGACGCCTGGCTGTGGGGCGCCGCCTATGTGATGGAGGGCTCGCGGATGGGCAGCCGCATGCTCGGCAAGCGCATGCAGGAAGGCGACCGCGCCTGGTCGCACGGCGCGCTCGGCTATCTCTGCCACCGGCTCGATGAGCCGCTCTGGCCGCGCTTCGTCAAGGAACTCGACGCCCAGGCCGGGCAGCTCGACGAGGCGCGCGTGACTGAAGGCGTGCACTACACCTTCCGTCTGTTCAACGGCGCCGGCAGCGACAACGTGGCGAGCGCGGCACCGTAGCGGGGCCGACCATGACCTACCTGCTGTTGCAGCTGGCCCACCTGCTGGCGGCGGTGGCCTTCATCGGCACCTGGTTCGCCCAGCTCGCGGTGCTGCGCCGCGCCCGGCGCGGGCTGGACGAAACCGCACAGGGCCAGCTCGAGGCCGGCTGGAGCGCGCAGAGCCGCCGGGTGCTGCACGGCGTGGTCGTGCTGTTGTACGGCGCCGGCCTCGGCTTGCTCTGGCACTACCGGGCCGTGCTCGCCGATCCGCTGGCCAGCCGCTTCGCCTTGCTGCTGAGCCTGAAAATCACCCTGGCGCTTACGCTGGTGCTGTCGTTCGCCCTGGTCGCGCTGCTGGCCCGGCGCGGCGCTCTGTCGCCTGGCCGACGTCAGCTGCTGGAGTGGATGGTGCTGGCGCAGATGCTGGCCATTGTCGTGCTGGCCAAACTGATGTTCTACGCTGGGTAGGCGGCGCTGCTAGAATCCGCCGCCCACTCAACAGGACCGTCCCATGGCCGCGATCGGACAATACAACCGTCTGCAAATCACCAAGCACACCAGCTTCGGCCTCTACCTGGACGGCGGCGATCTCGGCGAGATCCTCCTGCCCAAGCGCTACATCCCGCGCGATGAGGCGGTCGAGCCCGGTGACTGGCTCAAGGTATTTCTCTACCTCGACAGCGAGGACCGGCCGATCGCCACCACCCAGCGCCCGCGCGTGCAGGTTGGCCAGTTCGCCGGGCTGAAGGTGGTGGAGATCAACCGCATCGGCCTGTTCCTCGACTGGGGCCTGCCCAAGGACCTGCTGCTGCCGCATTCGGAAGAAAAGCGCCCGCTGCAGGTCGGCGATACCTGCGTGGTGTATGTCTATCTCGACCCGCGCACCCGGCGCATCACCGCCACCGCGCGCCTGGACCGCTTCCTCGACCAGACCCCGCCGCGCTACCGGGCCGGCCAGCCGGTCGAGCTGCTGGTGGTCGAGCGAACCGACCTGGGCTTCAAGGCGATCATCGAGGGCCAGCACTGGGGCCTGATCCACCGCAACGAGGTGTTCAAGCCGCTGCGCACCGGCCAGCGCGAGAAGGGCTATATCCGCGAGGTCCGCCCCGACGGGCGCATCAGCCTGACCCTGCAGGCCCCTGGCCGCGAGGGCGCCGACGCGCTGCAGCAGGCGATTCTGGACAAGCTCGAGCAGGCCGGCGGCGTGCTCGCCGTCAGCGACAAGAGCGCCGCCGAAGACATCGTGCGGCTGTTCGGCGTCAGCAAGGGCAGCTTCAAGAAGGCCATCGGCGGGCTGTACAAGCAGGGCCAGATCCGCATTCTCGATGACCGTATCGAGCGCGTCTGAGCGGCGTTCGGCCCCGTTCGCCGCATAGGCGCAAACAGCGATGTGCGGTTAAGCTCTGCCCCCCGTCCCGCGTCGAGGAATTACCGTGGACAGTGCCGACCAGCCTTCTGCCGCTTCGCCTGCGCCGCTCACTCCGGGCCAGCGCATCGAGGCGCTGACCGGCGATCCGAACTTCATGACCTCGCTGGCCCGCGGGCTGGCGGTGATTCATGCGTTTCAGGAGCGCAAGCGCCAGCTGACCATCGCGCAGATCAGCCACCGCACCGACATCTCCCGCGCGGCGGTGCGCCGCTGCCTGCACACGCTGATGCAGCTTGGCTACGTCACCACCGACGGGCGCACCTGGTCGCTGTTGCCCAAGGTGCTGACCCTCGGCCATGCGTACCTGTCGTCCACGCCGCTGGCGGTCACTGCCCAGCCGGTGCTCGATGCGCTCAGCGAGCGGCTGCACGAGGCCTGTTCGATGGCCACCCTGGAGGGGGACGAGGTGCTCTATGTGGCGCGGTCGGCCACGCCGCAGCGACTCATTTCGGTGGACCTGAGCGTCGGCAGCCGCCTGCCGGCGTATTGCACCTCCATGGGCCGTATCCTCTTGGCGGCGCTGGATGCGCACGAGCTGGAGGACTACCTGGCGCGGGCCGACCTGCAGGTGCGTACCAGTCGCACGCTGCACACCGTCGAAGCGCTGCGCGAGGAAATCGCCCGCGTGCGCCAGCAGGGCTGGGTGATCGTCGACCAGGAAATGGAGCAGGGCCTGCGCTCGCTGGCGGTGCCGCTGCGCGACTCCTCCGGCCGCGTGCTGGCCGCGCTCAACGTCGGCACCCATGCCGGGCGCACCTCGCGTCAGGAGCTGGAAAGCCGTTTCCTGCCGGTGCTGCTCGAAGCCAGCCGCGAATTGAGCACCCGCCTGTTTCATTGATCGACCGGCGCTCGCTCCGTGCGGGCGTACTCACCCCTCGCATTTTTCCCGCCTCTTATCGCGGTGGGCGCACGGCTGTTTCGTTCGATTATCGAACGGATAACCGATTAACGCATTGTTTCGCCCGCGCTCGACTCGTTACCGTTTGCTCAGCGCCACCCTCGCGCACTGCAAACCACACGAGATTCGACCCATGGCTGAACTCCTCACGCTCAAAGACGCCATCGAGCGCTTCGTCCAGAACGGCGACACCGTCGCCCTGGAAGGCTTCACCCACCTGATCCCGACTGCCGCCGCCCATGAAATCGTGCGTCAGGCCAAGCAGGATCTGACCCTGGTGCGCATGACCCCCGACCTGGTCTACGACCTGCTGATCGGCGCCGGCTGCGCGAAGAAGCTGATCTTCTCCTGGGGCGGCAACCCCGGCGTCGGCTCGCTGCACCGCCTGCGCGACGCGGTGGAGAAGGGCTGGCCGCAGCCTTTGGAGATTGAAGAGCACAGCCACGCCGACCTGGCCAACGCCTACGTGGCTGGCGCCTCGGGCCTGCCGTTCGCGGTGCTGCGCGCCTACGCCGGCTCCGATCTGCCCAAGGTCAACCCGCTGATCAGGTCGGTGACCTGTCCGTTCACCGGGGAAGTGCTCGCCGCCGTGCCGAGCGTGCGCCCGGACGTCACCGTGATTCACGCGCAGAAGGCGGACCGCCAGGGCAACGTGCTGATCCAGGGCATCCTCGGGGTGCAGAAGGAGGCCGCGCTGGCCGCCAGGCGCTGCATCGTCACCGTCGAGGAAATCGTCGATGACCTCCAGGCGCCGATGAATGCCTGCGTGCTGCCCACCTGGGCGCTGACCGCCGTCTGCCGGGTACCGGGCGGGGCGCATCCGTCCTACGCGCATGGCTATTACGAGCGCGACAACCGCTTCTACCAGGCCTGGGACCCGATCGCCCGCGACCGCGAGGCGTTCACCGCCTGGATCGACACCTACATTCGCGGTACCGCCGATTTCGCCGGCTACCAGGCCAAGCTGCAGGAGGCCAAGTGATGAGCGCGCAGACCACCAGCAACTACAGCACCAACGAAATGATGACCGTCGCCGCCGCCCGCCGCCTGGGCAATGGCAGCGTCTGCTTCGTCGGCATCGGCCTGCCGTCCAAGGCCGCCAACCTGGCGCGTCTGACCCACGCCCCGGACGTGGTGCTGATCTACGAATCCGGCCCGATCGGCGCCAAGCCGAGCGTGCTGCCGTTGTCGATCGGCGACGGCGAGCTGGCCGAAACCGCCGACACCGTGGTGCCGACCGGCGAGATCTTCCGCTACTGGCTGCAGGGCGGGCGCATCGACGTGGGCTTTCTCGGCGCCGCGCAGGTGGACAAGTACGGCAACATCAACACCACCGTGATCGGCGACTACCACCAGCCCAAGGTGCGTCTGCCGGGCGCCGGTGGCGCGCCGGAGATCGCCGGCAGCGCCAAGCAGGTGCTGATCATCCTCAAGCAGTCGCACCGCACCTTCGTCGACAAGCTGGCGTTCATCACCTCGGTCGGTCACGGCGAGGGCGGCGACCACCGCCAGCAGCTCGGCCTGCCGGGCGCCGGTCCGGTGGCGATCATCACCGACCTGTGCATCATGGAGCCGGAAGAGGGCACCCACGAATTCATCGTCACCGCGCTGCACCCGGGCGTGACCCGCGAGCAGGTGATCGAGAACACCGGCTGGCCGATCCGCTTCGCCGAGCAGGTCGGCACCACCGAAGCGCCGCGCGCCGAGGAGCTGGAGGCCTTGCGCGCCCTGGAGGCCCGCACCGCCGCCGCCCACGGCCAGCAAGGGGGTGAGGAATGACCCGCGAGGTATTCATCTGCGACGCCGTGCGCACGCCTATCGGCCGTTTCGGCGGCGCGCTTTCCGCCGTGCGCGCCGATGACCTGGCGGCGATTCCGCTCAAGGCGCTGTTGGCGCGCAACCCGCAGCTGGACCCGGCCGCCGTCGAGGAAGTCTTCCTCGGGTGCGCCAACCAGGCCGGCGAGGACAACCGCAACGTGGCGCGCATGGCCGCGCTGCTCGCCGGGCTGCCGGACAGCGTGCCGGGCGTGACGTTGAACCGCCTGTGCGCCTCGGGCATGGATGCAGTCGGCACGGCCGCCCGTGCCATCGCCGCGGGCGAACTGGAGCTGGCGATCGCCGGCGGCGTGGAGTCCATGTCCCGCGCGCCATTCGTGATGGGCAAGGCCGAGGCCGCCTTCTCGCGCAACATGACGCTCGAGGACACCACCATCGGCTGGCGCTTCATCAACCCGCTGATGAAGGCCCAGTACGGCGTCGACGCCATGCCGCAGACCGCCGACAACGTGGCCGACGACTATCGGGTGAGCCGCGCCGACCAGGATGCCTTCGCCCTGCGCAGCCAGCAGCGCACCGCAGCGGCCCAGGCGGCCGGCTTCTTCGCCGAGGAAATCGTCCCGGTGATGATCAAGACCAGGAAGGGCGAGACCGTGGTGGACACCGACGAGCACCCGCGCGCCGACACCACCGCCGAGGCCCTGGCCAAGCTCAAGCCGGTCAACGGCGAGGGCAAGACCGTCACCGCCGGCAACGCCTCGGGCGTCAACGACGGCGCGGCGGCGATGATCCTGGCTTCGGCCGAGGCGGTGAAGAAATACGGCCTGACCCCGCGCGCCCGGGTGCTGGGCATGGCCAGCGCCGGCGTCGCCCCGCGGGTCATGGGCATCGGCCCGGTGCCGGCGGTGAAGAAACTCTGCGAGCGCCTGGGCAAGGCGGTGGCTGACTTCGACGTGATCGAGCTGAACGAGGCCTTCGCCGCCCAGGGCCTGGCAGTGACCCGCGAGCTGGGCCTGGCGGATGATGACGCCCGAGTGAACCCCAACGGCGGCGCCATCGCCCTCGGCCACCCGCTCGGCATGAGCGGCGCACGCCTGGTGATGACCGCGGTCCATGCGCTGGAAAAATCCGGCGGCAAGCTCGGGCTGGCGACCATGTGCGTGGGCGTCGGCCAGGGTCTGGCGCTGGCGGTGGAAAGAGTCTGACAGGCCGGTGGACAAGGCGGCGCCGTTGTCCACCCTACGAGAATGCGGCCCTGGCTTGTACCGGGGCGCGTGAATCCGGCCGGCGTAGGGCGGACAACTCGCATAGCGATTGTCCGCCGCGCGCTGCGGCGGTGGGGTTGGTGGACAAGGCTGCGCCGTTGTCCACCCTACGCGAATGCCGGGCCTGGCTTGTACCGGGGCGCGTGAATCCGGCCGGCGTAGGGTGGACAACTCGCATAGCGATTGTCCGGCGCGCGCCGCGCGCTGCGGGGGTGGGTTGGTGGACAAGGCTGCGCCGTTGTCCACCCTACGAGAGTGGCGGGCTCCGCTTACACCGGGGGGCGTGACCCGGTTGTAGGGCGGACAACTCGCGTAGCGATTGTCGGCCGCGCGTTGCAGGGTGGCTGGTGGACAAGGCTTTGCCGTTGTCCACCCTACGCGAATGGCGGGCTCCGCTTGCAACGGGGCGCGTGACCCGGTTGTAGGGTGGACAACTCGCGTAGCGATTGTCCGCCGCGCGCCGGGGGGGGGCTGGTGGACAAGGCTTTGCCGTTGTCCACCCTACGAACATGCCCCATCCGAAGTTGGAGCTACGGCCAGCGGGAAGAGCGCGCGGCTTTTAAAAAAACGACCGGAGCATTCGCCGCAGGGGCCAAGCCTGCCGGGGTGCGCCGGGCAACAACGAGCGAGAACGACATGCCGACCGTACAACTGGCCGATGCCAGCCTGAATTACCGTTTCGATGGCCCGGAGGGCGCGCCGGTGCTGGTGCTGTCCAACTCCCTGGGCACCAACCTGCACATGTGGGACGAGCAGATCCCGGCGTTCGCCGAGCATTTTCGCGTGCTGCGCTACGACACCCGTGGCCACGGCGAGTCCAGCGTCACCCCCGGCCCGTATAGCATCGAGCAGCTCGGCCGCGATGTGCTGGCGATGCTCGATGCGCTGGGCATCCAGCGCTTTTCCTTCTGCGGCCTGTCCATGGGCGGGCTGATCGGCCAGTGGCTGGGCATTCATGCCGGTGCGCGGCTCGAGCGACTGGTGCTGTGCAACACCGGGGCGAAGATCGGCACCGATCAGGTGTGGAACGAGCGTATCGAGATGGTTCGCCTCGGCCGCCAGCAGGCCATGCGCGACATGCGCGATGCTTCCATTGCCCGCTGGTTCACCCCGGGGTTCGCCCAGGCTCATCCGTCGGCGGCGGCGCGGATCACCGAGATGATCGCCAGCACCTCGCCGGACGGCTATGCCGCCAACTGCGCGGCGGTGCGCGATGCCGACTACCGCGAGCTGCTCGGTGCGGTCAGCGCGCCGACGCTGGTGGTCTGTGGCACCCAGGACCCGGTCACCACCGTGGAGCACGGCGAGTTCATCCGTGCGCGGGTTCCCGGCGCGCAGTTGCTGGCGCTGGAGGCGGCGCACCTGTCCAACGTCGAGGCGGGCGCGGCGTTCACCGCCCCGGTGCTGGCGTTCCTGCGCGGCTGAGCAAGCTGCCGCCGTCGGGCGAACGCTCGGCGGCGATCGGCGGGAACGACCGCTGGTCGGCGCATGTGCGGTTATCGGCCGCTTGGTCTTTGGTCGGCTTGCCCGGCCCGCGCGACAAATGTCTACTTTGGACGTAGGAATAATGCCATTGCCGCGTGCAGTGCATTCGTCCGCCGCATCTATCAAAAACAATTACAGGTGCCTGGTGATGGACAGTCTGCTCAAGAGCAAAAGCAGGATCTTCGAGCGCGCCGATCCGCATGCCGTCTCCGAATACGTCAACGAACACGTCGGCGCTCACTCGATCGTATTGCCGCGCAGCGGCGGGGCGCAGGCCAGCCTGAGCCACCGCAAGTTCGGCCGGCTGGACCTGTGCCAGATCAGCTATGGCGGCACCGTGCGGGTGACCTCGCCGGCGCTGGAAACCATTTACCACCTGCAGGTGCTGCACAAGGGGCAGTGCCTGTGGCGTGGCGGTCGGGGCGAGGAGCATTGTTTCGAGCCCGGCGAGCTGCTGCTGATCAACCCCGACGATCCAGTGGACCTGACCTATTCCGAAGACTGCGAGAAGTTCATCCTGAAGATGCCGGCCTCGTTTCTCGAGCAGGCCTGCAGCGAGAACAACTGGCACGCCCCCGACGGTCGCATCCGCTTTTGCGAGAGCCGCCACCAGTTGCGCGAACTCGAGGGGCTGGACAGCCTGCTGGCGCTGATCTGCCAGGAGGCCGAGGCCGAACGTAGCATGCCGCTGATCCAGGAGCAGTACTGCCGGATCATCGCCGGCAAGCTGCTGTCGAGCATGAGCAACAATGTTCAGCTCGAGCCGCTGTCGGTCAGCTGCCCGTCGTTCTCGCGCATCGCCGACTACATCGAGCAGCACCTCAAGCAGGACATTTCCGTGGAGCAGCTGGCGCAGCTGGCGCACATGAGCCAGCGCTCGCTGTACCAGCTGTTCGAGCGTCACGCCGGCACCACGCCCAAATCCTACATTCGCCAGAAGAAGCTCGAGCGCATCCACAGCCGGCTCTGCGACCCCACGGCGGCAGTGCGCAATGTCACCGAAATCGCCCTCGATTACGGCTTCCTGCACCTGGGGCGTTTCTCCGAGAGCTACAAGAGCGCCTTCGGCGAGCTGCCGTCCGACACCCTGCGTCGCCATCACTGACGCCCTGCGCCGGCCCATGCGGCCGGCGTCCTCGCGCTTCCCTTCACTGGTCCTGTCACCCGCTGCGCGGGCGGCGGGCGTGCGCGCCTGCCTGCGGCAAATCGTCACCTTGCAGAAAACGGATAGTGATCCTGCAGGAATCGGATAGGGCGCTCGTATGGCTGTACGTAACCTTGGCCCCGAGGCACACAATAACAATGGAGGCCCTGGCCATGTCCCTGGGATTCGACTACCTCGATTCGCTGCTGGAAGAAGACAAGGAGAAGGGCATCTATCGCTGCAAGCGAGAGATGTTCACCGACCCGGCACTGTTCGAACTCGAGATGAAGCACATCTTCGAAGGCAACTGGATCTACCTCGCCCACGAGAGCCAGATTCCCGAGAAGAACGACTACTACACCACCACCATGGGGCGGCAGCCGATCTTCATCGCCCGCAGCAAGGACGGTGAGCTCAACGCCTTCATCAACGCCTGCAGCCATCGCGGCGCGACGCTGTGCCGCTTCAAGCGCGGCAACAAGGCGACCTATACCTGCCCGTTCCACGGCTGGACCTTCAGCAACACCGGCAAACTGCTGAAAGTGAAGGACCCCAAGGAAGCCGGCTACCCGGAAAGCTTCGACTGCAACGGCTCGCATGACCTCAAGAAGGTCGCCCGCTTCGAGTCCTACCGTGGTTTTCTGTTCGGCAGCCTGAGTGCCGACGTCGCCCCGCTGGAGGAGTTCCTCGGCGAATCGAAGAAGATCATCGACATGATCGTCGACCAGTCCCCCGAGGGTCTGGAAGTCCTGCGCGGCTCCTCCACCTACGTCTTCGACGGCAACTGGAAGCTGCAGGCCGAGAACGGTGCCGACGGCTACCACGTCACCGCGGTGCACTGGAACTACGCCGCCACCCAGCAGCAGCGCAAGCTCAAGGAAGCCGGCGACGACATCCGCGCCATGAGCGCCGGCGGCTGGGGCAAGAAGGGCGGTGGTTTCTACTCCTTCGAGAACGGCCACATGCTGCTGTGGACCCGCTGGGACAACCCCGAAGACCGTCCGCTGTTCTCCCAGCGCGAGCGCCTGGTGGCCGAGTTCGGCGAGGCCCGCGCGGACTGGATGATCGGCCACTCGCGCAACCTGTGCCTGTACCCGAACCTGTACCTGATGGACCAGTTCGGCTCGCAGTTGCGTATCGCCAAGCCGATTTCCGTCAACAAGACCGAAGTCACCATCTACTGCATCGCGCCCAAGGGCGAGAGCGCCGAGGCCCGTGCCCGCCGCATCCGTCAGTACGAAGACTTCTTCAACGTCTCCGGCATGGCCACGCCGGACGACCTGGAAGAGTTCCGCGCCTGTCAGGAAGGCTTCATGGGCCGCGCCCTGGAGTGGAACGACATGTCCCGCGGTGCCGCGCACTGGATCGAAGGCGCCGACGAAAGCGCCCAGCAGATCGACCTGCATCCCAAGCTCTCCGGTGCGCGCACCGAGGACGAAGGCCTGTACGTGGTCCAGCACGGCTACTGGCGCGACCAGATGAAAAAGGCCCTGGAGAAAGAGCAGTCCCAGCTGATTCACGTGGAGGGCGCGTAAATGAGCATGAGCTATGAGGCCGTTCGCGACTTCCTCTATCGCGAAGCCCGTCACCTGGACGAGAAGCAGTGGGAAGAGTGGCTGGAGATGTACGCCCCGGACGCCACCTTCTGGATGCCGTCCTGGGATGACAACGACGAGCTGGTGGAAAACCCGCAGACCGATATCTCGTTGATCTGGTACGGCAACCGCAGTGGTCTGGAAGACCGCGTGTTCCGCATCAAGACCGAGCGGTCCAGCGCGACGATTCCCGATACCCGCACGTCGCACAACATCACCAACCTGGAGCTGGTCGAGCAGGGCGAGGGCTTCGTCAAGGTGCGCTTCAACTGGCACACCCTGAGCTTTCGCTACAAGACCGTCGACCACTTCTACGGCACCAGCTTCTACACCCTCGATACGCGCGGTGCGAACCCGCTGATCAAGGAGAAGAAGGTGGTCCTGAAGAACGACTACGTTCGCCAGGTGATCGACGTGTACCACATCTGAGTCACCGGGCGGTCGGTCGCCCCTCGACCGGCTGCCCGCCTTGCGTGCGCGCATGGCCTGCCATGCGCATAAAACAAGAAAGCCCTACAAGCGAGGTGCGCCATGAGCCACAAGATCGCACTGAATTTCGAAGACGGGGTCACCCGCTTCATCGAAGCCAAGGTTGGCGAAACCGTCGCTGATGCCGCTTACCGCCAGGGCATCAACATTCCCCTCGATTGCCGTGATGGCGCCTGCGGTGCGTGCAAGTGCTTCGCCGAAGCCGGCCAGTACGACCTCGGCGAGGAGTACATCGACGACGCGCTTTCCGAAGACGAAGCCGCCCAGGGCTATGTGCTGACCTGCCAGATGGTCGCCCAGAGCGACTGCGTGGTGCGCGTGCCGGCGTCTTCGCAGGTCTGCAAGACCGCCCAGGCGAGTTTCGAAGCCGCCATCAGCGAAGTGCGCAAGCTCTCCGAGAGCACCATCGCGCTGTCGCTCAAGGGCGACGCGCTGACCCAGCTGGCGTTCCTGCCGGGCCAGTACGTGAATCTCAAGGTGCCGGGCTCCGATCAGACCCGCGCCTATTCCTTCAGCTCGATGCAGAAGAACGGCGAGGTCAGCTTCCTGATCCGCAACGTTCCCGGCGGGCTGATGAGCAGCTTTCTCACCAACCTGGCCAAGGCCGGCGACAGCCTGACCCTGGCCGGCCCGCTGGGCAGCTTCTACCTGCGCGAGATCAAGCGCCCGCTGCTGCTGCTCGCCGGTGGCACCGGCCTGGCGCCGTTCACCGCGATGCTCGAGAAGATCGCCGCACAAGGCAGCGACCATCCGCTGCACCTGATCTACGGGGTCACCCATGACCACGATCTGGTGGAAATGGACAAGCTCGAGGCGTTCGCCCAGCAGATCCCCAACTTCACCTACAGCGCCTGCGTGGCCAGCCCCGATAGCAGCTATCCGCAAAAGGGCTACGTCACCCAGCACATCGCGCCCCAGCACCTGAACGACGGCGAGGTGGACATCTACCTGTGCGGCCCGCCGCCGATGGTGGAGGCCGTGAGCCAGTTCATCCGCGCGCAGGGCATCGCCCCGGCCAACTTCTTCTACGAGAAGTTCGCCGCCAGCGCCTGACGCCTCAACCGGCCCGCGCGGGCCGCTCAGCCTGACTTCCCGGCCCGCCGCCCGGCGGGCGCAGGGGACGGCTGCGCCCGCTGAATGTTTGCAACGTAGGTGAAATCCATGAACAAGCGCTTTCAGGACAAGGTCGCGGTCATCACTGGCGCCGCCCAGGGCATCGGCCGTCGCGTCGCCGAACGGTTCAGCGAGGAGGGCGGTTTGCTGGTGGCGGTGGACCGCTCCGAGCTGGTCCACGAGCTGGCCGACCAGCTGGGTGGCCAGGGTGCCAACGTGCTGACCCTGACCGCCGACCTCGAGCAGTTCGCCGACTGCCATCGCGTGATGGACGCGGCCAAGGCCCATTTCGGCCGCCTCGACATCCTCATCAACAACGTCGGCGGGACCATCTGGGCCAAGCCGTT
Organism: Pseudomonadaceae bacterium; assembly: GCA_030602315.1. GTDB lineage: Bacteria > Pseudomonadota > Gammaproteobacteria > Pseudomonadales > Pseudomonadaceae > Azomonas. Next base: position 5,326 of record JAUVZY010000033.1, on the reverse strand, counting down.
CGAGCACTACCAGGCGCACGAGATCGAGGCCGAAGTGCGCCGCTCGCTGTTCCCCACCCTGTGGTGCTGCCATGCCGCGCTGCCGTACATGCTCGCGCAGGGCGCCGGCGCCATCGTCAACGTCTCCTCCATCGCCACCCGCGGGGTCAACCGCGTGCCGTACGGCGCGGCCAAGGGCGGGGTCAACGCACTGACCGCGTGCCTGGCGTTCGAGAACGCCGAGCGTGGCATTCGCGTCAACGCCACCGCGCCCGGCGGCACCGAGGCGCCGCCGCGGCGCATCCCGCGCAATAGCGCCGAGCAGAGCGAGCAGGACCAGCGCTGGTACCAGCAGATCGTCGACCAGACGATCCACAGCAGCCTGATGAAGCGCTACGGAACCATCGACGAGCAGGCCGGGGCGATTCTGTTCCTGGCCTCGGACGAGGCCTCCTACATCACCGGCGTGACCCTGCCGGTGGGCGGCGGCGACCTCGGTTGACCGGTTGACAGGTGCGCGTGGTGCTCCCCCCTTGGCCACGCGTACCTCTTTTACATACGGCCTAGCCCGAGCCTTTCGGGCCGACTTTTAACAACAACAACAGCGAGTCTTGCCATGCAAAAAGTCGACGTACACGGCGTCATCGACGGCGCACGCTTCAACCGGTTCCACTGGATGGTGATGGTGCTCTGCGCGCTATTGCTGATCTTCGACGGTTACGACCTGTTCATCTTCGGCGTGGTCCTGCCGGTAATCATGAAGGAGTGGGGCCTGACGCCGCTGGAAGCCGGCGCACTGGGCAGCTACGCGCTGTTCGGCATGATGTTCGGTGCGCTGGTCTTCGGCACCCTGGCCGACAAGATCGGCCGCAAAAAGGGCATCGCGATCTGCTTCGTGCTGTTCTCCACCGCCACCATCATCAACGGCTTTGCCAGCAACCCGACCGAATTCGGCATCTGCCGGTTCATCGCCGGGCTTGGCTGCGGGGGCCTGATGCCCAATGCCGTGGCGCTGATGAACGAGTACGCGCCCAAGCGTCTGCGCAGCACCCTGGTCGCCGTGATGTTCAGCGGCTACTCGCTGGGCGGCATGCTCTCGGCCGGCGTGGGTATCTACATGCTGCCGCGTTTCGGCTGGGAGTCGATGTTCTTCGCCGCCGCCATTCCGCTGCTGCTGCTGCCGCTGATCCTCTGGCTGCTGCCTGAGTCGATCGGCTTCCTGGTCCGTCAGGGCAAGCACGACAAAGCCCGCGCACTGCTGGCTCAGGTCGATCCGAGCAAGACCATCAACGCCAACGACCAGCTGGAACTGGTGGACACCAAGGGCCGTGGCGCCTCGGTGCTCGAGCTGTTCCGCGAAGGCCGTGCGCTGCGCACCCTGTGCATCTGGGTATCGTTCTTCTGCTGCCTGCTGATGGTCTACGCCCTGAGCTCCTGGCTGCCGAAGCTGATGGCCAACGCCGGCTACAGCCTGGGTTCGAGCCTGTCGTTCCTGCTCGCGTTGAACTTCGGCGGCATGGCCGGCGCGATCCTCGGTGGCTACCTGGGCGACCGCTACAACCTGACCAAGGTGATGGTGTGCTTCTTCGTCACCGCCGCCGTGTCGATCAGCCTGCTCGGCTTCAAGAGCCCGACGCCGCTGCTCTACGCGCTGATCGCCGTGGCCGGTGCCACCACCATCGGTACCCAGATCCTGCTCTACGCCGGTGCCGCGCAGTTCTACGGCCTGTCGATCCGCTCCACCGGCCTGGGCTGGGCCTCGGGTGTCGGCCGCAACGGCGCCATCGTCGGCCCGCTGCTCGGTGGTGCCCTGCTCGGCATCAACCTGCCGCTGCAACTCAACTTCATGGCCTTTGCCCTGCCGGGCGTGATCGCCGCGATCGCCATGACCCTGTTCGCCCTCAGCTCGCCGTCCAGCGTGCGCCCCTCCGCGCTCGCCGGTTCCCAGGCCTGAGCCCCCGTACGGAAATAGCCCCATGAGCCAAGTTTTGATCGAACGCATCGAGGCCACCATCGTCGACCTGCCGACGATCCGGCCGCACCAACTGGCGATGCACACCATGCAGAACCAGACCCTGGTGATCATCCGCGTGCGCTGCGCCGACGGTATCGAAGGGATAGGGGAGGCCACCACCATCGGCGGCCTGGCCTACGCCACCGAAGGACCGGAAAGCATCAAGTGCAACATCGATCAACGCCTGGCTCCGCTGCTTATCGGGCAGGACGCGACCAACATCAACGCCTGCATGCTGCGCCTGGACAAGGCGGCCAAGGGCAACACCTTCGCCAAGTCCGGCCTTGAGTCGGCGCTGCTGGACGCCCAGGGCAAGCGCCTCGGGCTGCCGGTCAGCGAACTGCTCGGCGGGCGGGTGCGCGATGGCCTGGAAGTGGCCTGGACGCTGGCCTCCGGCGACACCGCCAAGGACATCGAGGAAGCCGAGCGCATGCTCGACCTGCGTCGTCACCGCCTCTTCAAGCTGAAGATCGGTGCCGGCGAGGTCAGCCGCGACCTGCGCCATGTCATCGCTATCAAGGAGGCGCTGGGCGAGCGCGCCAGCGTGCGGGTCGACGTCAACCAGTCCTGGGAGGAGTCGGTCGCCATCCGCGCCTGCCAGGTGCTGGGCGACAACGGCATCGACCTGATCGAGCAGCCGATCGCCCGCACCAACCGCGCCGGTCAGGTTCGCCTGAACCAGCGCAGCCCGGCACCGATCATGGCCGACGAGTCCATCGAGAGCGTCGAGGATGCCTTCAACCTCGCCGCCGAGGGCGCCGCCAGCATCTTCGCCCTGAAGATCGCCAAGAACGGCGGCCCGCGCGCCGTCCTGCGTACCGCGCAGATCGCCCGTGCGGCGGGCATCTCGCTGTACGGCGGGACCATGCTCGAAGGCGCCGTCGGCACGCTCGCGGCGGCCCATGCCTTCCTCACCCTCGACAAGCTGACCTGGGGCACCGAGCTGTTCGGCCCGCTGCTTCTGACCGAGGACGTGGTCACCGAGGCGCCGGTTTACCGCGACTTCGAACTGCACGTGCCGCGTACCCCCGGCCTCGGCCTGACCCTGGACGAAGAGCGCCTGGCGCGCTTCGCCCGTCGCTAACCCAAGGAGAAGCCCATGCTCTTCCACGTAAAGATGACCGTGAAGCTGCCGCACGACATGGACCCGACCCGTGCCGCGCAGATCAAGGCCGACGAGAAGGAACTGGCCCAGCGCCTGATGCGCGAGGGCACCTGGCGCCACCTGTGGCGCATCGCCGGCCAGTACGCCAACTACAGCGTGTTCGACGTACCGAGCGTCGAGGCGCTGCACGACACCCTGATGCAGCTGCCGCTGTTCCCCTACATGGACATCGAGGTCACGCCCCTGTGCCGGCACCCCTCGTCCATCCATGCCGATGACCGCTGATCGACTCAGCCAATAACAAAACCGAAAGCGAGAGTACCGACATGACCGTAAAAATCTCCCACACCGAGCAAGTGCAGAAGCTGTTCGACGAAGCCTGCGGCTTCAATAACGACGAAGGCTCCACCCGCGTCAAGACGCTGATGCGGCGCATCGTCAACGATCTGGCCAAGATCGTTGAAGACCTGGAAGTGACCGAAGACGAGTTCTGGTTCGCCGTCGACTACATGAACCGTCTGGGCAAGGACTTCGAAGTCGGCCTGCTGATCGCCGGCCTCGGCCTTGAGCACTTCCTCGACCTGTTGGGCGAAGCCAAGGATGCCCAGATCGGCATCACCGGCGGCACGCCGCGTACCATCGAAGGCCCGCTGTACGTGGCCGGCGCACCGATCTGCCAGGGCGAAGCACGCATGGACGACGGCAGCGAGACTGACGCCACCGTGATGTTCCTCGAAGGCCAGGTAGTCGATACCGAAGGCAAGCCGGTGGCCGGCGCCACCGTTGACCTGTGGCACGCCAACACCAAGGGCAACTACTCGTACTTCGACAAGAGCCAGTCCGAGTTCAACCTGCGCCGTCGCATCATCACCGACGCCGAAGGCCGCTACAAAGCCCGCACCATCGTGCCGTCCGGCTACTGCTGCAAGCCCGAAGGCCCGACCCAGGAGGCTCTGAACCTGCTCGGCCGCCACGGCAACCGTCCGTCCCACGTGCACTTCTTCATCTCGGCGCCGGGTTACCGCCACCTGACCACCCAGATCAACCTGTCGCACGACCCCTACCTGTGGGACGACTACGCCTACGCCACCCGTGACGGCGTGGTCGGCGAGATCCGCTTCATCGAAGACGCCGCGGCTGCTGCCGCCCGTGGCGTGCAGGGCCGCTTCGCCGAAGTCGACTTCAACTTCGAGCTGCTCAAGGCGACCTCCGCCGAAGACGAGAAGCGCAGCAAGCGCCCGCGCGCCCTGCAGACCGCCTAAGCGTCACCGCGGTACCCGGTGGGCCAGCCGGCCCACCACCCTCGGCGCCCGACCCGCTTCGCAACGGTCGGGCGCCGAGCGCCGCGCCGTGAGCGGCCCCGACAACAAGAGCGGCCCTTCAAGGGACGCCAAGAACACCTTGCGAGGCGGTATGAAAGCGTTGATCCGAGACATTTCACTCTCCGCCGTGGTCGCCGGATTCATCGCGACCGTGATTTCCTACGCCGGGCCCCTGGTGATCATCTTCCAGGCCGCGCTCGCCGCAGACATGCCCCAGGACGCGCTGTCCTCGTGGATCTGGACCATTTCCATCGGTAGCGGCGCCTTGAGCATCGGGCTCAGCCTGTACTACCGCGTACCCATCGTCATCGCCTGGTCGGCGCCCGGTTCGGCGCTGTTGGTCAGCCTGCTGCCGCAAATCAGCCTGGGCGAGGCGGTCGGCGCTTACATCGTCACCGCCGTGGTGATCCTGCTGGTCGGCCTGTCCGGCACCTTCGACCGCCTCGTGCGGCGGCTGCCCTCGGCCATCGCCGCCGCGATGATCGCCGGCATCCTGTTTCGCTTCGGCACCGACCTGTTCGTGTCGCTGGGCTCCGAGCCTCTGCTGGTGCTGGCGATGTTCATTACCTACCTGGTCGGCAAGCGGGTGATGCCGCGCTATGCGGTGTTCGCCGTGCTGGCGGTCGGCGTCGGCATGGCGCTGGCCACCGGCGAGCTGCAGAACAAGACCCTGGAGTGGGGGCTGGCCACGCCGGTGTGGATCACCCCGGAATGGGACTGGCAGGTGATGCTCAATGTCGCCTTCCCGCTGATCATGGTGGCGCTGACCGGGCAGTTCGTCCCTGGCGTGGCCCTGCTGCGCAGCTGCGGCTACCAGACGCCGGCCAGCCCGCTGATCAACAGCAGCGCGCTGGGCTCGCTGCTGCTCGCGCCCTTCGGCTGCCACGGCCTGACCCTGGCGGCGAT